>CAZMXS010000127.1:0-2023 GCA_964570325.1 uncultured Verrucomicrobiota bacterium | reverse complement strand
ACACGCTCGAAAGCGGACGCCACGGGAACATTCGCGATAATTCGCGGTTCCAATCCGCGCCACGCGCAAACCATAGCGCCCCCTGATCCGCGTGATCCGCGCTATCCGCGGTCAAATACCGCCGCCGCCACCCGCCCTGCGCCGCGCCTTCGTGTCTCCGTGGTTCCCGCAGGCCTTTCATCACGAACCGGAAACGGATCGAGTAGGAGTACGAGTACGAGCCACGAGTACGAGGGGATGATGACCAACTCCCCCGCCGGGACATTCGGCACAACCACTGGAAGAATTGACCGCGGATTACGCGGATGGCGCGGATGGGGACACGCTCGAAAGCGGACGCCACGGGAACATTCGCGATAATTCGCGGTTCCAATCGGCGCCACGCGCAAACTAAGCGCCCCGTGATCCGCGCTATCCGCGGTCAAATACCGCCGCCGCCACCCGCCCTGCGCCGCGCCTTCGTGTCTCCGTGGTTCCCGCAGGCCTTTCATCACGAACCGCCTTAACTGGCCTTGCCGCCGTCTTTGCGGCCCCCGGCCGCATCCTGCTCCAGCAGCCATTTCCATAACGGAACATGCCGGATGCGGCCTTTCAAGCCGAACCATTCCGCGGTCTCGGTCTTTTCCTGGTCGCCGGCCAGCAGGAGCAAATCCGGGCATTTGAGCTCATGCCCGGCCTTCAACAGCGCCCGCGTTTCCCGGGCCAGGATCTTCGGATCGTCCACGGTCTGGCATACCTGGATCAGGGCCTTGATGCGCGGGCCTTGCTTGACGACGAAATCCACTTCCTCGTTTTGGGCGCCCCGCCAGTAGAACACTTCCGCGGCCCGATTCAACACCTGCTTCCAAAGGGCGATGGCCGCCGCGTTCTCATAAAGGCGGCCGCTGTCGGCGCTGAATCGGAACCCGAGCGCCACCGCAAGACCATTGTCCACGCTGTAGATCTTCTTGTTGTAGGCCGCCTGTTCGCGGACTTTGAATGAAAACCGGCGGATGGAGAAGAAGAGAAACGCCTCCTCCAGGTAACGCACATATTTCTCCACGGTATTTGCGCTGCGGCAGCGGGTCACCCGGGCCAGGGCCTGGTAGGAATACTCCTTGGCCACGTTGGAAAACAGGTAGCGGGCCAGATCCTCAATCCCCTGAACCGCGCGGATGCGATGGCGCCTGACAATATCCTTGAAAAGCACCGCCTGCACGAGCGTCCGGAGGTATTCGCCGCGGTCCACCGCTTTCAGCAGCGGTTCGGGGAAGCCGCCTTCCCGCACATAGGTTTCCAGACGGGCTTTTTGTTCCGATGCCGTCAGCGGACCCGCCGCGCTCCGCAGATATTCCGCGAAGCTGAACGGCAGCAGGGGAACCAGTAGGTGCCGGCCCGTCAGATGCGTGGCCAGCTCGGAGCTCAACAGGTGAGAGTTGCTGCCGGTGACCAGCAGACGCCGGCCCTGCCGCTGCAGGCGGTTGACGAACAGCTCCCACCGCTCCAGATTCTGCACCTCGTCGAGCAGCAACATAGCTGGCCGATCGTACACGGCATCCAGCGCATTCAGCAGGTCGTCATAGTCCGCCAACCCCACCAGGCGCTCGTCGTCGAAATTGGCGTAGCCGCAGACGCCCGTCGCGCCCAGGGCATGGAGGGCGAAAAACGACTTGCCCGCGCGGCGCGGGCCAACCACCACCCGGACCAGGTCCCCGGCGCGCGCAAACGCCGGGCCGACCTCCCGCGCGATATACCGCTCCGTCAGCCGCCGTTCCCATTCCCGTTTCTGCGTCAGCAGAACATCCTTCAGCATGGCGCTGTCCATTGATTTCATAATGAACAATTTTATGAATTATTGCTCATTATGCAATACATAATGATGCCGGCAAAAACCGGCCGCGCCGCGGAAGACGGCCAACCGTCCGCGAAATCCGCGCCGGCGCCTTCTTGCGGCCATCAACCCCCCGCCGGGAAATACCGCACAACCACCTGGAAGAATTGACCGCGGATTACGCGGATGGCGCGGATGGGGACACGCTCGAAA
>CAZMXS010000126.1:0-2253 GCA_964570325.1 uncultured Verrucomicrobiota bacterium | reverse complement strand
GGCCCGCGCCCTGGCGGTCGCGGGCATCCTGATCGGAACGCTGGCCGCGATCGGCGGCTTGCTCGTGGGCGTGGCGGCTTGGCGGGCCGCGCGACCGGGCGGCAACGGCGCCATGCTGGCCGAACGCGGTTGGCAACGCTGGCGCGCGCAGGATTTCCGCGGGGCGGAAAACTGGTTTGCGCAGGCGACGCGGGCCGACCCGGCCAATGCCGACGCCTGGAACGGGCTGGGCTGGGCGCAATTCAATCAGGGTCTGACGCTCAATGCCAAGGCGTCGTTTGAGCGATGCCTGGCCGCGCGACCGAACCATCCGGCGGCGCTCAACGGATTGGGCTGGATTGCCCGTGGCGCCGGTGAAACGAATGCGGCTCTGCAATACTGGGAACAAGCAGTCAAGGCGGATCCGGCGACCACGGCGGCGCTCAGCGGGCTCGTGGCCACTTATCTCGAACTGGGGCAATACCGCCTGGCGGCCCAATATGCGGAAGCCTGGTTGAAGGTCGAGCCTGCCAGCGCCGAGGCCCGGCGCGCGCTGGAGCGTGCCCGGCGAGCCCGGTGAGCGGGCCGGGCGAACCGCTTGACGTGACTGCCGGCCGTATCTAGCATGGCCCCGCTTGACACGGCAGGCGAAGGGAGAATATGCAACGATCGGGCATGTACGATTACGAGCGCAGTTGGCAGGGTGAATGGAACGACACGACCCGTTACGGGCCGGCCTGCCGGCATCGTCGGCGGATCGTCATCCGCCTGACCTGCCAGGTGCCGCATGCGCGGGTACTGGACCTGGGCTGCGGCGACGGCCGGCTGCTCCTCGAGCTTTCCCGCCGAACTCCGGCCGAGCTGTATGGCGCGGACATTTCCGCCGCGGCGATCGAGATCGCGCGAAAAAACGTTCCGCGCGCGACTTTTCAGCAAATGAACCTGGCGGAACAGACGCCAACCGGCGCCTATGACGTGATCATCATGTCGGAGGTTCTGGAACATATCGAGGATGACGTGGCCGTCTTGCGGCGGCTCGCGCCGCTGACGCGTCACATTGTCATTTCCGTGCCGGGCGGGCCGGCCGACAAGGTGGACAAACGCTACGGCCATTTTCGAAACTATGATGGCGACCTGATCGTGCGCAAGCTGGAGGCCGCCGGGTTTGATACCGTGTGTTTCCGGCGCTGGGGCTGGCCGCTCTACGACCTGCAACAGCGGCTTTCCGCAGGCGATCTCGCGGACCCCAATCCACCGCCGGTGGATGGCCGTTACAGCCCGCTGAAGAAGTGGGTGGCCGCCGTTTTTTATGCTCTGTACTTCGTGAATATGTTCCCCTGCGGCACGCAAGTCTTTGCGGTGGGCCGCAGCCGGGCGCATCCGGCATAAGCGCCGGCATTGATTGACTGTTTCAAGGGCCGACCCCGCGTGGCGCTCATCTCCGCGTGGGCGCCGGCGCCAGGCGATTGTTGGGCCAGCCGCGTCATGTGGGCTGAACAACCGGTTGGCGCCGGCCTTCCATCCGTTCGGCAGTTGCGCGGGGTCCGGCGCTGTTGTACGATGCCCGCACCATTTTTTAGAGGTTACATGAGAAGTTGGATTCTGTTGGCGGCAGGCGGTTTGGTCGGGACGTTTGCCTTGCTTTCGGGTTGCGGCCGTGATCCGGGCGAGCGCGAGTTTGATGCCGGCCTGCGCGAACTCCGGCGCGGGGAATACGTGCGCGCCGCCGACCGGTTCGAGAAATCCGTCAACCGGCGCCCGGCGAGCGAGGAAAACGCGCTGGCCTACAATTACCTAGGCGTCATCCGGGTCCGCCTCGGGCAGATCGAGCGCGCCATCGAGGCGTTCGAGTACAGCCGGCGGCTGAACCCGAACTTCGCCGCGCCCGCCTGCAACCTGGGTATCCTGATGCTTCGCGGCGGCGACGCCCCGCGCGCGCTGGCCTACTTCGATGAGGCCGCGCGGCTCGACGCGGCCGACGCGCGACCGCTGGAATTCATCGGCCAGTATCACCTGGCCGAGCGCAATTGGTCTGATGCGCGCCGCGCGCTGTTCGGCGCGCTGGCGCGCGCGCCGCAATCCGCGCGCATCCTGACCGCGCTGGCGGTAATTGAACTGAATGCCACCAACGCGGACAAGGCGATCTTTTATCTCATGCAGGCGCTCGAGAAACAGCCCGACTACCCGCCGGCGCTGTATAACCTCGGCTTGGTTTACGGCGATGAACTCAAGGATCCCAAGCAGGCCGAGGCTTATTTTCAACGGTTCCTGGAT
>CAZMXS010000125.1:2335-2612 GCA_964570325.1 uncultured Verrucomicrobiota bacterium | reverse complement strand
GTGATGGTCGGTGTGTCCGTCGACGTGGATGTCGGCGTGATCGTGGGCGTGGCGGTGTAGGTGTACGTCGGCGTCACCGTGGAGGTGGGAGTGGGATCGTAGGCAATGCGGTTCGCGGAAAAAAGCGAGGTGTTATTGGCGCTGTCGGTCGCCAGGGCGCAGACATACTCGCCGTGGCGGATGCCGGATGGCACGATGCTCCAATTCCCCGCGCCGTCGGCCGTGGTTGTGCCCACCAGCGCCAAGCTCCCGCCCGGCCCCGCGCCCGAGAGCACCA
>CAZMXS010000125.1:0-2314 GCA_964570325.1 uncultured Verrucomicrobiota bacterium | reverse complement strand
CGGCTCGGCTTTGAAGAGTTCAATATAATTCCCCGCGCCCGCGGTGCCCAGCACCAGCGTGGTCAGACCCGAGGTCACCACCGGAGCGGCCTTGTCTTGGTTGGCGCCAGCCACCCGGCCGATGCCTTCGGTGGCAAACGCGGTGATGGTATTGGCGTAGAACCCGTTGAAATCCGCTCCGGCCGAACCCAAGTAAATACCCCGGCCGGCGTTGGCGATCAAATTGCCCGGCCCGCCGGGAAGGCCGATATAATTTCCGGCAGAGCTCACGATCAAGGCATTGGCCGGAGTTACCGGCGGCAGGCTGTTGTCGGCCAGCACGCCGATCCGGTTGCCGGTCAGTGTATTGCCTCCGCCCGCTATCGTGGCGTTCCCGGCCAGCAGGTTGTTTTCAATGCGGTTCCCGCTCCCCGGAATATACAGGTCTTCGGTGGAGTTGCGGATCTGCAGGCTGCCGTCCGCGCTGACGCCGAGATAATTCCCCGACACCACACTCCCGCCGGAGTTTAAATAGATGCCACGGGCGCTGTTCCCGGCGATCACGTTGCGGCCCGACGCCGTGCCGTCGCCGATTTGCTGCGCGCTGGCGCCGCTCCAGGTGTAAAAATAGATCCCGTTGTTGTTCGGAAGCGCCATATTCCCGGCTGCGTTCAGGCCGATTCGGTTGCCCAGAATGGTGTTCATCCCGGCATTGTCCTGAATAAAGATGCCGTAGGTGTTGCCGGAAATCACATTGCCGCGCTGCTGACCCCCGTCCTCGGTTCCGCCGATGACATTGTTCCCGGAAATAACACTGATCCCGTAATTGTTCGGGAGCGCGGCCGTACCTGAACTGTTGGTTCCAATGTAATTGCCGGAAACGACATTGCCCGAGCAGTTGTTATGGATGAGAACGCCGGCAAACGAGGAGCCGGCCATCCCTGAGATGACATTGGATTCCCCGGCAACCGCGCGGTCGCCGCCGATCACGTTTCCGGTGGCATTCATCAGCAGAATCCCGACGGATTGACTCGAAAATGATTGTTCCGCCTGATTGTTACCGATCCGGTTGTTCCGTATGACGCAGCCGGAGGTCGAGTCAATGAAAACCTGCTGCTGGTTGCCCGCGATCACGTTGCCGTGCTCCGGAAAGATCTGGCCGATGATGTGGTTCGGCGTGGTGATGCGCAGGCCAATAAAGTTGGGGATGGCCGCGGTTTGCGTGGCGTTCAGGCCAATGATATTGCCGGCAATAATGTTGTCGTGGCTGCCGGTGAGGGTATAAATTCCTTCGTTGTGGCCCGAGATCAAGTTTCCCTCCCCGGCCGCCATGTTTCCGCCGATCAAGGTCCCGGTGCTGTTCATGGTCAATACAATCCCGCCCATATAGCCCGCGTCCGAGGGGCCCGCGGCGTTGGTGCCGATATAATTGGATTGAATGATGGTGTTGGCCGAGGATTCGCTGACGTAAATGCCGTACATGCTCCAGGAAATCACGTTCCCCTGGCCGGGCGCGCCGATGCGGACGTTATTGCACCAATCAAGCCGGATGCCGCAGGATGCGGCCGCCTGGTTGGCGTCGCTGTAATCGATCCCGATGCGGCAATTCAGGACGCTGACGTTGGAGCACCCGGTCATCCAAATGCCGAACCTGCCGCGCAGGATGGCCATGCCGGAAAGCGTGCTGCCCGATGCGCCGCTGGTCAAATAAAAGACGGCAAAACTGGTGCCGGACGCCTGCACGACCTGCGAGACGCCGCTCATGGTGACGCGGCGGTTGACATTCAAAGCGGAATTGACGGTAATGGGATTGGCGGCCGGGGCGAAGTCGATGGTGTCGCCGTCCGCAGCGTCCGCCAAAGCCTGGCGGAGGGTGCCAGCGCCGCTGTCGGCGGAACTGGTGACCGTCAAGGTTGCGGCCTGGGCGGTTGCGGCGAGCAGCACCCCAAGAAAAGCCACAAGCGCAGATTTCATGAAAGGCAGGGTCATCGAAGACATGGTGGGCGCATCCTTTTCTCAACGTCGGATTGTGGGGGGTGATCGAAAGAGCGAACCAGCCGGAGAATCATACCATGATTTTTTTACGGCTCGCCAGTATTCCCTGGCCCCAACGGCCACAAGCACCCGCCACGCCTTCTGTTTCTTGGATCCCGCCATACTTCATCATCTCGGAAGGGGCGTTGTCTAAAGGATAGAAGGTAGCTTTGCCAATTCCTCATTTCATTTTAAAAAAGCGGAGGTTCCCATGCAGAAAATCGGTCCGTATCTATGGTTGAAGCCCGCAGCCGAAGAGGCGGCCCGGAAGGCGAAAGAGAGCGCGGGCGAGATGCGGACC
>CAZMXS010000124.1:0-3052 GCA_964570325.1 uncultured Verrucomicrobiota bacterium | reverse complement strand
GCGCCGGATGGTGAGGGGGGAAAAGCGCTACCGAGTAGTTGTAGCGCCTTATCCCGCACCGAGGGTTGATTCCCCTTCAACGTGAAGAGGTAATCCGCGCCCTTCTCCTGCGTCAGGAAGCGGGCCGCCTCCTGCTGGGCGTGCATCGCGTCCGCTGTGATGACCACTCCATCCAGCGCCAGAGGCTCCAGCATCGGCCGCAACGCCGTGATCTCGTTCGACTTCTCATCCACGGGCCGTTGCGCCACCAGGCGGCCGGATGCGTGCGACACGGCGGCAACCAGATGTAGCGGTCGCCCGTCCTTCTGCTTCGCCTTCTTCACCGCCTTGCCGTCCACGGCGAGACGACCGGCTTGTTCGTCCTGTTCGGCCATCCACCCGATGACGGCCGTATCCACGTCCGCCGCCGGAACCATCTTGAGTAACCGCCGGATCGTCGGCTCGCTCGGAGGCTCGTACTTCCCGGTCTTGGGGTTGCGGTAGGCCCGTAACCGCCTCAACTGCCTCTGGTTAAGGTATTCCGCAAACTCGGTGATCGCTCGCGTTCCCCGCGCCCCGCACAGCGTCGCCAGCGCGCAGATCGTCAGCGTCGAGGCCAACGCATGCCGCCGGCCTTTGGTTCCGCGCCGGTCCACCAACCGGTTCATCCGTTGCCACAAAGATCGGAACGCTGGGGCGGTATACGTGCAGTACATCGCCCGGTCTTCGTATCCCGCGTACCGTTTGGGCAACTCCTCAGCGCGAAGCCATTTCCGGGCCTTCGGATGGAGCGCGCGCACCCACAGCTCTTTGGGGTGCCCGTCGTCCTGATAGAAGTCACGATGATGCCGCCGACAGCCCTGCGTTTGCCCCAGTCGCTCCCATCCGCTGGCCCGATAACACGCCCCGGAAAACCGTTGCGGATCCACAAAAGTCTCCACCGCCAAAAGGGGATGTCCAAAGGCCTCTTCCCAGTCCCGGCTCAGGCGCCGGCAACACAACCCCAGCAGTCGACTCGCCATGTTGGGGCAGTCCCCAGGCTGACTCAGCAAAAGAAACCGACTGTTCTGTGCCCAGAACTTCCGCCTCTGTAACCGTTGCTCGATCGACCAGCCCACCCATTCTTCCCGCCACTTGAGATGGTAGGCCGCCACGTTCCAGCCGATCAGCGCGATCCATTCCCCATCCAACTCCGCCACATAGCGTAGCTGGCGGCCGACCAGGTTTGCGTTCTTCAGATAGTGCCGCTCGCAGATCAGTTGATCCCACCGTGCCTTCTCCCCCGGTTCGATCAGCCGTATCGTTACTCGATCCAGCGTCTCCGCGTCGGCATATCCCGTCCATGCGTTGTTTTTCATGCCCATGGACATAGCAAAATGACGGGAACCTGTCCACCAGTTTCGCTTACCTCGCTCCCTTTCAGCCGTTTACCACTATCCTCAACACAGCCTTGGCTGCGCGGCAGGTTGGGCCAGCTTGACTCATTCGTAAGGCTCGCCCATTTCGCGCGCATCGGCGCAGGCGGCAAAGAACGGGTTAATGGTTGAAGCAGGCCGGATGTCTGCGCCCAGCAGCACGGACCTGGCATCACGCGGCGCGGCAGGTGTAAAGCCGCGTGCCGCCGGCGATGGTTACGCGGCGTGCCGTGACCAGCAGCCGGCGCGGCTGGCCGAACGCGTCGGTGACGGTGACGAGCCGATCCACCACCAACCCCTTTTCAAGATAATCCGGCGTGCTGCGCGGATCGCGATCAAACAAGCGATGTGCGCCGACGGAATTCAGCAGCGCCTCCCGGGTATGCCCCAGCAGCGTCTCCGCGTGAGGACTGACAAAAAGAAAACGCCCATCCTCGTCGGCCAGCAGCACGACTTCACCGATATTTTCCAAGCACTCGCGATGAAAGGCCTCCGATTGTTCCACCAGTTCACTGATGCGGCGTTCGTGCACCAGCGCCGCCCATACGCCCAGCGCAACCAGCAAACCGACGAACCCCACCGTCACGATATGCGACTGCCAGATGGAAATATCCGGCCACACCAGTTGCTTGAGCGTTTCATACGCCAGGGTGAGCAGCGCGCCACAGAGAAATCCACTCAACACCGTAACCCCGCGATGCAAACGCAAAAACCGGCTCCAACCGCCGGCTTTACCCCCCACAAAGCCGGGCTGAATAGAATGTGACTGATTCATGCGGTTATTAAAATGGGTTCGTGTCAGCCTAATGTCAGCCACCGGTTAGCTTTGGGTTAGATCGGCGCGGCCCGCCGGCATTCCGATTGCATCGCGCGCCGGGGCTGAGCTAGTTTCGGCGCGTGAATGCAAGCGCACCCACTTCTCCAACCGCGCCCGAATCGGCCGCGGCGGATATGGCCCGCCACCGCTGGCGCACGCTGTGGCTTTCTGATTTTCATCTTGGATCGCGCACCTGCGAAGTCGAGCGCCTGCTCGATTTTCTCCGGCGTCACGACGCCGAGCAAATCTACCTGGTCGGCGACATCATTGATGGCTGGTCGCTCCGGCGATCCTGGTATTGGCCGCAGTTGCACAATGATGTGGTCCAGAAACTGCTGCGAAAAATCCGCAAAGGCACGCGCATCATCTTCATCCCCGGCAACCATGACGAGTTCGCCCGCCAGTACGCGGGGCTGGATCTGGGCGGTTTGTCCATCGTCAAGGACGCCCTGCACACCACAGCGGACGGCCGCCGGCTGCTGGTTTTACATGGGGATGAGTATGACAACATCGTCCGCTGCGCCCCCTGGCTGGCCGCGCTGGGTTCGCACGGTTACGATGTGATGTTGAGCGTGAGCCAGGCCTTGAACTACCTCCGGCGCAAGCTGGGACTGGGGCACTGGTCGCTTTCGGCCTACCTCAAGCACAAGGTGAAAAATATCATGGCGTTCATCTCGCAATATGAAGCCGCGCTGACCGAAGCCGCTCGCCGGCGCGGCGCGGACGGCATCGTTTGCGGCCACATTCACCAGGCAGAGACCCGGACCCTGCACGGCATTGCATATTACAATACCGGCGACTGGGTTGAAAGCTGCAGCGCGGTGGCGGAACATCCGGACGG
>CAZMXS010000123.1:0-3168 GCA_964570325.1 uncultured Verrucomicrobiota bacterium | reverse complement strand
CACCTCCGGTAACCAAGTGGCCTCGCCATACTCCCGCCCGGCGCGTAAAGCCCTGCGGCCCCCGGCCCCCCGGCGGGCGGCGACCACAATCGCCGCCAACCAGGCCAGCCCGCGCGGCCAGCGGCGACGCGGCGGCGGGATTACAATCTGGGTGCCGGATAGCGTCGTCATACAGCCCGCACTCTGCGAATTTCGCGCCCTTGCCAGGTCAATGCGCCCTCCGCCTCCAACCGTTGGATCAGGCGCGAGAGCGTTTCCGGCGTTGTACCGATGGCCGCCGCCACGTCCTTCTTTGACATACCCATTGCGATCACCGTCTGCCCCCGATAGCGTTCGTCCAGAAACCGCTGGAACCGCTCCTCGACATCCCGGGTGCTCAAGTCATAGATACGCTCGGCCAGGTATCGTTGTTTGCGCATCAGCATGGCGATAAAGTCATTCCGAAAGTCCTCTCGCGTCAGGAGGCGGTGGATGTCCTTGCGCGGAAAGATGAAGATCCGACTCTCCGTCAGCGTCATCGCGGACACCGGATAGCGGGCCTGTTCAAACAGAATCACCTCGGCGAACACCTCGCCCGGCGCAACGACTTTGATGACCACCTCGGCGCCATCGGGAGCGGTCTTGAACAATTGCACGTCGCCCCGGTCGAGCAGGTAGATCGAATGGCCGGGATCGCCCTCCGCGAACAGGATTTCGCGCCGGCGCACCTCCCGGGCAATGCAAATGTCCGCCAGGGCCTTCCGGCTGTCGTCCGAAAGCCCTTTGAAAAAATTAGCCTGTCCCAACGCAATCAAGCGGTCCATGATTGATCCTGCGCGTCCAGATTAACCGGCGCGCCGGGAAATTGCGATTTCCGATTTACAACTTGCAACCGCCCCTCGAGCCTTCAAGTTTGGCCCCGCAGCCAATGGAATTTCAAACTGCGGATTTCACGGATAATTTAATCCAGGCCCATTCGCGACCCCTGCGGCGAAAAACTGTGTTTTTGTCCTTCACCGCCGGTCATAACTCGAGCCAACCCAAAAGGGCCGGTTCTTGATCTGGATCAAGGCGCGCCGGCGGCGCATGGTTTATCGTTGCTCACGATGACGATCCGGTATCGCTAATAAACGAAAGGAGCCGACGATGAATATGTTCTGTTTCCAGTGCGAGCAAACTTACAAGGGGACCGGCTGCGACAAGCTGGGGGTCTGCGGCAAGGATCCCGAGACCGCGGCTCTGCAGGACTTGCTGGTTCACGCCGTCAAGGGCATCAGCCAGTACGCCCACCGGGCGCGCCAGTTCGGCCGGTCGGAATCGGCCGTCAATCATTTCACACTCAAGGCGTTGTTCACCACCGTCACCAATGTGAATTTCGATCCGGCCCGCTTGCAGGGGCTGTTGTCCCAGGCCGCGGACATGCGTGACCGGGCCCGCCAATCGTATGAGCGCGCCGCCGGCGCGCGGGCCGAAAAATTGAGCGGCCCGGCCCAATGGGTTCCGGCCGGCTCCCGCGCCGGGCTGATCCAGCAAGGGCGCGACGTTACGCTCCAAACCCGCATCCAGACGCTGGGGGCCGATATCGCCGGGCTCCAGGAACTGCTGACGTACGGCATCAAGGGTATGGCGGCCTACGCGGAACATGCGCTCGCGCTCGGGCGCGAGGATGAATCCGTCTTCGCCTTCATCCACGAGGCGCTGGATTTCCTCACGCGACCCGATGCTACCGTCAACGATCTGCTCGGGCTCAATCTCAAATGCGGCGCAGTCAACCTGAAGGTCATGGAAATGCTCGACGCCGCCAACACCGGCGCCTACGGGCATCCCGTGCCCACGCCGGTTCGGATCACGCCGGTCAAAGGCAAGGCCATCCTGGTCTCCGGACATGATTTGAAGGATTTGGAAGAGCTGCTGAAGCAGACCGCGGGTCAGGGCATCAACGTCTATACGCACGGCGAGATGCTGCCGGCCCACGGCTATCCCGGCCTCAAGCAATATCCCCATCTGGCCGGCAACTACGGCGGCGCCTGGCAGGACCAAGCCCGGGAGTTCGACGCCTTCCCCGGCGCGATCCTGATGACCACCAACTGCATCCAGAAACCGCGTGAGACATACCAGGCGCGCATCTTCACCAGCGGGCTCGTCGCCTGGCCCGGCGTAACGCATATTCCGGATCGGAACTTCAAGCCGGTGATTGACGCCGCGCGGGCGGCGCCCGGTTTCGCCGCCGACGAGCCGGCGCAGACCATTCTCGTCGGCTTTGGCCACCAGGCCGTGCTCGGCGCGGCCGGCCAGGTCGTCGCAGCCGTCAAGGCCCGGCAAATCCGCCATTTCTTCCTGATTGGCGGCTGCGACGGCGCGAAGCCCGGCCGCAATTACTACACCGAATTCGCCCAGGCCGTGCCGGCCGATTGCCTGATCCTGACGCTGGCTTGCGGCAAGTACCGCTTTAACAAGCTGGATTTTGGCCAGGTTGCCGGCCTGCCCCGTCTGCTTGACTGCGGACAGTGCAATGACGCTTACTCCGCGATCAAGGTCGCCGGCGCGCTCGCGAGCGCCTTGAACTGCGGCGTCAACGACTTGCCGCTGTCGCTGATCCTGTCGTGGTACGAACAGAAGGCCGTCTGTATCCTGCTCAGCCTGCTGCACCTCGGCATCCGAAATATCCGACTGGGGCCCAGCCTGCCGGCGTTCGTCAGCCCGGCAATCCTGCAGGCGTTGGTCGAGAAATTCAATATCAAGCCGATCACCACAGTGGAACGGGACATGGAGTCCGCGCTGGCGGGAAGCTAACTTCAAACAACAAGCCGCGCGCTCCGGCCAGTGGCCGGAGTCAGAAGGATCTGAAATGCTGCCAAAACGGAAAATCATCCGCATTAACGAGGTCAAATGCAACGGTTGCGGCGCCTGCGTCATCGCCTGCGCGGAAGCCGCGTTACAACTGGTCAATGGCAAAGCCCGGCTGGTCAAGGAACAATTCTGCGACGGACTCGGCGAATGTCTCGGCGAATGCCCGACCGGCGCGTTGACGATCGAGGAGCGCGCGGCCGCGGCCGGCGACGAAAAGGCAGTATTAAACCATGCCCGACAGACCGGCCGGCCGGCGGCGGGCCGCCCGCGGCCGGCCGCCCGATATGACCACACCACCATTACCGCCGCCGCCCCGGACCCCCCTCCACCCCGTAGTCC
>CAZMXS010000122.1:0-3455 GCA_964570325.1 uncultured Verrucomicrobiota bacterium | reverse complement strand
CGCTCTTTTTTATTTTAAAGCCGCGTTTACTCCCCCCATCCCCCCCCAAAAAAAAATGGCGTTTCGAATACCTGCTTCGAGTTGTAATTACACAACTTACTAAAAATTCACCTAAAGTTCAGGGGGCCTGGCGCGCACAGCATACCCCATACCAGCACGACCCGTAATGCATTTTGTTTAAACGGGTGGAAATTTGATATATTTTTATCTTCCGCTATACTTAACTTCGGCAATGATTTTATACGATTGCAGGATCAGGCGGAGGAGAAATGACAATTCAATATCACATTGACAAGATGGCGAAGGTGGTATATGTCAATTTCATCGGCAAGGTCGAGGATCAAACAATGATGCAGAACTTAGCACAGATCTTTGCCGATCCCGGTTTCGAAGTGGGAATGGATATTCTGTGTGATTATCGTGAGGTTTCCCAATTCGAGGTCAGTAGCCTGGGCATGCGGGGGAGCGCCGGCTTGATGACCCGCATCGAAGGCGCCGGCGTCCCCTGGAAAATGGCCATGGTAGCCCCCCAAGATGTGGTGTACGGGATGGCGCGAATGTACCAGGCGTTTCGCGCCGGATCGCCTGAAAATGTGATGGTTTTCCGTGAAGTTCTCGAAGCCCGCCATTGGCTGGGACTGCCGGATGAAGATGAAAAGAAGTAGTACGCAGATTCCAATCCCCCTATCGCTCTTTTCCACTTTGTCAGGAGAAAATTTTGTCGCCAACATTGATCTTGCCACTCAACACAGAAGCCGCCACGCTGAATCTGGTCGGCGGCAAAGGGTTAAACCTGGCTCGAATCGCGCGGGCCGGATTCCCCGTGCCGGACGGATTCCTGGTAACGACAGAAGCCTATACCGCCTATCTGACGGCCAATGCGCTCGCCGCGACCGTCGCGGCGCAAGCTGAGGCTGCCAATCCGGCCGATCCGGACAATTTAGAAGCGGCAGCGGCAGCGATTCGCGCCCGATTCACCACCGAGACACTGCCGCCGGCGCTCGCCGAAGTGCTGGGGGCGGCTTATCTGGCCCTGGGTAGCCCGCCGGTAGCCGTGCGTTCCTCCGCCACCGCCGAAGACTTGCCGGACTTATCCTTTGCCGGGCAACAGGAAACCTATCTGAACGTAATCGGGGCGCCGGCGCTGCTGAAGGCGGTGGTCGCCTGTTGGAGCAGCCTGTGGACGGCGCGCGCCATCGGTTATCGCGCCCGCAACGGCGTCGGACAACGAGAGCTGACTCTGGCCGTGGTGGTTCAACGCATGATCAACAGCGAGGCTGCAGGCGTGCTTTTCACGGCCAACCCACTCACCGGATCGCGCGCCGAGACGGTTATTGACGCGACGCTGGGGCTTGGCGAGGCGCTGGTATCGGGGCTCATCGAACCGGATCAATACCGCGTCAATGTCGCGCAGCGCCGTATCCTGGATAAGCAACTGGGCGCCAAAGCCTTGTCCATCCGTCCCCAAGCAGGCGGAGGCACAGTCACAGAATCCGCCGCAGCAGCCACACAACAAGCGCTGCCGGACGCGGCCATTCTCGAACTGGCGGCGCTTGGACAGCAAGTAACACAGAGCTACGGCGCGCCCCAGGACATTGAATGGGCATGGGCCAACGAAAAACTTTACTTACTCCAAACGCGCGCGATCACTGCGCTGTATCCCTTGCCGGATGACTTGCCGGAGACGCCATTGGCAGTGCTGCTCTCGTTCGGCGCGGTCCAGGGAATGCTCGACCCACTCACACCGCTTGGACAAGACACTCTCAAAAACATTGCTGCATTCGCCGCGCGACGTTTTGGCATTCCGGCCACTTACAAAACCCAGAACGCGCTGTTGACCGCCGGGGAACGCCTGTACATCAATTTCACCGGCGTCGTCCACAGTCGCTTCGGGCGCAAAGCCTGGCAGGGCGCATTAGATTCCATCGAACCGGGCGGCAATCAGGCGATAGAGAGCATCTGGAGCGAACCGACCTTCAACGCGCCGGGCAGGATTAGATTGCGCACATTGTGGCAACTCGCGCGATTCTTCGTGCCCATCGCCGTGCGGGTTTTGGCCAACTGGGCGAACCCTGAAAAAGCACGGGATCGCATCTACCGGGCCGAAAATGCCGCCCTGGAAGCGCTCGCCGCCCACGCCGCTGCCGCTACCACATTGACCGAACAGTTGGCTCTACTTCAGGACGATGAACCACAACTCTTCACCGGTATCCAGAGCTTCCTGCTGCCTGCCGCCGTCTGCGGCATCAGCGTCTTTCAGATTTTGCAGATAATGGCCGCCAAACTTCCCGGCAAACCGTCGGCCCTGGAAGTTGCGCGTGGGTTGCCGCACAACGTCACCACCGAAATGGATCTGGCGCTGTGGGCATGCGCCCAAACCATCCGCAGTTCACCGGAAGCAGTGAGCCACTTTGCAGCAACGGACGCCGCCGGGCTCGCCGCCGACTGGAAAGCGCGACGGTTGCCCGAACCGGCGCAAGGCGCCGTGGATGCCTTCATGCAACGGTACGGAATGCGTGGGCTGGCCGAAATTGACATGGGGCGCCCACGCTGGCGCGAGGATGCCGCACCGGTGTTCCACGCGTTACAAAGCTACCTGCAAATCACCGCGCCGGAGCAGGCTCCTGACGCCATCTTCGCCAGAGGCGCCGTCGCCGCCGAGGCAACACTAAATGCCCTGATCGCGACGGCGCGGCGCACACGCGGCGGCGCTTTGCGGGCGCAACTTATGCGCTTCTTCGGAACGCGGGTGCGCGAGCTCACCGGACTGCGCGAAAATCCAAAGTTTTTTGCCATCCGCATGATGGGAATCCATCGCGCCGGGTTGCTACGCGTCGGCGCCGACATGGTCAAAGCGGGAACGCTGACACAAGCGGACGATCTATTCTACCTGCATCTGGATGAATTGAACGCATTGGCGAAAGGAGAACCCCGTGATTGGAAAGCCGTGGTTGCAGAGAACCGGGCGGCTTACCAACGCGAAATGCGGCGGCAGTCTCCGCGACTGCTGCTTGGCGATGGCCGCGCTTTCTATGCCGGCCTGGGCGCTCAAACCGGCGCCAACGAACTACACGGCAGCCCGGTCTCGCCCGGCGTCGTGGAGAATGTCGTTCACGTCATCCTGGACCCTCGCGGAGCGCGACTTGAACCGGGCGAAATCCTCGTCTGTCCCGGCACCGATCCTTCGTGGACGCCGCTGTTTCTCACGGCTGGCGGCCTGATAATGGAAGTGGGTGGCATGATGACGCACGGCGCAGTCGTCGCCCGTGAATACGGCATCCCGGCCGTGGTAAGCGTCCATGAAGCGACGACACGCCTCAAAACCGGGCAGCGCGTCCGGGTAGATGGCGCAACCGGGCGCATTATCGTCATCAACGGGAACAACTAGCCAACACCGACAAGCTGCCGCGACAATCAAGAGTCGCGGCAGCTTGTTATGTACCGTTGACTCTTTC
>CAZMXS010000121.1:0-3485 GCA_964570325.1 uncultured Verrucomicrobiota bacterium | reverse complement strand
CGCGAAAAACCTTCCTTTAATTCCCCCGCTTTAGCGGGCTATTTTCAAGGGAGCTTTCTATGACCAAAACCCGCCGTGAAGCCTACCATGACACGACCGTTGCGGAGATCAAGGCGCTGGCCTGGGAACAGATGACTGCGAACGGCCCGGCGACGCTCTCGCTGCGCGCCGTCGCCCGCGACATGCGGGTGAGCTCGGCAGCGATTTTCCGCTACTATGCCAGCCGCGACGCGCTGCTGACGGCGCTCAGCGACGACGCTTACCACGCGCAAATAGCGGCGCTGGAGTCGTCCGGCGCGGATTTGCCGGCAGACGATTATGCCGGACGCATCGCCGCTGCCGTTGCGGCTTACCGCGACTGGGCGCTGGCAAACCCGGTGCAGTTTGCCTTGATTTACGGGACGCCGGTACCCGGCTACCGTCCGGCATGGGAGGCGCTGCTTCCGGCGGCGCGACGCGGCCTGGATTTCTTCGCGGCGCTGGCCGAGGCGGCGTTGCGGGCCGGCGTCATCCCCACGCTCGCCGATTCCCATTTCACGCCGGCTTTGCAACAACAGCTTGAGGACATCATCGCGGCGCACTCTGCGCCGGTCTCGCTCACGGCGATGTACTGGACGCTGGTGGGCTGGACCCGCGTCCACGGGTTGGTTTCGCTGGAGTTGATCGGCCAGCTCGGCCCGCTGGTGGGCGACTGCGCGGAGCTGTTTCGCTTTGAGGTGCGGCAATTCCTGTCCGCGATGGGATTTGTGGAGTGAGGGGATTTTTTACCACGGAGGCGCGGAGGCCACGGAGATTCTTAAAAAAATCTCTCCGTGCTGATTTTTGAAGGAGTACCATGCAAACAATGACTCGTCGTACATTTCTGAAGACGGCCGGCGCTGCGGCGCTGGCTTTGGTGACCGGTGGGGGCGCATGGCGCGTTGTGGATCAGGGCGTCTTTGCGCCGGGCGCGGGATCGGCCTACGATCCGTGGGCTGCCTGGAAGGGATTGCCAGATGAAGGGGCCTTAACCTTTGTGCGCGCCGCGATCCTTGCCGCCAACCCCGACAACTCGCAGCCGTGGTTGTTTCAGGTGGCCGGGTCACAGGTGGATGTTTTCGCCGATCCGTCGCGCCAATTGCCGGCGGTGGATCCCTTCGGGCGCAACGTGGCGATTGCCCTGGGCTGCGCCGTCGAAAATATGGTGGTGGCGGCGCGGGCGCATGGGTTTGCGCCGGCCGTGACCTTGCTGCCGGATTCGGCGAACCCGCTCCACATGGCGCGAGTTGCGTGGGGTGGTGCGTCTGCGGATAGCGTCGGGCCATCCGTTCTCGACCTGTACGAGGCGATTCCCCGGCGTCACATGAACCGCGCCGCTTACGATACCTCCCGCCTGCCGGAGACGTCCACGTTGGACGCACTTGCGGCGCTGGGCGCGGAGATGGCGGACGTGCGCGTTTTCTGGTTCACCGGGGCCGATGCGCGGCGGCGTGTGGATGATCTCATCCTGCAGGCGACCGAGGCCGTCATCGGGGACGCGGAGCAGTCCGCCGACGTGGCCGCCTGGACCCGCAACTCGCGCGAGGAGATCGAGCGGCGGCGCGACGGCATCACACTGGACGCTGCCGGACTCCCGCCGCTGATTTTGGCGCTGGCGAAGCTGCTCCCGCCGATGTCGCCGGAGCAGAATCAGCGCGAGTGGCTGAAGACTACACGCACGACGCACGTTCCCACCGCAGGCGCTTTCGGGATTGTGGCGGTGCGCGACAAAAACGACCGGGCGCAGCAGCTCCAGACCGGACGCCTGTGGCAGCGGATGCATCTCTGGGGAACTGTTGCCGGACTGGGGATGCACATCATGCACCAGATGCCCGATCGCGCCGGACGCGAGGAGGCTTTGGGGATCGCGCCAAAGTTTGGCGAGGCGTTGCAGACATTGATCAATGCGCCTGACTGGCAACCGTTGAGCATGTTCCGCCTGGGCTACCCGACGCGGGCGGCGTTACCCAGCCCGCGCCGGGCCATCGAAGGCGTGCTGCTGTAACCGTCAGGATCGAACCGCCAGGATGCGCGCCCAATGCGCCGGAATGGCATCCACGTGCGCTTTGCCGTCGCCGCCCCAGAAAACTTCACCGGGATTGAGCCAGTCCACCAACTGCCGCCCGGCAATCTCCGGCGCCTCGAAAGAAACCAGCGCCGGTTTCTCGGCGGCGTTTACCACTACGATCACCTGCTCGTCCGGCGTCTGCCGGATGAACGCCAGTTGTTCGTGGCTGACGTAGAGCTGGCGGTATCCGCCGTACTTGAGCGCAGGCGATTGCCGGCGAATCGTGGCCAGCCGTTCCAGCGCGCGGGCAAGATCGGGGTGGGGCGCGGTTCGCACCGCTGCCATATCGAGCTGCGGGCGCAGCGGACGGTCGGTGTAGCTGTCCTTTTGTCCGGCGAGTCCCCACTCGCTGCCGTAGTAGAGCGATGGCACGCCCGGCATCGTGAAGAGCAGGCAGTAGAGCGGGTACAGGTGCGCCGGATCGGTGAGCATGCTGGCGACGCGGCTCACGTCGTGGTTGTCGGCGAAGTTGTACAACGGCAGGCCCTCGTACAAGCCGCCCGCGCCGAATTGCCGGTTGAGCGAGTAGGCGATCTCGAAGTAATTCTTGTCCACGTGGCTTGAGTATAACCCTTTGTAGCACTCGTAATTGGTCACCGAATGAAGCATGTCCGGGTTGACCCACTGCCGGTAGTCCCCGTGAACCACCTCGCCCATCAGCCAGAAATCGGGGCGGCGGGCGCTGCAAAATGCGCGCAGCTCGCGCATAAAATCCATGTCCAGGCAGTCGGCCACGTCCAGCCGCAACCCGTCAATGTCGAAGTCGTGTATCCACGTCTCGACGGCCTGGAGCAGGTGCATTCTGACCTCGGTATGGCGCAAGTTGAGTTTGGCCAGGCTGCAATGCCCGTTCCAACCTTCGTAGGAGAACGGATCCCCATAAGGGCTTGGCCGCTCGAAGGTGAGCCCCTGGAACCAGTCGCGGTAGGGCGAGTTTTGCAGATTTTGCTGTACATCGCGAAACGCCCAGAAGTCGCGCCCCACGTGATTGAAGACTCCATCCAAAATGACGCGGATGTCGTTGTTGTGCAGCGCCGCGACCAGGCGCGCCAGCGTGGCGTTGTCCCCCAGCCGGCGATCCACCCAGAAGTAGTCGGCAGTGTCGTAGCCGTGCGCGGTGGACTCGAAGAGCGGCCCCAGATACAGCGCATTGACGCCCAACCGGCGCAAGTGCGGAATCCAGTCATACAGTTGCTCCAGGCGCGGCGCGGCGGGCGACTGAAAATCGTTGCGCTCCGGCGCTCCGCAAAGCCCCAGCGGGTAGATGTGATAGAAAATCGAATCATAAGCCCAGTGGTGTGTCATCGTGATCTCCTTTGAAAATAGCTGTTAGCCTTTAGCTGTTAGCCCGGAATTACCGCTGAACGCGGATGGGTTAAAAGGGGTGTTTGAGCGGGCG
>CAZMXS010000120.1:0-3539 GCA_964570325.1 uncultured Verrucomicrobiota bacterium | reverse complement strand
TACGATCCACCGGGGACTTCGTGCCGTCGTTGGCCATGACGGCCAGCTCGGCCATACGGCCCATGATGTCGTGAATCTTCTGCAGCCAGGAGTCGGCCGTCTGCAGGTAGTTGATCTTGTTTTCGACGTTATTGGCGGCGGCGGCGGAGTTGCGGTACTGCGCGCGGAGACGCTCGCTCATGGCCAGGCCGGCCGGATCATCTCCGGCGCTGTTGATCCGGAGACCGGACGAGAGCTTGGACATGGATGAGCGCAGGCTGCTGACATTGAACGTATAGTTTTTCCACACCGCGAAGGCGGGAACATTGTTGTACACTTGCATTGCTATTCCTCCATGAATATTCGAACTTTGTTTCCTTACCGTGGCGGTCGTCCATGACCGCCTGACAGTCTCGCCTGTCCTTTAACCCGGTGTTCGGCCGGCGCATGACTGACAGATTCCAGCCGATCCCGTCTCAATCATCTCTCGCGCGCTGTCCGGCATCCCTCCCTTCTATTAAAATGGGCCTGTGGGCTTCAAAAAACCCTTTGCGGCCTTGTTCATTTTTTCGGGTTCCAGCGCCCCGCTCTTAAATAATGAAACATGCGGGGCAGACGGATGATCGCACGGCCTTTGGGAAAAACCGCCCGGATATTTGTTAACTTATTTATGACCAAATAGTTAAATGACTATTAACCCCGCCAGCAGAATTGGCCGCCGCGGAAAATAATGCCGACTTTGGACCTGGAAGCCGGACTTTTGCACTTCCCGGCCCCGCGGCATCCGCCGTGCTTATTCTGGATCCAAAGGCAAATCCGGCCCATGAATGTTGATGTCAGCGTCATTGTGCTGACCCACAACCGGCCCGCGCG
Source organism: uncultured Verrucomicrobiota bacterium (assembly GCA_964570325.1). GTDB lineage: Bacteria > Verrucomicrobiota > Kiritimatiellia > CAIQIC01 > CAZMXS01 > CAZMXS01. Next base: position 2,687 of record CAZMXS010000120.1, on the reverse strand, counting down.
GTGCGAGGACAGCGTCACGCAGAACGCCAAGGCGATGCAAGGCCTGCGCGCCGAGGTGCTGGTGATCAACAATGGCCAGCAGGCCGTGCCATTGCCCCCGCAGATCGGGGATATCGCCTGCCGAATCCTGCAAATGCCCTACAACATGGGCGCCGAGGCGCGCAACATCGGCCTGCGCGAGGCGCGAGGCGAATTCATCCTGGCGCTGGACGACGATTCCTATATTGATCCGGGCCTGGTGGAGGCGATGCTCGCGGCCTTCCGGACCGACCCCGCCATTGGCGCGGTCGCCTGCCGGATTCAAAACGGCGCAACCGAGGAAGCCTGCCTGCTGCCGACCGTTTTTCACGGCTGCGCGGCCGGTTTCCGCAAGCGCGCCATGGAACGCGTCGGCGGCTATCCCGAGGGCTACCTGTATTATGGCGAGGAATACGATCTCGCGTTTCGGCTCTACCAGGCCGGCTATCGGATCGCGCTGTGCAATCATGCGCGCAAGGTGCGCCACGTCCGCGATGGCGGCGGCCGCGATAAAAACAACATCATCAAGCTGCTGATTCGCAACAACACGCATCTTTGGTTCCGCTTCCTGCCGTGGAACGCGATCCTGCCGGCGGTCTACGACACGGTTCAGCGCTATTACAACGTCGCCCGCAAGGAGCGCGCGCTGCGCGGTTTCTGGCGGGGAATGGCCGAGACGCCGGCCGCGGCGTTTCGCGGCTTGCGCCGCCGGCGGCCGATGGACCGCGCAACTTACGAGAAAGTCGCGCTGGTGGCGCAACTGCGCGGTGTCGGCGCCAAGCTGCGGCGCCTGGGCGCGGGCCGGCTGGTCATCTGCGGCGTGGGCAAGTTGCCGTCGCTGTGGCTGCGGACGCTGCGGGACGCGGGCTGCGAGGTCGCGGCGTTCTGGGACTTCAACGACTGCTGGACCGGTCGGCGGATTCGCGGCGTGCCGGTGCGCGTGGTGGGCGCGCGCCTGCCGCCCGCGCCGGCCAATTGTCAGTTCCTCGTCGGCACGACCTCGCTGGCCGAGAACACCCGCTGGCAGAACCAGTTGATCCGCGGCGGACTGACCGCCACGGAAACGCGCTGGGTGGCGCTGCCGCAGGAAACTTCTGCCTATTCCGGCAGTTTCGACCTGCATCGAGTGTGCTGCCTGGACGTCTTTAATCGCGAAAACGGGCCGGAAAACGAGGTGTTGAAGGCAATGGCATCCAGCCTGCTGTCTTACCTGCCCGCCGAATAGGAGCATAACCGAGAGGCATGAACCCAAGTAAAAGAGAGGCAAATATGGACACCTATGGAAAGCAAAAATCGGCGGGAGGGCCGGTTTTGACGGTCAGCCCCTACGCGCGGCTGGTCTCGCTGCCGGTCCACTCGGAGAATATCTTCCACTTCCCCGAGGGTCTGCCGGCGTTTGAGAACGTCAAGGAGTTCGTCTTCCTGTGCAAGCCGGACACCCGACCCTTCTTTTTCATGCACGCGCTGAACCCGCCCGATTTGGCGTTCGTGTGCATTGACCCGTTCCTGATCTGCCCCGAATACCAGCCGAAGATCAGCGAAGCCGACACCAAATTCCTGCACCTCGATCGGCCGGACGACGCGCTGTTGATCAGCATCGTCACCGTCACCAAGGACATGCGGGACATCACGGCCAACCTGCAGGGCCCGGTGATCGTCAACATCCAGGCCTGCATCGGCAAGCAGATCATCTGCGAGGGCCAGAATTATCCGGTCCGCTACCGCATCTGGGATGCGCTCAGCCGGCTGAACGTGCCGGAGGAGCCGGTCGCGCCGGCCGATCCGGCGGCGGCCCAGCGGACGGCCGAGGCCTTGCGGGCGGCGCGCTGAACGCGCGCGCGGCGGCCGGTTTTTGTTCTTTCTGACAATTGAGCGGTCGGCAAGCCACGGAGGGCGACCACCATGCTGGTACTGACACGGAAGTCGGACGAAAGCGTGATCCTGGGCAACAGCATCGAAGTCAAGGTGCTCGGGATCCGCGGGGACCAGGTGAGCCTGGGGTTCACCGCCCCGCTGGAGATCAGCATCTACCGCAAGGAAGTGTATGAGGCGATCCAGCGGGAGAACATCCAGGCCGTGCGGCGCGGCGCGCAGGAGTTGCAGAAGATCCGCGACACCTTGGGATTGCATTTGGCGCAACAGATGAAAAAGGAAAACGAACCCGACAAGGAAAGGAGTGATGTCCCGGCCCGATAAAACGGCGGCAGTGCAGTAAATCATAACGCCCGGCGGCAGGGGTGCCGGAAAGCCGCGGGGCGCGCAACTCAAAACGGCAAGGGTCCGGCGCCGGTGGGAACGGAGTCCCGCCGGAAAATGAAACAGCAGTAAATATCACGGAGGATAGATCATGCAAGTGTACAATAACATTCCCGCGTTCTCAGTCTGGAAGAACTACACGTTCAACGTGTCAGCCCTGCGCAACTCGATGTCCAAGCTGTCCTCGGGTCTGCGGATCAACATGGCGGGCGACGATCCGGCCGGTCTGGCCATGAGCGAGCGTCTGCGCGCCCAGTACCGCAACTCGGCGGCCGCGGCCAACAACATCGAGAACAAGATCAACTACCTGCAGACGGCCGATTCCTGGCTGCAGAAGATCCACGACATCATGGGCCGTATGGCCGAGCTGGCCGTGCAGGCCAACGATGGCACGAAGTCCCAGGTGGATCGCA
>CAZMXS010000119.1:0-3975 GCA_964570325.1 uncultured Verrucomicrobiota bacterium | reverse complement strand
GCGCGGCCGCCGCCGGCGGCCGCGCGATCAGCCGGCTCGCCAACCAGCCGACGATGAATGCGGTGAAGAATGAACACGGGAAAAAGTATACCCAGTGGGCTTTGACCACATGTTGGAGAACCAGCGTGGCCGCAATGGCGGCGCCGGCGCCAATGGCCCATCCGGCGAAATGCGCGCGCCGGGTCAGCATGCCCAGCAAGAACAGGGCGAGGATCGGGCCGTTGAACAGGCTGATGATCGTCGTATAGGCCTTGATGATCGGGCCGATGGATGCAATTAAAAAGGCCGTGCCGGTCGCGAACAGGCCGAGCAGCAGGGTCAGGAGCTTGGCCAGCCGCAGATCCTGCCGGTCATCGGCGGCCTTCCGCCGCGCCGGCTTGACGAAGTCGTTGACGACCACCGTGGCCAGCGAGCTGATCCCGGAGTCCATGCTCGACATCGCCGCGGCGAAGATCGCCGTGATCAGCAGTCCCGAAATCCCGTCGGGCAAGGCGTGGATGATGTAGTAGGGCAGGATCGTGTCGCCGGAAACGCTGGCCGGGAGGCGCTCCGGGAACGCTCCGTGGAAGGCGAACAGGCCCAGCCCGATGAACAGGAGCAGGCCGATCATGAAGAAATCAGTCAATGCGTTAAACCCGATCGCCAGCGCGGTCCCCCTGAACGTTGGAGTGGTCATCAGCCGCTGGACCGTGGTCTGGTCCGTGCCGTAATCCTGCATGAGCTGGAAGAAAAAAGTGACGGCGACCACAAAACCGCTCATTTCAAACAGGCTGAACCGCCACTCAAAAATCTGCAAATGACCGGCGGCGCGCGCGGTCTGGAGAATACCGGCCAGCCCGTCCGGCACGTTGTGGATTAACGTCAGCGCCACCCAGACGGCGCCTGCGATCATGATCACAAATTGCGCGACATCGGTCCAAATATCGGCCGTGATCCCGCCCAGTACGGTGTAGCCGGTCGCAATCAGGCCCATCAGCAGGATGGCCGCCCAGAGTGGCAACCCGGTCACCACCGCCAGCGCCAGGGCCGGCGCGTAGATCACGGTCCCGAGCCAACCGAGCCGCGCCAGAATGAATAGCGCTGAAACCGCCGCGCGCGCGCGGTGTCCGAAGCGCGCGGCGATATACTCGTAGGATGTGGTGACCCGCAGCCGCCGGTAGAAGGGGTAGAAGATCCAGACCAGGAACGGCGCGACCAGCGGGCTAATGACGCAGACGACAAGCAGCGCGACGTTCTCCTGGTATGCGGTCGCCGGCAGCCCCATGTACGTCACCGCGCTGGTCAGCGAGGCGAACATGCTCAAGGCGACAACCAGCCACGGCATTTTTCGCCCGGCGAGAAAGTATTCCTCCGTGGTCTGCTGCCGCTGGGCAAAGAAAACGCCGATGCCCAGCATCGCAGCGAGGTAGCCGCCGAGGATGGCAAAGTTGAGCGGGCTAAAGGTGGGCGTGTCCATGGGTCGGCGCCGGATTAAACCAGCCGGGGGGCAGGACAAGCTGGCCAGCAGCCGGGCGGAAGCTTGATTGAACTCTTTCTGTGATTCCGGGATGTGAGGGCCGCCCGCCCATATAGCGTGAGTTCACCCGCGCCGGTTAATCGGGCATCCAGTTCTCCGAGAATGCGCCGGGCATGATTCATACCGTTAGTCTCCATTCGCCCGCGTGACAACGTTCGTATCTGGGGCCGGTCCAGTCGTTGTGGCTGGCAAATGGCGGTCACCAGTTCCTCGTTGGAGAAATCCTGTAACGCCGGCGCGCAAAAGTTGGGATCGGCGGGTTCCGGCCGAACCACCACCCGGAACCCGCGGGCATTGGCCTTTTCCAGCAGCCAATCCTCCAACGGCGAACTGCCGGCTAGCGGGAAAGCTTGCTGCAGTCGGTCCAGCTTGAAGCCTGGCGGCGAGACATGCACCGTCATTCCCAAACGCCGCGCCAGGATGGATTCGGGGTCGCCCATAAGCTGGAGACTACCGGGCGCCCGCCAAATGGCAAAGCGAAAAGGATCGGCGCGAGCCGGTCGGCCGCATGCGCCCGATTGAGTCGTCCGGGGCGGACTGATCCTGCGTAAATTCGGAGCGGCGCTCGCATCCAGCGATGAGCGGGGTTGACGGCGTCCGGCGGCGGTGTATAGTAAACAGCGAAATGAGTACGGATATATCCATCGTCCGCCACGCCGCCGTGAAGCCCCCGGCTTCGCGCACGTCTTTGCTCTCCCTTAGCGGCAACACCGGCGCGGCGGTGGGCGCCTGGTGTTGCGATTGATCGGGCCGGCCTCCGGCTTTCCAAGCCCACCGCGTTCACGGTGGGTTTTTTTATTGGCAAAACAACAAAGAAGACTAATTTCAGCAAGGCTGAGGGAGAGTTTGATTCATGAAAAATCAGCAGTTCAAAAATGAACAAGACCGCGTGGTGATCTTCGATACGACGCTGCGCGATGGCGAGCAGTGCCCCGGGGCGAGCATGGGGTTGAGCGAGAAGCTGGAGGTCGCCCGCCAACTGGCGCGGCTGAATACGGATATCATTGAGGCCGGTTTCCCGATCGCCTCCCCGGGCGATTTTGAGGCCGTGCAGGCAATCGCGTCCGCGATCAAGGGCCCGCGGATCGCGGGACTGGCGCGGTGCATGGCCAAGGATATTGACCGCTGCGCCGAGGCGATCGCTCCGGCCGGCAAGCGCGGTCGGATTCATGTGTTCCTGGCGACCTCCGCGATTCACCGCCAGTTCAAGCTGAAGAAGGCCAAGAGCGAGATTCTGAAGCAGGCCGTCTGGGGCGTGAAATACGCGAAAAAGTACTGTGCGGACGTGGAGTTCAGCCCCGAGGATGCCTCGCGCACCGAGCGCGATTTCCTGGCTGAGGTCTGCGCGGCGGTGATTGACGCCGGCGCGACCACAGTCAACATCCCGGATACGGTCGGCTACGCGGTGCCGATTGAGTTCGGGCAACTGATCGCCTACCTGTTCGAGCACGTGCCGAACATCCACGAAGCGGTGATCCACGTTCATTGTCACAACGATCTGGGCCTGGCCGTCGCCAACTCGCTGGCCGCGGTGCGCAACGGCGCGCGCGGCGTCGAGTGCACGATCAACGGGCTGGGCGAGCGCGCCGGCAACTGCTCGTTGGAGGAGTTTGTCATGGCGCTGAAAGTGCGCGGCGACGCTTACAACCGGCTGTGGACGGGTATCCGGACCCCGGAACTGTACCGGGCCAGCCGCCTGGTCAGTCAGATGACCGGCATGGTGGTCCAGCGCAACAAGGCGATCGTCGGCGCCAACGCTTTTGCGCACGAGTCCGGGATTCACCAGGACGGTATGCTGAAGGAGCGCTCGACCTATGAGATCATGCGGCCCGAGGACGTCGGTCTGTCCGGATCCGACCTGGTGCTGGGCAAGCATTCCGGCCGCCACGCTTTGTTCACCCACCTGGGTCGGATGGGGTTCGACATCAAGGAGTCCCAGAAAGAGGATATCTACAACCGGTTCAAGGAACTGGCGGACAAGAAGAAGTACATTTACGACGACGACCTGATCGCGATCATGCGCGAAGGCTTGACCGAGGTGCCGCAGGTCTACACGCTGGAGTACATGCACGTCACCACCGGCACCAGCACGGTGCCGACGGCGACCGTGCGCCTGCGCAAGGGCGAAACGGCAACGCAGGATTCCGCCTGCGGCGACGGTCCGGTGGACGCAACCCTGAAGACCATTGACCGCATCACCGGTTTGCCCGGCACGCTGGAGGACTACTCACTACAGGCGGTCACCCGTGGCGAAGACGCCGTCGGCGAGGTCAGCGTGACCGTGCGGTTCGGCAAGGATCTGGTGGCCGCCAAGGGCGCCAGCACGGACATTGTCGAGGCCAGCGCCAAGGCCTATCTGAGCGCGCTGAACACCTACCTGTTCGCCAAGGGACAATCCGAAAGCAAGCAGACCAAACGGCGTCAAACAAGGGGGTTGGTGTAGCGGCGGCCCTGCGGGC
>CAZMXS010000118.1:3998-4744 GCA_964570325.1 uncultured Verrucomicrobiota bacterium | reverse complement strand
CACACGCCCCGCACACGCACCGTCGGAAAACCGCACCCCTGCAACCCCGCGCGCGCGTGGATCGCGGCGGCCTGCGGCCGCTGCAGGATCTGAACCTGCTCGCGGGAATTCGGGTAATCGATGCGGACCGCGGCCACGGGCTGGGGCGCGTTTTACGCGCCTTCCCATACCTTGGAATACGGCGTGGCCAGGAGAAAAAACGCGGCCAGCCCGGACATGCCCGCGCCGATGCCCAGCCAAGCCAGCCAATGGAATTTCCTGTTCCAAATATCTCGGCGGGAGCCGCCCCAATCGGAAGGCAATAGGACATGGTGCGCCACGGCCGCGCTGAGATACGTCAACCCGCCCGCCCAGATCACATCCGACGCAAAGTGGCCGCCTTGCGCCATGCGCGCCACGCCCATGAGCGCGCCATACCCCAAGCCAACCCCCATCCACGTCCAGCGCCGCTTGCGATTGGCGTCGAGGAAATAAAACACCACCAGGACGAACCCTACCGAGGCATGGCCGCACGGGAATGATTTGCCCTGGCCGGGCGTTCCCGGTTGGCAAATCCGGTGGAACGGTTCAGCGCCGTTGAATTGGACTACGTCCCGTGGCCGTGGCCGCCCCCAATAGCCTTTGCCGAGCGCGTTGACCAGCAAGCCCGGACCCAAGAGCAGGGTGATCACGATCACGGCCGCCGGACGGCGCCAGCGCTGCCACGCAGGGTGGATCCAGGCACCGATCAAGAGCACCCAGGCGCC
>CAZMXS010000118.1:1288-3988 GCA_964570325.1 uncultured Verrucomicrobiota bacterium | reverse complement strand
GTCCGCGAAGCGTTCCCTAATGGTATACAAAAGCCCCGGGCTGGCGGTCGCCCCCGTCCCAACCATTTTGATAGAACATCGCGGACAAACTTAAGTCCAGGTTGCTGAAAAGAAACGGAATGGACAGCAACAGGAGTAGGCCTGCGCCCCACAAAATATCCGGCTTCCAGAAATGGCGTGGCTGCATCGATTGACTCCGCTTCGGGGTGTTGGGGGTGATCTTAGCGTAATCCGGGAGGGCAGGCAACAGGAAAGCGGAACGCGCGCGGGCGATAATTTAAGGTTGTCATCCCCGGATGGCTCGCATACAATCGAATATTCTTATCGACCGGCTTCGCCTTCTCATGGACCTCGGTCAGGCCCGGATCTCCGCATATCCTTTGTTTCTGGGGCGAATGGTGCTCGGCACAGGCCCAGGATGGACGAACTGCTTTTCAAAGCGGCCTGGATGTGCCATATTACTTCTGAGGAACGCGGTTGGACTGATAGGGAACGGTCGCAGCCGGACTCGACGACAGGAGATAATCCCATGATACCTGCTCTTCTTCAAAAGCTCGTCAACCGCACCAACCTGACCGAGGATGAAGCCCGCAAGGGCATGGAAACGAGCATCAGCGGCGAGGCCCCGCCGGCGCAGATCGGCGCCTTTGTGACCGCCATGCGGATGAAAGGCGAGACCGTGGACGAGATCACGGGCTGCGCCCGGGCCATGCGCGCCATGGCGGTTACGATCGATGTGCGCGGCCAGGCCGTGTCCTGGGAAAGCGACGGCGCCAACCAGGCCGAGGAGATCATCGTGGACACCTGCGGCACGGGCGGCGACGGTGCCAACACCTTCAACATTTCAACCGCCGTGGCGTTCGTGGCCGCGGGCGCCGGGCTGACCGTGGCCAAGCACGGCAACCGGGCGATCTCATCCAAGTGCGGGAGCGCGGATGTGCTTGAACGGCTGGGCGTGAACCTGTCCCTTTCCCCGGCGCAGGTCAAGGCCTGCGTCCATGAATGCGGCATCGGTTTTCTGTTTGCGCCCCTTTTTCACCTGGCCATGAAGCACGCCGGCCCCACCCGCCGCGAGATCGGGATCCGCAGCATATTCAACATCCTTGGTCCGCTGGCCAATCCCGCCAACGCCAACGCCCAGGTGCTGGGCGTTTACGAGCCCGACCTGACCGAGACTCTGGCCATGGTGCTGATGCGCCTGGGTTTGAAGCGCGCGATGGTGGTTCACGGCCATGGCACCCTGGACGAATTTTCTCTGACCGGTCCCAGCCGGGTTTCCGCGGTGGTCGGGTCCCAGATCCGGACCTACACCGTGACGCCGGCGGATTTCGGGTTGCAGCAAGCCCATCCCGGCGATTTGGACGGCGGCAACGCCGACCAGAACGCCGAGATCCTGCGCCGGGTTTTCAGCGGGGAATCCGGCCCCAAAACCGACGCCGTGCTGATCAACGCCTCGGCCCTGCTGGTCACGGCTGGCCGGGCTGCGGATTTCAAGGAAGGCGTCTCGCTGGCGCGCGACATTATCGCCGGCGGCAAAGCCATGGACAAGCTGAACCACTTGGTCTCGGTCTCCAACCGCCTGGCTGCGGAAGGCGCGAAATAAGCCATCGCCGGCAAGCAATATGCCGGAGCATGCTTCACTTCATCCACAGGAACAACGCCATGGTCACAATAAGAGGCATCGCCGTCCTTGCACGCATGAAATATCTCGAACGTTACGCCTCCCCGGAACAGCACCGCGCGGTCTTGGATCAGCTTCCGCCGGAATTCAGGGACGAACTTGAGAACGGCGTGGACGTTAAAAAAATGTACCGTTTTGACCATTTCGTCGCCTTGAACCGCGCCATCGACCAGCAACTGGGCAAGGGCGACCTGCAATTGATCGTCGACCAGGGCCGTTTCGCCGCCGTGGACCTGATGCCCGGCTTCGCCAAGATTTTTCGAAAATTCCTTTCGGCCAGGAACCTTATCCAAAAAAGCATCCAGGTGTGGAACCGGCTTTACTCGTCGGGGCGGATGGAGATTGAAACGGTGGAACCGGGCACCTACCTTCATTGCCTGCGGCTGACCTTGCGCGATTTTGGCGAGCCCACCCTGGAACTGGGGCTTATGATGCTGGGCGTGGTCCGGGGCGCGCTGCAAATGGGAGGCGCGCGCGAATACCTCGTCACGCGGATCGATCCGCCCGCCGCGCCTGGAGCCGAGCTGGAAATCATGATCCAATGGAGCTTGTGACACCAGGTCTCCCCTGAACCTGATCCCGCCGCATCCCGCGCGAGACGCGCATCCAGCCGGGGGCCGGAGAAGGGGAAGTATCCTTGCCAAACCAAACCCCATTCCGTAGAATGAAACACCCCGTGCGGCCCAACCGCCGCGGTTGTGACCCTCGAACCCCCTGCGCAAAGGAAAGACGCTTCGAGGATTTCGCCCATGAAAAGGGCTCAAGGAGTTGTGCATGAAATTCTGTCAAACGTTTAACGTGGTTCCGTCGCTTCCTGAGGAATTGAAGCCGCTGCGAGAACTCGCTTACAATTACTGGTGGGGGTGGAACGCCGACGCGTTCAACGTTTTCCGCCATATTGATTCGGAACGCTGGACCGAAAGCCGTCACAATCCCGTTAAGTTTCTGAGTCAAATTTCCCAGGAACGGCTCAATGACTTGGCGCACGCCGACGGGTTCATGACCCACCTGAACCGCGA
>CAZMXS010000118.1:0-1278 GCA_964570325.1 uncultured Verrucomicrobiota bacterium | reverse complement strand
GCCCAGCTACGCCGGCGGCCTGGGCGTGCTGGCGGGCGACCACCTGAAATCCGCCAGCGATCTCGGCGTCCCGCTGGTGGGCGTGGGCCTGGCGTACCGTCAGGGGTATTTCCGGCAGTACCTGACGCAGGACGGCTGGCAGCAGGAACGTTTCGTGGAAAACGACTTCTACAATATGCCCATGATCCAGGAATACGCGGCCGACGGCCAGCCCCTGCAGGTCGAAATCGAGCTGCCGGGCCGCAAGGTTTACGTCCAGGTGTGGCGGGTTCAGGTGGGGCGGGTGCCGCTGTACCTGCTCGACACCAACCTGCCGGCGAACGCCGCCCAAGACCGCAACATCACCGGCCAGCTCTACGGCGGCGACCAGGAGATGCGGCTGCAGCAGGAGATTGTCCTGGGCATCGGCGGCATCCGGGCGCTGGACAAGCTGGGTTGCCTGCCCGCGGTCACGCATATGAACGAGGGGCATTCCGCCTTCCTCGCGCTGGAACGCATCGCCCAGCACATGGCGAAGGACAACCTGACCTACGAAGAGGCGCGGGAAGTGGTGGCGGGGAGCAGCATTTTCACCACCCATACGCCGGTGCCGGCCGGGATCGACATGTTCGGTCCTGAATTGATTGAAAAATATTTTTCGAATTACTTCAAGAAGTTCGGCGTGTCCCTGGAGGAATTCCTGGGGCTGGGCCGGGTCAATCCCGACAACCGCAACGAGCCCTTCAGCATGGCGATTCTCGCCCTGCACCTCTACACCAAATCCAACGGCGAGGCCCGGCTGCACGGCAAGGTCTCGCGCCGAATGTGGCGCGACTTGTGGCCGAACCTGCCCTTGGAGGAGATTCCGATCTCGCATGTCACCAACGGCGTGCATGTGAATTCCTGGATCTCCATGGAAATGTCCGAGCTTTTCGACCGCTATCTGGGTCCCCGCTGGCTGGAAGAGCCCGGCGACCAGCGGATCTGGGAACGCATCTCCGAGATCCCTTCCGCGGAACTCTGGCGCACGCACGAGCGCCGCCGCGAGCGGCTCGTGGGTTATGTCCGGCGGCGCCTGCATCAGCAACTGCAGGAGCGCGGCCTGCCGCGCGAGGAAGTGGAGATGGCCGACCAGGTGCTGGACCCGGAGGCCCTGACCATCGGGTTTGCGCGCCGCTTCGCCACCTACAAACGGGCCACCCTGATTTTCCGCGACATTGAACGGCTCACCCGGCTGGCCACCAACAAGAACCGGCCGGTCCAGAGCATCTTCGCGGGCAAGGCCCATCCCAACGACGA
>CAZMXS010000117.1:0-5003 GCA_964570325.1 uncultured Verrucomicrobiota bacterium | reverse complement strand
GAGCAGTTCGCGCTGCAGAACAAGCGCGTGCTGGTGCTGCTGACGGACATGACGAATTTCTCGGACGCGATGAAGGAGATCGCGATTACGATGGAGCAGATCCCGTCCAACCGCGGCTATCCCGGCGATCTCTACAGCCAGCTCGCGGCGCGCTACGAGAAGGCCGTGGACTTCGACACCGCCGGCTCGATTACCATTCTCGCGGCCACGACGATGCCGGGCGATGACGTCACCCACCCGGTGCCCGACAACACGGGTTATATCACCGAGGGCCAGTTCTATCTGCGCAACGGGCGCATCGAACCGTTCGGCTCGTTGAGCCGCCTCAAACAACTGGTCAACAGCAAGACGCGCAAGGATCACCGGCAGATCATGAACACGATGATCCAGCTTTACGCGGCCTACAAGGAGACGTTGGAGAAGCGCTCGATGGGCTTCCGCATGAGCGCCTGGGACAACAAGCTGCTGAAATACGGCGAGCGTTTCGAAAAGGAGCTGATGGACCTGGGCGTGAATATCCCGTTGGAGAAGGCGCTTGACCTCGGCTGGCAAATTCTGGCGGATTGCTTCGAGCCCGCCGAGACCGGCGTGCCGACCAAACTGATTGAGGAGTTCTGGCCGAAAAAATAGCGAGGCGAAGCCGCGCCCATGGCCAAGATCAAGAACACCAAGAATGAGCTGAAGGCGCAGCGGGACGCGCTGCGCCGCTACCGCCGCTACCTGCCCACGCTGCTTTTGAAAAAGCAGCAGTTGCAGTTGGAAGTCCGCCAACTGGAAGCGAAGATTGAGGCCAAGGCCGCCGAGGAGCGGCAGGCGCGCGCGGAGCTGGCCGCGTGGGTCCGGCTGTTTGCCGAGCCGTTTGACTTTGACGCCTGCCTGCGCGTCGAAACGATCCGGACCCAGGTCGGCAACATCGCCGGCGTCAACATTCCGGTGTTGCAAGAGATCGTTTTTCGGCGCGCGACGCCGGACCTGTTTGCGACGCCGCCGTGGGTGGATGATGGTTTGAAGATGCTGGAACGGTTGATCCGTCTGCGCGTCGAGGGCGAAATTCTCGCCGAGCAACACCGTTTGCTGGCCGATGAACTGCGCACGACCAGCCAGCGCGTGAACCTGTTCGAGAAGGTTAAGATTCCCGAATGCCAGGAGAACATCCGTGTGATCCGGATTTTCCTTGGCGACATGGACACCGCGGGCGTCGCCCGCGCCAAGATTGCCAAGGGGAAGGCGCTGGAGAAGGCGGGGGTGACATAACATGGCCGTGCCGGTGAAAGCGTTCAGGCCGTTGCGCAACGGGGCGGAGTCCGGCCGGCTCCCGGAGGTCGAGGTCGGGGAGAACATGGGCGGTGTGCCGCACGCGACGAGCATGCGCCGGCCCTGCGCGGGGATCCGTAGGCGCGCGCGCAAGCCAAAGGTGACCGCATGATTGTTCCGATGCAGAAACTGACCGTGCTCTGTCTGGCGGGCGACCGCGAGCGGTCGCTGGAGGCGCTGCGGGATCTCGGCGTGCTGCACTTGGTGCATATCAAGCGTCCGGAGGGCGAAGATCTTGACCAGGCGCGGGCGCGGCTGACGCACCTGCGGCGCGCGCTGGAAGTTCTGCCTAAGAACAAGCAGGTGAAGGCGACCGGTCAAGCGGGGGCGCAGGTCGTGGAGGATGTCTGGCGGTTGATTCAGCAACGCAAGGATTTGGAGGAAAAGCTTGAACTGCTGCGCCACGAGCGGCAGCGGCTGGCGCCGTTCGGCGATTTCGATCCGGCGGCGATTCGCAAGCTCGCGGAGCGGGGAATTCACGTGCGGTTGTACCAGGCCGGCCCGAGGCAGGCCGTCGCCGCGCCCGAAGGAACCGTGTTGACCGAGTTGTTCCGCGACAAGAGCGGCGTGTTTTTTGTGGTGGCCGGCCGCGGCGATTTCAAGGTGGAGGCCCAGGAGGTCCGCCTGCCGGAGATCGCCACGGCGGAGATCGCGCGCCGGATTGAGGCGGCGGAGGCCGGCCTGCGCCAGGTGGATGAGCAATTGACGGCGCATGCCGGCGATTATGGCGTGGTATCCGGCATGGTGGACGAGGCGCAGGAACAGGTGCGTTTCTTGGAGGCGCGCGCCGGCATGGGCGCGGCGGCGTCCGTCGTGTATTTGCAGGGCTTTTGTCCGGTGGATGCCGTGGCCGCGGTCCGGCAGGCGGCTGCGCGGAACGGTTGGGGCCTGATGGTGCAGGAGCCGGAGGCGACAGACACCGTGCCGACCTGCCTGCGCAACGCGAAGTGGGTGGATCCGATCAAGCCGCTGCTGGAATTCATCGGCATCGTCCCCGGTTACAACGAAGTGGATTTGAGCGTGCCAATCCTGTTTTTCTTCAGCCTCTTCTTCGCCATGCTGGTCGGCGACGCCGGCTACGGTGTCTTGTTCCTGGCGTTCAGTCTTTGGGGGCGCAAGAAATATCCGCAGGCGCCGCGCGAGATCTTTCAATTCCTCAATGTCATGAGCATTTGCACGATTATCTGGGGCGTGTTGACCGGCAATTATTTCGGCATCGGCAGCGCGGGCGATCCGGCCAAGCCGACGCTCCTGCCGCCATTGGTGACATGGCTGACGAATCCGGACAACGTCAAATTCCTGTGCTTTGCCATCGGCGTCACTCAGCTTTCCGTGGCGCACATCTGGAATATTGTGCGGATGCGCAAGAGTCTTCAGGCGCTGGCTCAGTTCGGCTGGCTGTGCACGACCTGGACCATGTTCTTCTTTGCCTGTTCCATGGTGCTGAACCGGTTCCCCTTGCAGGGACACGTGGCGGAAATCTCGCTGCTGGGCAATCCGTTCCCCAAATTCATGGGGCCGGTGTTCGGGTTGGGGGTGGTGCTGATCGTGCTGTTCATGACCCCGCTCAAGAACCTGAAGGCGGAATGGTTCAATCACGCGATGCTGCCGCTTAACCTGGTCAGCAATTTCGTTGACGTGGTCTCGTACATCCGTCTGTTCGCGGTCGGCACGGCTTCGTATGCCGTGGCCAGCAGCTTCAATGAGATGTTAAGTCCGATGCTGGGCCACTGGCTCAGCGGGCTGTTCGCCGCGGTCTTTCTGTTCCTGGCGCATGCGCTCAATATTGTGCTTTCAATCATGGGCGTGATGGTGCATGGCGTGCGGCTGAACACCTTGGAGTTCTCGAGCCATATTGGAATGCAGTGGACCGGTGTCCAGTACGAGCCGTTCCGGCGGACGGCGAAGGCCGGCCCGGCCGTTCAATCGAAGGAATAACGAAAGGAGCTGAAACATGGATCCAGCAGTAATGGCAACCCTGGGCAAGATGGGCGCGGCGGCCGCGTTCGGCTTGGGCGCGGTGGGCTCGGCGTTAGGCGTCGGCGCTTCCGGACCGGCTTCGATCGGCGCGTGGAAGAAATGCTACGCGCAGAACAAGGCGGCGCCGTTTATCCTGTTCGTGTTCGTCGGCGCGCCGATGTCGCAGACGATTTATGGGATGATCCTGATGAACCAGATGGTGAACCTCTGCAACGCGGCGAGCTTCACTAACTGGGGCGCGATGCTCGGCGCCGGCATCTTCGGCGGCCTGGCGATCGGCGCTTCAGCCTGGTGGCAGGGGGTTGCCGGTGCGGCGGCGGCCGATGCGCAGGCGGAGACCGGCAAGGGCTTCGGCAATTACCTGATGGTGCTGGGCATCATTGAGACGATTGCCCTGTTCATCCTGGTGTTCGTTGGCGCGGTGTTCAAAGCCGTCGCCGCGGCGGGTTGAGCGGGTCGCGGGGGTGGTCGGCCCAAGCGGCCTTTTTTGGGGGAATCTGGGCCCCGCGTGCTTGGCCACAAATAAACGAGCGGATGAGGCGCGCCTCATCCGCTCGTGCTTTTCCAACGCAATTTGTCGTGTGGCCTTGTTCCGCGGCGGGTTTAATCCTCCAGGCTGCCGATGGATTCCAGAATCTGGTCGAAAGTCGGCTTGTTGGCCTCAAACTGGTCCAGGTTCGACGTCAGCATCAGGACGTAGCGGAGATCCTGCTCTGCGGCGGCGACCACAATGGCCACGGTATCTTCGTCTTTGCACACGCCCACAACCGAGTCTTCCTCTTCTTCCACCGACTCCTCGTCCAGTTCCATCCCCTCCACGCTCGGCAGGAAAGCGTCAAAGAGTTCGCGGGCTGAATGCGTTTCGTTTTCAAAGACCGTCAGCATCATGCCCATCGAATTGTCCGGGCTGATACCGGACCAGACCCGCCCCTTGACGTCGCTCTTCTCTTCCACTTTCCAGTCGCTTGGCAATTGGAATTTCACGTCGTACTTGGATGACGTGTAGGTTTCCCATTCCGCTGCCCTTGCCGTGGTGATCACCATCAGGCCCAACACCATGAAGCCCACGCCCAGCAAAGTCGCCCGCATGAATCGCCGCATCGAATCCTCCCGCCGTGGTTATGCGCCGGGCAAACACATTCCATCCTGCCGTCCGGCGGGATCGGATGGCCCGGCACGGCGGGAATAGTATGCGGTTATGTCGGTATGTCAATAACTTAGCAAAACGAACCAAAGGCTGATCAAGGCTGCGTCACGGAAGAGATCGGAGAATCGCAGCGGCTTTCCGGAAGGTAGGTGGCGGCTGAAAAGGAGCGAGGTTGACGCGTCAAACGGAGTGGATGCGCGCCGGGAGTCGAGCGTGGCTGTTTTTGAGCAAAGTTCAGGCCGGGACGGGCCGGCGGGTCCGTCTGGCCGCATCCATCAGGTCAGCAACCAACGCAGCGCCCGCGTCCGATGTGCCTGACAGAAGCGATTAAGGGCCGGCGTGGTCCGCTGATGTTCGGACCGCGGCTGATGGAAGCCCTGCCGGGCCATGAACCGCGCCAAAGAACGTAGCGTGGTTAGAATCCGAGGGCATAAGGCATAAGGGTCACGTCTAGACATCATACATTTTACCCAATCGTTTTGCATAGTCCTAAGGGCAAGGGACACTAAGGCATAAGGGTCACGTCTAGACATCATACATATTATTCAATCGTTTTGCATAG
>CAZMXS010000116.1:3740-5027 GCA_964570325.1 uncultured Verrucomicrobiota bacterium | reverse complement strand
AGGGGCTCGCCGCCGGTGAGGGCTAACGTTCGCAGTCGGAAGATGAAACTGTAAGGAAAAGCGTCGTGGGGATAATTATGAGGACCGTCGCCTGTCTGCTGGCGGGCACACTGGCGGCGCGGGCGGGCAATACGGGAACGGACCCAGCGTACAAGTACGCTTGGGGCGAAAATGCCGGCTGGTTGAATGCCGGGCCGACCAACTACGAGGTCACGGTTCACTACTACGAGGGAACCGGCGGCTGGCTTTCGGGCTACGCCTGGGGCGAGAACATCGGCTGGATCGTCATGGGTAGCGCGGGCGGTGGGCCCTACGCCAACACGACCAGCAACAACTGGGGGGTGAACCTGGCGGCCGACGGCAAACTCTCGGGCTACGCTTGGGGCGAGAACGTCGGCTGGATCAACTTTGGCGCGGCCGAGTGCGATGCGGCGATCAACCCGGCCAACGGCGAGTTCTCGGGCCATGCCTGGGGCGAGAACATTGGGTGGCTGAAGTTCAAGGGGAGTTCACCGGACTACGGCGTGCGCTCGATGGCGTTCTACACCCAGCCACAGGGCACGCCGAACTGGTGGCTGGACCATCACGGGGTGACCGAGGACTACGATGCGGGGGACGGCGTGCTGGCGTGGCAGAAGTACGTCATGGACGTGGATCCCAATGTGCCGGGCAACTATCTGCAAATCATCGCCATCAGCAATACGCCGGCGGCGAGGGCCGTGGCTTTTACCCCCGCCTCTACGCGGCGGTATTACACGCTGACGGGGTGCGAGGATCTGGCTGCGGGCCGATGGAGCAACGTGGTCGGGCAGGTAAGCGTGCCGGGTTCCGGAGGCAGCCAGACCATGCAGGACACGAACGCGGCGGGGCAGGCGTTTTACAGCGTAAAGGTGACGGTGGCGCCATGAAGAGAGCAGGAGTCAAGACCCAGAACCGGGGAGCTCAAAATCACAAGGCAGAAAGAGAGCGCAAGATGAAGACAACCCGATGGATCCTAGCGACGATAATAGCCCCAGGCTTGATGGGGGCAGGTCATCATGCATGGGCGGGTAGTTTGACCCCGCCGGGTGCGCCGGGGCCGACCATGCATACGTTGGAGGAGATCTATCAAAGGCAGGTCCAGCAGGATGCCCAATTGCAGACGTTACAGCAGCAGAACAACGAATTGTGGCTGATGAACAGGCTTCTTCTGAACGCGGTAGGGGTAGTTCTGCCCCGGTGGCGGTTGACCACCGTGGACAGCGTCGGAGATGTGGCCTATTACACCTCGCTGGCGTTCGGGCCGGA
>CAZMXS010000116.1:0-3640 GCA_964570325.1 uncultured Verrucomicrobiota bacterium | reverse complement strand
GGAATGTGGGCTTATACACCTCGCTGGCGTTCGGGCCGGACGGGCAGCCCGCCATTTCGTATTGCGATAACAGCAAACGCGATCTGAAGTTTGCGCGTCGAGACGTGTTAGGTTCGCAACAGTAGCCGGGCAGGGTGAATCGCGGACGGGTCGAACAGGCGCGGCTTGGTCATCTGTAGTGGAACAAATGCCATATGGCCGTTCTGGGGCACTGACATCAGAGCTGTCCACTGGCAGTGCTTACATGACGTCCAACGGAAAAGATACTTGCGAACAACCGGCTTCTCACGTACGCGTGGCCCGCAGCGGGCCACACGCCGGAGAGCGCTGACGTTCGGAATAATGATTGGCAGTCTGCACCGCCTGATTCGGCGGCGAGAGAACGCGGATCGCTGGTGGGGAGCGCCGCGACGCTTATCGTCCATAACATCCAGCCGTTGAGTTAGTTGGCAACGTAGATCGGCTTTTTTGGGGCCTTAGGCGCGTTTTTAGGGCCCTTAAAATAGGCGCTGAGCAGTGCCCGGTTCGCTGCTTAAATGTCCAGGTTGCAGGAGCAGGCGGGGATGTCTCCGTCACTAATTAAGTCGGGCATGTGCAGACTGGCAGAGGGGGTAGAATAGTTAAACGTGAAGATATGACCGAATGCCCCTTTGATCCTTATGCCCCACTTGAAAGAAGTCAAAACCGGCGTCGAATCGGCCATTTCCGGTTAGGCTGATCACGGCTGTGCGCATTTGAATCACCTGCCGGCTTCCCAACGGCCGAACAATGAAAGCGGCAGGAGACGATCCGAACCGGTTTGCTGCAGCGCCAGTTCGCCGACCTGCACCTGGCCGCCATGGCCCTTCATAACCTCGCTCAACAGGTTGCCGAGCATTAGCGATGACGCCTCCAGATTATACATGGTGAGGATAATGAAGAGCGGCTGGTCCGCCAACACCTGGCGACAGATGTCCAGCAATTCAGTCAATTGTTGTTCGACCTTCCATATCTCGCGGTTAGGTCCGCGCCCGAATGATGGCGGATCCAACACGATTGCATCGTAACGCACGCCGCGCCGGATTTCACGCTGCACATACTTCACGGCGTCATCCACGATCCACCGAATCGGCGCGCGGGCCAGGCCCGACAGTTCCTGGTTGCGGCGCGCCCAGGCGACCGCCGGTTTGGAGGCGTCAACGTGGGTTACGTGGCAACCGGCAGCGGCTGCGGCCAGGCTGGCCGCCCCCGTGTAGCCGAACAGGTTGAGCAGGCGCGGCTGGGCGCGGCCCGCGGCGCGGACGCGATCCATGATCCAGCGCCAGTGCGGCGCCTGTTCGGGAAACACGCCGAGGTGTTTGGAAGTCTCGGTAAAACGCGCAAGGAAGGTCAGGCGGTCGAAGGCCAACGGCCACTCGCGCGGCGCGTTGGCGATGAAGTTCCAGCGGCCCTCGTCTTCGTGAACGGCGACCGCGCGGCGCCATTCGGCTTCCCGGCGTTCCGGCTTCCACCAGGCCTTGGTTTCGCTCCGAATGACAACATTGCGTCCGAACCGCTCCAGTTTCCGGCGGCTGCCCGAATCGAGCAGTTCATACTCGGGCCAGTTTGAGATTAACACTTCGATGGACATGGCCGTCTAGTTAAGAGTGCCGAAGGCTAAATGCCAAGTGCCGAATATCAATACAGCAGCACTTCCGCCCACTGCTCGCCATTTCGCGCCAGGATCCATCGGCCCTGTGCCTGGCCGATGATATGCGCCCCGTTGCGTCCCAGCACGGCGGGGTCGGCTTTCAACACCAGGCTGCGCGCCGAACCAAGCCGTTGGCGCTCTTCCGCGGTGGCGTTGCGCCCCGCCAGCGGCAGGCCGTTTTCCGAGCAGCTCAAGGTGACCGGTCCGCCGGCGTACGGTGTGCCCTGCCAGAGCGCCGGATAGCGTTGAAAGAAGTTCGGTTGCTGCCTTGCCGCCAGCACCACCTCGAACGCGACTGGAATGGCGGCCAGATGCGCTTGGAATGCGACGTCGCCCTCCGCTGCGTGCCGCCGAAAGACATCGAGCGCGTTGATCGCCAGCAAATTACGGCCGTTGTAGAGGCCATGGTCCGGCTTGAGCTTTTGCGCGCGGTACCACTGCGCGAAGCGGGAGTTATTGATCAGGCCGATTTCGAGGTGCAGATGCGCCCGGGCCATTGGGATGCCGGATGAGGCGGTGTTCCCCATCGTTCCCAGCCGGTCGCCGGCCCGAATCGCCCGGCCGGCGGCGATGCCGGGGGCGATCTCTGCCAGGTGCGCATAGAGCGAGTAGATGTCACCGATGGGATCCCGATGGATCAGCACCACATACTTGCCGTAGTTTGAATTGCCGGGGAGCTGGCTGACATAAGCCACCTCGCCGTCGGCGATGGCAAAGATTGGGTCGAGCGGTTGTCCGGCGCGGCCGCGTTCGACCGGCGCGATGTCAATGCCCTCATGAAATGACGAGCGAAGCTGGTTGCCCTGGCCGGCCGTGCGGGTCGAACCATAAAGCGCGGATTCCAGCCGGCCGGAGCCGGTCGGTTGAAAGATCCCCGGTGCGTTGCTATCCAACAGGCGTGTCTGTGGGGTGGGGAAGGTCAGGTTCTTCCAGGGCGAGACAACGACGACGGCCGCAGTGGTTCCCGCGCCGGATTCAACGACGGTTGGGGGCACCTCCGCCGGCGGCTTGGACTTGCGGCAGGCGCGGATGCAACTGCCCAGCGCGACCGCCAGGAAGATGGCAATCAACAGGACCAGCGCGTGGTGGCGATATTCGGAAAGGAACATGGTGCTTGAGTCAAACTGTAGTTGGCGGAGATATCTTGCGCCGATTCTCCGAATCGGTTTTCGAACTGACTGACCCAAACCTCGTGCGCTTGTCGGGTTAGGCCATCATTTTGTCCAAGGCTTCCCGCCCGCTCATGCCGGGTTTGACCCCTTTCTTTGCTGCCGTCTCGTTGGCATCCCGAACCACGCCGGTCAGCAGTTCGTCAATCGTGGTCATGGGTTGGCCGCTGGCGGATTTGACGCGCGCGCCGGCAAAACCGAATTTGTCGAGCGGGGTCATATCCATCAGCCCGCAGCCGATTGCGCCGCCGGAGCCGACGATAGTCAACAGTTTCAGCGGACCGCAATCCACGCAATAGCCGTTTAGCGCATTTGCGCCGAGTTGTATTTTTTTCTGTTCCATGCGCGCATTCCTTTTATGGCCGGCCGACCATAGCCGATTTTCCAATCATTGGAAACATTCCGCGCGATTTTTCCAATGATTGGAAAACTTCCGCCAGCGCGGCCATGCCGGGCGGATTTTGGACCTATCGGGTAGTGGCCGTCAGGCCCCGCGGCCGCCTTTGTGCTGGAGACCGACCGCTGGAAAATCATCTATTCCAGCACCGCTATCAATTGCATAATCAGGGACAACAACAGCCTGATCGGTGTTTCGTCGAATAGGCAGGACGATTTGCGCATCTCCTCCTCATGCATGGCGCCGTTGCCGGGCAGGCGGGCGCGACCTGCGTGACGGATGGGAACGCCACCGTGCAGGGACCGAATATCTATCGGATCAATGTCAAGTGAATGCGGGATAGCCCGAAAAAACGCCGCAAGGCACGAAAAGGCGTAGCCACGAGCGTGAGCGAGTGGTGTGGCG
>CAZMXS010000115.1:0-5154 GCA_964570325.1 uncultured Verrucomicrobiota bacterium | reverse complement strand
CGCCCCGCGCCGGGCGCGGCCGGATTCCGGGGCCACCCCCGCCCGCCCCCCACCTCGTGGGGCGCCGCTCGGCCCCATCAGGATCTGATCCCGCGCTTGCGCCCAGGCGGAGCGGAACGCACGGGGTAGGGAAGGTTGCGTTTGTCCGCGCCTTTTGCGGTTCATCCGGGTTGGATGGTCAACCAGCCCGCCCGGCGCAGAGCCAGGAAGATCGTGGATTGGTGGCCCAGCGCGATCTCGCCGCGATCAATCCATTCCAGGATCGTGGTAATCGGCACAAACTCGGATTCGATCTCCTCTGTAGAATCCGGTTTCGGCGCCGCGATCCGCCGCGGCCCGAATGCGGCGAAGCAGTGCACATGGTTTGCATGGGTTGCGGGATTCGGATGGAAAGTGCCGAGGGCTTCAAAACGCTCCGCCGTATATCCGGTCTCTTCCAGCAACTCGCGCTGGGCGGCGGCCAGGGGTGAGGCATCGGCCGGATCCATCGTCCCGCAGACAATCTCCTTGTTGATCGCGCGCCGCGCGTGCCGATACTGGCGATTCATGAGAATCCGGCGCTGTTCGTCAAACAGAATGATATGCACCCAGTCGGGATACTCGAGCACGTAAAACGGCTTTACCAGCGTGCCGTCCGCCGTGCGGCAAGTTTCCGCGCGCACCTTCAGCCAGCGGTCGCTGATCAGGTATTCGGCTTGTTCAACGGTCCACGGTTGCAGCGCCATAATGCCGTCCGGTTCCTTCAATCCTTCGCCCGCTTGATGCGCAATTCAGGGTGCGTCGAAGTGATGAAACTTTTCGGCGGCACGCTTTCCATGATGAACACGTTGCCGCCCACTGTGGAACCGCGGCCGATGACGGTGTCGCCGCCCAGGATCGTGGCATGTGCGTAGATCACCACGTCATCCTCCACGGTCGGATGGCGTTGGACGTGTTTGACCGGCCGGCCGCGCCGGTCGAGGGGAAAGCTCTTCGCGCCGAGAGTGACGCCTTGGTAGAGTTTGACATGATTGCCGATGTGGGTGGTTTCACCGATGACCACGCCCGTGGCGTGGTCAATGAAGAACCCATGCCCGATGACGGCGCCGGGATGAATGTCCGCGCCGGTCTGGGCATGAGTCCATTCGCTCATGACGCGCGGCACGATGGGCACTTGAAGTTGATAGAGTTCATGGGCCAACCGGTGCGAAGTGATGGCCAGCAAGCCGGGGTATGCGAGTTTCACCTCGGCGTAGGTCAGCGCGGCCGGATCGCCCTCATAAGCCGCGCGCACATCCTCGATGAGCAAGCGGCGCACGTCAGGCAACCGGGCCAGAAACTCCGTCACAATCCGGTAGGATTCGCGTTCGGCATTCAACGGCTGCGCTGCGCCCTCCATGCGGGCGGCTTCCCCAATCCAGCGGAAGGGCAGGGCGCGTTCGATTTCGGGACGCAACAGCCGCCAGCCTTCGCTGAGCCGGCGCACCAGAAACAGACCCAGATCATGCCGGGCAATCGGGCCCGGTGTCAGTTTTCCCGGAAACATGACGTCAATGAATATCTTCAACGCCTCAACGATGTTATTGGCATTAGGACAGGCGCCCAACAGCGCGGTCGGACTGTCATCCTCGGTTGTGGAGTAAAGCGGCGCTAACCGCTGGGCGGTCTGGCAAAGACAGAACTCGGACGCGGCGCCGGTGCACCGCGGCAACGGTTTTTTCCCTTTCACGCGTGGCGCTCCATGGAGTAGTCAATCATTGCGTGAACGGTACCTGATCGGCCGTGCGCTGGCAAGCCGGGCACGGGCATTTGCGTCTCGCCAGGATCAGCGGCCCACCCTATAAATGACCTCCATGAAAATCGTAATTTCAATTCTGGTCGCGTTAATCGGGCTGGCGGCGTTGACCTTGGCTGTTCGTAACGCGATCGTGCGCGCCGCGGCCGCGCGCCGCGCCGAGCGGATAACCGGTTATCGCGTGGAGGCGGGCGGGGTATCGGTCGGCTTGCTCCGGCCGGCGTTCGAATTGCGCGATGTCCGCCTGCTGAACCCGCCTGGCTTCTCCGACCCCGTGGCGATGGTCGCGCGCCGGATTCAGGTGGCCTATGCGCCGTTTTCGCTGATGCGGAACCAGGTGCGCTTGCGCGAGATGACCATTGATATCCCGGAGATTCATGTCGTGCAGGAAGCAGATGGCCGCACCAACCTGGAATTGTTGCAAACCGCGCGTCGCGAAAAAGCCACAGTTCCGGCCGAAGAGCCGGCGGATGGCGCGGCCGATCCGGAGCTCAACGCGGCGCCGCGCCAGGTAATAATTGAGCGCTTGTCCGTCAAAATCGGCGCGGTTGATTTCAAACGATATGATCAGCCGGGCGGCGCGCCGCGAAAACTGGAATTCAAATTGGACGTGGAAAAAACCTATGCGAATGTGACCGACTTGGCTGCCGTCAGTCGCGATATCGGCGCCCAAGCCCTGGCCAATGCCCTGCCGCAGGCATTGCAGGAGTTAGGCCGCTATGTAGATGAGCACCGCGAGGATCTGGAGCAGGCCGCTGAAAATCTGCGCGATGCAATCAAAGGATTGTTCCGCGGCGCCGCGCCGGCCGATCAGGGTGATTGAACAGCCGGTTTGCGGATGGACTGCATGATGGCCTCGAAATGATCGGAGTATTTTTTTGCGTCATCGGGGTTGCCGCCGCAGGTCATCAGGCAAAGCGTCTTCCCGTCAGGAATAAAGAGGGAGACGGTGAGGTCCAGCATTTCACCGCTGCTGGCGTCGTGTCCCTGGCCTTGCGCGCTGAAAAAAGGGATGCCGTTCATCACGGACCGGGTGGGCGCCGGTATTTCAAGACCGGTCACCTCCGTAGCGACAGCGTCTTCGACGTCCTGCCACGCATCCTCGGCCACGGCGTCCGGATCGCTGCTATCCGTGTCCTTCAGCGCCCAAACGCCGACATAAGCGGTGGTGTCACCGGCCGGTGTCGCGCGCAAAAGATTCTGGTCCAGATTAACCGTCCAATCGTCCGGGAACATGATGGTAAACGCCGCCGGGCCGGTGGCGGGGAAAGTGTATGAACCGGCTTGGACGGACGCGACGCACATGCACGATGCGAGCAATACGACTAAAGCAGAGACTCTCATGTTATCCTCCGTTTTTTCAATTCATACCAGTTGACCGGTCGCGGACAAAGCCCAAAGATTGATCAAGGCAGATAAACTCCGGGTGGGCAGATGGATTGCATGATCGCCTGGCCCTGCATTGGAAGTTGTCGGGCATGCGATAGTCCATTATGAGGCGGAAGATCTTGCCAGCCGGGAACGCCACGGAGAGGATAGTCGGACTATTGATTGGAAACGAGAAGTTCGCGGAATAAGCAAGCCCAGACCGGCTCGATCTTCTCGGCGTTGACCTCGTGGGGTGATCCTGTTATAGAGACACCCGCCAATTGATCCCGGTCGGGGCGTAGCGCAGCCTGGTAGCGCGTTTGCTTGGGGTGCAAAAGGTCACGAGTTCAAATCTCGTCGCCCCGACCATCTAAAAACAAAGGAAAAACGGCAGAAATGCCGGTTTTCTTTTTCCCAATACCCGCAGAAATCATCTGAACTCGACCCAAAATGGTCTTTGTGCGGAAGAATGTGTGGCAGTTTGGGCTGGCGCCATGCCGCGGATTGCCTATGAGTGGAGTCGGTTGCGCAGGGATGCCCGGCTTGGCACTCGAACTGAAAGGATCAAGCAAGTGGTGGTATGGCCGCTTTCAAGTCGGCGGAAAGCGGATGGTCATCAACCTCCGTGTCGCGGTCGAGGGCCGACGCCCGGCGGCAGGACAGGATGGCGACGCCGCTTTTGAACGGTCCCGCGGCCGGGCCTTGGCGGAGTACGAGCGGGTTCGGGCGGACCTCAAGTCCCGCTACAACATTGAAGAACTCACCCAGCGCGTCATCGAGGCGAAGACCGGCGCGCGGCTCGACACGATCAAGCTGGCGGACCTCCCCGCCGCCTGGGAGCGGATACCCCGCCGGCGCAAGCCCTCCAAGACCCGCGTTCACACCTGCAAGTCCGCCCTGCGCCGCTTCGTGGTCTTTCTGAACGCGAAGTATCCGTACGTTTCGGAGCTTTACGAGATCACCCAGCAGTTGACGACAGACTTCATGAAGGCCGAGGAGGAACGCGGGGTCTCGGCCCGCACGTGGAACGCCACGCTCTCCCTGCTTCGATCCGTCTTCCGCCACCTTTAGCCTGAAGCCGACGCCTACCGGCGTCACCTGATGAACCTCCCCGGCAAGGAGGAGGTGACCATCCACCGCCAGGCGGCAGCCCGCGAGGGGCTCGGTCACGTGGAGTACCTCCGCCGGTTGGCCGAGGCCGAAGCCGCGGCACGCTACGAGCGTAGCATCCATCGCCGCACTCGGGCGGCACGGTTGCCCGTCCTCAAGACCTTGGAGCAATTCGACTGATCCTGGCCGAAGAAGATCAATCGCGCTCAGATCCAGGATCTCTTCCGCCTGCGCTTCATCGAACCGCACACCAACGTCGTGTTCATCGGCGGCGTCGGCCTAGGCAAGACGCACTTGGCCCTGGCGCATAGCACCTGCCTCAACAACGTGCCCACGCTCTTCGCCTCGGCCGTCGAGATCGTCAACCGGCGCCGATCTGCTCTTCCAAGTCATCAGCGCCCGCTACGAGCAAAGTGCCAGCATCATCACCGCCACACCACTTACAAACACTGGGTGCCTATCTTCAACAACGACGCGACCCTTACCAGCGCCATCTTGGACCGCATCCTCCACCACTGCGAAACCGTGACCATCGAGGGCAATAGCTATCGCACACAAAAAGACCCATGAATCACCATGGCACATGTTCACTGCCGAAATCAGGCACTTTCACGCCGGCGTCACCCCCCGCGCGGGGGGCGACGTCCAAACCCCGTCATTTTCGTACCATGTCCCAGTGTTTCAATCCACGCCCCCGCGCGGGGGGCGACGGACCGGTGGTCTTTGGGGGGCCGCCGCGCAGAGTTTCAATCCACGCCCCCGCGCGGGGGGCGACAAGTTGCTTCGGCGGCTTGACGATCTCCCAGTCGGTTTCAATCCACGCCCCCGCGCGGGGGGCGACGGTGCGGCCGCCTGGTGTAGTTGGATCGAGTAGTTTCAATCCACGCCCCCGCGCGGGGGGC
>CAZMXS010000114.1:0-6186 GCA_964570325.1 uncultured Verrucomicrobiota bacterium | reverse complement strand
CGGGGGCATGTTGCGCTCGCTGGGCAGCGGGACAAGCCAACTCGCGCCCACCAGCGGCGCCAGCGCCTGGAAGAAACCGGCGGCATCCTTGTCAGCCAGCAGTCCGGCCACCAGGGCCATGCGCCGCCGCCCGAAGACATCGCGCCAGCAATCCGCCAGCGCCGCCGCGGCGCCCGGGTTGTGCGCAACATCAAGCACCCGCGGCGGTTCCGTGGAGAGAATCTGGAAGCGGGCTGGCCAGCGCACCGCCGCCAGGCCGCGGGCCATGGCCTTTTCATCGCAAGCGAACGGCGATTCCTCGTTCAGCGCCTCCAGCGCGGCCACGGCCGCCGCCACATTCTCGACCTGGTGCCGGCCCAGCAAAGGCACCACCACCGGACGCAGGGCCAGCCCCAAAGTTTCGATCTTCAGTTTCTGGCCCTTCAGGGTCTGGCTGATCCGGCGCACGCTGACCTCCTCCGCCGCCGCCACCAACCGCGCGCCGCGTTCCCGCGCCGTTTGCGCGATGACGGTGAACGCCTCGCCTTCCGGCGCCCCGGCATAGATCACCGGCGCCCCGGGTTTGATGATCCCGGCTTTCTCGGCGGCGATTTCAGCCAGCGTTCCGCCTAGGTAGGCGGTGTGCTCGATCCCCAGGCGCGTGATCACCGTGACCCGCGGCGTGACCACATTGGTCGCATCCAGGCGTCCGCCCAGGCCGGTTTCCAACACCGCAACCGCCACGCGCTCCCGACGGAAATGCTCCAGCGCAAGCGCGGTTGTGAACTCGAAAAAAGTCGCCGGCCGCCCGCCGGGCGCCGCGGCGATCCGCCGATCGGCCGCATCCACAATCTCGAATAATGCGGCCAGTTGCTCATCGGTGATGCACGCGCCATTCACCGCGATGCGCTCGTTGAAACGAACCAGGTGCGGTGAGGTATAGAGGCCGGTGCGATAGCCGGCCGCGCGCAGCGCCGCGGCGATCAGCGCACAGACGGAGCCCTTGCCGTTGGTCCCGGCCACGTGCACACAGGGAATGGCATCCTGGGGATTGCCAAGATGCGCCAGCAGGCTGCGTTCGGTGTCGAGGCCCAGCTTGATACCGTGGGCGGTTCGACCGAAAAGCAATGTCAGCCGGGCAGCAAGCGAAGCGGCGAACGCAGTATCGGCCATAACGGCGGCCTCACACGGCGGCGGGCGCGGCGCCGAGCATGAAATCGAGCAAACGCACGATCGTGGCCTTGAGTTCCTTGCGGCTGACCACCATGTCGAGCAGGCCGTGCTTGAGCAGAAACTCGGAGCGCTGGAAACCCGCGGGCAGATCCTGCTGGGTGGTCTCCTTGATCACCCGCGGGCCGGCGAACCCGATCAGCGCCGCCGGCTCCGCCACGATCACATCGCCGAGTGTCGCAAAGCTGGCCATCACGCCGGCGGTGGTCGGATGCGTCAGGATCGGGATATAAGGCAGCCGGGCTTGCGCGTGGCGCGCGATCGCGCCGCTGGTCTTCGCCATCTGCATCAGGCTGAACATGCCCTCATACATGCGCGCGCCACCCGAGGCGCAAACCAACACCACCGGCAGACGAGCGGCCGTGGCGCGCTCAAACATCCGGGCGACCTTCTCGCCCACGACCGCGCCCATGCTCGCGCCGAGAAACTCGAAATCCATTACACCGAAAGCGGCGGCGTGCCGGCCGATTTGCGCCCGCCCGCAACTGATGGCATCATTATAGCCGGTTATCTTGATGTTATCCTGCAGCTTGTCCTTGTAGGCGGCCGTACCCGTGAATCCGAGGGTATCCACGCTGATTAGCTCGGCATCCCACTCTTGGAAAGAGCCAGGTTCGGTAAGCTGTGCAATGCGGTTTTTCCGGCTGACTTGGAAATGATAGCCGCACTTGGGACAAATGCCGAGGGCGTTTTCAATCTCCTGCTTGAAAATAATCTCCGTGCAGGAGGGGCACTTGAGCCAGAGCCCGTTCGGGATGTCCCGTTTGCGCACCTTGACTGTCGTATAATGCTTTTTGCCGAATAGCGGCATAACCGGCTTTCCTCGCCCCTTTTGCTTGTCCTTCACGGTCTTCTCATCCGCGCCCCACGGTGCAGACCTGCACCGCAGCCGCGCCGGCTGCCTTCAGCGCCCTCGCGCACTCATTGACGGTGGCGCCGGTTGTCATGACATCATCCACCAACAACAACCGCAAACCGGCCAGCCGGTCGCCGCCCCGGGATACAAAAGCATCTCTTACGTTAGTGGCCCGATCCGCTGCTGTCAAATGCGTTTGCGTTGGTGTTTCCCGCGCGCGGCGCAGGGCGCCGGGGAAGTGCGGGCGCCCAAGCCACCCGGCCAGTGTTCCGGAGAGCAGTTCCGCCTGATTGTATCCACGCGCGCGCCGGCGGGCGGGAAATAACGGCACGGGCGCGACAGCATCCACCGCCGTCAAGTCCAGCTCGGACTCGGCGCAGGCCGCCAGCAGGCGGGCCAGGTCGCGCCGGAGCCAGACCGCCCCGCTGTATTTGAACGCGCGCAGCAACTCGCGCATGATGCCGTCGTAGCGGGCCACCGACCGGGCGCGGTCGAAATGCGGCCGGGCGCGCGCGCAAGCCCAGCACTCGAATACGGCATCCACCTGCCCGGCCACCGGATCGCCGCAGCGCGCGCAGAACGGCGTGCGGACGTACGGGAGGTTGGCTTGGCAATCCCAGCAAAGATAATCGCCCTCCAGCCCGACCGGCCCGCCGCAGCCGGCGCAAGCCCGAGGATAAATAATATCCAGCAACGCGCGGGGTGGAAATGGATGACGCCGCACGGCCCGCGCCATGTCCAGCATGCGGCGGCCGACCCGCGCGCCACGACGCCAGGCGGCCGGCATCATGCCCCGCCCTCTCCGGCCGCGGCGTCCTTCAGCCAGGCCCGACCACGCCTTTGCCGCCACACCAGCGCCGCCACCAGGAACAGGGCAATCACCAACGTCGCCGCCCAACTGCGCGAGATGTTCAGTTCGCGCCCAAACAGAGCCGGCAGTATTTCAACCTGGCGATCAAAGCAGAAAACGCCCAGCCGAATGCTCAAAACCCAGCCGCCATGCAAACCGATGATGAAATACAAGCTGCGCTGGGCGTCGTAAAAAGCGCACAGCACGAGCCCCATCAGGAACAAGGTGAGCGCAAACGGCAAGATTGCGCTGACCGTCTCGACCGTTCCAAACATGTGCGGGATCAACGCGAATCCGGAATACCATGCGCTGCAGTCCAGTCCCTCCGGCACTGCCGGCCGCGCAAAATGCAGGGCCGAAAAAAAGGCGCTGGTCAGCGCCGCGGCAATCGGAAATCCCATCGCGCGGCGGCAAACCCCAAATAGCGCGCCGCGAAACAAGCCTTCCTCGATTACGCCCACCAATAGTCCGCTCAGGCCGTATTCAAACAGCCGCGTGAGCACTTGCCCCGCCGTCACCGCACTGGCTGTATACGCGCCCAGTGCCCAGCCAACCGACCACATCGCCGCCAGCGAACCCGCGCCAAGCAGCGCGCCACCCCCCAATGCCCGCCAACCGTTCGCGACACGGGTGAACCCAATATCCGCCAGACGGCTGATGCCGGCCAGCCGCAACGCCGGCAGCAACCCCAGCACCGCCGCCAGCATGACACTGCGGTAGCCGACGCGGGCGTAATCCAATTCGCGCAGGCCGCTCCAGGCCGCCACCTGCCGACCCAGCATCTGCAATAGGTTGAAAACCAATGGCGCGACCAGCGCGCCGATGAGTAATGCGCCGGCCAGCAGGCCCGTCAAAGCCCAGACACCATTCCAGGGATTATCGGCACTTTCTTCAATTCGGGTTTTCACAGAAAAATGGATGGCGCAGAACGACGGCCTTAACCGCGCGATCCACGGTGTTGGCCGCGCGGCTGCGAACAGGTTAACGGGTTTTGCTTGGTTACTGCACTCATCATGGCAGTCACGCTAAATAGGCAACCGCGCGGTGTCAATGGCAATACACGGTACGCCAGCCGGGCGGCCGGGCGCAATCGAGGCGAGGCAGAATCTCATCCCGCATCGGCGGCGCGCGCAGCGGCCGCGCCCTGCCGGCCGTGGGCCGGAACTGACCGCAAGCCGTCCAGGCTGCGCCGCCGCGCGCCCTCGAAGCTGTAGTTGGCCTGATACGCCAACATTGCGGAGGCCTGCCCAGCGCGTCGGCCGCCGCATCGGGGATTCGATCTGGTCCACCGCGGCATATCCTTGGCAGTCGGCCGGGCGACCGGTATAGTGCATCGCCATGACCGATTCCGCCCAAAGCGCACTGCCGGATTTCTCGCACCTGACGCCGGACGTAGTGCTGCACCTTGTCGAGCAATCGCTCGGATGCCGCTGCACTAATATGTGCCGGCCGCTGACCAGTTATATCAACCGGGTCTATGACGTGGAACTGGAAAACGGCGCCTGGGTGGTCGTGAAGTTCTACCGCCCCGGCCGCTGGCGCCGTGAAGCCTTGCAGGACGAGCAGGATTTTTTGTCCGAACTTAGGGAGCGCGAGATCCCGGTAATTGCGCCGCTGCCGTGCCACGATGGCCAGACGCTGCAGGAACACCACGGGATGTTTTACGCCATCTTCCCCAAACGAGGCGGCCGCGCGCTGGACGAGCCGACCGACCGCCAATGGATCGAGCTGGGCCGCCTCCTCGCGCGCGTCCACGCGGTCGGCGCCCTGCACCCGCCGCTCGACCGAATCACGCTGGGCCCGCGGCAGTCCACGACCGCCCAGGTGGAATATATCCTCCGCTCCAACCTGATCCCCGCTGAAATCCGCCGGCGCTATGAACGCACGGTTCACGAGTTGCTGGACCTGATCGCCCCCTTGTTCAACGGCGCGGGCGGGACGCGCATCCATGGCGACTGCCACCGCAACAACATCATCTGCCGGCCGGGCGAACCGTTGACGTTGATTGATTTCGACGATATGGCCGTCGGCCCGCCGGTCCAGGATCTCTGGATGCTGTTGCCCGGCCACCTGCGCCAATCCCAGGCCGAATTGGAGCTGGTACTGGAAGGTTATGAGACGTTTCACGATTTCGACCGCGCGACGCTGCGCCTGATCGAGCCGCTGCGAGCGATGCGGTTCATCCATTTCACCGCCTGGTGCGCGCGGCAGAAGGCCGACGGCGGGTTCGCGCGGCTCGCGCCGGACTGGGGCTCCGAATCATTTTGGAAACAGGAAATCCACGATCTCGAACAGCAGCGCCAGGAAATCCTCGATGCGCTGGCTGACGATGACCATTGAGCGGCCATGCCCTCGCCTCTCGCCCATAGCGCCGTCAGTTACCTGATCTACCGCGCGCAAGGCCAGTCCGCCCGGCCGCGGACTCGCGCCGCCTGGTGGATACTCGGCGCCGCGCTGTTCTTCTCATTCCTGCCGGACCTGGACACCGTGCCGGGCGTGCTGTTCGCGGATTTCGGGAAATACCACAACAACCTGACGCACAGCCTGTTCACTCTGGCGGCGGTGGCGCTGCTGGGCGGCGGGGCGCTGCCGGCCACCGTGTTTGGCGCGTATTCCCGGCGCGTCGGATTTGTCGCCCTCTGCTACGGCAGCCATCTCCTGCTCGATTACTTCACCGTTGGCCGCGGCTTGATGCTGTTCTGGCCGCTGACCGACGCCCGCTACCAAGCGCCGATTAAACTGTTCACCGGGGTGCATTGGGCGCATGCGTGGCGCCATCCCGGCCACCTGTGGACACTGGCCAACGAGCTGCTGTTCATCGGCGCGCTGGCGCTGGGCTGGCGCCTCTGGCGGCGCTGGCGGCGAGCTGGAGCAGAAAGGAGCGGATGCGCACAGTCCTGATCATCTGCGGTTTGATCACGCTCGCGGCCAGCGTCGCTCCGGCTGCGGATCCAACGAACCACTATCGGGTTTCAGCCCTGGCCGGCAATGAAACTGAATTCCGCATCGGGCTGGTGGACCTGGAATCCGGCAATGCCTATCTACTTCGGCCCGGCGACAAGCTGGACGGCTTTGAGCTCGTCAAACCCGCGGCCAACAACGAAACCATCATCCTGCGCAAAGATGGGCAATCCTATGAGTTGCGGCTTGAAGGCGATCCCAACGCCGCGGACCTGCGCGCGCCTGACGAGTCGGAAAACGCCACAATCCCACCACCCATCCACAGCAAGTCATTGGAAGAATTCCTCGCGGAATATCCTGAAGCACGGGC
>CAZMXS010000113.1:0-7371 GCA_964570325.1 uncultured Verrucomicrobiota bacterium | reverse complement strand
GGAACGGCCCATCAATTCCCTACTATTGGGCGCGCACCAGGTCAATAGCAGGCAGCAGCCCAGCAATATGCCGGACCAAGGCGCCTCGCGCGCCACGCGCGCGGCGCCTTCCCCCCAGCCATGTAATCCCAGCATACCCGCCAGGTAATTCAGGGCCACCCCCAACCCGCCCGCGCGGAAAAACACCCAGGCTATCAGCACCAGCCCGAAAGTGAACGCGCGCTGCGCCCAAACCGGCGCCCACCAGCACAGGCTGCGCTTGCCGACCGCTCGCTCCAGTGCCAGTAGTGTCCCGTGGAACCCACCCCAAAACAGGAAAGTCCAATTGGCTCCGTGCCAAAGCCCGCCGAGCAGCATGGTCAACAACAGGTTGCCATAGGTGCGCCACGGGCCATGCCGATTGCCACCGAGGGGAATGTAAAGATAGTCACGAAGCCAGGTGGACAGCGATATGTGCCAACGCCGCCAGAACTCGGTGATTGACCCGGCCTTGTAGGGTGAATTGAAGTTCTGCGGAAACTGGAAACCCAGCATCAAGCCCAGGCCTACGGCCATGTCGGAATAGCCGCTGAAGTCATAATAAATTTGCATCGCGTAGGCGATGATCCCGACCCAGGCGTCCGCGAAGCCCGGCGCCCCGGAACGAAACGCCGTATCCACGAACGGCACGACGCTGTCGGCCAAGACCACCTTCTTGGCCAAGCCCATGATAAAGAAACTGATGCCGGCGGCCGCCTTCTCACAAGAATGCGTACGTTGCACCAACTGCGCCGCGAGGTCATGATACCGCACGATGGGTCCGGCCACGAGCTGGGGGAACAGCGAAACAAAGCAGGCAAAATTCCAGAACGACGGCGCCGGTTGCGCGGCGCGCCGATACACATCAATCGTGTAGCTCATGCTCTGGAATGTGTAGAATGAAATTCCAACCGGAAGGATGATGTGCAGAATCGGTAATAACACCTGAGGCGCGCCGGCAAAGGCCGATGCCGCACGATTAATCGTGCCGGCCAGCAGGTCGAAATACTTGAAGAAACCCAGCACGGAGAGATCGGCAAAAATGGAAACCGCCAACCACCCGCGCCGGGCGCGTAACGTGGTCGCGCCGTGGATCATCCGCGCGACCAGATAATCCACCGTCGTCGTGAACAGCATCAGGCCGCAAAACCGGTAATCCCACCAGCCATAGAACAAGTAACTCGCCAGCGTCAGAAATACCAGCCGGGCGCGGTTGGCCCGCAGCAGATAGTAAACCGCCAGGACCAGCGGCAGGAAAGCAAACAGAAATTCGTAGCTGTTAAAAAGCATGGCGACCGGTCAGGCAGCGGTCCTCGGCCAGCGACCGATATAACACCCCGTCTTTCAGAACCTGCAAGATGTGGGCCATCCGTCGCGGAGTCAGCGGCCCCATCTGCTGTCGGATCACGGCCGCCAGGCGGGATCGAACATCGGCAAAGCGCAAATCGCGCGTATAAATCAGGACTAAGCTAGAATTAATCAGCAGAATTTTCATGCCGCACGCTCGCCGGCGATCATTCCCGGCGCACTTTCACCATCCGAGGCGGGAGAGCAAACTCCGACTTCAGCAGCTCGGGGGTGAGCTGCTCAAACAGGTCAAAACCGTGATACTCAATGGTGGCCGCTGGATGAAACACTTGCGCAGTCTGGATCAGATGCCGGGCATGCACGCCGGTATTCGTGCCGATCTCGACAATCCGCCGCGCGCCACTTTCAAAGAATGCCCGCAACAGATCGGCATAACGCCAGGGTGAAGCGCGACGCCGGCGAACAAGATAATAGGCGCAGTAGAACATATTCATGATGGGACCTGTCTGCCGGCGCGCTGATAGATCGCCAGGCGATACCCCCAAAAACACTTGAACTCGCAGATCTTGCCCCACTGTGGCGACTGGTCAAACCAATGGGAGAAATCTTCCGTCACGTTCTTTACGATAGCGGTCATGGCGCGCGGGTGTTCGTTCTGCGACCGTTCAATATCATCCATCACGGCTTTTAATATAGCACCCCCAAACGGATTATAAAAATACAACACGGTGACTTCCGCCGGCAGGCGAAACCGGGCCGCGTCGCACTCCACCAGCTCGACATCGCGGCAGACCAGAAAAGGCCGGGCCTGTTCGACATTACGCCGGGCTTCCGCCACCAGTTTCGGGACTACCTCGACGCCGATCACTTTCCGAAACGGATACATCGCCGCCAAAACGACCACGCGGCCCAAGCCGGCGCCATAATCAATGAACACATCCGCGCCGGGCCGCAGCGCCACCCTTTTCATCGCCCGGTGAAACTCGCCGTACTCGCTCGCGCTGTAGCGATGGCATTCCGGATTCGTGAGGCCCAGCTCTTTCGAGTCCATGTACTCGAAAGTGTGGATGCCCAGGCGCCGTTCCCAGTGTGATTCCCGGAACCAATGGCCGCGCTCGTAAAGCGCCCGCCAGACCCCTTTGGCCGCCATTTCCTTCAGCAGGGATTTCACCTTCATCGGGTTTTCAGCCGCATTGGCTTCGCTTCTTCTTCCGTTGGGCGCACGTCCCGCACCAGCAACTCGCCCTGGATCCCCATCCTCTGGCGCAGCAGCCGCAGGCGACGCATGATCTTCTTGGCCATCCGGACCCCGCTTAACCGAGTCTGGCCAGAGTAGACCTCATACGCAAACATAGGGTCCACCCGAGTGGCGAATTGCCGCTTATATTGGTATTCTTGCGTGCCAAAATCATATTCCTTCAATCCCAGCGCAAAACAGTCCTCCAGCACTTTGCCGAGCAGGGCATGGCCGACCTCCAATGACCGAAACTGTTCGTCAAAGTCGGAGCGCATCAGGATGACCCGGTCGCGCTCGCGCAAACAAATCTGCATCGCCGCAGGGAATCCGTTAATTCGCAACAACCAGACGGCCAGCCCGCCGGCTCCCGCGAGCCGCATCAGCATATCGGAGTAGAACGCCGCATTCTCCGGCCGCGTGCGCATGTCGGTGCCGAGCGGCTTTTTCCAACTACGGTCGGCGATATCCATCAACCCGTTCAACCACGCGGCGACTCCCGTCGGGTCATTCAGCCGCAGCACTTCTAGCGCGCCGGCCGCCCGGCACTTCTTCCGCGACCGGGCCAGGATGCGACGCCCGCTGTAGCTTAATTGCCGCCAGTATTCCTCCCATGAGCCATTGATCACAAGAATCGGCAGGCTGGCTCGATGCAAGGTATCGTACGCCAACCCTGCGTTCCGCAACGCCTGCGGCAAGAGGCAATGCGTCAGCGACCGGCCAGCGATCACCTCCAAGCGGGCCAGATCCCATTTGTTGCGGGCCGCCTTCAAGGCCGCCGTAATGGCCTCGACCAGCTCCACTTCCGGCCGCCGCAGGATCAGTTCGCAACGCGGCGACAATTCATTGGCGAGAAACTCCAAACCGTTCACCTTCCAAGGTCCGACCCGGCGCGGCGCCCGCAGGCAAGGGGCTACAGCCTGCCATTCACCCGCATTTTCCACCACCACAATGAAGAGGCGGCGATCCGCACCGTAGGCCTGCCACCAGGCGTCAAACCACTCGTGTCGCAGATAGGCAAACGGCGTGACGCCCTGCTCAACCAAATTATTCCATGGGCCGGCGGCGGCTTGGAACTCGTCCTTCGATTCTATCACCCGCCAGTTCATCCGCAACCGGCCGACTGGTCCGCCTCATCGTACCGAGCCCGGAACTCCGCAAAAGTGGCTCCGTCAAAGGAGCGAGCCACCTCTGAAAAAAGCGCCTCCAGCGTTCGGTATAGCGCTTCGATGCTGTGCGCGGTGGGGAAATCAGGGCTGGCGCCAGCCGATAACTCGGATGAGTGTACGCTGAAGACTACGCAAGGGTCGTGCCGCGCGTGGGCGCGCCGCAGCAGGTCCATTAGCGTTGCCGCGGACTCTCCCGCCGCGCGAAGCCAATTATAACGGTAGGCCGCGCGGCTGACTTTCCACACCCGCAACGGCAAGCCGGCAACCAATCGTTTGACTGCATTCCGGAAGGAGCGCGGTCTCAACATTACGGTCACCGGCAATTCAAGCAGGGCGGATGCGCCGGCACGATCAATCGCATTCAGATCCAAAAAATATGGCCGCGTCGGGAAACGGGAAAAGTCCGGCCCGCCGGCGCCCGCCGGATTGCCCGGATGCCGATGCCAGGAGATATACGGCGTTACGGAACTGTCAACGCGATACCCCTGCGCGGATAACAACCGCGCCGAGCGCGCGTCGAAGCCCCACCGCCCGGCGCGGTGTGAAATTGGGCGCGCGCCAAAGCGCCGCGCGATCAGGTCGGTCAGGAAAGCTATTTTGTCCCGCATCACGGGCTCGGGGTATTCAGGCAGGTAGGGCTGGCAGGCATAATCGTCCGCTGTCAGATGGTATTCGGGAGGGGAATGCCAGGCGTGCAGGTGCATGCCAATCTCCGCGGCCTGACGCCGCAACAGGTCGCGCCCCCACTCCGCCACGGCATCATCCATCGCCATCTCATAGTTCACCAGATAAGTCGGCTTTAGCCCATGCCGCTCGCAAAGCTCCTGAAACCGCGGCAAGGCGGCCGCATTGCGCGTGGTGATCGCGTGCGGGCGCTCCCAGAGATTGTCACCCTCAACATCTACCCCGATCAGGAAACAGGGGCGGACCCCGCGGGGCATGACCCGGCTCTTCATGAAGCAACCCGCACGGTGGCGGATGACGGGGCGCGCGATTGGGCGAGGATCCGAGAGTAGAGTTCGGTGTACTGCTGGAGCACCAACGGCCAATCATACGCCCGGGACGCCGCTTGGGCTTGAGCGCCCAGCGCGGCGCGTTGTTCCGGCCGTGCCATCAGGGACAGGATCGCCTGCGCAATCGCTTCGACATCGCCGGACGGGCACACCCATCCGGTTCGTCCGTGATCCACCAAATCGGCGCAGCCGGGGGCGTTGGTTGTCACCACCGGCAACCCCGCCGCCATGGCCTCGACCGTTACCAGGGAAAACCCCTCAATCAAGGAGAGCATGACAAATATATCCGCCGCGCGGTAGATCGTAATCAAATCCGTTGTGGGCAGACTGAATCCGAAATCGCCCGCTTCCATGCCCCGCGCCCGGAACCGCGGCGGCAGACGGAAACAGAGGTGGTCCGCCACCCCCTGCGCGCGGGCTTGGGGCGCAATTACGTTGACTTCACGACCAGAAAGGATCCAAAGAAAATCTGACCGCTCCCGCAAGATCCGCTTGGCAATCAGGGGAATAAGTTCCAAGCCTTTTAGCGGATCATATCGGCCGACGGTCAGGAGAATAATCCGGCCGGCCCAGTTCAATTTCCGGCGCGCGTCGTCACGCGCCACGGGAAAGGCGGCAATCTGAGAGACTTCCACCGCATTGGGAATATCGGCGATCCGGGGTTCGGCGACACCCAGCGCCCGCAATTCAGCATGCATGGTCGGGCTGATGGCCGTTACCATATTGCTTTGTTTCAAGGCATTCCGAATCGCCTGGTCCAGCCGCGGTTCCAGGCGCACCCCATAACCCTTTTCCGGCAGGGTCATGATGTCATCACCCTGGCAGGTAATAATAAACGGCACCCCCATCCGGTTGAGCGTCTCCGCCGCCAACACACCGGCCGGATAGGCCATATGGATGTGCCATAGATCAAAGCCAAACCGTCGTTGCAGCAGCGAAATCTGCTTCGAAACCAGCCAACGAATGTCCACGCCCCGCGAGAGCAGGCGACGCAACAGTTTCGTGTAAGTGCGCGGGATCAGGAAAGCGGAGCGATAGGGAAGCTGGCCGGCCGTGCGCCGCCACAAGCCCCACCACGTGATCAGCGTGACATCATAAGCGGCCTGCTGCAACCGCGCGCACAGGTTGTGCACCACGATCTCCGCGCCGCCGATGCGCGGCAAAAACGTGGAGGCGAACTGGGCGATCCGAGGATACCGTTGCGGCACAACGGCCCGACAGGCGCGCCCTTCAATCCCGTTGTAGCCATAGTGAACCTGCGCTTCCACCAGCCCCGCCTCCCGGAACCATTGTCGCACATCACGCAGCGTCTGCGCGGATTCGTAGCGTGGCGAAAGCGCATCAAACATATCGAGAATCATCCATTCGCGCAGATCGGCATCCGCCAGATCGTACACTCCGAAATACGGAGGGATCAGCAGCCGCCGCAACAGGAACGAACCCACGCGGGGATACCGGCCCAGCCATCGGGCCAGGGGCCACATCCACTGGATATAACGCCGGCAAAAGTGATAAAGGCGCGCGGGCGAAACGTGCGGCGTGACCAGCCGCGCCCAAGTATGCGGGTGCGTGGCGCGGAGCAGGAATGGGATAATGCCGGGGATTTTGGCATACACGTCCACCACCAGTTCCCCGCCGATTTTTAGCGGCGGCAACAACGCCATGAAGGCCCGCCGCACATCCGGGGTATGCTGCAACACCCCAAAACAGTACAACTTGTGAAACTGTTCATCTGGAAACGGCATGCGATACAGGTCCGCCTGCACAATCAGCACATTATCGCGGTGGCCATTGGAAGCATAATTGGCCTCCACGGCCTCGCTATAGTCAAACGACACCACCATGGCGCCCGTCGCGGCGGCATGTTCCGTAAAACGGCCCGACCCCCCGCCCACCTCCAGCACCATCTGCCCGCGCAGATCCCGCGGCCAGCGGGTCTCGTTAAAGAATCGCTGCTCCGTAATATGGGTGCCGGTCTGCGAATCATATTGGGTTCGCGCGTGCCGCAGCCACTCATAACCAAAACTCATTGCATAGTTGGCTTGCGTCACAAAGCGCGGAATGCCACGGACCACCGGATAGCAGGCGGGACAATGATCGCAACGCAGGATACCTTCCAACACGCGGCCGTCCTGTTCCAAGGCCACTCCGCCCAATTGCAGCGGCTGCTTGCATTGGGGACAAGCCAGGTACGACAAATGCGCTCGGTTCATCTGTCCACTCCCATCGGTTCACTCCTGCCGGCGGCATTTTGCATAAACGCGGACATACGCCTCGGCGATCAGCCGCCAGTCGAAGCGGCGGGCGGCTGCGCGTGCGGCCGCACCCATGCCGGCCCGCTGCGTGGGATCATCCAGCAGACGCTGCGCCGCGGCGGCCATCCCCCGCGCATCGCCCGGTTCACACATTAACCCCGTTTCCTCCGGCCTGATAATATCCAGGCACCCGGCGTTGCGGGCGGCCACAACCGGCAACCCTGCCGCCATGGCCTCGACCACCACCATGCCAAATGATTCCCAAACAGAGGGCATCATTAGGACATCGGCAGCGCGATACAGGCGAACCAACCCGGCCGGCGGATGAGCGAACGCGACCTCGCCCGACTCCACGCCCAATTCCGAAATGATCC
>CAZMXS010000112.1:0-7756 GCA_964570325.1 uncultured Verrucomicrobiota bacterium | reverse complement strand
TCTCGCCGCCTCTGCTCCAGTTCCTTCATGTTCATGAACCGGAGCCTATCTTATCTCATACTAGTTGTCACTCTAATTGTGAATACTCAATAATTACTGAAGCTACCTCATGCCACCACCTCCAGCACGCTGCCGCTTCGGGTTTTGGCAATCTGGAGCCGGGCCGGTGTCCAGGCCTTCATCTCCTCGACATGGCTGATCAAGCCCACCAGCCGCCCGCTCGCCTGGATATCGGCGACGCAACGCTGCGCCAACTCCAGCGCGACGGAATCCAACGAACCGAACCCCTCGTCAATGAATATGGACTCCAACCGCCGGCCCCCGGCAATGGCCTGGACAGTGTCCGCCAGCCCCAGCGCAAGGGCCAACGACGCCAGAAAACTCTCGCCGCCGGACAAGGACACCGCCGGCCGCGTCTGCCCGCTGTTCTCGTCGAAAACCTCCAGGTCCAACCCCTGAAAACCACGCCCACCCGTGACTTGCGCCCGCTGCAACGCATAACGCCCGGCGCTCATCAGGCGTAAGCGCTGTGAAGCCACTTGCAGCACCTCGTCCAGGTAGGCGGCCAGCGCAAAAGCCGAGAACTTGAGATTCAATGCATTATCGCCAGCGGCGGCGGCCGCGATGGAGCGCAGGGCCGCCTCTCGCTCGCGCGCGGCTCGCTCCTCCTCGTCCAATTTTTGCACCTGCGCCAATCGCTCCGACAAAGCCTTTACACCCGCCCGTTCTTCAGCCAGTTCGCCTCCCAATTTTTTAGCGGTTTCTGCCGCTATTCCGTGGGCTTGTTCCAACGCGGGCACATCCGGCAAGGCGCGCCCAGCCAAGTCCTCCTCGGTTTTCCGAAGCCGGCCGCGCGCTTCAGACAATGCGCGCTCATGTTCGCGCAACTCTTCGCGTTTCCGCTCCATGTCCGGCGCAGCCATGGCATCGCGGCGACACGCCGCCCCATCGGCAAACCCGGCCGCGCTCAACAATTCCGCGACCTGCTGCGCCAGCGCCTGCTCGCGGCTTTCAACCTGCCGAACGGAGCTTTCCCCGGCCGTAACCTGCCCGTGAATAGTGGTTTGCTTCTCACGCGCGCCATCGCGACTGGCCCGCCCTGCTTTAATTTCGCTTTCAATCGTGGCCGCGGCGTCTTTCTTCTCGGCAATTGCCCGCTCCAAGGCCTGGGGCACACGATATGCCTCGGGGA
The DNA here is from genome assembly GCA_964570325.1 of uncultured Verrucomicrobiota bacterium. Lineage (GTDB taxonomy): Bacteria > Verrucomicrobiota > Kiritimatiellia > CAIQIC01 > CAZMXS01 > CAZMXS01. Next base: position 6,564 of record CAZMXS010000112.1, on the reverse strand, counting down.
TTTCCTGATCCAGCAAACGAACCTGGTCGTCCAAGCTCCGCGCTGTTGCCCACTGATCCGTAACCGCCGCCTGCAAGTCGTCACGCGCCTTTTCAAGCTGGTCTATCGCTTTCCGTCCCTCTTGAATCCGCGCCGTGAGAGTCCGGGCCAGGTCGCTACTCGCTTCGGCCGCCTTGATCTCCTGCTTCAACGCACTCAATTCCTGCTCGAAAACCAAGATGGGCGCGCCACTCCGAGCGCCCAGTTGACGCTCCAGCGCCGCCACGCGCTCGCGCGCCTGCCCGGCCAGCTTTTCGCATTCGCCCTGGCGCTTCCGGGCCTCATCCCACAGGGCTTGGGCTGTCGCGAGCGCCTTCTCCTCGCGGGCCAGCGCCGCATCCGTCGCATCCTCGTCTGCGGCTCGGGCCGGAGCCGGATGCACAAGCGAACCACAGACCGGGCACGGCTGGCCAGGTTGCAATCCGGCCGCCAGTTGCCCGGCGCGACTCGCCATCCACCGCGCCTTGATCGCCGCATATCGTTCACGCGCGCGATCGAAAGCCTCCGCGACCCGCGCAACCTCCTCTGCCGCCTTGCCAAGCGCCTGGCCGCAGCCAGCCTCGGCCTCGTTTTCCTTGACCAGCTCCGTGCAGCGCTTCAGATTCTCCTGTGCGATATCCAATCTGGCTTTCAATTCGCCCTGGCGCGCGCCGGCGGCCTGGACCTGCGACAGTTCGGCCTCGTCCTTCGCCAAGGCGTCCCGGGTCGCATCGAGTTCACGCTTGGTTACCTCCAAACGCAGGCGAGTATTCTCGGCTTTCGCGTTGGCATCCGCGCATTTCTGACGCGCGCCCTCAAGATCGCGAAGTTTCGCCCGCAACGGTTCCAGTTGAGCTGCAGCGGCCTTGAGCGTCTCCGCTTGCGGCCGGCGCGCTTCGCGTTCGGACAGCGTTTGCTCCGCCACCGCCGCTTCCCGGACGGCCGCCTCCAGCGCAACGCGATCGTCAGCCAATTTCCGGCGCTGCGCGGCCAAGTCCTTGCGAACCGCGTCCAACTCATCCAACCGCGGAACCAGCGGGGCGGCTTTTTCCGCGCGCGCGATGGCTTGGGCGGTCTGTTGCATTTCCGCCTGCCGCTGGTTCAGGTTATCCACTATGGCCCGCGCCCGCTTGCAGTCGTCATAAGCCCGCTGCACGGCGCGCGCATTCTGAACCGCAAGCGCGGCGGCCTTTTCAGCCTCGACTGCCTGGGCGGCCGCGCGCTCCAATTCCTGCACCCGTCCCCTGCCGACAATCACCGCCCCCCCCAAGGCCTCGGGCGATGAGAATCCCTCCAGCAGGACCGCGCGCCGGCTCTCGCGCTCGAGGGCCGCGGCATCCAGCGCCGCCACCTTGTCACGCGCCAGTTTCTCAAATCGTTCACAGCGACTGACATCGAAAAGCACCTTGAGGATTTCCTCGCGCTCGCGCGTGTTACTGGCCAGAAAATCTCGAAATTGCCCCTGCGGGAGGATAATGACCTGCCGAAATTGACTGGCGCTGAAACCGAGGAGTTCTTCCACCCTGCGATTCACGGCCTCGATCCGGCTTTCGAGCAACTGACCTTCTTCAGCGTCCGACGCGCAACCCGTACGGTCGTACAGCGCCGCCGTGGCCGCGCTTTTCGTTTCGCCGCGACCGCGTTTCTTCGCCAACGTCTGCTCGGGAGCGCGGATGGCCCGGTAAACCCGGTCCCCAACCGCGAAATCGAGCGCCACCTCGGTTTTCAAGTCCGGGCGCGCGAACTGGCTGCGCATGTTCGGGGGCTTGCGCTCGTCACCGGACGACACGCCGTAGAGCGCAAAAACAATCGCATCCAGAATAGTCGTCTTGCCGGCGCCGATGGGGCCCGCGATGAGAAACAGGCGGTGGCGCTCAAACTGGCGGAAATCCACGCGCTGGCATTCGACGAACGGCCCGAATGCGGTCATTGAGAGGCACAGCGGCTTCATGTTTCCGCCTCCGGTTCCCGTACGGCTTCGGCCACAAGTTCGGCCAGGGCCTTTTGTTGTCCCTCTGAAAGTTCCGTCTTGCTTACCAGCCGGTGGAACTCGCCAAAAAGGTGTTCCAACCCCATGGAACGTATGTGCGCAACCCCAACCGCCTCTCCTGCGCCGGCGTCCCCGCCAATTGCCCGCGCCCGGACCACTTCCAGCGCGTTGGGATATCGCTCCCGAACGCGCTCCATGACAAACGGGACCGGATGATCAGCCTCGTACTCGACCCGCACATAGTCGTCGCGGGCCGGGTCGTTCTCCGCCGCGCTGAGAATATCGTCGAGGCGTCCCTTGAGGCAACGCAAGCGACGCATCGGGTTTAGCGGTTGCAACGTAACTTGCGCCGGGCGGCCCGGATCCAACTCAACCAGGACAACCGACTTGTCGGCCGGCTCGCTGAAGGAATACTGGAGGATGCTGCCCGAGTACCGGGCGCCGGGCGCGATCTCTTGGGGCCGATGCAGGTGCCCGAGGGCAACGTAATCCCAGCCGGCCAGAGCTTCGATGGCAACCTGCCCCGCCCCACCGACCTCCGTGCAAGCGCCGGGAGCCAGGATCCGTTCAGACTCACTCACCTGCCCGCCCTGCGCAAAAAGGTGACCGACCAGAATATGGGCGACATCCTTGCGATATTTCGGGCGCACCTTGTCCAGATAGGCCCTGGTCGCCTGGTCATGGTTGGCTATTTCAGAATTGTTGAGCAAAGCGCGCGCTTCCAGCGGATCAAAATACGGAACCGGGACAACGGCCAGCTTCCCGTCCGCCAGCTCAATGGGTTTCTGGGTCGGCAGCGGGTGGCCGATCATGTACAGTCCGGCCCTGCACAGCAAGTCGGCGCCGAAACCCAGCCGGGTTCCGCCGTCATGATTGCCCGCGATGACAACGGTGGGAATCCCCCTGGCCAGAACGATTTCGCGCAGAATATCGTCAAGCAGTTCGACGGCATCCTGGCCGGGGACCGGTCGGTCATAGATATCGCCGGCCACGAGAACAATATCAGGGGCCACCCGATCGAGCATCGGTACAAACGATTTTTCAAATAGCCAGCGCTGGTCTTCGATGAGCGACCGTTGATTGATGCAGCGGCCCAGATGCCAGTCCGATGTGTGCAGGATTTTCACGTTCTCCTCTTCCTCGTTCAAAGAGCGCAACTAGATTGGCCCGCCTTGCCGGTTTGGCCACTTGCTTTTTTCTCGCGCCCGGCGCGGCGCCCATTCACTCCCGTAAACGGCGGCGATGCGGGAACCCTCTTCCGGCTCATGACTCCTCCCCCCCATAGCGAAAGAAGTGCGCCTCATCCTGCGCGGAGGTGAAGCCATCACCGGGCGACGGCGGGTAGGCCGGCGGCGCCGGGCAGTCCCGACCCGGCTTGTTGCCTTCGATCTCGTCCACCGTTTCGGCTGGCGAACGATTTGCGAACGCCACGGAAAGCAGGCCGGGAAAATAACGGTCCATCATGCTGATCCCGACGCCGAGCATATTATTCGCCATCTTGGGTGACAGCAATCCATCCTCGAAATCAACGCTCACCTTGTAATGAACCTCGCCATCCGCCATATCCATGGCGAAATTGCCAAGGATCAAGCCATAGTTGGCCCGTGTCAGGTATTCGGCCATTGCCAACCGGCGATTCTCCGGCACCTTGACCGGGCTGAAGACGGTCAGGACCAATTGCATCCGCTTGTCGTGGGCACGGAAAAGAACCGCATAACGCCCGTTCCGCGCCAAAGTAGTGAAATGAATCGCACCCTTTTCCTCAATCCGCTCATAATGCCAGTTATTTTCATCCAATGCGCGGCTCACGATCTCCAATATGTTGCTCATGTGAGACTCCTCCTGCCGCGGCCGGCCGCATCGCCACATCGCAGTCTTCCACGGCTGAATATTTTTTCGTTCATCGCGCACAATCTTATCTTATCCCCACGGACAAATGCTGTCCTATACTCTTTTTTTTTCTCGCGGGGGAGGCGCAGGCCGTCACTTGGATTGTACCCGCGGGCGTGAGCGGGTGGCTGGATCGAAGACCAACAGCGACCGGCGCGCCCAGCGGTTGCGCCCTGCTGAACCCGCTGAAGCCATAGCCGTTGGCCTAGTTAAACCACTGGGCCGACCGCCGGTGGCGCGGCCGTGCGGACCGGCGGCCCCAGGTGCCCAGGCGAAATGACCGGCTAGCGGATCAGGTAGACCATTTTGCGGGGTTGCCCCTGATGTTCTACATCGAGCACCACCGCGCTCAAGTTGTTCTGCACAAACAGACGGATAAAATACTCCGCGCGCGCCTGGCTGGTCATGTTCACCGAGTTCACTTTGCGAATAACATCTCCCTGTTCCAGACCAGCCGCCTTGAAAAAGTCTGCCTCACCCTCGACATCCAGATAATAGCCGCCGATCGCACCGTCCTTGTAATCGGGCTTGAGCGACTCAAAAATCGCCGCCATTCGTTCGGGATCGTCCTTGAGTTCCTCGTAATAATCTAAAAGCGACTCCCGACTCATCACCCAGCGGTTATCCCCCACGCGCTTGCCGAACCGGTTGCTCTCCAGCGCAACTTCAGTATCCCCGGAACCGGAGGCGACAGGACCGGTCACGGTTCCGGCCGGTTGTCCGGCTCCGGCGAAACTCAAGCGCAGCTCCTCCTCCCCACCGGCGGTTTTGACCACAATCCGGTCGCGATAGATACGCAACACGTCAAAACCCTCAAAGGCATCCCCCTCGCGCACCAGATACTGGTCCTTCTTCTGCAAGTCATCAACCACCGCCCGGCATTCGGGGCGCTGGCCGGGCTGGGCTTGTTCAGCAAACGTAAAAAATGTGCCGGCCAGGCGAAAACGCTGAGCCAGCGGACTGCTCAAGCCGGCGGTCGGCCCGCCGGGCCGGCGAAAGGCGTCCCAGACCGGAGCAGCCGGCGCCACTGCAACCGGCCAGGCCGGAATTTGCGACGCGACCCCAGGCTGGGATACAGCAGCTCGTTCCAACCGCACGGCCGCTTGGCCGAAATAGGCCAGCCCGACGATTCCGGCGCCCCATAAACCCCAGTGCCAGCGCAGACGGAAAATGCTGTTACTCCAGCGATTCATGCCGCTTATCCACTAGAAAAAGTATCGGGGAATAAGGTTGTAAGCCGGATTCTGTAAGCCTTGCGGCCCTGGTCATTTATCTATCCCCCTCACGGGAGATGGCCCGCGATCAACCCGAAGCCGCTTCCGCCGAAACGGAAATGGGACGGGCCGCCCCCGGCTTCCTATTTGATCTTGCTCCGGACGGGGTTTGCCATGCGGCCGGCCTTGCGGCCGGGCCCGGTGGTCTCTTACACCGCCATTTCACCCTTACCCGCCTTGCGACGGGCGGTATGTTTTCTGTGGCACTTTCCATTCTCCCCGATATGGCGGAGAGATCCCCGCCGTTGCCAACGGGGCGTCCTGCCCTGTGGAGTCCGGACTTTCCTCTGCCGCCGCGCCTTGCGGCGCAACAACAGCGACCAGACGCCTTATTCCTCGATACAAAGAACTGACGGGAATATAACCGGTCAAGGCGGCAGATACAACATCCGGCCGCAGAAACTGCAGTGCATTATGGACAGGCTCTTCTTCGTGTCGTGGACGACCTGCGGGGGCAGTTTCATGTGGCAACCGCCGCAGGCACCATGTTCAATGCGGGCAATCGCGTTATCGCCCTGCCGGCGCTGGAAGATTTTCTCGTAACGCGCAAGCCAGTCGGCGGGAATGCCGACCACCAATGTTTGGCGTTCGCTGCGCAACGCGGCCATCTCGGCCTCGATCTGCTCCGTGCGCTTGCGCAGGATCACCACCTCGTCGTTGACCTTGGCCTGCTCCTCCTTGAGATCCTGCTCGCGGGAGGCGATGACTTTTTTCATCTCCTCCATCTGCTCCATCAATTCAATCTCCCGATCCTCCAGACCGGAGATCTCCTTCTGCACCACCGCTATTTCATGTTCCAACGCCTTGTATTCGACATTGCTCTTGATCTGGAATTGCTGTTCGCGGAATTTGCCGATCTTCTGCTTGCGGGCCTCAATCTCGCCCTCGATCTCCTTCATGGTGGCGGCCTTTTTCTTCTGATCCTCCTGCACCGCCCGCAACGCCTCCTTGTGACCGTCAAGTTTGGCTTCAATATCCTGCTGCCGCGCCGGTATATCCTCCAGTTCGCGGTTCAGTTTGGATAGTTTCTGATCCCGCTCCTGCAACACCAGCAATTGTTCAAGTATGGTGGACACAAGGCCGCCTTTCTCCCATAAAACAAACAAAAAAAGCCTATCAATCCAAACAAACTATTTCAAGCCTGCAGGCATTTTTTGAAAAACCCCTTGCAATCGTCATTCGCGCTGGTAAATTGAGAAACAGATTTTGACTGCGGGGTGGAGCAGCCTGGTAGCTCGTCAGGCTCATAACCTGAAGGTCGTTGGTTCAAATCCAACCCCCGCTACCAATTAAAAGTGAAAAAGCCCCTGTAAAGACAGGGGTTTTTTCATTTCTACAGGTTCCCCGTCAAAAGCCGTTACGCCCTGAAACCGGGTGAAAAACGGGGGTAAA
>CAZMXS010000111.1:0-7811 GCA_964570325.1 uncultured Verrucomicrobiota bacterium | reverse complement strand
TGCGCGGGCGAAAAAGAGCGCCATTGGAAACCATCATAAGCAACCGGTTTCGCATCGCGAAACAGCGCCGCGTAATCAATCCGCCACATCTGGTAAGGATGATGAATCGCCCAGTGCAAGTCGCAGAGCCGGCCATCCGTGCAACGGCGCAGCGCCCAATGGAAATAGTGCCGCAATTCAAAACCGCGCGGTGTGTATGGATCGCGCCGGTCATAGCCGGCCGCCTGCGCGATCTCGAGGGCCCGGCTCCGGTCGCGCCGCGGAACCAGCAGATCAATATCGGTGGCCGGCCGCGCGCCGCAATCGCCATACAGTGCCGCGCCCGCAAACGGGCCGCGGTAAGCCATGCAGGGGATGTCGTTTGCGGCGAGCGCTTGCGCGAGTTCGGCGCCTGCCCGCAACAATTGCGCGCCGCGATACAAGCTTCGATGATAGGCGGCCGCCAGTTCCGGAGCAGCGCCGAGGCGGAAGGCCAGCGGGCCCAACCGGTTTTTTTCCAATGCTTGGAAAAAAAGGTCGTTCGATTTTCCAATCATTGGAAAATCCGTATCCCCGCGGGCCACCGCCCGCAGAAACGCCTGCGCCGCCGCTGTCGGTTCGGTCGTCATGGCCGGTTCACCAGCAGGGCCGGATCGCCTAATATCTCATACGCCAGCAACTCCGGGGCAAATGGGTAATAATTCCAGAGATCGAGCAGACCGGCATCCTTGGCCAGCCCCAGGCGGGTCAGCCGGTTGCTGATCAAACCGATAATGAATCCATCGGCAATGTGCTCGGCGTCCGAATTCTCTGAAAGCGCCGATGGCGCAAAACTCGCGACGGCCCCGTTGGTGGCTTTCTCGACGAACACTTCAGCCATGCATTCCTTGGTTGGATCATGAAACTCGCCGATCTTGCAGGTAAAATTGGCCATGATCGGCAGATTGGTGTTGCGCAATCCGACGATGTCATTGTTATTCCACAGATTGTCCGCGCTCCAACGATCCATTGCGCCGTGTCCAAAATAGGTCAGCAGAAAGCGGCCGCTGTTCAGGTCGTTGCTCATCTGCGTGCGGATGGCGGAGGCGGACATGGAATCATGATAAGCCTTGTAAACCGTGAAGCCGTTGGTGATCAGCGGCGCATTGATATAGGTTTCCGATGAGGACGCGAAATTGATCCCGCTGGAGACTTTGTCGGCCACAAGGGTCGCGCGCGATTTCCACGGCGGCGAACCGGTCGCCCCCTCATAGGCCAGAATCTTGTTGACCACCATGCCCAGCTCGGCATCCGTCGCCACCGCAATGCGACCGAGCACCAAGTCGGGCAGAAAATCCGTGCCGTTGACGGTAACAAACCAGTTGTCGAGCGCGGTCCATTGTTCTGGGGTGGGCCCCAGATGCGCGGGCACCCAGTCGCAGGCGCCCGCCAACCCAAGCCAGTTCTGCGGATCATACGTCCCCTCCCCGACCAACAACGCATATTTCGGTTCCGGTTTGGACCAGTGATGAAAAGCATAACCGATGAATTGCTTGATGGCATCGGCATCCTTGATGCCATAAGCAAACTCGTTGTAAATATCGCTTACCGGCGCGACCACGGAGCGCAATCCACTCACCTGGCGGTGTTTCAGCAGGCGATAGGCGCTGGATCGAAACTCGTAGGGGCAGATTAAGATGAAGTCCGCCTGACGGTTGGTATCGGCCAAGCCGCGCAGTTGCACGGGTTCAGGCGCCGGCACCGGTCGAATCGCGGCGGATTCACAAACATAGAAAAGCGCGGTGCCGACGGCGCTGGCACTGAACACCACGCCATATCCGCTGGTGGGCGTGGCATAGATGGCAAAATTCGTCAAAAGCGCCGGTGTCCCGGCAACATTCAACAACCACATGGAAGTGTTGGTCGCAAACCCGGAGACTAGATAGTTGTTGGTTCCGGGCGTTCCTTCAAACAGCAATTGATCTTGAAACACGCGTAACATCCGCGGATAGCGAATGGCCATGGATTCCCAGTCGGCCACGTCGGTGCTGCCCGTGTGGACCAAGGTGACGGTGGAGAATCCGTCAGCAAGAAATGCGCTGCCAAAAATACAACGGGCGGTAAACACGCCGCGACCGGCGCCGGCCGCGCCATAAGCCAGGTTGGTGATAAAGCTCGAATTGAGATAGAGCTGGGTATTATGGCTGTTGGTGGAGAGGCCGCGCACCCGGAGTTCGAATGACGCCGGAAGTCCGGGAATACGCGCCGGCGTCGCGATCGCCACTCGGGATGAATGCGCGGCCGTGATGTAGTCGGCGAACCAGTGATCAAACTGTTCGTCCTCGGGGAAATCCGCCGGCCGGTAGAGCGCATTAGAGGCAGACCAGATGGTCTGCCAGCAAGACGTCAGTGACGCGGCAGTGGCATTGGTGGCCGCATTCTGGGTTGCCATCCGCAAACCGGTTCCGCCGGCGCCCAACCAGTAAACATTGGTGGATGAATAATAACCATTGTGCGCATAGCCGTAGAACAGGGCAAAGTCATCCGTGCCCATTGCGCCGACCGTGCTGATATAGAGCGCGACTTCTTGCGTCTGACAAAAAAGCCTGATTTCCGACCCCACCGGATTGGTAATGCCGGCGGCCAGGAAGTTGCTGTAGGCAATCCGATACAAGCCGTCTTGCGTGATGCCGATCCGCGCCGCGGCATTGACTTCCGCGCCGGCGCGCCGCTCTTGAAAGTCGGACGGATTGCCATTCATGGGCGGCAATAATCCCGCCGCCACACAACGCGCCCATGACAGCGCGGCGCCAGCAACCAGTACGATTGATAATAATCGGCTCATTCGCGCGGAACCAAGTTTAATTGTCCTCGGATGACCGAATGAATACGCGCCTTGCGTTCGATGGGATCGTATTGCACGGGGCGCGCCTCAATTCGAATATACGGTTGCGTGCCCATCATGGCCGTTTGAATACCCACCAACGCATCCGGCCAGAAGCCAGCCTGCTCGTAGATAGCCGCCAATCGTGAACGCGAGGCATGGCGCACGGTTTCACCGTCGTTCGCGGATTGATACGTCACATTCTCCGCCGGCGCCATTTCGACATCGCGGATGTCAATATATACTGAAGTCGCTTCCGCAACAACGGGGGTGTAGGCTGCCATCCCGGGAATGGTTCGGGCTAACAACGGCACATCGGGATAGCCGCCAGGGGGTGACGCAACTTGGCCGGGGACCGAATAAATCCTGCCCTCCGGAATCTCCAAGCTGCGCGGCGCGGGAATCTCAACTGAAAATTGATAACTGGTGACGCCCGACTGCAACAGCGGCAGCGCCCAATTCACCTGAGATGGGGTTTCTGACGTTTGCCCCCAGCCCCAACTGGTTGCGGCTGTCCATGCAATAATCGCAATTACCTCCCTCAACTTCATGCCCGGTTGTATACTCCAATTACCGGGTCAGATGCTCCACCTCAATCACGGCGTCGTCGGGCACGACTACGCACTTGGCGGCGTCCTCCGTGGCGTGGCTGAAATACACGCCCATTTCGCCTTCACGGCGCAGCCAGGCGAAACCATACAGAATCTGTGGTTGTTCCGGGTCCGTCACGTCCAGCAGATAGACCTGGCCCAACGGCAACCCGATCAGCAGATAGCGAACATAATCCAGCGTCGTCCACACCACCGCTCGTCCATCTACCCCCGTTGAACCCGTCCACACCGCCCCTTCTTCATCCACCGGCGCCGCATACACCTCGGCCATCCGCCGCGACTCGGCGCCGGTCCGGAGTTCACACAAACTCCCCGCCTCCGTCGCCGGCGCGTAGAACAACAGGTAGTCCCCAGACTGCATGGGCGCTTCCAGCGCCGTCACAAATATCGCGGTCTGCCGCCCGTTGATCCATACCTGCAGCGCGCCCGGCTCTACCGTCGCCAAATTAATCCCCGACGCCGTCAGCGTTTCTGCCCGAATCCGGCACAAGTTCCATGTGTTCGTCAGGCGGAAGCTCGCCAACTTGACCTCGGCTGAAGGCAGCTCCCCACCCGCACCCACCACAATCGCCGGTCCGTGAATCTCGGTTTCACCTTCCCAACTCATGTCCTCGAGCCAGTAGTAGTAAGTGGACTCCCGATCCGCCGTCGCATCAAAATACTCATAGGATTGCCCGGCGGACGTCCCCAGCCCGGCAATCAGATTCGGATTGAGCTGTTCCCGTCCGCCCTCGCGCATTTCCGATCGGTACAGGTTATAGCCCAGGTTCCGCCATTCCACCGCCGTCTCCCACATGACTCGCACGCCGTTGGCCACGCGCTCCGCCGTGAACGCCACCAGTTCCACCGGTGTCACGGGCCCTTTGATCCCGTTGAATCCGAAGTCCGCTGCGTAATACTGCGTGCCATAACCGATTGCCACCTGGTAGGTACCCGGCGTTGAACGATGGATCAGCCCGGCCGGCAGCCCGTTGCTCACAAACTGCACTACATACACGCCGAACGGCAGCAGATCGAACTCGTAGTACCCACGCAGCCCATCCGTCCGCGTGTAGGTAATAGCGGATGCCACGTAGGTTGTCACTCCACCGGTCACCCGGTACAAGTTCACGGTCAGCCCGTTCAACCCATAGATTTGCAGATTCTCATTGGGCACTGCGTCGTTGTTCAAGTCCACCCAGACCGAGTCGCCAATCCGTCCCAGTTCGATAACCCCCGCATCCCAGTTGGTGGCCGCCACGCCCGGCATCAGCGTAAAGACCGCAGTCCGACCCGTGGCGGGGTCCACATCGCTGTCAATCGTGTCATCCGTGCCTACATCCTGCGGTACGAAGACATGTCCGGCCGGGAGCCCAAATGCGATGTAATAATCGCCCGGCCACAGGTCGCCAAACAAATACCGCCCGTTGGCATCAATGTTGGTCGTCGCCAGCAGCGTCCCTACTGCGTTAAACAACCGCACCGTCACCCCGATCACGTCGGCGGGTATTTCACCATCATATAAGCTGTTGGTGTTGAAATCCTCCCACATCGTGTCCCCAATCAGCCCCGGTTGATACACATCAGTCGTCTCGTGCGCCGTGGCGCTGCCCGAATCCGACACCACCTCCACCGTGTTGAACAGCCGGTCCGTTGCCGCCAAATCGGCCGCCACCCGACCCGCGATTACAATCTCGCGCCAGCCATCTGGCTCCAAGTCACCCAGATACCACAGGTTGCTCGTGCCCGCCGCGGGCATGGGCGTGGCCGCCGCATAGATAAAGGCCGGGTCATAACTTTCCATCACGGTCACGTTCGATGCCACCAGCATCGCAGAGACATTATGCACCCGCACTGTGTAGATAAGCTCATGACCTGCCAGCACGGGATCTTGCCCGTCCACCTTGGCAATCGCCACCGGCGGCAAATCAACCACCAGCGTCACTTCCTCATCGCCAGCCGGCAACGTATTGTCGCCCGTCGCGACTGCCGCATCGGTCAGGATATAGCCGGCCGGCGCCGACGTGGCAACAGCTCCGCGAACCGTGATCTCATACACGGTATTCGCCGCCAGGTCGCCGATCGCCCAGACATTGTTGCCGACAGTGGGAGCCGGACTGGCCGAGGCATATTCGAACAACACGTCATAGGTATCGCTGACCACTACGTTGCTGGCAACCACATCGCCGAGGTTTTCCACTCGAATCGTATAGGCCAGCGGCGTTGCTGGCCTGACCGGGTCCACACTATCGCGCTTGGTCAAGCGAATCTCAGTCCGTCCACCCGCCGGCGGCACGCTCACCGCGGTCACCTCGAACACTGTGGCGGTCCCGGCATTCGCGGAAGTTACCGAGCAAACATTGCTCAATACATCGCCATCCTGGGCTGCGGCCAATACTCGACCGTGGATTACGATCGGCGCCACCTGGCCAGGCAGCAGCGTACCCAAGCGCCAGGTGTTGTTTCCGACCGTCGGCGCCGGAATGGCCGCGGTGTAGTTGAACAACGCCGGATACTGCTCCGTTATCTCCACCTCCCACACCGGAATTTCGGATGGATTGGAAACCCAGAGCGTGTAAGTCAATTCCCCATTGGCCCGCGCCGGATCGGGCGCCTCTTCCTTCTCAACCATGAGGTAGGCCACCAACACCACTGCATCGTCCGTATCGCGCACCGCCGAAATGTCCGGCAGCGCTGTACCTTGCTCGTCGCTCGGCTGGCCCGCCACCGTCGCAATGTTCGTCACATGCGCCAATATCGCGGAGGTCGCATAAAGCGTGGCTTGGCCGGACGGTGCCAGCGGACCCGGAATCGTCCCGATCGCGCCGAGCACGTTATCTGTCACCTCCAAGTTGACCAGATAGGTGTTACCTGTGTTGGTGACGCGGTACGTATAGATTACATCCGCGCCCCGGGCAACATACTCGATTGCGCCATCGGCAGCGGCGCCCGCCAGCTTGACCAACTGCACTCCCGGCGCAACCACGTCCACCACCGCATCATCTTCATCCGAGACATCCGGCAGGTCCGGCAGATCCGCGCCGGTCTCGTCGGTCGGGTTAGCCACCACCTTCGCAATATTCGTAACATCCGCTGTCACATTCCGATTTGTCGCATAAAGCCAGTTTGTCGCTCCCGGCGCCACCGGCCCGGTAATTGCGCCGATCACGCCCAGCACGTCGTCGGTAACAACCAGACCGCTCAACCACGTGTCGCCTGCGTTGACAACGCGATACGTGTACACCACGTCCTGGCCCGGCAGGACAAACTCCGTTGCATCATTCACCGCGTTGCCCGCCCACTTCACAATCGCGACGGCCGGGTTGACTACCAAGACAACCGCATCATCCTCATCAGAAACATTGGAGATACCCAAAGGAACGCCATTTGTGTCCGCCGGCTGACCGGCGACAATGGCGCGATTGGTCACACTGGCGAGGATGGTTGACGTCGCATACAGTGTCGCGCTGGCCGAAGGCGCCAGGTTGCTGACGCGGCCAATAACCCCGATCACGTTGTCGGTTACGATTATATTAAGCACTGTGTCACCGCTGTTCACAACCTGGAAGGTATAGATGACATCCGTGCCGGCCAGCACGCGTTCGATGTCGCCGTTCGGCGCATTTCCCGCCGTTTTCACAATCTGGATCTGTGGATTCAAAACCCGCACGGGTGCTGAACTGGTCATAGGCGAGATAGGCGCCCCATTGGTATTAGACGGCAATGCCACTACAATGTTGGTAACCGGCGACGGCCACGAACTGGCTTTAGCAGTGAACCGTGTCAGCAGAGTTGTGCTGCTGCCAACAGCCAGCGGGCCGATATTTGACCATACCAGAGCGCCGTTTGCCGAGTAATCCACTGCCGGCAGAGCGTTTGCGAATGCCAGGTAGTTGGCGGGGAAGGTATCTTCGACCCGAATTTTCTCTATTTTGAACAAACCAGTATTGGTTACAACAATCATATAAGCCGTTTCCTGCCCAACCGTGGCAATACCCGAAGTCGGATTTGCAAGCACCTTGGCAACAGCTACTGACGCTGGTTCATCAACCGTCAGCGGGATTGAGCTGGTGTTGTTGACGTAGTTGGTCTCCGTCTGCGTGCCCCGCGCCACCGCCGTGTTCACGATCGTCCGCCCGGCCGTGCCCGCGTCCACGGTCACATTCAGCACCAGTTGCGTCCACGCGCCCGCCGCCAGGTCGCCGATCGTCCACAGGCTGCCGGCATAGTCCGCGCTCGACGCCGACACCAATGTCAGCCCCGCCGGCACCGCGTCGGTCACCACCACTCCTGTCGCGTCGCCCGAGCCACCGTTCGTCGCCATCAGCGTGTAGCTGATTGCATCCCCTTCTTCCGGCGTCGGATCGCTCACGGTCTTG
>CAZMXS010000110.1:0-7852 GCA_964570325.1 uncultured Verrucomicrobiota bacterium | reverse complement strand
GGCCGGTGTTGTGTTTGATTTCCAGAAACGACTGCAAACCGGCGTTTAGCGCCGGTCGCGGCCGCCACGGCCGCCGCCAAAACCGCCGCCGCCACCGCCACCGCCGAAATTACCGCGGGGACGCTCCTCGCGCGGCTTGGCCTCGTTCACGGTCAAGGCGCGACCGTCGAAATCCTTGCCGTTGAAATCGGCGATCGCCTTGTTGGCTTCCTCCTGGGTGGACATTTCCACGAACCCGAACCCGCGGGACTTGTTCGTGAACTTGTCCATAATGATGCTGCAACTGACAACACGACCAGCCTGTTCAAACAGGCGCTGGAGGTCGCCCTCCGTGGTGTTGAACGACAGATTGCCGACATACAGTTTAGTGGCCATTGACTACTTGTTCCTTCTGCTGAGGGGGAGGCTAGGGTGACTGTTCCCGACTCGTTCGGGTTTCAGATCGTCACCAACCGACAAGGCATCGGGCGACTGACAATCTACCATCTCACTATTCACACTCTCTCTCAAACTTCGCATCTTTCTACCAATCCGCCGCGAAATATCAACAACGTTTTGGAGAAAAATCGCGGGGGGGCAAGGAAGCAAGAGAACCGGCCCAACCGATTATCCCGCCCGACCCGCGAGCATGCCGCAGGCCGCGCGGATATCCCGGCCGCCGCTGTAGCGCCGCGCCACCGGCACTCCCAGATGGAGGCGCAACTCGTCACGGAAGGCAGACAGTTCCGCGGGCGCCGGCGGCTGGAAGCGACCGGTGTCGTCATTGATGTCTATCAGATCCAGCTTGATCGGCAAGCCGCGGGTCAGCGCCGCCAAGTCCCGAGCATCCGCGGCGCGTGTGTTGAAGCCGGCGATCAGGGGCCAGGCCAGCGTCACTCGCCGCCCGGTGGCGGCCTGGTAGGCGCGCAGCGCATCCATGAGCTCCACTGTGGGGTGGCGCGTCTCAACCGGCATCAACGCGCGGCGCCGCGCCGCATCCGCGCTGGTCAGCGAAACGATCAACCGGTACGGCTGCCGCTCGGCCGTGAAACGCCGGATGCCGGGCGTAATGCCAGCCGTGGAGATCGAGATCGCCTTGGCGGCAATCGCCATGCCGCACGGCTCGGAAAGCACCCGCGCGGCGGCGATCACCGCGTCGTAGTTCAAAAACGGCTCGCCCATGCCCATGAACACAACCCCACGCACGGGGTGCGGGGAATCCGCCTGGATCCGCACCACCTGATCCACCATTTCCCACGCCGCCAAATCGCGCTGGAACCCCAGCCGGCCGGTGGCGCAGAAGGCGCATCCCAATGCGCAGCCGACCTGCGAACTGACGCAGACCACGTATTTTCGATCGTCCGGCCGGTGCATGAGTGGAATGCGGACCGCCTCGAACACACCCGGCCCCTCGCCCGCAAAGCAGTATCGGGCAAAGCTATCGGCCGCCGAGACCGCTTTCTCCACAACAGCCAGACGTGGAATCCGGGTTAATTCCCGCACTCGCGCCAACGCCGCCGCGGACAGCCCCGGTCCGGAGGCGGGGTAGGCGTCGCGTCGAACCGCCGCCGCCTGCAGCCGACGCGCCAGCGGCTGGCCGACACCGGCGGCCGCTAGCTGCGCCTGCAACTCGGCGGATGGCATGTTTTTCAACAGGATCGGCATTGGCCACGCCATTCAAGCCGCTTTCCGCATTTAATCGCAAGCATGTATTGCTTTGCCGTCCCAATGGGCGTATGGTGCACCCGTTTTCCACACCAGCTCACCGGCGGCGCGGGTATAAGGCCAGCGTGCGGGCGCATGGATAAGGATACCAATTGTGGCGTTTGATTCCTTTAATTTGAACCCGCTGATCCGCGAAAATATCCGCCGGATCGGATATGAAATTCCCACGCCCATCCAGCGTCAAGCCATCCCAGCCATCCTGGAAGGGCGAGACGTCATGGGCCTGGCCCAGACGGGCACCGGCAAAACCGCCGCGTTCGCCATCCCCCTGCTCCAGCGGCTGTTGACCGGCGCGCGGCAACAGCTCCGCGCGCTGGTGATCGGCCCAACCCGCGAGTTGGCCGAACAGAATCTGGCGGCCCTGGCCAGCCTCGGGGCGGGGACAGGCCTGCGCGGCGTCGCGGTTTACGGCGGCGTCGGTATGCAACCACAAGTCGCCGGCCTGCGGCGTGCCGAGGTCGCCGTGGCCTGTCCCGGCCGCCTGCTCGATCACATCCGGCAGGGCACCATCCAACTGGCCCACATCGAGTGCCTCGTGCTCGACGAGGCCGACCGCATGTTCGACATGGGTTTCCTGCCCGATATCCGGCGCATCCTGAAGCAGCTCCCGCCGCGGCGGCAGACCCTGCTGTTCTCGGCCACGATGCCCGAAGCCATCCGCGCGCTGGCCCACGAGACGCTGCGCCACCCGCTCACGCTGCAGATCGCCCATTCGCGGCCGGCGGCCACGGTGACCCACGCCCTGTTTCCCGTGCCGGCCCCGCTCAAGCCGGCGCTGCTGCTGGCCATCCTGGAGAACACGGATCGCGAGTCCGTGCTGGTCTTCACCCGCACCAAGCACCGCGCCAAACGCCTCGCCGAACAGTTATCCCGCGCCGGCCACCCGACCACCAGCCTCCAGGGCAACCTCTCCCAAAACCAGCGGCGGACCGCCATGGAGGGATTTCGCAGCGGGCGCTTTCATATCATGGTGGCCACTGACCTCGCCGCGCGCGGCATTGATGTGTCCTCGATTTCGCACGTGATCAATTTCGATATGCCGCACACGGTGGACGACTATACGCACCGGATCGGCCGAACCGGACGCGCGGCCCGGGCCGGTGACGCATTCACGCTGGTCACGCCGGAGGACGAGAGCGTGGTGCGGGCCATCGAGCGAGTGCTGGGCGCCCGCATCGAACGCCGTCGCCTGGAGGGTTTTGATTACGCAGCCCGTCCGGAGCCGCGCCATCCGGCGCGCGGCGGACCGCCGCGCTCGCCGCGCGAGCGCCACGCGCCGCGCCACTGGAAACGCCGGGAGAAAGGACATCCATGATCACGCATTTGCCGGAACTCAAGCTTGGCGACCTGACCATCCACCTCCCCATCATCCAAGGCGGAATGGGCATCGGCATCTCGCTTTCCCGGCTTTCAGCCGCCGTCGCGCTCGTGGGCGGGGTCGGCGTGATCGCCACCGCCGGAGTCGGTTTGAGCGAGCCGGATGTGGTCGCCGATTTCCGCGGCGCCAACATCCGCGCCTTGCGCCGGGAAATCCAACCGGCGGGCGCCGCCGCCGGCGGCGGCGCGCTCGGGGTCAACATCCTGACCGCCCTTTCCAACTACGAAGATTTGGCGCGCACGGCAATGGAGGAAGGCATTGACCTGATCATCTCCGGCGCCGGCCTGCCGATGAACCTGCCCGGCTACCGACCGGCCGGCGCGCGGACCAAGTTAGTGCCCATCGTCTCCTCCGGGCGCGCGGCGGCCATCATGGCGCGGCGCTGGCTCGAGCGGTTCAGCTACCTCCCCGACGCTTTCGTCGTCGAAGGCCCGCTGGCGGGCGGGCATCTGGGCTTCAAGCGCGAGCAGCTCGACGATCCGGCCTATGCCTTGGAGCGCATCCTGCCCGACGTGCTGGCCACCGCGCGCGACCTGGAACAGAAACACGGGCGCCGGATCCCCGTCATCGCCGCCGGCGGTATTTATACCGGCGCGGACATCCTGCGCTTCCTCGAACTGGGCGCGGCGGGCGTCCAGATGGCGACCCGCTTTGTGACCACCTTCGAGTGCGACGCGGACGACGCCTTCAAACAAGCCTATCTCAACGCCCGCCCGGAAGATCTGGTCATCATTCAAAGCCCGGTCGGCATGCCCGGGCGCGCCATCCGCAACCAGTTCACCGAGGATGTCGCCAAGGGCGAAAAGAAGCCCTACCGCTGCCCGTATCATTGCATCATAACCTGCGACGTGAAGAATAGCCCATACTGCATCGCCCATGCGCTCTTCAATGCCCGACGCGGCCTCCTGCAGCACGGCTTCGCCTTCGCCGGCGCCAACGCCTGGCGGGCCAAGGCGCTGGTCTCCGTCAAGGAACTGGTGGACCGGATCCAGGAGGAGTTCCGACTGGCGGTCGCGGGGGCCCCACTGCCGGCCTAGACAGCCGGGCACAGGCGGGGCTCGGTTTTTTTTCAATTCCATGCTTGTTATGCCAAATCGGGGTGTTGTAAAAGCACGTCAGTTTTTTCCAAAAGCATAAAGGAACGCCCGTAACTGTTTGAGGAACCGCGAATGAGCTCGCCCAAAGAATTGCGCTACACCAAGACACACGAATGGGTTCGGCGCGACGGTAATGTTCTCACCGTCGGCATTACCGATTATGCCCAGGAACAGCTCTCCGATCTGACCTACGTTGAGCTGCCATCCGTCGGCGACGCCGTGTCCGCCCAGGACGAAGTGGCCGTGGTCGAATCCGTCAAAGCCGCCTCGGACGTCTACGCCCCGATAAGCGGCACGATTACCGAGGTCAACAGCGCGCTGATTGACCAGCCTGAGATCGTCAACAGCGACCCTTTCGGCAGCGGCTGGCTGTTCAAACTGGAACCGGACGACATGGCCGATTTCGACACCCTGCTGGACGCGACCGAATACGAGGAACTCCTGCCTGAGGAGGAGGAGTAACGGCCGCTCGCGGCCGTCTGTTTCACTTGGCTTTCGCCTGGGCCATTCCGTTCCATGCGCCGGTGCCTTACGCCGCCGGTGCGCGATTGCAGGAAATCCTGGCCGCGGCACGCGCCGTGGACCGCATTCCCGACACCGTCCTGCTCCTGGAGCATCCGCCGGTCGTCACGCTGGGCGCGCGCGGACGGCGGCAGCATCTGAAACTCACCCCGGACGAACTGGAGCGGCGCGGCATCGCGCTCGCCCACGCCTCGCGCGGCGGCGATGTAACCTATCATGGCCCCGGCCAACTGATCATCTACCCCATTCTCCGCCTCGGCGGGGCGGAGGCCGACGCCCACGGCTACCTGCACAACCTGGAGGAGATCGCCATTCGCACCGCCGCCGACTTTGGCGTGACGGCGTGGCGACGCGCGGGCAAGAACGGCGCCTGGACCGCGGCCGGCAAGATCGCCGCGATCGGTTTTCGCCTGAAACGCTGGATCACCCTGCATGGGATGAGCTTCAACGTAGATGTGGATCTGGCCGGTTTCGACACCATCGTGCCCTGCGGGCTGGCAGGCGAACCGGTCGCCTCATTGAAAACCATCCTGGGCCCCGCCGGGCCAACGGTCGCGCAGGTCCGCGCGGCTATGCAACGCCACTTTGCGGTCGTCTGCGGGCGCAAATTGCAGGTTTTCGAGCCGCCGGCCGCTTATCCCCCCCCCATCGCGGAAGCAATCCGCTCCGCCGACATTCCCGGCATCGTGTAAATTCTTCGATCCCCGTCCGGACCTGTCCACTTTGAGCCAGACGCTCGCGTCCAGATACCGGCGGACGGCGAAAAAAAACAGCCGCTCGCTTGACCGGATGACCGCTTGGCGTATGTTATGAGGCACAAATACAAAGTCATGGCTGGCGCAAGCCGCCGTTCAACATAGGAGAATCCATATGCCGCATGTGCTGAAACCGTTGCCCTATGCCTGCAATGCCCTCGAACCGCACCTCGACGCGCGCACGGTGGAAATCCACCACGACAAGCATCACGCCACCTATGTCAACAATCTCAATGCCGCGCTTGAAAAACACCCCGCGCTCTTCGAGAAAAGCATTGAAGACCTGGTGCGGGATCTTAAAAGCGTGCCGGAAGACATTCGCACGGCGGTTCGCAACAATGGCGGCGGGACAATCAATCACGATCTGTACTGGGCTACCATGGGCCCAAACGGCGGTGGACAGCCGTCCGGCGAACTGGCCGCGGCGATCAACAAGTCCTTCGGCAGTTTTGACGCGTTCAAGGAGAAGTTCTCCAAAACCGCCGCTGCACAGTTCGGTTCCGGCTGGGGCTGGTTGTGCGTCGCCCCCGACAAGACGCTGTGCGTCTGTTCGACGCCGGGCCACGACAACCCGATCATGACCGGATTTGCCGCCTGTCCGGGCACCCCCATTCTTGTGGTGGATGTCTGGGAACACGCCTACTATCTGAAATTCCAGAACCGCCGAGCGGACTTCATCGCCACCTGGTGGAACGTGATCAACTGGCAAAAGGTGGCAGAACTCTTCGCGCAGGCGCGTTGAGTTCAGGCAGTCTGGCGCAACCGCTGGGCGCACCGCAATCGGTCGGCCCGGCGGTTCGACCCTCCCTGCGGCAACCGATGGCATATCGCCATGGCGCGCAATTTACGCAGCCGGTTCAAAGTTGAAAAAAGGGTGTTCGGCGGCTTTGTGCGTAAAGCGGTGATCTAAAACAACGCGCCGGCGCCATTGCCGGCGAACAGGCCGCCCAACGCCACCAGCACAAGGCCGCAGGCGGTGATCAGGCCCCGGTAAACCCAGGGCGGCGCGATCCGTCTTCCCGAAGCCACGCCCGCCGCAACCAGGCTGTACCAGAACAAGTCCGCCGCAATATGGCCGGTGTAGAAACTCGCCAGGCCGGCGGGCCCGCTGCGCAATGCCAGCGCGGCGTAATTCAAGCCCACGGTGGCCCACCAGAGCGACCAATAAGGATTGGAGACCGACATCACGATGCCGGTCAACACCGGCCCGCGCACGGACAGTTCCGGCCGTCCACGAGACTCCAGCGCGGCGCGCACGGCCGCGCGCGCGGTCAACACCATCTGCAAACCCATCCCGACCAACAGGAGGCCGCCGACCAAACCCAGCCATCCCAACACCGCCGGGCGCGTGATCCATGCGCCCAAGCCCAGGATTACCGCCGCCAGCACAGCCAGTTCCAGGATGGCATGTCCCAGCACAATCAGCGGCCCGGCGCGGAAGCCGCGCTTGAGCACTTCGCTGATCGTCGCCGTCAGCACCGGCCCCGGCATCAACGCGCCCGATAAAGCCACCACAAACGCGCCGCCGAATAGAAACAGCAATTGGTTCAACCCATCCATAGACGCAGTTCGTCTATTTGCAGCCCTTCAAAATTCCGGATCAATCGGTCCGCCCCGCGCATGGGTTCCGCCGGGTGCGTGGTCAGGACGCCGACCGCGCGCATTCCCGCCGTCTTCGCCGCCGCCACACCCGCCGGCGCATCCTCGAAGACCAAACAGCGGCCAGGCGGAACCCCCAGCCGTTTGGCCGCCAACAAAAAAATGTCCGGCGCCGGCTTGCCGCGATGAACATCCTCGGCGGAAACGATCACCGGGAAAACATCGCGGATCCCAAGCGCTTCCGCCCCGCACACGATATTCGGCCGGGGCGCGGACGAACCGACCGCGCACGGCACGCGCGCCGCCTTGAGCGCGCGCACAAAGGCCACCACCCCGGGCTGGGAGTCAATGCCCTGCCGCGCCACCATCCGCCTAAACGTCTCTTCCTTGTAAAGGTCAAGCCGGCGCACCTCGTCCGGATCATCCGTCCAACGCAGCAAGTCGCGGATGACCGCCTCGGATTTGAGCCCGCAGCAACCCAGATTCGGGATATCCGGCCGAGGCCGCCTCTCCGTCGCGGCGACCTCATGCCAGGCCAGCACATGCATCCGTTCCGAATTGACCACCACGCCGTCCCAGTCAAAGATACACGCCCAGTCGTTCACACGAAAAACTCCTTCTTGCACAAACGGACAAGGCATGGAAAATAGCAGGCTTTTGAACAGGGTCCATAAAAAGATTTACGCAGCAAACACAGAAAAGCCAAATACCCACAGCAGCAGGATTGATCCTATGCACAGCTATCGTCTCATTATTCTCGCACAGTTATTGTCTGCGCTAACCATTGGCGGTTGCCG
>CAZMXS010000109.1:0-8071 GCA_964570325.1 uncultured Verrucomicrobiota bacterium | reverse complement strand
CCCTGACCCCAGCCTCCGAATTTGTATGGTTCTATAGACCTGACCCCAGCAGCCGATCCACTCAAGGGACTCAAACCACAACTGGCTATGATCCGCAACTTCATCCGCCACTTTGTGGCGGCGCTCCACCATGCGGTCCTGCCCCCGGATGCCCAACTGCTCCCGTTGGGACAAGTGCGGGGGGACACCAGTTGATCCGCCGCGCAGTTGACCGGCCCCGCGCGAATCCTTCCCCATTCTAATCCCGCACCACCACGCTCCCCCTGTGCCCGCCACGGTTTGCCCGCCGGCCTAAGCATCAACCAACGATCCTGGAAAGAGCGAAAACATGAGGATGCGTAATGTTTGGGACATCATACTCCCGCTTGACAATCCCGTCAGTTTCATCAAGTTTGCTGCTTTATCGCACATGAATAATGTCCTCCAAAGCGCGGATAGACTCCCCGGGTTCTTCTCCCTGCGCCGCCGTGCCACGTCATCCCAGTGGCGGGCGTTACCAGCCTTGCGCCTGCGACTGAACAGACTGGGCTTACTCCTCTGGAAAAATGGCGCCAAGCGCAAGGTCAGCGGAAATTC
This sequence comes from uncultured Verrucomicrobiota bacterium, assembly GCA_964570325.1. GTDB lineage: Bacteria > Verrucomicrobiota > Kiritimatiellia > CAIQIC01 > CAZMXS01 > CAZMXS01. The sequence goes on along the minus strand of CAZMXS010000109.1, from coordinate 7,495 downwards.
CGGCACCGGCGGGCGCCGATGGGGGATTATCGGCGATGATTGGCCGCAACAGGAGCAACCTCGATTATGACCACTACTTGGCGCCCACCGCCCGGCTATCGGCCGCTGCTCGATGCGAAGGCCACCGAAAAAGCCATCCTGGAAATCAAGGAGTTTTTCCAGACCAATCTGGCTTTCGAGCTCAACCTGACCCGTGTCACCGCTCCGCTGTTCGTCCGGTCCGGCACGGGCATCAATGACGACCTCAATGGCGTGGAGCAGCCGATTTCGTTCGCGGTTAAAGGACTCGGCCAGACGCGCGCGGAAATCGTGCAATCCCTGGCCAAATGGAAACGCATGACGCTCGCGGACCTGGGCTTCGCGCCGGGCGAAGGTATTTATACCGACATGAACGCCGTGCGCCCGGATGAAACGCTCGACCACACCCACTCGCTTTACGTGGACCAGTGGGACTGGGAACTGGCGATCACGCGCGAACAGCGCACGCTGGGGACACTGCGGACGGTAGTGGAGAGAATCTATGACGTAATTCGCCGCACGGAAAAACTCGTCGTTTACAATCATCCCGCGCTCAAGCCGACATTGCCCGAGCGGATCGTGTTCGTTCACGCGGAGGATTTGGAGGCTCGCTTCCCCGACCTCACTCCCCGAGAACGCGAACTGAAGGCATGCCGCACGCACGGCGCCGTGTTCGTCATCGGCATTGGCGCGCCGTTGCGGAGCGGCCAGCCGCACGATGGCCGCGCGCCCGACTACGATGACTGGATTACCCCCACGGATGCAGGCCACCGTGGTTTGAATGGCGATATTCTGGTCTATAATCCGGTCCTCGACAGCGCCTTTGAACTCTCGTCCATGGGTATCCGCGTGGACGAGCAATCCCTGCTCCAGCAATTGGAACTCCGGGGCTGCCTGGAGCGTCGCGGCCTGCTGTTCCATCAGCGGCTGCTCGCCGGCCAATTGCCGTTGAGCATCGGCGGCGGCATCGGCCAGTCGCGCCTGTGCATGTTCTATCTGCGTAAAGCGCACATCGGCGAAATCCAAGCATCCATTTGGCCCGACGCGATGCTCGCCGCCTGCCGGTCGGCCGGCATTCAACTGCTGTGACTCCAACGGAGCAAAACCCATGAAACGCGAAATCATCAAAGACGCCCTGCAATCCCAACAACTGGACCGACCCATCGTCGTGGCCGGCTGGGTTAAAACACGTCGCGACTCGGGCGGCGGTTTCTCCTTTATTGAATTGAATGATGGTTCCTGCTTCGCCAACCTGCAAATCTTTGCGCCCAACACGCTGGCCAACTACCAGAACGAAATCCTGCGCCTGCACCCCGGCAGCTCGATCGTCGTGGACGGCCGCCTTGTCGCCTCCGAAGGCGCGGGCCAGGCGGTCGAGGTGAAGGCCGACCGGATCCGGGTGCTGGGCTTCTGCGAACCCGAGCAGTACCCGCTGCAAAAGCAGCGCATCTCATTCGAGCGCCTGCGGGAGGTCGCTCATCTGCGCCCGCGCACCAACACCTTCGGCGCCGTCACCCGGGTCCGCAACGCCCTGGCCTTCGCCACGCACCAATTCTTCCAGGCGCGCCACTTCCATTATATCCACACCCCGATCATCACCTGCAGCGACTGCGAGGGGGCCGGCGCGATGTTCCAGGTCACTACACTCAATTTGGAACAGTTGCCGCTGTCGGAAGGCAAGGTCAATTACGACGCGGACTTCTTTGGCAAGAAAGCCAGCCTGACGGTGAGTGGTCAGCTCGAGGGCGAAACCTACGCCTGCGCGCTGGGCAATATCTACACCTTTGGACCGACTTTCCGCGCAGAAAACTCCAACACGCGCCGGCACCTTTCCGAGTTCTGGATGATCGAACCGGAGATGGCCTTCGCGGATCTCAGCGACGACGCCGAATTAGCGGCCGATTATCTGCGCCACCTTTTCCGCCATGTGCTGGAGCACTGCGGGGACGATCTGAAGTTCTTCAACGAACGCATTGATAAAACGCTGCTGGGCCGGCTGGAAAACCTGGCGGCCAGCACCTTCGCGCGCATCACCTATACCGAGGCAATCACCCTGCTCAAGCAGGCCGCCGTCAAGTTCGAGTTTCCGGTGGACTGGGGCGTGGACTTACAGTCGGAGCACGAGCGTTACCTGACGGAAGAGAAGTTCAAGTCGCCGGTGGTGGTGACCGACTACCCGCGCGAGATCAAGGCATTTTATATGCGGCTGAACGACGACGGCAAAACGGTAGCCGCGATGGACGTGCTGCTGCCGCAGGTCGGCGAGATCATCGGCGGCAGCCAGCGCGAGGACCGGCTGGATGTACTGGAAGCGCGCATTCGCGCCCACCACCTGCCGCTGGAGAATTACTGGTGGTATCTCGACCTGCGCCGGTTCGGCAGCGTGCCGCACGCCGGTTTCGGCCTGGGTTTCGAGCGCATGGTGCAATTCTGCACGGGCATGCATAACATCCGCGACGTGATCCCCTACCCGCGCGCGCCGCGCAGCGCGGATTTTTGAGGGCCCGAACCACTCGCTCACGCTCGTGGGCACAGTTGTACACAAGTTCGCTCGTCCTCTTCCCGCGCTCGCGCCCTACCGGGCTGCCGCATCCCCGGGCGTGAGCGAGCGGCCCAAACCAGCAAACCCGCCCTTTCACAGGCGCTATGCTTCGCGCTTTTCCAGTCCAAGCGAGGATTCCGCTATCGCCGGACGGGCTTCACGCCGGCAAACCCGAACGGGATCGGGCCGCCTCCCAACATCGTCCACGTACTGCTTTGCAGGACGTACCAGTTCGATAAACTCGAGTCCCAGACTGTGATATCCGCTTTCCCGTCCCCATCATAATCGCCGGGCTCAACCGGCCAGGTCGCGGACCAGCCCCACTGCACCCCGCTGCCGCCCAGCATCTGGCCATTGCTGCTCTGCAGCACATACCAGCCGCCAAGTGCCGGATAAAAAACCGCCAGATCAGCCTTCCCATCGCCGTCATAGTCGGCCGTCACCGGCTGGACGGCGCTCCAGCCCCAGTTCTGCATCCGGGCGCCGCCGCCGCTGGCCAAAATAAACCAGAGCCCGCGCAACGGCCAGAACACGGCCAGGTCTTCCACACCATCGCCGTCAAAATCGCCATTAGCCGGCAGCGTTTCGTTCCACCCCCATTGGGTTGTCTGCATCTGTGAATCGCTGGAACGAAGCACATACCAGACACCCGAATCCGGATGGTAAACGGCAATGTCCGTTTTCCCATCGCCGTCATAGTCCGCGGGACGCGGGCTCGTCGCGCTCCAGCCGAATTGAGTCTGCTGGACCTGACCATTACGGCTCAACAGGATGGTCCACATCCCCGTGGCGTTTTCAAAAACGGCCGGATCCGCCTTGCCATCCCCATCGAAATCACCCAGCACTGGCGTGGCCGTGGCGGATCCGATCGTGGCCGATTGCAACAGATTGTCCGAACTGCGGCGCGCATACCAGGTCTGGGCAGCCGGCCAGTAAACCGCCAGGTCGCTCAACCCATCGGCATCATAATCGTTCGCCACGTAGCGGCGCAATGCGCCCAGGCCCATCTGGCGATTAGCCCCTAAATACGTGAACGACCCGCCGAGATAAAACGTGTTGCGCATTAGCTCCATCGCGTAAACCATGTTGTTCGGTTTTGCGTTGCAACCATCCGAACGGGCCGTTGTGGTATCCAAGCGTGCAAAATATGGATTATTGGTCGTGCCGCCGATCCGCAAGAAATTACCGGCCACGTATAGTGTGTTGCCGTCCAGCATGAGCTTTTGAATGTTGCCGCTGGAATCCGCATTCCATGCGTCCACCTGCGCCGAGGCCGCGCTAAATCGCGCCAGATGGTTCAACGTGTTTGAGCCGCCCGCGCCATAGAAACTACCCCCCGCATAAACCTGACTTCCCGCGGGAATGATGTCGCGGATTTCATAGTAATAATTGAACACCGGCGCCCATGAATCGAGCGCGCCGGTGTTCGCGTCAACGCGGGCCAGGGTCTGACGTCCGACCCCATTCACATTGGTGAACTCGCCGCCGATATAAACTTGAGAACCCGCCGGCGCGATGGCGAGGACCGTGTAATTGGGATTCGGATTCCAAGCGTCCGCCAAACCATCGTCGCGCCCGAGGCGCGCCGCATAGGCCCGATTGGCGCCGCCAATGTTCGTGAAGTAACCACCCACATAAACCTGCGCCCCGCTGGGCTTGATCGTCGCCACGACGGTGTTGGCCATTGGCGACCATGAATCCGACATCCCCGTGGCGGCATCCAAGCGCGCGATATAACGGCGGTTGGTTCCCCCAATCCAAGTGAAGTCACCGCCCGCGTAAATCCAGGGGCCGTCAACCGCAATGGTGCGGATAGTGGAATTGGCGCTCGGATTCCATGCAGGGTCAACGGATCCATCCGGCAGCAATCGGGCGATGTAATTGCGCGCCACATCGCCCAGATAGGTGAAATTGCCGCCGACAATCAGTTTGCCGTCGGGTTGAGCGGCCATGGCACGCACGTCGGCCGCCCGGTACATCCGCGAGGTGAAACTGGCATCGGCTTGCGCTGTGGCGGCATCAATCCGGGCGTAGCCGTGCGTGTCACGGCCGCCAATGCTGCGGAAATTTCCATAGACATCCACCGTCGCGCCGCCGGGCACCACCCCATAGGTCCAGGTGCTGGCTGTCGGATTCCAGCCATCCACTTGGCCGGTGACCGTATCCACGCGCGCCACACAAGACCGGTTGGACCCCCCAATGCTGGAAAAGCCGCCGCACACATACATCTCCGCGCCGGCGAGGGCCAGCGCCTGCACCGCATAGTTGGCTGCGGGATTCCAGCCGTCCACCACCCCATCGGCCGTCCGAATCCGCGCAAGGTAAGCCAGGTTGGAACCGCCCAGCGTGGAGAACCAGCCTCCCGCGTACAGATAAGCGCCATCCAGCAACAAGGCGGACACCGAACTATTCGCATGAACCACCCACGCGGGATCCACTTGGCCCGAAGTATTATTGACCCGTGCCAACCGTTGCCGTGATGCCCCGCCAACCGTCGTAAAATTACCACCCAGATAAACGTGCGCGCCGCCCGGCCGCACGGCATAGACATAATCGTTCACCTGGGGATCCCAACCATCCAGCACGGCCGTGGCGGTGCTTACACGTCCGCAGTACAGGCGATTGGACGCGCCGACGTAGTTGAAGTAGCCGGCAAGATATAGCCAACTGCCATCCAATACCATGTCTATAACCGAGGAGTTGACGGCCGGTTGCCAAGCGGGGTCCACTGCACCGGTGGTCAGGTTCAGACGCGCCAACCCGATGACCGGAGTGCCGGCCAGTTGTGTGAACTCGCCCGCAATATAGACCTGCGAGCCGCTGACAATCAGCCGCCAGACCGCGCCATTCGCCCCTGGGTTCCAGTTTTCATCCACCGTGCCGTCGGCGTTGATCCGCGCAAGATTATCGCGCGCTACGCCATTGATCCCCCGAAAGTTGCCGCCGACAAGCACTTTCCCGTCGGGCTGGCGGGCCAGAGCATAGACATAGCCGCCTGCGTGGCGGGCATCGGGAATGACCGGAGTCGAATATCGTCCTGCCTGCGCGGATACCACAGCCCAAAACGGAATCAACAGTGCGGCGATCAGGATTCTCATGGTTGGCTCCCCTTATGTTTGGCGGCGACGCGACACGCACTACCTACCCAATGGGCGGCATTATACCTGCCCGCTCCGCGCCTGACGAGCAGGAAAAGCAAGTTGTGCCTGACGCCAGCGCCGACAGATGTGCAGCGGGCATCCGATCATGGATCAGCAGTTGAATGGTCCTGATTACGCCCAATGAATTGGAGCGCCGGGAGCGAGCGGCTCGGCAGTTGACTCGCGGCCGAGCGGGCGTTAAATGATGTGTATTTGAACAAGCACCCGGGAGGTCCATCATGGATGCGCGCGTGGGGTTGGCCTTATTGTTGGTGATATTCGCGTTCGATTCCGGCTTTTCGTTGGCCACCAACCAGGCCGAACGTGTGGCGGACGCTTGGGGCGGGGTCATGGGCGTTTTTACCGGTTTTAAGCTGGCGCCGGTCTATAACGTCGAAAACGCGCCCGTACCCTCTCGGCCAGATCGCCAGTTGCGCCTCGACGAAGTGGAACAAGCCATTATTGGCGCCGGCTCGAAGTTGAACTGGAAAATGACCCGCGAGGGAGAGGGACGCCTGACCGGAACGCTTGACCTGCGCCGGCATACCGCTCTGGTAAATATCACCTTCGACCTGCTGCAATTCAGCGTCACCTATCGGGACAGCACCAACCTGCGCTATGAAAACGGACAGATTCATCACAACTACAATGAGTGGATCCGCAACCTGGAAACAGAAATCAAGCGCAGCCTGTCTGAAACGCTCGACCGGGTGTCCACCACCGCCGTTCCAGCTCAACCGATTAACGCCGCGGCTGGTGCGGGCAATGACGACATCAAAGCGCGCCTGCAACGCCTCGAAGAATTGCGCCGCGATAATCTGATCACCGAGGAGGAGTATCAACGAAAACGCGCGGCCATTCTCCAGCAACTTTAGTCTGTCGTCTGTAAAAGGTTGAGCCTGATCCAAACCGATGTCCCCAACCTCTCCGGCATATCGTCGCTTGAAATGGACCTGGCTCATGGCACAATGTGCCATGCCATTGCTGGCGGCCTGGTATGTGTCTGGCTTTCCAATTTCCGCGTATCCCTGGCCGGAATCCGCGCCACCCATGTTGCGCGAAGCGTATCGGCTGTTGCTTTACTTCAGCGGCGCCGGTTGTCTGATCCTGTGGCTGATCGCCGCTTCTTTGTTGATGATGTATCATTTCCCGCTCGAAATTCGACCGGCGGCAAAATTGGTGATCGGCTTCGGCGTTCAATACATCGTGCTGCTGCTGGGCGGCGGGTCCATGTTCTTTGCCGCCTTTGCCTCCCTGTACGTCATCCTGACCGCCTTGTACGGGTGCCTGCTACTGTTATTGGGAGCGATGCTGCGCGCCGCGCGCGCGCGGCATGATCAGCCCCGCGTCAAAATGGGCTGTCTGGCCGGTGGCCTGGCATTGCTTATCCCGCCACCCATCATCTTTCTCTTCCCAATTTTTCTGGCCGGTTTCCACGGCCAATCCTGGCTCTTGCTGATCGGCAACGGCGCCGTGGTGGGGATTAACATCTACCTGACCATCCGCACCTTGATGGATTTTTCGATCTGGGGCCGGCCCGACCCGCGGGAGGAAGAGTACTACAAGGAATGGGAGCGCTGGGCCGCGCCCACCATCCTGCTGTTGATCGGGACCGTGGTCGGAGCCGCCATGTTGGTCGGAATCCGATCCGCCGGCGGCTGAACGAAGAGCATTCACGAACGGCACGCGGCTGCCCCACGAGCGTTTTGGTACGGCCCGTGCCGGGCAGTGGTCCTGTTGAGGAGGAGTGCGCGTACGAGACTCGCGGTTTAGAAGGAAATAAGGCGCCGGGGCA
>CAZMXS010000108.1:0-9429 GCA_964570325.1 uncultured Verrucomicrobiota bacterium | reverse complement strand
GTCCGGCCGATCCAGCACAGACACGTGCGGCGTGGTATCTCCGGCGGGGATTTATCCAGCCGCCGATATCGAGGAGTTTGAAGCGGCCCATTCGCGATCGGTGCCGCCAAAAACTTCGTTCGATCTGCCTAATTGGTAATCTGTATTTTTTTTGTATTCCCTGTATTTTCCTTCTTGACACCTGCAATCGCTCTCATATCATCAATGTTAGTTGGTCGGATCAGGGAAAAGGTAGAACAGCTCTTTTCCCGATTTTTTGGGCTATTTATTGAGAGCGCTCTCAAATAGCTCAAAAAAAGTAATGCGGATCGGGAGGAAGTTATCATGAAGTCTGCGCTATTGTTTACCGTGTTGGTTATCGTGTTGGGTGGATTCTTCGTTTCCATGCCGGCTGAAGGCCATACCAACATCAGCCCGGCGGCATCCGGCATTGTCACTTGGATGCCTTATGGACCCTATCTGACCGGGTTGGGCGATTCGCAATTCACCCAACTCTCGACCAGTAATTTTGTTGGTCGTTTCGCGTTTACCAACGAATACAACTGGTGCGGCGTGATGATTCGCTGGGATGACTGGGGCCCGCGCGATCTCTCCAGTTTCACCTCGTTCACGTTCGCCGTCCGGGGCACGCCGCGCCAGCTCAAGATCGAGTTCGAAAACACCAACGCGCTCAAAACCATCGCGTTTCTGCAGGACATCACCAATGAATGGCAGTACTACCAGATTCCCGCCGCCGCCATTACCAACAACCTCGGCGCGATCAAGGTTATCAGCATCGTCGCCACCTACGACCTCTGCGGCGCCGGCAACTACACCGGAGTCTATGAAGTGATCGCGCAGGGCTTCAACTACGACTGGCGTCCCGCCAGCGCCGTATCCGGCACGCCGACCCATCTGCCGGGCCTCCCGCTCGTCAGCGCGGTCGGCGGAGCCAATCCCGATACCGTTATGGTCAACACTAACCCCACGCTGATTGAGATTGCTTACAACGTTTCCAACGGCTGGTCCGGCGCGTCCATCCTTTACGACAATCGCGACACCTGGCCGATGATCGAATCTTGTAATCTGCTGGCCTATAATCCGCTGACTTTCGGCCTCCAAGGCGACGCGCGCAACGTGAAGGTCGAGTTCCTCGATGTATCCAATAACGTGATGTTCGGCTTCTGCACCAACATTGGTCCGGCCTTACGCTATTATTCGTTCGATACCGGCATTCTGACCAATAATCTCAGCGCCATCAGCGCGATCAACTTTGTTGTGGATTCAAACCTCGTCGCCGCCGGCCTGCTGAAAGGTCGTCTGAACATCGTCTCCGGCGGCTTGAATTACCCGCTCGCGATCGCGGGCGCCGGCGCCGGCGCGCCTACCTGGCTGCCGAATTACCCGCGCATCACCGAGGTTGGCGGGGCCAATCCGGACACGCAAATCAGCCAGCGCTCGGCGAGCGAGTTCACCGTCAATTACAATGTGACTTCGGGTTGGTCCGGCGCGTCCATTCTTTATGACGACTACGCGACCATCCCGATTGAAACCGGCAACCTGGCCGCGTTTGGGTGTTTGGTCTTTGGCATCAGCGGCACTCCGGAACGGGTCAAGTTCGAGGCGCTCGATAACGCCGGCCATAAATCGGTCGCCACCTTGACCGGCATCGGCGGCGCGGTGCAATACTTCAGTATTGGCCTCGAACACCTGACCAACAAGAACGTCAATCCGGCCGCCATTGCCTCCATCAGCCTGATCGTGGATTCCGTGCTTGCGGGCCCCGGGCGTGAAAAAGGATCGTTCACCGTCTTCTCCGGCGGCCATGCCTTCCCGCTCCAGATCGAAGGGCAACCCGCCGGCGCCATCACGCTCCTGCCGCCGACGCCGGTGGAAGTCGCGCTGGTGGGCGGCGCTAACGCGGACACCAAGTTGTATCAACTGTCCACCAACCGGTTCCGCGTTATGTATAATGTCCCGGCAGGCTGGTCCGGCGCCTCCATCCTGTACGACGACTATGGCAGCGAACCCGTCGAAGTCGGCGATTTTGCCGGATTATCCGCGGTTACTTTCGGCATCCGGGGCGACCCCGCCAGCCTGAAATTGGAGTTCAAGGACGCGACCAACAAGACGGTGGACGCCGTCATCCTGAACGTGTCCAATGCGCTGCAGTACTTCACGGTGTCGGTCGGCGATATGACGGCCAAGGGTTTGGATGCCGGACGGATCAGCATGATCAACTTCGTTGTGGATTCCAATCGCGCCGGCGCGGCGCAGCTCACCGGCACATTCGAGGTGTTCACCGCCGGACTGGTCTTCCGCAACCTGATCTATCCCCAGGAGGATCAGAATGGCGACGGGCTGGACGACCGCTGGGCGGAGGCGCACGGCCTTGCGGGAGATGATCCGGACCCGGATCGCGACGGCGTGCCGAACGACGCGGAGCGGATTGCCGGCACCGATCCGAACGACCCGGCCTCGGCTCCCATCCTGTCCATCCATGCCGCCGGCGTTCAGGCGCAACTGACGGCCGCCGGATTCGGCCAGCGCGAATACCGGTTGTACCGCACTGACAACCTGGTCACCGGGCATTGGTCGCGCGTCGGCCCGGCCTTGAAATTGAGCACGAACGGGCCGGCCGTCTGGCAGGAGTTGATTGTTGGGTTGAGCAACGGCTATTATGGATTTTCCGTCACTCACGATCCGGTTTCGCGCCTGCCGGGCCGGCCCCAGGTCATCCTGGTCGGCGGCGGCGAGACCAATCACACGCTGCTCAACCAGGAGTCGGCTTCCGCGTTCACGCTTGGCTATCAACTGACCGGCGGCTACGCGGGCGTGACACTGCTGTACGATGATTACGGCACCGAGCCGCGCGAGTTCGCTGATTTCTCCGGCTATTCCGAGCTGAGTTTCGGGATCTCCGGCACCGCCCGCAGCGTGAAGTTTGAATTCGAGGATGCCGCCTTGAACAAGGCTTCCGGCGCGTTTCAATTTGTCGGCGGCGCGGAGCAATTCTTCACGATTGATCTGGGCCTGATTGCCCGAGACGGCGTGGACTTGAGCCGGATCAGTTTCATCAACTTCGTGGTGGATCTGGCCGCGGCCGGTTCGACCAATCCGGGCTGTGTGGCGTGGCGGACATTCGGCTTGAATTACACGATCGAGCCGCCTCCGCAACCAACGGGACCGGCCACCGTTTTGCGCGAACCCGCGCCGCAAGTGATTGAAGTGGGCGGGGGCAACAACGCCACCGGACACGAACGATTCGGCACGACCAACATCCTCGTAAACTATGATGTCGGCGCGTACGGCACCTGGGATGGGATCACGATCCTGTATGACAACTACGGCACCGAGCCGATGGAGAGCGCGGATTATTCGGATGTGGAGAGCCTGACCATCGGTTTGGCCGGCCTGCCGGCCGCGCTCAAGCTCGAGTTCGACGATACAACCGCCGGCACCCCGGCGGTGCCGGTCTATTGCCGGGGTCTGGCAACCGGCGCCGTACAGTATTTCACCGTGCGTATGCGCGATCTGGAGGCCGGCGGTCTGGATTCCGGCCACGTCCGCTTCATCAACGTGGTCGTGGACCAGGCGCTGGCCGGCGCGGGCAACTATACCGGCACATTCACGGTTGCGACCGGCGGCCTGGCGCCATAGCCGCGCGGATTCCGTTGACCAATGGCTTTTACGCGCGCGACAAGGGCCCGGCATTATGGCCGGACCCTTGTCGGTATCGGCGGCGGAAAGAGGAGGTCGCTCGGCCCAAAGCTCCAGCATGTCGGACCCTGGTCTTGGAGATGGAACGGCGGGGACCGCGGGAATTGCCGCCACGGCGGTGTTCCAGCGCAACCCAACGACGCGGCCGGCCTTGCGCTGATCACGCTTGCCCTCGCCGACCGGGGGGGTGAACATCCGCCTAATTTTCTCTTAAAAACCACTTGGCATGTTCCGGGTCAAATGTGCATATTATGCGGCCTGCCCAGTTAATCCTGGCGTGCGATTTCGAGGAATCAATAGAGAGGTTGGCTGCTATGTATACGGCGTCTGATTTGAGGAAGGGCCTGAAGATCGAGATGGAGGGCGTGCCCTATGAAGTGGTCGAGTTTCAGTTTGTGAAGCCCGGCAAGGGGCAGGCCATGTACAAGTGCCGTCTGAAAAACCTGATCAACCTGAACACGATTGACAAGACCTTCCGCGCCGTTGACAAGATTGACCAGCCGAACCTGGAGGAGCGCGAACTCGAATTCTCCCACGAAGAGGGCGATCATTTTGTCTTCATGGACGACCGCACCTTCGAGCAGGTTATCATCAGCGCGGACGTTGTCGGTGAACAGAAGTATTTTCTGACCGAGCAACTCAAAGTCAGCGTGCTGTTCCATAACAACGCGCCGCTGACGATCACACTCCCCAGCTATGTGGTGAAGAAGATCGCCCATACCGAGCCGGGCGCCCGCGGCGATACGGCAACTAACGTCACCAAACCGGCCAAGTTAGAGAACGGCTATGAACTTGGCGTGCCGCTCTTCATCAATGAAGGGGATCTCGTCAAAATAGATACCCGCACCGGCAAGTATTTTGAGCGCGTTAGCAAGGGGTGAGTAAGCGGATTACCGGAACGGCAGCACGTCATCCAGCGTCGCCGCGTCCGCGAAGAGCATCAGCAGGCGGTCCACACCCAACGCAATCCCGCCGGCGGGCGGCATGTCCGGCAAGGCCGCCAGGAAATCTTCGTCAATGGGATAAACCGCCTTTCCCGCGATGTGGCGCACGCGGTTCCATTCCGCAAAGCGCGCTCGCTGTTCCTCCGGATCGCGTAATTCCGAGTAGGCATTGGCCAGTTCCAGCCCCGCGATATATAATTCCCAGCGCTCGGCCATTTCCGGCCGGCCCGGCTTGCGGCGGGCCAGCGCCGCGGCTGGCGCCGGATAATCCATCAGCACCACCGGCGTCTGGCGCGGCAGGGCCGGTTCGACTTTTTCCACCAGGTCGAGATCGAAGCGATCGGCGTCAAAATGCGCGAGCGGATCCCAGCCGGCAAATTGCTTAAATGCCTCGGCCACGGTCAGCCGTTCCCATAGCGGTCCCAAAGTCACCAACCGCCCCTGCCAGGCCAGTTCCTCGCCGCCTGCCAGTTCGCGCCCCAGGAACATGATCAGCGCTTTGGTATCCACGAGGATATCGGTGTAGTCCGCATTGGCGCGATACCATTCCAGCAGCGTGAACTCGGGATTGTGACGCGCGCCGAGTTCGCCGCGCCGAAAGCATGGCCCGATTTGAAAGATACGTTCATAACCCGCCGCCAGCAGTCGTTTCATCGGCAACTCCGGCGAGGGCCGCAAGTAGTGGTCGCCGGCCGGCTCGGCGTCAATGTGCGCCTCCGGCGGCGGCGCGGCAATGCGCACCGGCGTCTCCACCTCCAGGAAGTTGCGCTCCTCGAAAAACCGGCGAATGGCGCGGATCAGTTTGGCGCGCAATTCGAGGACCGGCCGCAGGGCCTTGAGATGATGGCTGCTCATGGGTGCCGGCCGTGATGCCGGATCATCGCTATTTGCGGTTCAGCCGTTCAATGGCGCTGACCCGGCCATTGGTGAATTCGACGCGCATTTTCTCGTACTCGTGTTCCTGCTGGACGTCAACCCAACTGCCGTCATCGGTGGTTTTGTAGCTGCCGTCGCTCATGCGCACCCGCGTCGGGCCGCTGATGTATTTGCGTTCGGTGGTGGTGTACGTGTCGGTGAAAATCCAGACCTCGACCGCGCCGTCGGCGGTTTCACGCATGGAGGTGCGGTCCGGATTGCCGAGGGCGATATAAACCATGTTCTTGTCATAGCCGACCTTGATTATACCGGCGCGCACATTCTCCTGCACATCCGGCGGGAATCCGGCGAACAGCTCCGGATTCTCCTTGATGCGCGACTCAGGCGTGGCACAACCCACGAGGAACAAGCCCAGCAATCCAGCCAACCGCCATAGGTGTTTCTGCATAATGAAACTCCCCTTTTACGGGAACAGTAGTACGGGTAAAATAAAAGTGGCAAGGGAAATGAGGGCAGGGGCGGCCGGAAGGATAAGGGATGAAATTGAACGGCCCAGTGGTTAGATGGGTGTTTGGCTTGTGGATGGGGTGGGCGGCCGCGACCACCCCGGGCGCCACCATAGTTGTCGCCCCGAGTGGCGGGGACTACAACCGGATCCAGGCCGCACTCAATGTCGCGACGGCCGGGGTAACCATCCTGGTGCGGGCGGGCACATATAATGAGAAGCTAACGTTCCCGGCCAGCGGCAGCGCGGCGTATGGACCCATCGTCCTGCAGAATTACCCCGGCGAGGCGCCCATCCTGGATGGCACAAATAAAACCGGTCAGTTCATGATGTCCCTGCAAGACCGGAGTTTCATTCGAATCGCGGGGTTCGAGATATGCCACAACACCAACCTGACCGATGGCTCGGGCATCCGCCTGGTGGGCGCTTGCCAGGACATCGGAATCTACAGCAATACGATCCACAATATGCGCGGGTCGAACGCAATGGCTATCACAGTCTATGGCACGGCCGCCGTTCCGGCATCCAATATTATAATCGCCGCCAACCACATTTATGACTGCCAGGCGGCGCCGAGCGAGGCGCTGACCCTGAACGGCAACGTCACGGACTTCCTGGTGGAGAGCAATCTCATCCACGACATCAACAACATCGCCATTGACTTCATCGGCGGCGAGGCCGAAATCTCCACCCACGGCGTCTGCCGGCGCGGGATCTGCCGCGGCAACCGGGTCTATCGCGCGCGCTCAATCTATGGCGGCGGCTACGGCGCCGGCATTTACGTGGATGGCGGGCGCGACATCATAATTGAGCGCAACGCGGTCTGGGAGTGCGACTTGGGCATCGAGATCGGCGCGGAGAACGCGGGCTATGACGCCACCGGCATCGTTGTCCGCTCCAACTGCATCTTTCACAACGACAAGGCCGGACTGGTTTTCGGCGGTTACGAAGCGGCGGTCGGCCGGACCCGCAACTGCTGCTTTCTAAACAATACCTGCTACCAGAATGACACGCTGGCCGACGGCAACGGCGAACTGTGGATCCAATATGCTTCCAACAATGTCGTCGAAAACAACATTTTTTATTGCGGGCCACAGAAGTTGCTGATCGGTTCGGCCGCCGGCAATCGGAACAACAGCCTCGATTACAATACCTGGTATGCCGACAGCGGGGCGGCCGCCGCGGAGTTCACTTGGAACGGCGCGCACTATATCGGATTCAACGCCTACCGTTCCGGCACAGGGCAGGATGCGCATTCCCAGTTCGCCAACCCGCAGTTGCTCGCGCCGAGCGCGACCAACTTCCATGTCAGCCCGACCTCGCCGGTAATCAATGCCGGCAATCCCTGGCATCCCTACACCGTTACTGAAAAAGATTGCGATGGCCAGACCCGCGTCATGGGCGACCGCGTGGACTGCGGAGCTGACGAAACGAGTTTCTACGAACGCTGGCGCGACCAGTGGTTCGGCGACCTGCCCGATTATCAAACCAACCAGAACGGCGCAGCATATTCCCGGGCCGGCGACTACGACGCCGACCGCTGCGACAATGAAGCCGAATTTGTCGGCGACACCAATCCGCGCAACCCAACCAACTACTTTCGCCTGAACTCCATCATGCGCAGCGCAACCAATGTCCAAATCAATTGGCCAGCCCGAACCAACCGGACTTATGCCCCGAGCTGGTCTTTTAGCCAACATATTGCAAATAGATCATGGGATTACAATGCACCTTCATTTTGTGTTAAATCAAACAATGCATCCTATCCCTATTTTATTTCGCCTTTTACCAATATTGCGTTTTTCAGGCTTTCAGCCACTGAATAAACCCGCTGCGGCTGATAATTGTTCTTGACATAATTACAGCCGAATTGACTGTTCTCGATAATGAGAATACGGCTTGGTTTTCCCCTTATTTTACAGCATTTTTTTCGTCTATTTACATTGCATGTTGCGCGCTGTTTTTGCTATGTTTTCGGTATTATTTGAGGAGCATCAGAACGAATGTCTAGTAACGATTCCAACGTGGCGAACAAGGAGCAGTTGGCGGGCGGGCAACCGGAGGCGGGAACCAATCCGGCCAAGGAGGAGAAGGGGCATAAATACGATGCCACTTCGATCACGGTGCTGGGCGGCATGGACGCCGTGCGGAAGCGCCCGGCGATGTATATTGGCGACACGGGTGTTCGCGGGTTGCATCATTGTGTTTACGAGGTGGTGGATAACAGTGTGGATGAGGCCCTGGCCGGCTTCTGTACGCACATCACGGTGATTCTCAATCCGGACGGGTCGGTGACGGTCAACGACGATGGCCGCGGCATCCCGGTGGATATGCACGCCACGGAGAAGCGTCCGGCGGTGGAAGTCGTGCTGACGATGCTCCATGCGGGCGGCAAGTTCGACCACGACAGCTACAAGGTGTCCGGCGGACTACATGGCGTTGGCGTCTCCTGCGTCAATGCGCTCAGCGAATGGCTGGAAGTGGAGATTCGGCGCGACGGCAAGGTCTACCACCAGCGTTACGAGCAGGGCAATCCGGTCACCAAGCTCGAGACGATTGGCACCACCAAGGGCACCGGGACAAAAGTCACGTTCTTCCCGGACAAGACCATCTTTTCCGTGACTGAGTTCAGTTGGGACACGCTGGCCGCGCGTTTGCGCGAGCTGGCCTTTCTGAACCGCGGCCTGGAGATCCGATTGAAGCAGGAATCGCCGGCGCGCGAGGAGGTTTACAACTACAAGGGCGGCATCAGCGAGTTCGTCGAGCATCTCAACCGCAATAAGAACCCGCTGCACCCGAAGGTGATCTCGTTCGAGAAGGAGGCGGACCGCATCCAGGTCGAGATCGCGATGCAGTACTGCGACAGCTTCAGCGAAAACGTTTTTTCCTACTGCAACAACATCAACACGGTCGAGGGCGGCACGCACCTCAGCGGTTTCCGCTCGGCGTTGACCCGGACGGTCAATCAGTACGCGAAAAGCAACAAGTTGATCAAGGACGACGCCGATTCGATGAGCGGCGACGACGTTCGCGAGGGTCTGACCGCGATCATCAGCGTCAAGGTGCCGGACCCGCAGTTCGAGGGCCAGACCAAGACCAAGCTGGGCAACGGCGAGGTCGAAGGACTCGTGGCAACGATCGTCAATGAGCAGTTGGGCACCTATTTCGAGGAGCACCCGTCCGTCGCCCGCCGGATCATCGAGAAGGCCGTGCTGGCGGTCCGCGCGCGCGAAGCCGCCCGTAAGGCGCGCGACTTGACCCGGCGCAAGGGCGCGCTGGACAGCGGGTCGCTTCCCGGCAAGCTGGCCGACTGTTCAGAACGCGACCCCGCGTTGAGCGAGCTGTTTATCGTCGAGGGCGACAGCGCCGGCGGCACGGGCCAGCAGGGCCGCGACCCGCGGTTCC
>CAZMXS010000107.1:0-9448 GCA_964570325.1 uncultured Verrucomicrobiota bacterium | reverse complement strand
CCACCGTCTGCGCCCCGCAGTCCTCCAGATTCGTGATGCTCGCGCCCTTCGTGAACGCCGGTTCGTCGTTCACCGCCATCACCGCGATCACAAAGGTCTGGGTTGAACTCGTGTCCACCCCGCCATTCGCCGTCCCGCCGTTGTCCGAAAGCCACACCGACACCGTCGCCATGCCGTTGGAGTTGGCCGCCGGCGTATAAGTCAACGTTCCGGTGTCCGGGTCCACCGCCGGGAATGAACTGAAGAGCCCGAAGTTATCGGCCGAAAGATGGAAAGTCAGCGTCTGACCGGCTTCGTCCGCCGGCCCCTTGCTGATGCCTGTCGCCCAGCCCACGACCGTTTGCGCGCCACAATCCTCCAGATTCGTAATGCTCGCGCCCTTGGTGAAAGATGGCGCGTCGTTGACGACATTGACCGTGATCGTGAAAGTTTGCGTGGAGCTGGTATCCACCCCGCCGTTGGCCGTCCCGCCGTCATCGCTCAGCCATATCGAAACGGTCGCCGCGCCATTGGAATTGGGGGTCGGCGCAAAGGTCAGGTTGCCGTTGCTGGAATTGACCGCCGGCGCCACGGCGAACAGGCCGTCATTGTCCGTCGTCAAATGGAAAGTCAGCGTCTGGCCCGCTTCATCCGGCGCGCCGGCGCCGATGCCCGTGGCCCAGCCGGTGATTGTGTTGGCGCCGGAATCCTCGTTGACCGCCGGATTGGCGCCCTTGGTAAAGACCGGCGCGTCATTCACGGCTCCCACCGTGATTGTGAACGACTGGGTCGAACTCGTGTCATTGCCGCCGCCGTCGTCCGCGAGCCAGATCGAAACGGTCGCCACGCCGTTGGAATTGCCGGCCGGGGTGTACGTCAGATCGCCGCTGGCCGCGTTCACCGCGGGCAGAACGCTGAACAGCGCAGCGTTGTCCGTCACCAGGTGGAAGGTCAGCGCCTGGACCAGTTCCGGATCGCCGTCGGTGATGGCGGTCGCCCAGCCCACAACAGTCTGCGCCCCGCAATCCTCCAACACGGATTGATTGGCGCCCTTGGTGAAAGACGGCGGATCGTTGACCGCGCTAACGGCAATGGTGAAAGTCTGGGTGGAACTGGTATCATCGCCGCCGCCGTCGTCTGTGAGCCAGACCGAAACCGTCGCGCTGCCGTTCGAATTGGCCGCCGGTGTGAACGTAAGCGTGCCGGTGGTTTCGTTCACCGCCGGCGCCACGGCGAACAGGCCGTCATTATCCGTGGCGACGTGGAAGGTCAGCGTCTGCACCAGTTCCGGATCGCCGTCGGTGATGGCGGTCGCCCAGCCCACAACAGTCTGCGCCCCGCAATCCTCCGCGACATTCTGGTTGGCGCCCTTGGCAAAGGTCGGCGGCGAGTTCAGGCCCGTGCCTTGAATGGCAAAGTCATAGTCGGCCTCGTCCGCATCATCGTTCGCCACGCGCACCACCGCCGCGCGCAATCCGAGCCCGCTTGGATTGAAGCGCACGGTGAACGCGGTTGCGCCGGCGGCGGCGACGGCGCCGGCCGGCGGCGCGACCACGACAAACTCCGCGGCGTTGGCGCCGGTAGTGGTCACGCCGGACACGGAAAGGGTCAGCGTGCCGGAATTGGTTACAATGAACACCTGGTCGCGGGTGGCGCCGGCCACGGCGATCGCGCCGAAGTCGGTCCCATCCGCCAGCGCCGGCGTCGGGTCACCGTCGGCAATTACCGCCCCGTTGGTGCCCAGCACCGCGATCTCCGGCTCAACCCCCGTCCCCTGCACCGCGAAATCGTAGTCGCCCTCGTTCATATCGTCGTTGTTCACGTGGAAAACGGCTGTCCGCGCGCCAACAGCCGCGGGATCAAACTGGACCGTGAAGACGGTCGTCTGCCCCGCCGCCACGCTGCCCGCCGGCGCCACGATCACCTTGAAGTCCGCCGCATTCGCGCCGCCGGTGGTTACACCGGTGATTCCCAGGGCCATGGTGCCGGAATTGGTGATGGTGAAAGTCCGGCTCGCCGTCCCGAGATATTCACGCACCGCCCCAAAGTCCGTCCCATCCGCCGCCGACGGCGTCGCGTCGCCGTCGGCAATCTCCGCGCCGTTGGTGCCCAGCACCGCAATCTCCGGTTCAACCCCCAGACCGGCCACGGCGAAATCGTAGTCGCCCTCGTTCATATCGTCGTTGTTCACGTGGAAAACGGCTGTCCGCGCGCCAACAGCCGCGGGATCAAACTGGACCGTGAAGACGGTCGTCTGCCCCGCCGCCACGCTGCCCGCCGGCGCCACGATCACCTTGAAGTCCGCCGCATTCGCGCCGCCGGTGGTTACACCGGTGATTCCCAGGGCCATGGTGCCGGAATTGGTGATGGTGAAAGTCCGGCTCGCCGTCCCGAGATATTCACGCACCGCCCCAAAGTCCGTCCCATCCGCCGCCGACGGCGTCGCGTCGCCGTCGGCAATCTCCGCGCCGTTGGTGCCCAGCACCGCGATCTCCGGCTCAATCCCCAGGCCCGTTACCGCAAAATCGTAGTCGTTTTCGTCCATATCGTCGCTGGCTACGTGGATGACGGCATCGCGCTGGCCGATCGCCGCGGGATCAAATCGGACCGTGAAGCTGACCTTCGCGCCAATCGCCAGGGCGCCGGATGGCGCATTGGTCACGACAAAATCAGACGCGGCCGCCCCGCTGGTCGTTACCCCGCTCAACATCAGGTGCATCGAACCGGAATTGGTAATGGTGAAAGTCCGGAAAACCAGCCCGTTCAGCACGCGCGCTGAACCGAAGTCCGTCCCATCGGCCGCCGCCGGCGTCGCGTCGCCGTCGGCAATCTCTGCGCTGTTCGTGCCCAGCAACGCGACTTCCGGTTCGATGCCGGTGCCGACGAGGCGGAAGTCGTAGTCCGCTTCGGAGGAATCGTCGTTCGCAACGTGGACGGTTGCCGTGCGAACGCCGGTGACGGAGGGATCGAAACGCACCGTGAACTTGCCGTAGGCCGATGGATTGACCGTGGCGGGCGGCGCGACCGCGACGCTGAAGTCGGCGGCGTGCGGTCCGTCAAACGAGACGCCAAAGACATTCAACGCCGCGATGCCGGAGTTGGTGATCGTGAAGACTCGATCCACCAGCCCGGTCCAGACACGCGCCGAACCGAAATCCGTCCCGTCCGCCGTCGAGGGCGTGACATCACCGTCCGTGATCGTGATATTGTTCGTGCCCCAGATGGCGATCTCCGGCTCGATACCGACCCCGCGCACCGCAAAGTCGTAGTCGGCCTCGTTGCTGTCATCGTTCATCACATGCACCGTCGCGTTGCGATTGCCGGCGGCCGATGGGTCGCAGCGAATGGTGAACGTCGTGGCCTGACCCGGCTGCACCACGGTATCCGGCGCGTCGGCCAGGGAAAAATCGGCCGCCGCCGTGCCGGTGAAACTGACATTGGTGATCGTCAGTTCCATAGTGCCGGAATTCGTAATCGTGAATGTCTGGTCCACCGTGCCGCCGGCAACGTTGGTCGCAGGCAGGATGGTGCCGTCCAGCAAGCTGGGGGTGGTGTCGCCATCGTTGATCACCGCCCAGTTTGTGCCCATCACCGCGATTTCCGGCTCGGCGCCGAAACCCTGCACGGCGAAGTCATAGTCGCCCTCGTCCGCGTCGTCATTCATCACGTGCAGCACTGCGGTTCGCGCGCCCAGGGCGCTCGGATCAAAGCGCACCGTGAACGGCGCAATCTCGCCGGGATTCAGCGTCGCGGGCGGCGAAATGCGAACGACGAAGTCCGCGGCGTGCGTCCCGCCGGTGGTGATGCCGGTGATGATGAGCGCCGCATCGCCCGAATTGGTGATCATGAACACATTATCCGCGTAGCCGGACATCATGCGGACACTCTCGAAATCCGTGCCGTCGGCAACGGACGGCGTTGTGTCTCCGTCGGCAATTACCGAGTAATCCGAACCCAGCACCGCAATCTCCGGATCAAAACCGGAGCCGGCCACGGCGAACGCATAGTCGCTCTCGTCCGCATCGTCGTTGTTCAAATGAATCACGGCCGAGCGCGCGCCGATCGCGGCCGGATCGAAGCGCACGGTCATCGTGGCCGCGCCGCCCGCCGCGATCGAGGCCGGCGGCGAAACGCGGACAATGAAATCGGCCGGATGGCTGCCATTCGTGGTTACGCCGCTGATGTTCAACGCGGTGGTCCCGGAGTTGGTGATGGTGAAGACATGATCCGAAGTGCCGCCGGTCATCCGAACCGCGCCGTAATCCGTGCCATCCGCTGTTTCCGGCACAGCATCGCCGGCGGCGATTTCCGCGCCATTGGCGCCGCGCACCGCGACTTCGGGTTCCACGCCGACCCCCTGGACAGCAAAATCGTAATCGCCTTCGTCCGTGTCATCGCTGGCCACATGGATGACCGCCGCGCGCGTCCCAAAATCGGCCGGATTGAACACCACGGTGAAGGACACCCTGGCGCCGGGCGCCACCACGCCAGTCGGCGCGTTGGTGACGACAAACTCGTTGGCGTTGGCGCCGTTGGTGGTGATGCCGCCCAGCGTCAACTGCATCGCGCCGGAATTGGTGATGGTGAAAGTGCGCGCGGTCAACCCGTTGAACACGCGCGTCGGCCCGAAATCAGTGCCATCCGCCGCGGCGGGGGTCGCATCGCCATCCACAATCTCGGCCGAGTTGGTGCCCAGCAGGGCAATCTCCGGCTCCACTCCGCGACCGTGAATCGTGAAGGTATACGTGCCTTCATCCGCGTCATCGTTCGCTATCGTCACGACCCCCGTACGCCAGCCAATCGCGGACGGGTCAAAGCGCACGGTGAAGGAGGTGCTGTTGGAGGGATACACCGCCGAATCCGGCATGGAAAGCAGCATAAAATCGGCGGCGGCGGCGCCGCCGGTTGTAACGCCAGTGATATTGAGCGTGGCGTTGCCGGCATTGGTGATGGTGAAGGTGCGGTCGGTGAACCCGGCGGACACGCGGTTCGTGCCAAAATCCGTGCCGTCGGCGGTGGATGGCGTGGTGTCGCCGCTGGCGATGCTGGCGTAGTTGGTGCCGCGCAGGTCAATCTCCGGCGCCACGCCGTTGCCGGTGACGGAGAAATTGTACGTGCCCTCATTGGCATCATCGCTGTAAATCCGGGGCGTGCCATTGCGCGCGCCGGTGGCGCTGGGATCGAAGCGCAAGGTGAACGTCGTCGCCCCGCCCGCCGGAACGGTGCTGGCAGGCACGGTCACAAAGATGAAATCCGCCGCATGCGTGCCGGCCGTGCCGACGCCACTGATGGTCAGCGCCGTGGTACCCAGGTTGGTGATGGTGAAGACGTGGTCGCGCACGCCGCCGGCGACATTGGTGCTGCCATAATTGGTGCCATCGGCATAGGAAGGCGTGCTATCGTTATCGGCAATCTCCACGCCATTCGTGCCAAGAATGGCAATCTCCGGCGCCGCCCATGCCGCGCCAACCGGCCAGACCAAGGCCACAAACAGCCCTACAGCCCGAAGCCAAGCGCCAGCCAAAAGCCTCGCGCGTTTCGCTACGCACTGCCGTGCTATGCACCGTAAACGCACGTCGCTCCTCAATCAGTCTGACGGCCTACCCCAGCTAAAAAACATCGCAGGCGCGCATTGATTATGCGGCCCATGATCTGCTATTCGTGACAGCGTCAATATAATAGCAGTCTGCATGCCGACCCATTATTGGGGAACCGTTGCCGAGTTGATGCACGGATCTCAACAACCCCCGATATTTAGACTACCCCGGCCCGACCCCGCTGAATAGGTTTTCACCCTTTTTTTTCAATGGTTTTCCTTGACATAATTCTCATTATCGCAAAAACGATTAAGGCCTTTGCGTGGTACACCAGCCGAAGTGGAAAGAGCAGAAAATGCCGCAAGCGATATCCAACGGCGGACTTGTATACTACTTGGAAATGATCGCGAAAATGCTTTTAAACAAACCACTTACAAACACATCAGGCCCAAAACGAAGCGCATTGTTGCGGATCATTTCCGGATCCCATGACTGGGATGCGCAACTTTCCACCGCGCCGAGCAGGTCGGTAACAGTCTGCGAGTGGAAAAATATGCCGGTTTTCCCGTCCAGAATGCTTTCCAATGCCCCGCCCCGCCCGAAGGCAACGACCGGCTTGCCGCAGGCTTGCGCCTCGACCGGCACAATGCCGAAGTCCTCCTCGCCGGGAAACACCAGGCAACGACAGCTTCGATATAGTTGCCGGATTTGTTCGTCGGTCTGCCAGCCAAGAAATTCGATATGGCTTTGGGCCGCCGCGCGCAGGCGCGCGAACTCGGTTCCGGCCCCGACAATTTTCAGCGGGTAACCCAACTGATTATACGCCGCCACCGCCAGATCCACGCGTTTGTAGGGTACCAGCGCGGACACCACCAGATCGAACCCGGCATGCCCCGGCTCGCCCAGTGTGTAATAATCCGTCGCGACCGGCGGGTACACCAGGTCGGACTCGCGGCCATAAAACTCCCGGATGCGGGACTGCACATGCCGGCTGATTGCCACGAATCGGTCCACGCGCGCCGACGCGCGCCGGTCCCATTCGCGCAACCGCGCCAGAATCGGCCGCAGGATCGCCTGCTTGATCGGATTGGACCCGAAGTACTCGCCATAAAATCCCCACGCATAGCGCATGGGCGTGAAGCAATAGCAAAGGTGCTTCGCCCCCGGCGGCGGCCGCACACCCTTGGCCACGCAATGGCTGGTACTGATCAGCAGGTCGGTTGCGGGCAACCGGAAGCGCTCGGCGGCCCACGGGAAAAATGGCAGATAGTATCGGTAGTACTGCATCACACCCGGAAAATACCGGAGCGCGGAGACTCGCACCGGATGGGCGTTGATCCGCTCGGAAATGCGTCGGGGGTCGTAAATCAAAGTATAGATCGGCGCCTGCGGGAAAGCCGCGCACAGCAATTCGAGCACTTTCTCTCCGCCGCGCATGCCGTTAAGCCAGTCATGCGCCAGCGCGACGCGCAGTTGCGCGAACCGCGCCGGGAATCGTTCCGGCTCCGCCATCATCGCGCCGTTCACGTTCCACCCCGGCCCAGTTCAAAGGCGTAGCGGTAGGCCGCCAGCGTCAACCGCGCCGTCTGTTCCCAACTGAACTGTGCGGCCCGTTGCAACCCTTGCTGGCGCAGCGTGGCAGCCAGTTCCGGATCAGTCAGCACCCGCCGTAACGCCTGCGCGATCGCCTCCGGGTCGTCCGGATTCACCAGCACGGCCGCCGAACCGGCAACCTCCGGCAACGAACTGCGATCACCGCAAACCACCGGGGTGCCGCAAGCCATCGCCTCCAGCACGGTCAACCCGAACCCTTCGTAAAATGAAGGCAACGCGAAGACATCCGCCTGCTGGTAGGCTCGCACCAAGTCTGCGCCGGCCAAATAGCCGGACCATTCGATGTCGGACGCGATCCCCAGCTCGGCCGCGCGCCGCCCGGCCTCGGGATAGCGCGGATCGCGCGGACCGATAAGCCGGAGCCGCACCTCGAACGGCACCAGCCGACGCAGCCGCGCAAAGGCGTCCACCAGCCCCGGCAGATTCTTGTAGGGATCGGCGCGACCGACATAGAGCACGGTCCGAACGGCGTTCGGCGTTTTGGGCGCCGGCTGGAACTCCGCGGCGACGCCGTTCGGCGCAACCTGCACGGCGGCTTCCCGGCACGCCGGCACACGCAGGCGCCGCAAGATATCGCGGCGGGAAGATTCGCTGACCGTCAGGATCACATCCGCGCGCGCGGCCACCTCGCGCATGACCGCCTGGAACAGCGGTCGCAGACGGGTCTTCAAAGCGCGCGGCGTGTAGTGCGGGAACAGCAGCGGGATCAGATCATGCACGGTGACCACGGCGCGGACGCGGCCGGGACGCCCCCGCGGAAAGGCGGGCAACGGAATCATGTAGTTTGGCGAATGGAATACATCCACGCCGCGCGCGCGCAAGATGCGGCCGAGGCGGAATTGGCCGGCCGCGCTGAAGATGCCGAACGGCAACTGTTCGCAACGGAACAACGGCGACGATCCCAACCCGGCTTGGGAGACTGTCCGTTCCTGCAGTTCAGCTCGTTCAAAGAAAAGCAGATATTCGTTCTCCCGATCCAGGTGCGCCAGTTGTCGGATCAATTCAACTGTATAGGCGCCGATCCCGCTGATCTCGGGGTAAATCCACCGCGCGTCAATGGCAATCTTCATGCGCCCCCTGATGTGCCATTAACCGCGTGAAAAATCAGCAAAAAACCAATCCGCGAACAATGGCAGCGGGGGCAAGCGTGTTCGTCACACCGGTGGGCGCATGGGCGCGGATGATGCGGCAGCAACTTTTTGATCCTATAGAGATGTTGCTAATGTTCATAATCGCGTCAGGCTACCCCAATACGTTGCTGTCGTTTTATTCCAGTCCGCCCCCCACCCGGTAAAAATACGGCCCTTCCGCCGTGGCGGTGGTGTCGGTAATGGTGGTGAACACCGCCAAGCCGATCATCCCGCTCATCCAATTCGTGAAAGTCGGGGCTTCAACAATGTTCGTCGCCCGATCCACATTGTAGAGCTTGCCCGCGACGCTCTGCCAGCGGATCACCCGGCCGGTCTGCGTTCCGGATGCGAATCCCTGTTGCATGCCGAGGAAAGATCCCGCGTTGGTCGGATCGGTGCCGGTGACGTTGACTTCGATCCAGTCCGTAAAGGAATCTTCATCCACGTCCGCGAACATTCCCCACCAAGGCGACTCGTATGCGCCCATATCCACCGCCGACTTCTGGATGCGATCGTCACCGGACAGATCGGATTGATTGTACATCCAATCCTCTTCAATTCCAGCGTTCACACATGCCGAATTTGAAAGCAGGCGGTAATCGCCGCCGGCCAGGTCCATGAACCCCGGGGCGGCATCGAGATTGCCTTCCCCTTCGGCCAATGGCGCGGCGCAGGAGTAGGAAACGGTCCCGGTATAATTGGGCGCGGTCGCGGCGTTGTTGTAATAGCAGATCCCGTTCAACAGGCTTCCGCCATACAGACCGCCTCCGGCAACGGACGCCGTATTCGACGCCAGCGTGCAACTGCGCAGATCGCTCAGGCAGGCGCCACCGCCATACGCGGCGGTATTGCCGGCCAGCAGGCAATTGACCAGCTCCGCCTGGCAAACCCCACCACCCCAGTTTTGCGCCAGACACCCGAACAAAGTCGAATGCCACAGGCTACCGCCGTGCAGTCCGCCTCCGTTGTATGCCGCGCAGTTCTCGAACCGGCAATCATACAACACGGCATCCGTATGAGCTTTCACGCCTCCGCCAGCACTTTCTCCGCTGGCTAAGTTTCCCGAATGGCCGTTGTGAAAGGCAACGCCGCATACTTCCGCTTCAGCGTGAGAAGCACAAGGGGAGAAGCACAAGGGTCACGTCTAGACATCATACATATTATTCAATCGTTTTGCATAGTCCTGCA
>CAZMXS010000106.1:291-10770 GCA_964570325.1 uncultured Verrucomicrobiota bacterium | reverse complement strand
CCCGCCCTGCGACGAAGGCATGTTCACCACGATCCGGCCGGCGTTCATCAGCATCGAAAATTCCTTGATCTTGGCCTCGTCGTTCGAGTGCAGGCTGACCGTGTGCCCTTTGCCACCGAGGAAATTGAGGTCAATGCAGATGTTCACAGCGTGGTCAAAATCTTTTGCCACATAATAGGCGATCACCGGCGCGAGAATCTCGCACGACAGTGGGTACTCCCGCCCGATCTTCGTCTGCCGCGCCACCAACAGACGCGTGCCGGCCGGAATCTGAATACCGGCGCGTTCGGCGATGAACGCCGGTGATTTGCCCACGATCGCCGCGTTCATCAATTTGCGTTCGCGATCGTACACCGCCCCTTCCAGCTTGGGTAGCTCCGCGTCCGGGACGAAATAAGCGCCGGCTTTTTTCAGTTCCGCCTCCAACGCGGCGGCGGTCGCTTGCTCGACCACGATCGCCTGTTCAGACGCGCAGATCGTGCCGTTATCAAAGGTCTTGGAGATCAGTATCTGCTGAACGGCGAAGGGCACATCGGCGCTGGCCTCGACAAAGACCGGCACGTTGCCCGGCCCGACGCCAAGCGCGGGCGTGCCGGAACTATAGGCGGCATGCACCAAACTCTCGCCGCCGGTCGCCAGGATCAGGGCCAGGCGCCGGTCGCGCATCAGCGCATTGGTGTCCTCCACCGTGCATTGGTCCATCCACTGCACGCAGTTCTCCGGCGCGTCGGCC
The DNA here is from genome assembly GCA_964570325.1 of uncultured Verrucomicrobiota bacterium. Taxonomy (GTDB): domain Bacteria; phylum Verrucomicrobiota; class Kiritimatiellia; order CAIQIC01; family CAZMXS01; genus CAZMXS01. The sequence goes on along the minus strand of CAZMXS010000106.1, from coordinate 10,037 downwards.
CCCAGCGCCGCCGTATAGAGCGTCAGGGCAGCGGCCGCGGAGCACTTGAGCGCGCGCGGGTGGAAGCTGAAAATGATCGGATTGCGCGTCTTGAGCGCAATCAGGATCTTGAACATCGTGGTCGAGGTCGGGTTGGTGGATGGTACAACGCCAAGGATCGGTCCGAGCGGCTGGGCGATCTCGGTGATGCCCGACTCAAAGTCGGCGCGGATCACGCCGCAGGTCTTGAGGTCGCGCATATCTTCATAGATATACTGGGTGGCCACAACATTCTTGATGACTTTGTCCTCCCACTTGCCGATACCCGTCTCCTCGACTGCCATCCGAGCCAGCTTGATGCGGCTCTTGAAACCGGCGGCCGCGGCCGCGACAACAATGCGGTCTACGGCTTCCTGGTCAAACTCCGCGAAGATCGCGGCGGCCTGCGTGGCCTTTTCCATGATTTCATCTATCTTGGGATTGACGGCTTCGGCCATGGCATCCTTCTCCTTTTTGCGCGCTGCGCGCTGGGTTGCCTCGGAAATGATCTCGCCCGTCAGCGATTATGAGGAAGACCGGCAGGTTGTCAACGCCGGCATGCCGGCCCGGACGGTTTTTCTTCTCGCCACGGTGCGTTTTGTTTTGCTAGTCATGCCGCGGTTTTCACGGCAGGAAAAACATGAGTTTTCATTTGAGCCCGTCAACCCTACAACGCAGGAGTATTCCGTCATGAGTGAATCCATACTTTCCGATCCCATCGGCAACGTCCTCCGTTTTGAGGATCATCCGCTAAACACGATCTTCGCCCCGAAATCCGTCGCCGTGATCGGCGCCACGGAAAAGCCGGGCAGCGTCGGTCGGACGCTGTTGTGGAACCTGATCAGCAGTCCATTTGGCGGCACGGTCTATCCGGTAAATAACAAACGCTCGAACGTTCTGGGCATCCGCGCCTATCCCAGCGTCGGCTCGATCCCGGAGGCAGTGGACCTGGCGGTGATCATCACGCCTTCCGCGACCGTTCCCGGGCTGATGGACGAATGCGTCGCCGCCAGCGTGAAAAGCTCGATCATCATTTCAGCCGGCTTCAAGGAACTCGGCGCGCCGGGCGTGGAACTGGAGCGGCAGGTGCTGGAACGCGCGCGCAAGGGGAATCTGCGGATCATCGGCCCGAACTGCCTCGGGGTGATCTGCCCGCCCACGGGCCTGAACGCTTCGTTCGGCGGCGTCATGCCGCGGCCGGGCAATGTCGCGTTTATCAGCCAGAGCGGCGCCCTCGGCACCGCCGTGCTGGACTGGAGCGTCCGCCAGCAGGTTGGGTTCAGCGCGTTTGTCTCAATCGGTTCGATGCTCGATGTGGATTGGGGCGACCTGATTGACTACCTGGGCAGCGATCCGAAAACCAAGAGCATCGTCATCTACATGGAATCCGTTGGCAATGCCCGCTCCTTCCTTTCCGCCGCGCGCGAGGTCGCGTTGAGCAAGCCGATCATCGTCATCAAGGCCGGCCGCACGGCGGCGGCCGCCAAGGCGGCGGCCTCGCACACCGGTTCCCTGACCGGCTCGGACGACGTGCTCGATACCGCATTCCGCCGCGTCGGCGTCCTGCGGGTGGACAGCATGGCCGAGGTGTTCGACATGGCCGATGTGCTGGCGAAGCAACCCCTGCCCAAGGGGCCCAAGCTGACAATCGTCACCAACGCCGGCGGACCGGGCGTGCTGGCAACTGACGCGTTGATCACCAGCGGCGGCCAGCTTGCCGAGATATCCAAGGAAACCATTGAACAGCTCAACCAATTCCTGCCGGCGGCGTGGAGCCGCGCCAATCCGATTGACGTCCTCGGAGACGCGCCAAAAGAGCGCTATGCCAAGGCCCTGGAAGTGGCGGCCAAGGATCCCAGCTCTGACGGCCTGCTGGTGATCCTGACCCCGCAATCGGTTACCGAGCCGACGCAAACGGCGCAGGCGCTGGTGCCGTACGCGCAAATCGAGGGCAAGCCCGTGTTTGCGAGCTGGATGGGCGGGCCGGTCGTGCAGGCCGGCATTGACATCCTCAATCACGCCAACATTCCCACCTATCCTTATCCCGACATGGCCGTGCGGGCGTTCAATTACATGGTGCAGTATAACCGGAACCTGGAGGCGCTGTATGAGACGCCCGCGGTCCACACCGACGATACCGCGGACGGCCTGATTGATCGCGCGCGCGCCGCCAAGATTATTGAAAAAGTCAAGGCCGAGGGCCGCACGATCCTGACGGAGTTCGAGTCCAAGGAGCTGCTGGCGACATACGGCATCCCGACCGTGGAGACGCATATCGCCCGGACCGTGGAGGAGGCTGTCGAGTTTGCGAACAAGATCGGCTACCCCGTCGTCCTCAAACTATATTCGGAAACGATCACGCACAAGACGGATGTCGGCGGCGTGCAACTCAACTTGCGCGACCGGGATGCCGTGGCCCGGGCATTCCAAAGCATCGCCACGTCTGTGAAAGAAAAGGTCGGCCCGCAGCACTTCCAGGGCGTGACCGTGCAGCCGATGATCAAGCTCGACGGTTATGAGTTGATCATTGGCAGCTCGATTGACAATCAGTTCGGTCCGGTGTTGCTGTTTGGGCTCGGCGGTCAGTTGGTTGAGGTCTTCAAGGACCGCGCGTTAGGCCTGCCGCCGCTAAACGCGACCCTCGCGCGGCGGATGATGGAGCAAACCAAGATTTACACCGCGCTCAAGGGCGTGCGCGGCCGCAAACCGGTGGACATGGCCCGGCTGGAACGGATCATGGTTCGGTTCAGCCAAATGATCGTCGAACAGCCCTGGATCAAGGAAAGCGATATTAACCCGCTGCTGGCTTCGCCTGAACGCCTGCTGGCACTGGATGCGCGTGTCGTTCTGTTCGACGCCCAGACCCCGGAGGAGAAATTGCCGCGTCCGGCCATCAGCCCCTACCCCATGCAATATGTGCAGCCATGGACGATGAAGGATGGGTCCAAGATCCTGATTCGCCCCATTCGCCCGGAGGACGAGCCGTTAATGGTGAAATTCCACCAGTCCCTCTCGGAGCGCAGCGTTTATCTGCACTACACGCGCAAGTACGATTTGAGCCAGCGCACCGCGCACGACCGCCTGACCCGGATTTGTTTCATCAACTACGACCGTGAAGCCGCCCTGGTGGCCGAACGGCGCAATCCACAGACCGGCGAGCGCGAGATTATGGGTTTGGCGCGGCTGACCCGCGCCTACACCACCAACACGGCCAAATTCGCCGTACTGGTCAGCGACCAGTTCCAACATCAAGGGCTGGGGACCGAGCTGCTCAAGCGCCTGATTGCCATCGGCAAGGCGGAAAAGATCGAATTGATCTGGGCCGAGATGCTGCCGGATAACAAGGATATGCAAAGCCTGATCCAGAAGCTCGGCTTCAAGATTACGCCGTCAAAAAATCCGCAACTGGTTCATGCTGAAATCAAGTTGTAATCGGTGATTAGTCATCCGTGAAGCGTGTGCGGTGATCAGTTTGAGCGTGGGTTTCCCACGACTTCGACTCAGAGCCGACAGGGAAAGGGCCATGGGGCATCCCGTATCCCCGTCCCCCGGGACGGATGGGGTAAACAATGTTGTTTTGCGCCGCGCAGACGATTGGAAATTCCTCAATCGCCCGTCGCCAACGGGCGGTTGGGGAATGACCGAATGCAGTCTTTCTGGTCCGTGATCAACGGCAGTAGTCAAAGGTGATGCATCATTGTGACGAATATCGCGACGGTCCCGCCGCGCAAAGTCTGCTGCGCGCGATCCGGGCCGCGACCACCCGGCCGTGGACCATCATGGAGGTCTGCGGGGGGCAAACCCATGCCATTGTCCGCCACGGGCTCGATCAGCTTCTGCCGGAGCAACTCACGCTGCTGCACGGGCCCGGTTGCCCGGTATGTGTCACTCCGGTGGCCACCATCAATAAAGCGATTGCTATCGCGGCGCGCCCGGAAGTGATCTTCTGCTCGTTTGGCGACATGCTCCGCGTGCCCGGTTCCACGCGCGACCTGCTGGCCGTAAAAGCCGGCGGCGGTGATGTCCGGATTGTCTATTCGCCATTGGATGCGCTGGCGCTGGCGCGCCGGAATCCGGAACGTCAGGTGGTGTTCTTCGCGATCGGCTTTGAGACAACGGCGCCGGCCAACGCCGCCGTTGTCGTTCAAGCCCGCCGGGAAGGGCTGACCAATTTCAGTCTCCTGGTTTCCCAAGTGCGGGTGCCGCCGGCCATCGCCGCTATCCTGGCTGCGCCTGGCTGCCGGGTGCAGGGATTCCTGGCCGCCGGCCATGTCTGCGCGGTGATGGGGTATCATGAATATCATCCGCTCGCGGAACGGCATCATGTCCCCATCGTTGTAACCGGCTTTGAGCCGCTGGATATCCTGCAAGGAATTCTCTACTGCGTGCAGCAACTGGAGTCCGGTCAGGCCGGTGTGACGAACGCCTACACGCGCGCCGTCACGGAAGCCGGCAACGAACCCGCCCAACGCATGATTCGGGATGTTTTTCGCATCGTGGACTGGTCTTGGCGCGGGATCGGCTTGATCCCGGCCAGCGGACTGGCTTTGGCCGCCCCTTTTGCCCAGTTCGATGCCGAGCGCCGTTTCAACATCGCCGGCATCGCGACGGCTGAATCCCCACTGTGTATCAGTGGACTGATCCTGCAAGGACGCAAGAAGCCAGGCGATTGCCCGGCCTTCGGCCGGGCTTGTACGCCGGAACACCCGCTGGGCGCCACGATGGTTTCGGCTGAGGGCGCATGCGCCGCCTATTATCACTATCGGCCGCCGGGTAAAGAACGGGCATCCGGAAACAGTAATCAATAGATACCGTAATCAGTGGGGCCATTGGATTGTGTAGCGGCAGTCATGTAAATCAGGCATTCCGGCCCGAGCCGCTGTTCACTGTTTACTGATTGCTGATCACTGACTACTCTCTGGCGCTATGACCGATTCATCATCTTTCAGCCTGGAATGCCCGTTGCCCATCCGGGATTATCCCGTGATCACGCTGGCGCATGGCGGCGGCGGATCGTTGATGCGCGCGCTGATTGAGAAAATCTTTATCACCGCGTTCAACAACGAATGGCTGGCGGCGCGGCATGATGGCGCGGTTTTTCCAGCGGCCGGCGAACGCATGGCTTTAACCACCGATTCCTATGTGGTCCAGCCATTGTTCTTTCCCGGCGGCGACATCGGCTCGCTGGCTGTCAACGGTACGGTGAACGACCTGGCCATGTGCGGAGCGCGGCCGCTTTATCTGAGCGCCGGCTTTATTATTGAGGAAGGTCTGGCAACCGAAACCCTCTGGCGCGTGGCCAACTCGATGCGCCGGGCGGCGGACCGGGCCGGCGTCCGCATTGTCACCGGCGACACCAAGGTGGTGGATCGGGGCAAGGGCGACGGCTTGTTCATCAATACGGCTGGAATCGGCGTCGTGGCCAACGGGGTGGATATTGCGCCGCGATGCGTTCAAGAGGGCGATGCCATCCTGCTCAGTGGCGACATCGGACGGCATGGAATCGCGATCATGGCCGTTCGCGAAGGGTTGCGCCTGGAAACCGCCATCGAGAGCGATTGCGCCCCGTTGTGCGACCCCGTGCTCGCGCTGTTGGCCGCGGGCGTGGAAGTTCACTGCCTGCGCGATCTGACGCGCGGTGGACTGGGCGCGGCGCTGGTGGAAATCGCCGAAACGGCGGGCGTCAACCTTGCGCTTGATGAAGAGGCCATCCCCGTGCGCGACGAGGTCCGCGGCGCCTGTGAAATTCTCGGCCTCGATCCGCTATACATCGCCAACGAGGGCCGGTTTATTGCCGTCGTGCCCGAACGCGACGCGGAACGGGCGCGTGATTTGTTGCGGACGCGGCCCGAGACCAGCGGGGCCAGCCTGATCGGTCGCATAACCGGTCGCGGCGTAGGACAAGTCGCGTTGCGGACACGCCTGGGCGCCTCCCGCATCGTCAGCCTGCCCGGCGGCGAGCAGCTTCCGCGAATATGTTGAATCGCTGGTTTTTACGCGGAATTGGTTGCATTCTTAACGTAAGTCGTTATATTGTGTAGGCTTAATCGTAGATTGGACGGTAAGATCAGCTAGGAATCGCTAACCATGGAGTCCAATGCCAATCACGATCTCGTAGCGGAGTTTGATCAAAACGCCGCCGACGCCGCCATCCGTGGCGCCTATGTCCTGGCCGTTGACGATTTCAGCGCCATCCGTCGAATTATTGTCAACTGCCTGCGCCAACGCGAGGCTTACGTGGACGAGGCGGACAATGGCATGGTGGCCTACGACAAGATCCGGATGGCTCAAGACAATAACGCGCCCTACGATCTGGTATTCCTTGACATTGAAATGCCGGTGATGGACGGCATCTCGCTGCTCAAGAAACTGCGGGCCGATTCGGACTTGTGCACCTTGCCGGTGATCGTGCTCAGTTCCCATTCGGACAAGGATGAGATCAGCCAGTGCGCCAAATACGGCGTCAACGATTATATCATCAAGCCGATCACCAAGGAACGCCTGCTGTTTACCGTCGCCAAGGTGCTTTCCACTTCGCGCAAGCTGTTCCCGCGCGGCGAGCGCGGCACGCCAGCCGGCGGCGGGGGCGGCATGGCCGGCGCCATCCAGGAACAGGAGACCAACTACGCCAAGCTGATGTTCCAGCGCTTGGAGACGATCGAGAACCTCCCCACCCTGCCCGTCGTGCTCGAACGGATCAAGGAACTGACGCAGGATCCGACCGCGAACAATGAGCGCATTGCGCGCATCATGCAGGATGACCCCTCGCTGATGGCCAACGTGTTCAAACTGGCCAACTCGGCCATGTACGGCGCCCGCGAGCGGATTGACTCGCTGCAGGCGGCTATCACGCGCCTCGGCATGAACGCGGTCTATAACATCGCCACTTCCATGGCGGTGTTGTCGGTCCTGCTGCAGAACGAGCAGGAGGGATTCAACCACGAGGCCTTCTGTCGGCACTCGATCGCCACGGGCATCGCGATGTGCATCATCAATGAAGTCTGCCGCGAGAAGGTGCGGGAGCAGTATAGCGAAGATTTCCTTCACCTGGCAGGCCTGCTGCACGATATCGGCAAGATCATTATTGTGCAATTTTTCAAACAGGAGTTCAATAAGGCGGCCCGGCTCGGGCAGCAGAAATCACTGCCGCTGTTTATTGCTGAACAGAAAACATTCGGCGTGGACCATGCGGAGGTAGGCGCCTGGCTGGGCCGCAAGTGGAACCTTTCGCGCGCCCAGTTGAACACGATCCGGCATCATCACAGCCCGATGCAGGCAGAAGAGGAATTCACGGACTTGGTCAAGATGTGCCACGCCGCCAATTTCATCTGCAATCTGGAACGAATCGGCGACGGCGGCGACGCGGCCACCCCACTTTTTGATCAGCGTGTCTTCGCGGACCTTGGCTTGACGGCGCCCAAGATCGCTGAAATCATTGAGCGCGTCCGGACTGAATCCAAGAAGTCCGAAGTGATGATGTCCCTGCTGAAGAAATAAAGGCGGGCGTTATTCAATCGAAGATTTTAAGCTCAACCCCTATCAACCGGCGTTTTTTGCCGACTTGGCCCTTTGAATTGGCCATTCACTTAAGCAAGCCGATACGCGCGCGCAGCATGTTCTCGTCCCGCCCGCCGCCAGTTGGGGCCACCATAGCCAGGCTGAACCGTTCCGGGCGCAGGACCGCCGCCGCCACAGCCTGAATATCCGCCGCGCCGACAGCCTGTAACCGCTGGATCACTTCATCCGGCTGGATGAACCGCCCGTAGCACATGATGTTTTCCCCCGCCCACATCATCTGGTTGGTCGTGCTTTCCAGGCCGATGCGCAATTGGCCGATGGCATAATCCTTGGCGCGCCGTAACTCACTGGCGCCGACGGGGCGCTCACGAAACTTGCGAACCTCGCGCAAAATCAATTCCAGCGCCTGAGAGGTCCGCTCCTTGTCAATGCCCGCCTGGATGTGCAACAGGCCCGTCTCGCCAAACAGTTCCACGCTGCTGTGAATGGAGTACGCCAGGCCGTGTTTTTCGCGCACCACTTGAAACAGGCGCGAACTCATATTCTCGCCCATGATAATGCTCATCAGCTTCAGGGCATATTTACGGGGATCATGGCGGCCGAACAACCGGAAACCCATCGCCAGGTGGCTCTGTTCAATTTCCTTCAATTTGACGGCCACCGGCAGTTGCCGGGTCCGGCGATCCACCGGCGCATAGCGCGCCGGACGCCCGGCCGACAGGCGGCCCAGCATGCGCGCCACGCTGGAGACGCATTCCCCATGGGCCACCTGCCCCGCCAGCACCACAATGGTCGCCTCCGGCACATAACGGCGCTGCTTGTAGGCCACAATCTCCGGCCGCTGGATCCGCGCCACGTTGGCGGCCGTCCCCGTCAACGGGCGGCCCAGCGGATGGTCCACCCAGAGCAGTTGGCCCAGCATTTCCTGAACGAGATGCTGGGGCTGGTCGTTGTACATCATAATCTCCTCGATGATCACGCCGCGCTCCTTCTCGATGTCCGCAGCCGCGAAACGCGGATGGCGATACATGTCGCCCAGGATATCGAATACCTCCCAGGTATGGTCGGCCGCGATCCGCGCGTAATAGCAGGTGGATTCCTCCTGGGTGAAGGCATTGAAGTAGCCGCCGCGCCCTTCAATGGCTTGCGATATCTCGCGCGCCGACCGGCTCATTGTCCCTTTGAAGAGCAGGTGCTCGATGAAATGGCTGATGCCCGATTGCCGCCGGTTCTCGTGCCGGCCGCCGACACTCACCCATACGCCCATGGCGACGCTCTCAACGTGCGGCATCGCCGCCGTCACCACGCGCAAACCGGATTCCAACCGGGTCACTTCAAATTGCAGCTTCATCGAGCGCTCCTTCTTGAATCGGCGTCGCCGGCATGGGAATCGGGTGGAGTTAAAGTGCCCGGTTCAAAGTTCAAGCGCGGTCGGCGAGGGATATGTCGAGTCCCTTTCACCATTCCGCCAATTCTTTGTATGTCGTCCGACCGTCGTACAACGCTTTGCCGACAATTACGGCCACCAGATTGGACCGGTTCAGCCGGGCCAGGTCGCGGATATGCGCCGGCGACGAAATTCCGCCGGACGAAATAACCTCGCATTTGACCGCGTCGCAGATCGCGGCCACGGCCTTGACATTGGGGCCGGCCAGCATGCCGTCCTTTGCCGTATCGGTATAGATCAGCGTGCGCACGCCAATCCGGTCGGCTTCGCGGGCCAGATCCAGCGCACTGGCCTCGGTCGTCTCGGTCCAACCGCGCACCTGCACTCGTCCGTCGCGCGCGTCTATGCCCACGACCATTCGCTCGCCGAACCGCTTGACCAGGCGGGCCAGTTCCTTAAGTTCCGCCCAAACCCGCGTGCCCAGCACCACGCGCTCCACGCCGCAGTGCAGCACGGCCTCGATATCCGCGTCTGTTCGCAACCCGCCGCCCACCTCAATCGGGATCGGCACGCCGGCGGCGATCTGGCGGATGATTTCGGTATGCACCGGCCGCCCCTGAAACGCCCCGTCAAGGTCCACCACATGCAATCGCGGCGCGCCTTCCGCCGCCCAACGCCGCGCCGCGCCGACGGGATCATCCGAATACACTGTCTCCGCCTCCGCCCGCCCCTGCTGCAGGCGCACGCATTTGCCCCCCTTCAAATCCACCGCCGGTATCACCTGCATTCAGCTCATCCCGCGCCTCCCTTCAACCCGCACCGA
>CAZMXS010000106.1:0-281 GCA_964570325.1 uncultured Verrucomicrobiota bacterium | reverse complement strand
AGTTCCAAAATTGGCCAGCATCCGGAGCCCCGCCCGTTGGCTTTTCTCCGGATGAAATTGGACCGCCATGATATTGTCGCGCCAGACCGCCGCCGCATAGGTCACCCCGTAGTCCGTCACGCCGGCCGCCGTGCCATCCTGCGCCTCAACATAATAGGAATGCACGAAATAGAAATAAGTCTGGTCCGCGATGTTATCGAACAACGGGCAATCGGGCCTGGCCTGGCGCACGCGATTCCAACCGATCAGCGGCACCTTCCGGTCCGGCGCGGCGGCGAACC
>CAZMXS010000105.1:0-11337 GCA_964570325.1 uncultured Verrucomicrobiota bacterium | reverse complement strand
ATTGCGCGGGGTTTTTGCGCGTGGCGCCCAGCTCCGACTGGGCGCAGGCGTTGGGGTTGTCCTGAAGAGCGCCCAACCGAATTGGGAGCCATGTCGTACGCCGCGGTCGCGCCCGACCGGGCGCCCATCAGCCCGCATAATGTTTGGGCTCAATCCCGTACTTATGAATCTTGTAGCCGAGGATGCGCTGGGTAGTTTCCAGGTGCCGCGCGGCGGCGGCGGCATTGCCGCGTGTGGATTTGAGCGCGTCGCGGATAATGTCCCGCTCATAGGCCTCGACCAGTGTTTTCAGGCCGCCTTTGGGGGCGGAACCGGTCGCCTCCGCGGTCTGGAGTGTAGGCGGCAGGTGGAAGGGATGGACCACGTCGCCTTCGGCCACGAGGACCGCGCGTTCGATGCAATTTTCCAATTCGCGCACATTGCCGGGCCAGTGGTAGCTCATCAGCATGTCAATTACCGCGCTAGAAAGCCGGCGCACCCCTTTCTTGTTTTCTTTGGCGTATTTCTCCAGGAAATGGTCGGCCAGCAGCACAATATCGGTCTTGCGCTTGCGCAGCGGCGGCACAAAAATCGGAAACACATTGAGGCGATAGTAAAGATCCTCGCGGAACTTCCCTTGGGCGACCAGCTCTTGCAGGTTGCGATTGGTGGCGGCGATGAGCCGCACATTGACCTTGAGCGTTTTGGTTCCGCCCACCCGCTCAAACTCGCGCTCCTGCAGCACACGCAGCAGTTTGATTTGGATCGCCGGCGGGATATCGCCGATCTCATCGAGAAACAGGCTGCCGCCATGCGCCAGCTCGAAGCGGCCCTTGCGCTCGGTTGTGGCGCCGGTAAACGCCCCCTTCTCATGGCCGAATAGTTCGCTTTCGATCACGCCTTCCGGCAGGGCGGCGCAGTGGGCTTTGATGAATGGCTTGTCCGCGCGGTCGCTGTTGTAATGGATGGCGTGGGCCACCAGTTCTTTGCCGGTTCCCGTTTCGCCTTCGATCAAAACCGTGGCGGCGCTCTTGGCAACCGTGGCGATCTGGTCGAAAACCCCCTGCATCTCATGCGAGTTGCCCACGATGTTGGCGGGCCTAAACCGATCGCGCAGTTCCGCTCGCAAATGCTCGTTTTCCAGCGCCAGCCGCTCCTGTTCCTCCTGCGCGGCGCGGCGCAACTTGACGGCTTGCGCGATCAGCGAGGCGGCGATCGTCAACAGCCGCACGTCGTCATCCAGTGTGCCGCCGGTCTCGAACGGGCGGTCCACGCTGAGCGCGCCGACCACTTCCTGCTCGACCTTGATTGGCACGCAGATGAATGAAGTATCGGAGCGGCGCCCGCGGCGCGTTTTGTCGAGAAAGAGCGGCGATTCACTGGTTCGGGGAATCACCATCGGCTCGCCGGTGAGCACCACCTGGCCGGTGACCCCTTCGCCGAGTTTGTAGCGGCCGCGCCGCGCCTGTTGCGGCGAGAGGCCGTGGGCTGCCTCGATCAGAATGTCGCCGGTCTGGCGGTTGAGCAGGGTCAGCGTCGCGTACTGCATGTCCATGTGCTCGGCCAGCGCCTCCAACACGGGGCTGACAATGTCGCGCAAATCCAGGCTCTGGTCGAGTTGCTTGCTGATCGTGTAGAGCAGGGTCAACTCCCGGACCCGCCGGCTCTGTTCCAGATTGGTGTTGTTGTCACTCATGTCATTATCCGCTCTTCCCGGTTGTACCTGCTTACGGCATGCCGGCGGCGCGCCCGCTTGACCATCATGCCATCGCCCATTCTCCCCCGCTACCGTCCCTGGTAGGCGTTCGTAATCGGCAGCCGCCGGTCGCGCCCGAACGCCTTGGGTGTGATCTTGATCCCCGGCGCGCCCTGGCGCCGCTTGTATTCGTTCAAATCCACCAGGCGCGCGACGCGCCGGACCGTGGCGGCATCGAATCCGTCCGCCACGATTTCTTCCACGCCCATGTCCTGCTCGACGTAGCGCTCCAGAATCGCGTCAAGCAGTTCATAGGGCGGCAGGGAGTCCGTGTCCTTCTGGTCGGGGCGTAATTCGGCGGTGGGCGGACGGGCAATGGTCGTCGTCGGTATCACCGGCGCCGGGCCTTGCCGATTGCGCCATTTTGCCAGCTCGAAAACGAGGGTCTTGGGCACATCCTTGATGACGGCGAAGCCGCCGGCCATGTCCCCGTAGAGCGTGCAGTAGCCGGTGGCCAGTTCGCTCTTGTTGCCGGTGGTCAGCACCAGCCAGCCGAACTTGTTGGAAAGGGCCATGATGATATTGCCGCGGATCCGCGCTTGCAGATTCTCCTCGGTTGTGTCGGGCGCGCGCTCGGGCCAGAGCGGCGCCAGTTCCTCCAGGTAGGCGGCATGCAGGCGCTTGATCGGCACGGTGTGAAACGCGATGCCCAGGTTGCGGGCCACGAGTTCGGCGTCGCCAATCGTGGCGGCGGACGAAAACACCGATGGCATGGTTACGCCGGCGACACGTTCGCGCCCAAGCGCATCCACCGCCAGCGCGGCGACCAGGGCTGAATCAATTCCTCCGCTCAACGCCACCACGGCTTTCTTGAATCCGTTCTTTTCCACATAATCGCGCAAGCCCAAGGTCAAGGCGGCATACACCTCGGCGGTATCGTCCAGCGCCGGCGCAATCCGCGCGCCGCCGCTGGCCGGCAGCTCGCCGACCAGGCGGTCTTCCGCGAACTGGTGCGCCCGCGCCAGAATCCGGTTGTCCGGCGCGACCCACAAGCTGGCGCCGTCGAAAACGAGTTCGTCCTGGCCGCCGACGAGGTTGCAATAGAGCAGGGGCGCGGAGCATGCGCGCGCGGCCAACTTCAGCGTCTGTTCCCGGAGTCCCAGCTTGCCGCGATGATAGGGCGAAGCGGAGATATTGATAACCGCGGCGACTTCGGCGGCGGCCATCGCCCGCGCCGGTTGTTGATCCGCGAACCACGAATCCTCGCAGATGTGCAGCCCCAATTTCCAACCGCCGATGGTTATGACCAACGGTTCCGTGCCCGGCGTGAAGACCCGCAGTTCATCAAACACGCCATAATTGGGCAGGAGCATTTTGCGGTAAACATGACGGATGCTGCCGCCGGTGGCTACGTAGGCCGCGTTGAAAACCCGGCCGTTCTCCGCATGCGGGCACCCGAAGATGACCGTTTCATCCGGCGGCAACTCGCCCGCCAGACGTCGGGCGCGTTCCATGCAGTCGGCGACAAAGTGCGGCTTGAGTACCAGATCCTCGGGCGGATAGCCGGAAATGGCCAGCTCCGGAAAGACCGCCAGCCGCGCGCCGTCGGCTGATGCCAATCGCGCGGATTGCAGAATGGCCTGCGCGTTGGAATCAATGGCGCCAACGGTTAAGTTGATTTGCGCCAATACAGTGCGGATGGGTTGCATGTGACAAAAATGTAGCAGATTGGCGGGGGATTGGAATCCTGAATTAACACTAATGCATGTTGGCCCCATGCGCGCGGCTTACCGCGGACGGTTTGCTTCAACGGCGGAAAGGAGGGGCGCGACGTCCCCGCGGCGCCGGTCGCTTTGGGAATGCTTTGACCATATACGCGAACAGCCCCCGGAATGGATGTTCCGGGGGCTGTTGCGGTGCTTGTCTGGCGTGGTCTAGATATCGAAGTACAGCACGAACTCGTAGGGATGCGGCCGGAGCTCGAGGGCTTGGACTTCGTTCTTCATCTTGTAGCTGATCCAGGTTTCGATTACGTCATCGGTGAATACGTCGCCCTTCATCAGGAAGGCGTGATCCTTCTCCAAGTTGGCGAGGGATTCGCGCAACGAGCCCGGCGCCTTGGGCACCTTGGCGAGTTCCTCGGGCGGCAGATCATAGATATCCTTGTCGAGCGGCTCGCCCGGATGGATCTTGTTCGTGATGCCGTCAATCACCGCCATCAGCATCGCCGAGAAGGCGAGGTACGGATTGCAACTCGGATCCGGACAACGGAACTCGACGCGTTTGGTCTTGGGGGAGGTCGAGTACATGGGAATCCGGCAGGCCGCGCTGCGATTGCGCCGCGAATAGGCCAGATTGACCGGCGCCTCAAACCCCGGGACCAGCCGCTTGTAGCTGTTCATTGTCGGGTTGGTCAGCGCCAGCAGCGCAGGGGCGTGCTTGAGCAGGCCGCCGATCGCGTAGAGGCCGGTGTCCGAGAGACCCGCGTAGCCGCTTCCCGCGAAGAGGTTCTGGCCGTTTTTCCACAACGAGTGGTGGACATGCATGCCGCTGCCGTTGTCGCCAAAAATGGGCTTGGGCATGAACGTGACGGTCTTGCCATATTTGGTCGCCGTGTTCTTCAGGATATACTTGAACTTGAGGACCTTGTCCGCCATCTCCACCAGCGGCGAAAACTTCATGCCGATTTCGCACTGGCCGCCGGTTGCCACCTCGTGGTGATGCACCTCCGTCGGGATGCCGATCTTTTCAAGGGTCAACATCATCTCACTGCGAATGTCCTGCAGCTTGTCGGACGGCGGGCAGGGGAAGTACCCCTCCTTGTAGCGAATCTTGTACCCCAGGTTCGGCTTCTCATCGCGGCCGAAGTTCCAGCGGCCCTCGGCGGAATCCAAGTGATAGAAGCCCTCGTGCTGGTTCTGGTCAAAGCGCACGTCGTCAAACATGAAAAACTCAGCCTCGGGACCGAAGAAGGCGGTGTCCGCGATGCCGGTGCTCTTCAGATATTTCTCCGCTTTGCGCGCGATGTTGCGCGGGTCGCGCGTGTAGTCCTCGCCGGTGATCGGATCGCAGATGTTGCAGATCATCACCAAGGTCTTGTCCACGAGGAATGGGTCAATGAATGCCGTATCCGCCTGCGGCTTGACCAGCATGTCCGATTCGTTGATCGCCTGCCAGCCGCGAATGCTCGAGCCGTCAAATCCCAGCCCCTTCTCAAACGTGCCCTCGTCAAAGGCGTGCGCCGGCGCCGAAAAGTGTTGCCACAGGCCGGGAAAATCCATGAAACGCAGGTCCACCATCTTCACCTGCTCCTGTTTGATTGCCTCCACTACATCCTTGGGCGTTTTGCAGTTCAACATTGCGGCATCCTCCCTATCTATTTACAGACGGTTTTATTTTCAGCTCGGGCAATCTATGCTCCCGCCTTCCAGTTGGCGAGGGTTATTGTTTGTTCGCACGTACCCGATTGTCTGTATAATTTGCATGGGCTATAAAAGCAACAGATATGCCAAGTTTTCAACAAAGCATCAGCACCATATATTATATTTTGATAATCAATGTGTTACAACTATTTTATTCTCTGTTGCCTTGAACAAGTGCGCCAACATTATTGTGTGTATGCGTTTCGATTAATACAATTATGTATTCAGATAATCTGTAATGCTCGCTTGGTGTCTGGCCGGTAATTGTGGTGCGGGGCTGCGGTTGCGCACGCCGTGATCCCCATCTACTGCTATCCCTCGCCGCCTAATGCCCGCAACTGGCTGGTATAGGTCTCGTGGACGCGTTTGAGGCAGTTATCCAAATGTTCCATGAACATGGTCGCGGTGGCGTCCGTGCCGAGGACGCGTTTGCCGAGCGCCTCGAGTTCAGCGGGTGCGGTGGGCAAGGCATGAATCTGGCGGTCCTCCAGAATCTGGAGGTAATGTTCCACCCGGCGCAGGAAAAGGTAGTCGGCGGTCAGTTCGGCGGCGATCCTCTCCGGCAGGACGCCGCACGCGGCAAGGCGTTCGAGCGCCTGCAGGGTGTTGCCGTTAATCAGCTCCGGATATTGATGAGCGTGGATCAATTGCAGGCCCTGCGCGAGGAACTCGATCTCGCGCAGACCGCCGGCGCCGCTTTTGACATCCACTGCGCCGCCCCCCGGTTGTTTCCGTGACTGCTGCTTCAACGCGGCCGCGCGCATGGCTTGAATGGCGCGCGCCACCTCCGCCGCCGGCCGCGGCCGGGTCAGGATCGGCCGCAGTTCCCGCAGCAGCGCGTCTCCGACCGCCAACTGCCCGGCGACCGGCCGGAGCTTGAGCAGGGCCTGGATTTCCCACGGCGCGGCGGCCTCGGTGTAATAGCGCTTCAGCGCGGCGATGGAGTAGACGAGTTCCCCGGCGCCGCCATACGGCCGCAGCCGTAAATCCACACGGTAAGCGTAGCCTTCCTCGGTGTGCCGGGAGATATCCGCATGCAGCCGCTCCATGATCCGGCGATAACGCTCGCGGGCGGTGGGCGTGTCTTCCGGCGGGTCGTAAACGCCGAGCAGGTCCACATCCGAGCTGTAGTTCAACTCGTTGCCGCCAAGCTTGCCGAAGGCGAGGACACAAAAGGGTTCCGGCGCTGCCGGTGAACCAGGGGAATCCTCCGCCAGGATGCGATTGAGCGTGGCGTCAATGACGGCGTCGGCCAGGATCGCGAGATCCTGCATGACTTCGCGGGTGGGCACGCCCAGCCCCATGTCGCGCGTGCCGATGCGCAGGATTTCGCGCCGCCGCCAGCGCCGCAGCGCATCCAGCCACGCGGCGTGGTCGGGCGCGCCGGCCCCCAGCGCAGCCAGGTCGGTCGCCAACCCGGCGCGCGTGAGCGTCTTATGCAGGTGGGCCGGGTCGGTGATCCAGTCGAGAAATTCTGGATTGCGAATCAGCGTGTCGGCGAGGAATTGGCTGCGCGCGAAAATTCCCAGCAGGATCTCCAGTCGCCGCGGCTGGGCCAGCAGCGCCTGATAATGCGCGGCGGGATCGGGCAGGACATTGATGAAGCGTTCCCAGTTGTTGAGCGCCATGTCCGGGTCCGGTTCACGCCGGAGCATATCGCTTGCGAGCACGGCCAGGCCGGCGAAGAGATCGCGGCGCGCGCGGTCGCCGGCCATTGCGCGCAGATTGACGTACGCGCGGTCTGGATTGACGAAGCCGGCTGCCGCCAGCACCCGGCGCCGCAATTCCTCGGGCGCGCTTTCGGAGAGCACCAGGTCGGCCACGTTGCCGATTGCCGGGCCCGGCAGAGCCGCGCGTCCGAAGTGTTTCTCGACGAACGCGCGCACGGCCGCCGTGCGCAGTTCGAACTCCAGGCTGAGCTGCTGCTCCGGCCGAAATTCGTTCCGCTCCTCGTAGCCCATCCGCCGGGCCAGGTGCAGGAACTCCTCCGAGCCCGCCGGCGGCAGGAACAGGTCGCGCGCCGAGCCGCGCAACATCCGGAGGCCATTGATGAGTTGGCGGAGAAAATCGTACGCGGCGCTCAGCCGCGCGAACTCCTCGGGCGCCAGCACACCGGCCCGTTCCAATGCCGCCAGCGCCTCGTGGGTCAGGGGGGTGCGCAGTGCGGGTTCGCGCCCGGCATACATGACCTGCAGAATCTGCACCGCGTTCTCCAAGTCCACCAGCGCGCCAGGGCTGAATTTGGCGTTATAGCCGTCTGCCCGTCGCTTGTCCGCATATTGGCGCAGCCGGAAGTCCCGCAGTTCGGGCAGTTGAATGCTGGTCGTGGCGTAGATGAACTCGTCGCGCAGGCGCTCGACTTGGCGGCCAAGCCCCGCGTCGCCCCCGACGGCGCGCAGGCGCACCAGCGCCAGCCGCTCCAGCGAGTGCGCCGGGCCGCCGGGCCCGTAGTAGCGGCAGAAACTTTCGAGACTGCAGGCGCGCGGCCCCGCATTGCCGTGCGGGCGCAGGCGCAGGTCCACGTGGAAGATGCCCTCGCGCTTGGCCTCGATGAATCGCGCGAATTCCTCGGCCAGCCGCCCATAGAATTCGTCGTTGGTGATCCGCTCCGGGCCGTCTGTTTCACCCTGGTCGCTATAAACGAACAGCACCTCGATATCGGAGGCGTAGCCCAGCGCCGCGCCGCCGAACTTGCCCAGCCCGAGCAGGGCATAGCGGGCCTCCAACCCGCCCACCGTCCGTGGCCGCCCGTGGCGGCGCGCCAGTTCGGCGTGAACGATCTCCGCCGCGGCGCGCGTCACTGTCTCCGCCAGCCGGGTGAGCCGCTCGGTGAGCGCGCGAAAGCCGGCGCGCGGGTTGAGGATGTGGTCAAGATCAATCAGGTACAGTTCGCGATCCTTGAATTCGTTCAGGCGTCGGCGTTGCTCCGCGAAGGTGGCGGCGCCCGCCAGGATCTGCGCCAGGCGGGCCGGCAAGGTCTCTACCGGCTCCAACAGTCGGCGCCCGCCAACGTGCGGCTGGAGGATTGGCAGCAAAGCCTCGTACTGAAGGCGGATGAAATCCTCCCAGATGTAGTCGCTGGCTCCCAGCAGGCGCGCCAGGTCCTGCAGGGCCCGCGGGTTGGACAGATATTCCAGCCACTGGCCGCGCTCCGGCAGCCGCAGGATGTCCTCCATCATCTGCTCGAAGCGGGCGAGCGCCTTGTAAGGGTCCGGCGCTTTGTCGAGAAAGTACGTGAATTGCTTGGTGAAGAGGACGGAGAGTTTGACCTGGTTGAGGCGCTCCGCGTCGCGCACCGGCCGGCCGGAAAGGTCGGTGAATTCGATTTCGTCCTCGACCCGTCCGTGGATGGTGCGAATGCGGACCCGTTCGATCGAAATGCCATGCAAGGAGAGGGCGGTGGTCAGGGAATAAAGAAACGCCGGCGTGTCCTGCGCGACCACTTTAATGCGCGTGCAATCAGGGAGATCCTGGTCGGTTTGGATTTCGACGGGGTAGAGGACGGGCTGGGATGCGGCGCGCTGGCGGACCAGTTGCTCCGTGACCCATTCGTTGACCCGCTGCTTGGCGCGCGTGGCGGCATCGGGCGTGCCTTGCTCCAACCATTGCATGATCTCGGTCATACGCGCGCTCAAGCGAGCGGTCCACTGTTCAAATGGCTCCGCGATGGGCGCTTGACCGGAGAAGTGGTCAATGATCCGCCGGCGTCGGAGCGGATTGAGCGCAATGCGTCGCTCGTAGTACTGATCGGGCGTCTGGGCCTGCGTGTCGCTGGCGGCGCGCGCGTAGGTGAAGATGTCGCCGGACTGGATGCTCAACCCCATGCCGGAGAGTACGCCGGTAATCAGGGAGAACTCGAACGGGTAATCGAAGGCCATGACCGTACATTCGATCGCGCCATCCTCGGCGCGCCGGACTACCACCTCGGCGGGATGTTCCGGCGTGAGGCGGGCCAGCGCGGCGAGTTGCACGGCGATGGCGTCCAAATCGAAGCGTTCCCAGTATTCGTCGCTCAACCGCGCGTAATGCTCCCGCGTCAGGGCCGGGTCAACGGCCGGGCACAGCGCTTGGAGTGTTTGAATCTCGGGCTTCATCGGCAGCCCATCCTAAACGCCCGATCGCGGAACGACAAGCATGGCGAAGCCATGCGCGGGGGGGGCGTGATCGCAGGGCGCGCCGCGCGCAGGCGGACCGGGTCGCCCCGGGGGCGGACCATGGGAAGAGGACAAAGAGAGTCCCTAACCAAGAGATCGAGTTTTCGTTTTGTCCGGTGCGGGCAAAACGAAACTCACCTCTGACGTGTATGCCGGGCATGTCCGATAGCTAGGAGGTGCAAGACCTCGGTTCAGGTAGGCCGAGCCGCAAAGCGCCCCCTATCCCGATTCGCAGATAAAGATAATTGACAAGACGTATAAAATACCACAGCGTGTACGTCATGAATACAAAGCTCACATTACGCATGGATGACGCACTTGTTGACACCGCTAAGACAGAAGCCAATCGTCGAGGCAAATCTGTGTCACAGATGGTGGGCGAGTTCTTTGACTCGCTAGCTGGCACACAACACGGGCACGCCAATCTTCCTCCAGTAACCGCATCCCTGGTTGGCGTGCTCAAGAATAAGGGTGCATCAGTGGCGACATACAAAAAGCATCTCAGGGAGAAGTACTTGTGAGGGTAATCATCAACACAAACGTTGTTCTCGATGTCTTGCTTGATCGTCGGCCATTCATTGACGCCGCGGCCAAGGTGTTTGCATTGGTTGAGCAATCGGAAATCGAAGGATTGCTTTGTGCGACAACAATTACCACGATTGACTACCTCCTGGTGCAGTCCCTCAATCGTCCCGAAAGCCGCGAAGCGCTCCGTAAATTGCTTGAATTGTTCGAGATTGCTCCAGTCAATCGTCCGGTAATCGAAGAAGCGTTTCGAAGCCGAATAGCGGATTTTGAAGATGCCGTTTTGGAACAGTCGGGGCGCCTTGCCGGGGCAGATGCCATTGTGACTCGAAATACACGAGACTTTCGTAATTCAGCCATAAAAGCTCTTGGTCCAGACGAGTTGCTGGCATCCATTAAGAAATAGCGGCTGCGAACCGCGCCGGTGCCTTAAAGTCGGGCGGGAAACACCGGGGCGAAGGGGGTTGGCGGCGCGCACGACATGGGCGGAGGCGGTGGCGCGGCGGAGCACGGGGTTGACGCTGCGCGAATTGGGGGCGCGCGCCGGGGGCTTGGATTATGCCGCCGTGAGTGAAGCGATTCGCTATTTCGAACGCCGGCGGGTGCGACGCGAAGACGCGCGCGACGCCTTAAAGCGGGTCAGTGAATAATTGAATCTATAGATGTGACCCTAGGACTCCTGACCCCAGAACTCCTCCCTGCCGCTTCGTGCGAAAGTCAGGGTAGCAGCCGCCGTTCACCCTGCGCGCCGCCGGTTCGCGAACCGGCGGCGACAATTCTTCTTTGACACCGCCCCGGTGTTCCGGAGAATAGGAAGCCTGATCCAGACAAGGAGTTGATTCGCCATGTCCCTATTTCGCATCGTCACGGTTCTTCTTGCGTTCGCCGCCACCGTCTTTGCTGAAAGCAACACCAGCCTGATCATTTCCGGCGTCTACAGCAACAAGCCCGAAGGCGTGATCATCGGCTACACCGGCACCAATAACACGCTGATCGTGACCAGCGGCGGCGTACTGAACACGACCAACTGGTCGGCCGTCGGCGTCATGGCCGAAGCCGGGTTCAACTCCGCCACAGTGACCGGCGCCGGCTCTACATGGTCGACCGGTTCCGGAGGCTATATCGGTGGCTACGGCTCGTTCAACCGGCTGACGATCGTCGCCGGCGGGAAGATGATCCTGAGCAACGACTTCTTCGTCGCTTTCGATCCGGCATCGTCCAACAACTCGATATCGGTTACCGGATTCGGCTCGATCTTCGTCCTGCCAGTCAATGACGAGTTCAACATTGGATACGCGGGCTCCGCCAACAGCGTGACCGTGTCGAATGGCGGCATATTGGCGGCGCGGCAGGTGACGGTCGGATGGGCGGACACGGCCTCATGGAACAGCTTGCTCGTCTACGGCGGCACGGTCGCTGCCAACTACGTCTACATCGGCGAGGAGGGAGGCAACAACAACCGGATTTTGCTGACCGGCGCCAGTTCCATTCTTTATGCCACCAATGACTTTGTCTGTGGTTCTGCGGGTCGGGCCAGCCGCGTCGAGATCCTGAATGGAGC
>CAZMXS010000104.1:0-11405 GCA_964570325.1 uncultured Verrucomicrobiota bacterium | reverse complement strand
CCGGCCAGGAGCCGGCCCCGCGGAGGGCGCAAGGAAGATCGGCATGCGCATTTGGATTAGCCTGGGATTGCTGGCGCTGGGCTGGCTGCCGCCGGCGCGGGGCGTCGCAGTGGAAAACACGTATCGCATTGGCAGTCGCACGTTGTCCGAAGCCGAACTGCGCGCGCAGTATGAGCGGGTAAAGGATCGCTATGTGATCGTCCGCGACACCGTCACGACGACCAATGCCGCGGCGGCGTTTCCCGCCCGGCTGAAGGTGTTGCGCTTCATTGACGATTATACCGTGCTGGTCCAGATGCCGCGACCGGGCGATCCGGCCGCGGCGGCGGTCCAGGTGGTCGCCAGCGGCGGTTACTATGGGCAGCGGCAGAGTTTGCCCGAGGACGCCGTGCAGGCCAACAGCGCCGGTGTGGTGACCGGCGGCACATTTATCGTACGCGCGCGCTTCAAAGCGATTGACATGCCGTTGAGCGAAACCTGGGACGTGTATCTGACCGACGCCCGGACGCTGGTCGAGCGCAAGCGTTCCGATGGCTCGCGCGTAAAGCTGCCCGTTTATTACGACGTTACGCTGACCTTCAAGGATTTCATCAAGTTGCTTCAGCGCGGATACGTGTTCCGCGAGTTGAGCCAGTCAACGGAGAACAAATGAGCATCCGGGTGGAAAAAGTTGCGTATGGGAGGTGGCGGCAAAATGTCCGACTCGCCAATGCGGAAATCGAGCTGATTGTGACCGGCGATGTCGGGCCGCGCATCATTCACTGTGGCTTTATTGGGGCAAAAAACCTCTTTGCCGGCTTTCCGGAGCAGATTGGCCGGACCGGCGGAAATCAGTGGCGATTGTATGGCGGGCACCGTCTATGGATCGCGCCGGAACATAAGCCGGAAACTTACGAGCCCGACAACGGCCCGATTCAGATTGAGCCCGTAGTCGGGGGGATACGGGCGATTCAGCCGGCCGGGCCGCTCAGTTCCATCCAGAAATCAATGGAAATTCGGCTGGCCTCGCGGGGAAATGCGGTCTCGGTTATTCACCGGCTGACCCATCGCGGGCGTCGGGCGGTGGTCTGTTCGCCCTGGGCTTTGAGCGTGATGACCATCGGCGGTGTCGCGTTGATTCCGCTGCCGCCGATTGTGTCGCACGATTCGCGCGTGGCACCGAATCAGAACTGGACTTTGTGGGGCTATACGGACCTGACCGATCCGCGCTGGACCATTGGCCGGCGGTTCATCTTGGTGCGGCAGGATCCTCGCCGCGGGCCGACCAAGTTCGGTCTGGCCCAGCGGCTGGGGTGGGCGGCCTATTGGGTGGATGGTTTTCTCTTTGTGAAACGTTTCGGTTTCCAGGAAGGTCAGACATACCCGGACTGCGGGGTTAATTTTGAACTCTACACGGACAAACGAATTCTCGAACTCGAAACCCTGGGTCCGCTGGTGAAACTCGCGCCGGGCCAATCCGTCAGGCATGTGGAAACATGGGCCCTCTTCCGGAACGTTCCGCCTATCCGGAACGAGCAGGATGCGGCCCGGGTGATGAAGAAATACATGACGGACTGATACGTTCTGGCCAATAGGCGCCAGACTCGACTGCCGGTTTACAATCCCGTCAGGGCGCGCGGCGGGCCCAGCATGATCCGGCTCAGCATGGCTTGCTTGATACCCCCACGGGTGCGCAGCCTCGCGCGCCACGCATGGCGCGCCCGGGTTTGCCGGACCGTGCCGGGCACCGCCAGCCGCGGCAGACTCATGGCCTTGTTTTGGGACAGGACCAGCGAAGGCATGACGACGGCGCGTTCCCGCAAAAATGCAGCGGCGCGAGCGGGCATCTCCGGCGCCGCCGCCAATTCTGGCGTTGATTCCAGGGAAGAGGGCGCGACCGCTGCCGGCGCGTCCGCCTGGGCCGCCTGACGCGTAGAGGGTTGGGTGGGAGTTGTGGGCCGCGATCGTGCGACGATCGGCGGCGGGGTTATTAACTTCCGGCCGGTCATGGCTTCCAGCACGGCGCGCAACTGGGCTTCCGCATCCAAGCGCTCCGGCTCGGATTCGGGTTCCGCCAGCAGCGGCCGCGCGCGCGGCGTCTGGCGCGTCTTCCGCGCGGCGTTGCTTAAGAGTTGCGCGATCCCCCAGATGGCCGCCACGACGATCCAGATGATCGCATCCATCGGCATGCCGGCCTGGATTGCGGTTTGCATCCCGGCTCCCGGCGGCGCTTACGATTTCCCCTGCGGCGCATCGCCCTCGGATAGCGATTCGCGCATGGAAGTGTCGGCCATGATGTTCTGCATCCGCAGGTAATCCATGACGCCCATTTTGCCTTCGCGCAGGGCCTGCGCGACGGCCATGGGTATCTGCGCCTGCGCCTCCACCACCTTGGCCTGCATTTCCTGGACGCGCGCGCGCATTTCCTGCTCGGCCGCGACACCCATTGCCCGGCGCCCTTCGGCCTCGGCCTGCCGGATCTTCTTGTCCGCCTCGGCGCGCTCGGATTCCAGCAGCGCGCCGACGTTGGCCACCTCGCGATCGCGCTGGCTGACGCCCGCGACGCTGACGTCCGCGATGTCAATCGAGACAATTTCAAACGAGGTCTGCGCATCGAGTCCGCTGTCGAGCACCACGCGGCTGATATGGTCCGGGTTTTCCAGCACGTCCTTGTAGGTGTTGGACGAGCCGATGGCGCTGACGATGCCCTGGCCGACACGCGCAATGATTGTTTCTTCCGTCGCGCCGCCGACCAGACGCTCCAGGTTCGTGCGCACCGTGACGCGCGCCTTGACCAGCAACCGGATGCCGTCCTTCGCCACGGCATCGAGCATGGTCGTGCCCTTCGACGGATCGGGGCAGTCAATTACCTTCGGGTTGACGCTGGTGCGGACGGCGTCGTAGACGTCGCGGCCCGCGAGATTGATGGCGGCGGCGCGCTGGAACGTCAGATCAATGTTGGCCTTGTCCGCGGCGATCAGCGCGTTGACGACCTGGTCCACGTCGCCGCCGGCCAGGTAGTGGGCCTCCAGCAGATCGGTGTCCATGTCCTTGCCGGCCTTGACCATCCGGATGCGCGCATCCACGATCAGGGTTGGCGGCACATTGCGCAACTTCATGCCCAGCAGGTTGAACAGGCTGACGCGCGCGCCGGACATCCATGCCCGGACCCAGACTTTCAGGAAGTAGAAGAAGATCCCGAGCAGGATCAGGACGGCGACAGCCAACAGGATAAACAGCACAGTCACGAACGTCATGGGTTTCCTCCTTTAGTGTCAGTGGTGAAAGGGACGGGCGGCGTGTCGTTTGGCAGCGGCGGCAGATTCGGCAGTTCGATCACCGGGACGTCCGGCTGGGCGAGGGCGAGGATCAGCGCGCCGAGCCCGATGAAAGCGGCGGCCAGCCAGACCAGCGCGCCGATCAGGGGCGCCGCCATGCCCAGATAAAGTGCAATGAGCCCCAAGGAAAGCGCGGTAAACACCCGCGCGAAGGTCTGCGGGCCTTGCCGGCGGAACATGACCGCGCCCAGGGCCAGCGCCGTCGCGATTTTGCCCAGGTAGAGCAAGATAATGTAAGCGAGCGCGAGGAGGAACCCCAGGGGCAGCCCTACGAGCGTCACCATGGCCAGCAGGCTCAACAAGGGCACGATGCAGAATGCGACGATTCCTGCCAGCGCGCACTTCCACACCGAACGGCGGATCAGGCGCACGGAACGGCCGGCGAAGCGGGGGAACAGGCCGACGAATGGCAGGCCCGTGATCAGGGCGGCCAGATAGAAATACATTATCGAAGATATCTGCTGGCGCCAGCCGGACTTTCGCGCGGGTCCGGACGCTGCGGGTGTGTGGCGGATCAACTGCCCCTTGAGCTGGACTTTCTCGTTCAGAAACAGCTCCTTCGGGCAGGTGTAGACGAGATCGCCGTCAATCATGGCGCCGGGCATGATAACGATGTCGTCCGCGGTGATCCGGAGATTCCCTCCGACGTGGCCATCGAGCGTGGCGCGAATGGCATGGATGCGTAACTGACCCCCGATGCGGCCGCTGACCGTGACAGTGTCGCCGGCGAGCAGGGCGTCGCCGGCCACCACCGCCTGGTCCCCCAACATGACCGCATTGGCGGCCACCGCCAGATCCTTGCCGATCCGGCCGTTAAGTTCCGTCGCGCGCCGGGCTAGAAAACGCGCGTTGTCCCGGATCTCGCCGGTGAAGGCCAGCGTGTCGGCCATCGCCCAGACATCGTTTTCCGCCGTGCCCTTGAATTGGATGGTCTGGGCCGCCAGGAAAGCGTCATTGCGGAATATACCGCGAAAGCTGATGTCGCCCGCGCCCGAAAGCGCCACCAGCGCCGTCTGTTCCTTGATGACGGTTTCCGCCGGGATGATGAAGTTATCGGCTTGCTGGAATAGAAAAGCCCGGGCTGCGCCCGGCCCAAGCAACGAGAGGAAGACCAGCCATGCCCCAATCGGAAACTTGAATCCGGCCGCCTGAAATCTGGATACGCAATTCACCTGGCATCCTTCCTTATTGGGTCTGCTCGCCGCCAATCGTCCGCACCAGCACGCGGCTGCCTTCCACGGCAGTCACCTGCACCCGGGCTCCGGCCGGAATCCAGCTCCCATCCGCGACGACATCGAAGCGCCGCCCGTCAATCCGGGCGTAACCCGAGGGCCGCAGGGCCGACAGCGCCTCGCCGGTTCGGCCTACCAGCTCGGCGTGGGGAGCGGCGGCCTTGAAATCGCGGCCGTCACCCGCCAGTGTCAGTTTCCGCCCCATCCGGGTTTTGGGGAAATATTTCACCCAGAGCGCCACACAGACGCCGCAGAGCACCACGATGAGCACGCCGACGATAAAACCCATGTACGGGCCGAATGCAAAAAACCCCAGTACGATGGCGCCGATCAGGGCCAGCGCGCCGATCACTCCGATCACCCCGCCGGGCAGATAAATCTCGGCGCCGATCAGGAACAAGCCCACCACCAAAAAAATAAAAAACAATGCGAGCGGGTCGCCCATGTTCAACTCCTCGCCTCCGGCGATTCCACCGGTTCGACGATAATCCGACTGCCGTGGGTCTCCACGATTCGCACAGTCCGGCCGGCGGGGATATATTCGCCCTGGGTCACCACGTCCAGTTTGCGTTCGCCGAACCGGGCGGTCCCGGCCGGGCGCAGAAAGGAAAGCGCCTGCCCGGTCAGCCCAATCAAGCTGGCGTCATTGCGCCCGGCCTGGAAGCCGGTCTCGGCGCTGGCCGCCTTTTCCAGCACCAGCCGCCGGAACAGCGGCGTGGCCGGCAGATAGCGGCCCAGGAAGAGCGCCGCGAAGAAGGTGACGACCAGCGAGCCGGTCAGTTTCAACAAGGGGAACTGAAACTGGCTGAAGGTTGGCAGCCATGGGCCGCCTGGGTAGCGGTCCACCATGGCGTTAAGCAGCGCCCAGAACATCAGCAGCACGCCCAGCACGCCGACGATGCCGAACCCTGGGATGAGAAAAATCTCAACCAGCAACAACGCCACGCCAACCATGAAGATGAGCATATCTTCCATGCCGGCCAGGCCCGCGATGTGATGTCCCCAAAAGAATACCGCGAGGCAGATGCCGCCCAGGATGCCGGGCCAGCCGAAGCCGGGCGTCTTGATCTCGATGTAGATGCCCAGCAAGCCGGCGATCAGGAACAACGGCGCGAGCGCGGCGATCCAGCGGGCGAACCGCTCGAGGTTGGTGACCTGCAGTTCCCGTACCGTGTCGCCGCCCAGGCCGATGAGATCCAGCAGAGCCGGAAGATCTTTTACCGTGCCCTGGGAAAGCAACGGCGTGGCGTTGGTGCCGATCCGACGCTCGGCCTCGACATTGGTCAACGTAAGCAGCCGGCCGGTCGGGCAGATGACTTCATCATCAATTCTGAACTCCATATCGCGCCGGACCATTTTTTCAGCGAGTTGCGGGTTATGCCCGCTTTCCTGCGCCGCCGAACGGATCAGTGCGGACACGGCGGAGACGGCCTTCTCCTCCAGCGCCTCGGGCATTTCCTGCGGGCCGCCGAGGGGCGAGAGCATGATCGGCAACGCGTCGCCGATCACGCTGCCGGGCGCCATGTAGATGTTCCGGGTCGCCAGCGCAATGATGGCGCCGGCCGAAAACGCATCCTTTTCAACAAAAGTATAGGTCGGCGCCTTGACCCGTTGGATCGTGCGGACGATCTGACTGGCGGCATCCAGCGTGCCGCCTGGCGTGTCCATTGTGAATATCACGGCCTTGGCGTGTGCCGCATCAGCTTCCTTCACGCCGCGCCGGATGACGTAGAGCAAGGCCGGCTCGATCTGGCCCTTGATCGGGATGACGTAGACGACGCCCGGCGCGGAATGGGTCTGCGCCTTCAGCGGCGCGGCGGGAAGACTCATTGCCGCCACCGCCAGGCATGTCAATAACCGGTGCAAGTTCATTTGCATTTTGCCTCGTCGGTGGCAGTATACAGAACCGGATGCGGGAAAGCCAATAACGGATATAGTGGCCTTTAAGGATGGATATCGAAGTCCTGGAGCAATCCGATGATGCGCAAGGGAAGCCAGGCCGAAAACGCAATCCGCAGAGTCAGCGAACTGAAACAACGCGCTTATGCCCTGTGCGACGCCGGCCGACGGGATAGAGCTGCCGGCAAGGCGCGCGTCGCCCACCCATGCGCGCGCGCAAAACAGGCTTATGGTTCAGAATGAAACTGCGCGGCAAAACGGCGCTGATTACTGGCGGCGCGGTCCGGATCGGCGCGGCGATCAGCCGGGCGCTGGCGGCGGAAGGTTGCAACCTCGTGGTGCATTACAACCGTTCGCGCCGCGCCGCCGAGCAGCTATGTTGCGCCCTTCGGGAGCGCGTCGCGGCACTCGCCATCCGGTCCGATCTGATGTCAGAACGACAGGTCGGGAATCTGATCTCCGCCGCCGTGCAGCGGGTCGGACGCCTGGATATTCTGATCAATAATGCGGCGGTGTTTCACAAGGATTCATTTCGGACATTAACCGCCGCGAAGTTGGAGGATGAGTTCTTCGTCAACTTGTTTGCCCCGCTGTTGCTGATGCGCGAGTTCACCCGGATCTGCAAAGGCGGGAAGATCGTCAATCTGCTGGATCGCCGGATTACCGGCCTCGATGCGAGTTGTGTCCCGTATGTTCTGGCCAAGCGGGCGCTGGCCGATGCCACCCGGATGGCCGCGCTCGCATTCGCGCCGCGCATTACGGTCAACGCGGTTGCGCCGGGCGCGATCCTCCCGCCGCCCGGTAAGGGCCGTGAATATCTGCGGGACCAGGCCGGACCGGTTCCGCTGCGGCGACAATGCACGCCGGCGGAAGTGGCGGATGCCGTGGTTTTTCTTCTGAAGCATGATGCCCTTACCGGACAGATTGTGTTTGTTGATGGCGGGCAGGGGCTGTTGGGAAATGAGTAAGTGGAATGGTGAAGGCGGAAAAGCAGCGGGTTGTCCGCTTGCTGATTGGCGTTTTGGAGAATGGAAATTGAAAATGGCGCGGCCACGATTTTGCGATGGATAATCGCGCGGAGGTGATTTGATGGACAAGATTTACATTCGGGATCTGGCCCTGCGTTGCATTATCGGCGTCTTTCCCCAAGAGCGGCGCGAGCGGCAGGATGTGTGCATCAATATTGAATTGGCGTGTGATCACCGCGCGGCGGCGGGATCGGATCGGCTGACGGATGCGGTGGACTACAAGCAATTGAAGAAACAGATCGTGGCTTTTGTCGAAGCCAGCGAATTCAATCTGCTGGAGACCCTGGCGGAAGGGATCGCGCAAATCTGTTTGAGCGAGTCGCGGATTGCGGCGGCGCGAGTTTGCGTAGATAAGCCCGCGGCGCTGCGTTTTGCCCGGAGCGTGGCCGTGGAAGTGTTCCGGGAGCGTGCCGATGCGCGGGGTGGCGGATGAGCCGGGCGGCGCGTGGAGGAGGCGGTTCGCTCACGGCGCACCGGGGCGGGTTGTCCCGAATCTGAAAGAAACGGACTCAAAAGGCGGGGCGACTCTTCGCCACGGGGTCATCCGGCAGTGCGCATGGTGGCAGCCTGATTTGTTTTGAGCCATGAAATGCACGGCGGTCAAACTCTGTTGCCTGGGGCTGATTGCGGGCGCATGGTCGAATCGGGTGGCGTTCGCCGCGGTCACCAACTATCCGCTGGTGGAAGGCGCCTGCCTGAAAATCCACCCGCGGATGTATTATATGCGCCGCCATTTTGATGAGCCGAAGACTCAGTCGGCGCTGGCGCTGGGCGGCTGGTTGGATTTTGAAAGTGGTCGTTGGCATGGCTTCAGTGTCGGACTTGCGCCGTACACCTCGCAACGTCTTTATGGTCCGGACAGCGAAGCCGGCAGTCGGCTGTTGAAGTCGGACCAGGCCGGCTATACGGTGCTCGGGCAGGCTTGGGCGCAATACGAACGCTGGGATTCGCGCCTGCGCCTCTACCGGCAGATACTGGATACGCCGTTCCTCAATCCGTACGACTACCGGATGACGCCGGTCACGGTGGAGGCCTATACGTTTGAAAGCGCCGCGCTGACCAACTTCCTCTTTATGCTCTCGCAAGTGGAGCGCATCAAAGGTTGGAATGACTCGTCGTTTTGTTACCTGAGTGATGCCGCGGGCTATGCCGGCACCGATGACGGGTTGACGCTGGCGGGCGCGGTGTGGCGGCCTGCGGAGGGAATTGTCGCACAGGCTTGGGAATACTATGCGCATAACCTGGCCAACACGATTTATGGGCAGGCGGACGGAATCTGGCCCGTGGGTGGAGCGTTGGTCCTAAGCGCCTCCGCGCAAGGGGTCTACCAGCGGGATGTGGGCGCCGCTTATGCGGGTGAATTCCAGACGGGCATGGGTGGTGTTCAGGGTGGCGCGAGTTGGCGGGGTTGGACCATGACAGCGGCCGGCACCATTACCGATGGCGGGGCGGACATCTTCAACCCCTGGGCCAGCTACCCCGGCTTCACCTCGCTGGTGGAGGAGGACAACAATGTGGCCGGCGCCAAGGCGTGGATGGTCGAATTGCGTTATGACCTGGCCGAAATGGGCTTGCGGGGATGGAGCGCTTTTGTTGATCATTCCCAGGCGTGGACGCCGGACCAGGGCTCGCTGCGGGCGCCTGCGCAACTTGAAACCGACGTTACCGTGGATTACCGGCCCGGCGGCTGGTGGACCGGCTTCTGGTTGCGCCTGCGCGCCGGATTCGTGGAGAACTCGCTGACCGGTGACGGGGTGGATTACGAGGATTACCGCATCATGGTCAATTACGAGCGGCGCCTTTTTTGACCATCGTTCACCCGGCTGCCATCCGGGCGTGCCTTGGCATGCGGCGCCGGCCGGGAGCCCCCCCCACATGAGCAATCGGCGCGGAGGCGATCCATGAGTGTTCTGGCTGCGCCACCCCCGATCCGGCCTTATCATCCAGCCTTACTGTTGCACGCTGGTCCGATAGAACGCCGGACCGTGGATGGGTGGGGCGTCGGTGTAGGTATTCCACGGCGGAGTGGCCGGCGCATTAGTCAGCAGTCCGACAACCGTACCCCAATCCAGAAGGTTGGTCATCCGTGCCAGGGAATACCAATGATTCGAGACGCTTGACCAAGTCAGCACCGGCGCTCCGTTGGAGGCGGCCGTGAGTGAGCCGAGCGCAAAAACGTCCGCGGGGTCGGTCGGGCTGGTTCCGGCGATCAGTTCGTCGGCGTCCGAGGCGCCGTCGCCATCGCGGTCCGCGCCCATCAAGGCCGCGCCGAGGGCGTAGAACCCCAAGGCTACTTGGCGGCTGCCCAGTGTATTAAGGTGACCGCCGTCGCTCGAATAGTTGGTCCAGAGCTGTTGGCAGGCCCGGTGGTTCCAGATATACGTGTACTCCAGGCCATTCGTGTCGTGCGCCTCGATGTCGGCCACATCAAACAAAACCCGGCTGTGCTGTTGAACCCAACTGCGCAGGCCGTCGTTGAAGACGTTGCGCAGGTAGTTGTCGCTATCCGGTGAGGTCATCAGGGGGATGGTCATGTAGACAAAAACCGTGTGCGGGAAAGTCGTCTCCAGGCCCTGCATGGCCGCGAGGTAATAATCAAGGTCCGCATCCTGATCAATATAGCAGAACTTGTTCAACGCATAATTTACCCTGCCAGCGCGCCAGCCGTTGGAGACGTATTCGCCGAAACCGTCCACCTTGGCCTGCCAGCCGGGGTTGCCGCGCTGGTAATCGTAGATCGCGCCGTTCGTCGTCGCGGTAGGGGGCGTACCGCCCGAGCTGACGCGCACCAGCGGGTAGCTGGTTGGCGCGGCGGCATGGAGGCTGGTGATTCCGGACATCATGTTGTCGCCTACCGAAGCATGGGCAAAAAAGGCGCGCAGCAGCCCGATCCGGCTCGTCGCTGATCGGGGCAGGCTGGTGACCGCCTGGGCCTCGCGCGCGCCGACCATCACGGGCACGGTGCCGACGGCATAGGTGAAGGTGTCGGTCGCGTACCAGGTTCCGTTGGTCATGAATCGGCATTCCACGGATACATATTGGTCCGATACCGTGACCAGCGAGTATCCGTGATGGGAGGTGTCGGCATATCCCAGCTTGATTCGCGCGGGTTCATAGTATTGGTACCAGCCTTCGTGGTAGACCGAACCCGAGCCCATCAGCAACTGCTGGATTTCGCGGCCGGCCGCGTCCGCGGCGATGCCGCGGTTGTAGAAATGGTCGTGCCCGCAGATATACAGGCGAACGCCATACTGCCCCAGTGCATTCCAAAATTCGTCGCGCGCGCTTTGGGTTAACGCCAGGGTCGTGGTGATGCTGCACTGGAAGGCGGGCGGGTGCGATACCACGAAAACATGCGGCAGCCGGTTGCCCGCGAGCTGGTTGGTCAGCCAGGTCGTATTCACGGCCGGGTTTTGCGCGCCGTTGGTGTAAGCCTCCAGCCCGACGATCAGCGCGTTGTTGGTGGCGAAACTCCAGGTCAGGCCGACCTCGTTCGGCGGCCCATTGGTCGGCAGGCCGCCGGCGAAATTGGCCCGGTAAATGCTGCCGTTGGTTTCCTGGTAGGTTTCGTGATTGCCCCGGACGGTATAGACCGGGATGCCCGCGTTGGTCAGCGGCGCGATGGCGGCCTTCCAAATGTCATATTGGTATTGCGGGTCGGGGTGATCGCCAAACCATAATTCGTAGATGATATCGCCGGAATTGATGGCGAACTGCACGCCCTCGGCCAGCATATTGGAGGCGATGGCCTGGACCACCGGCACGTTGACCCACCACTGGTTGGTCGGCAGGGATGTGCCGTTGGTCCAGGCGCCGCGCGTGTCGCCCATGATGCCGAATTTCCAGACGTTGGTTGTAGCCGCGGCGGTTAGCGTCAGCAGAAAATACAGCGCCAATCCGGCCTGCCGTCGGCGGGTGAGGCCCATACT
>CAZMXS010000103.1:0-11605 GCA_964570325.1 uncultured Verrucomicrobiota bacterium | reverse complement strand
CTCAGAACCAGCTGAACCTTATCGGCCAGAGCATGGGTCGAGGTCAGCCGCACGAAATATGGGCGACGCTTATCGTCGAGAAGATGTTATCAACCAGGGTGTTGCGGTAATTTCAGAGCTGTTTTTCGGGCTTAGGCGCGATTTTGAGCGGTAAAAAGTGAGCTTTAAGCTCTTCACACGCTTTTCGCGAAAAATGGGTTATGGAGCATGCCGCGCCCTTAATCGAAGATGAGGAGCGGTGGAAGTGGGTTGCTGTCCCGACGTTCGGCTTATCGGGGACAAATCGTCCTGTCAGCAGCATGGCGGGGCAAGTCGTCCCATCTGCGCGACGACTTGAGAAAGTTTGCCCGTAGTCTGATTACCGGCCTTCCGCCTTCGCGCTGGTTCAACTTTTTATTGCATATTCTTTTGCGATGCCCACAATCGGAAGTCATGCTCCAGTTAGCACTTCTCACGACCAAGGAAGTGCGTATGTTTCTTGAATCGGATACGTCTAGGTCGTATCGGCGACCATTGTATGTGGAGCACTATTTCTTTGATCTGCGCTTGTCAACTCCATGTCGCCACATTTTTCGTCTTTGTGCCGGACGTCTTCGGACGTTCGGCGTCTGGCTTTGCCTATGAAGGAGGTTTATGAACAACCCCATGCAAACTAAATGGAGTCACAAATTACGGGCCTTTCTCCACGATCCGCCGGAGAAAGCCTACGACTATGGTCCCCGTCATCAGGAGCGTGCCGATATCCACGCTGCCGCGTTCAAGGTGCCTGTGGCTGAACTGCCCAGCAAGCATCCGGACTGGGGCGCGTCGGCCGCCGACCGGTTTATCTTCCCCAAAGGGGCCGCGGACTGTGCCTTGGGCGCAGGCCTGGCCTTTCATCATCCGTTCGCGGGCGGGGCAGGCAAATGCGCATTTCCCTCGCAGGCAGAGGCCGAACAGTGGATTGGTGATTGCCGCCCGGATTTTTGCGCGGACCTGACTTCAGCCGAGCAATTCTGGCTGGTCTGGCGATTATGGATGCATTACAGCGCCGACCACCACGAAGGCCGCGGCAAGGGCGCCGGGTGGCTGGCTTACCTGCCGGCCGATACGCGCATCCCCGACGGCACGATCTGGACGCATTGCTCCATCGTCAGCGCGCTGGAATCAACCCGCAATGCGCAGAACCAACTGCGGCCCGCCTTCATGCTTTTCCAGTTGGGTCCGGTGCAGGATTTCATTGCCCAGGCGCGCTCCATCCGCGATCTTTGGAGCGGCAGCTATCTGCTGGCCTGGCTGATGGCGCATGCTATCAAAAAGGTCACAGACGACCTGGGCCCCGATGCGGTCATCTTCCCGTCGCTCCGCGGACAACCGCTCTACGACTGGCTGCACCGGGATGTGCTCGCCAAGGCTCGTCACGGCGGGTCCGACAATTACTGGGCCGCCATCCGCGGCGACGGGGCCGGCTTCCAGCAACAGATTCTGACTCCCACGCTGCCCAACCGTTTCCTCGCGATTGTGCCGGAGGATTATGACCCGAGTCGCGTGGAATCCGCCCTGCAAGAAGAGTGGCGGACGATTGCCGCGGCATGTCGCGATTTTTTGCGGAAGAAAGTGCCCGCGCCATTCGACCCGCACGATTATTGGGATTTCCAGGTCGCGCATCATTGGCAGACCACGTGGCAGGTCTGGCCTTGGCATGATGTGCAAACCACGATCCGGCTCGCGTCCGAACTGCCCGGGGATATGGGCAAGCGCCTGCAGGATGGGCACCAGATCGCCATGGCCATCCCGAAGGATCAAAAGGACAACCGATGCTACCGGGAAAACGGTCAGCCCGATCCGGGCTGGGCCTGGGCCGGTCATTACGCCTTGGCGGCGCATCGCCATGATGCGCGCCGGCAGGCGCGCGATTTCGAGGCTTGGCTTGCGCCGGAACGGACACGCGGAAAAACCAAGGACGTTTATTCGGGCCGGGAGGAGACCGTGATTGACGAGGACTGGCTCAAGGCCGCGGGCAGCAGCCAGGCGCTTGGACACCTGTTCCGGAACGGCAATGAGTTCGTGGGGGCGGTGAATCTCATCAAGCGGATCTGGCACAAGGCCTACTTGGAGCCCCGGATGAAGCTGCGGCGTGGCGTCGCATTCGACTCCGTGCCGGCGGTTGCCGCCGAACCATGGAAGCAGCAGGTGCTCACCCGGATTCCGGAGAGCGAGGCGGCCTGGTCGGCGTTGATGGACTTCCAGTCCGCGGCGGGCCGTTGCGCCGATCTGCTGGACTTTGAGCTGCCTGATGCAGAGGGGAAAGAATCTGACTGGATTAAAAAGGTTGATGCCGGACTCTTTTATGAGTCGTACTGGACCCGCCTGGCCAAGGATGCCGGCGCGGATGCATCACTGGCGGCCGACGCCGGCCGGGCGTTGGGCAAGCTGTTCAAACAACTCAAGAACAACAAGCCTTCGGCCTATTACGCCGTGCTGGCCCTCGACGGCGACGATATGGGAAAATGGATTTCCGGCGCCAAGGCGCCGCCGATCGAGAAGGTCATGTCCCCCAAGGCAGTCGCATATTTCAAGAACCTCGCCGGCGGCGCGGAATGGCTGGCCATGCCGCGCCCCGTTTCGCCTTCGTATCATCTCCAGTTCAGCGAGGCGCTGGCCAACTTCGGCCTACACTGCGCGCGGCGGATCGTCGAGCGGTATGACGGCCAGTTGATCTATGCCGGCGGCGACGATGTCCTGGCCATGCTGCCTGCCGACTCTGCCATCGCCTGTGCCCGCGCCCTGCGGCTGGCCTTTCGTGGCGATCCGGCCCTTGCGCGGGAGTGCCCGCGGGACTTTGCCGACGCCCCGGACGGATTCGTCCAAATCCGCGAACCTAGGGCGGCGGAACCGTCGTGGCCGCTGCTGGTCCCCGGCGATCGCGCCACGGTCTCCGTGGGTGTCGCCATTGCCCATGTGCGCGAGCCGCTGCAGGATGTTATCGGCGCCGCCCGCGACGCGGAACGGCGGGCCAAGAGCTTTCCCGACAAGGATGCGCTCGCGGTCACGCTGTTCAAGCGCAGCGGCGAAATTGTCGAATGGCAGGCGCGCTTCGATTCGTGTTGTTTCGAACTTTTCGCGCTCCTGCGCGCTTACTATCGCCGCGATTACGCTGATCCCGGCGCGGAACGTCCCATCCCGGCGCGCCTGCCGTACCGCCTGGCGGGATTGCTTCGGCGTTTCGAGGCCACAAACCGGGAAACCAAGGCCGCGGACGTACACGCCGCGACGCTGGCCGAGGTGCAGTGGACCATCCATCAAATACCCGGCGGGGCGGGGGCGCTCCGCGAACGGCGCAGGGAGATCAAGCCGAAGCTCCTGGAGGGGTGCCGGGCCTATCTGGACGAATTGAAACAGCGCCAGCGACCGCTGGCCGAGTTCTACAACCTTTTCGCCGTCGAGGCGTTTATCGCCCGGCAGGGGGAATGACCATGCGCGCTTATCAAATCCAGCCCAACGACGTGCTTTTCTTCCGCGACGCCCGTCCGATGGAAGTTGGCGTCGGGTCCGGCGGCCACGGCGCCAACTGGCCGCAACCGTCCATCTGGTTCGACGCCATCCATGCCGCCCTGTACCGGGCCTTCCCGGACAAACAGGAATGGGAGCATACGCACCGCACCGGCTGCAACGGCAAGTATGATGACCCCGACCGGAAACAACGCCACGGGGCGCTGAAAACCGCCGGCTTCTTCCCCGTGCGCGCCGGGATGTGGTATTTCCCAACCCCCGCCGACCTGATGAATGAAGCGGGTACGGTGCTGCGGCCAATGGTCGCTGACGCCGGCCGGAGCAACCTGCCGCGCTCGCTGAAATATGCCGCCGCGAATCCCGCGGAGCCGGCCAAGGAAAAACCGGCCCGCGCCTGGCGCAGCCGGGCCGCCATCGAGGCTTATCTGCGCGGCCGGCCCGGCGGCGAATCCGCCGAT
The DNA here is from genome assembly GCA_964570325.1 of uncultured Verrucomicrobiota bacterium. Taxonomy (GTDB): domain Bacteria; phylum Verrucomicrobiota; class Kiritimatiellia; order CAIQIC01; family CAZMXS01; genus CAZMXS01. The sequence continues at coordinate 7,655 of CAZMXS010000103.1, read as the reverse complement.
TCCGCGGACCTTTACGAAGGGGAATGGGTAACCGGCATCGGCATGGATCCCGAACGGCAGACGCAGGACGGCGAGCGCATCTACTCCGCCGAATATTTGCGGCTCAAGCCTGGCGTGGCCTTGGGCGGACTGGCCACGCTGCCGCTCAAGGAGCGCAATCAGGAGGAGGGGCTGGATCGCCTGCTGGATGACGGCGCCATCCTGATCGTCGGCGGGCAGCAGCGTGCCTGCGGCGTGCAGCGGCTGGCCGACCAGCGGTTGGAGGATTACCTCCCCGTTGCGCCGGAGCCCGCGTCCGCCCGGGTCAAGTGGACGCTCTTGACGCCGGCGGTGTTCCCGCGGCTTGAAACCGTGACGCCGAAGCATCCCGGCGGCTGGCTGCCGACCTGGATCAATCCGGAGGATGGGCGCGTCATGTTGACCGCCGGCCCCGGGCTGAAAAAAGCCCAGCGCATCCACGCCCAGGCCGGCCGCCCGATCAATGCCCGGCTCGTCGCCGCGGTTGTTCCTCGGGCCGTGCCGATCAGCGGCTGGACCAGCTTTCACCCGGCTGGCGGCGCGGGCGGGATCAATCCAACCCTGTTGGCCGTGCCGGCCGGCGCCGTTTACTATTTCGAGGCGGACTCGGTAGACGAGGCCCGCGCCCTCGCCGCCGCGCTCAACTGGCATGGCGCGCAAGCGGCGGGTATCGCCGCGGTGGTCAATCGCCGCAGTTCATTGCTGGGCGAAAAAGGGTTTGGGTTGGGCGTGTGCGGAACGTGGAAAACCTGGAGCGATCGTTGAAATGTCAATATCAATGAAGATTTCTTAATATCTTCGTTTGGGCAAACCGGCAATGACGATTGCAACGGCGACCGGGAAAAGGCGGGTGCCGGCGACGTCCGCGAACGTCTGCGATCTGGAGGCGAACAAATAGAAGGAGGAAAGTCGGAATCATGAAAACATCCATTATGTACCTGTTCACGCGAACTCCCCTGCACGTCGGGGCCGGTTCGTCCGTCGGCGCGATTGATTTGCCCGTGCAGCGCGAGCGGCACACCGGGCATCCTTTCATCCCGGGGAGTAGCATCAAGGGAGTTCTGCGGGACATGCTCAGCCGCGAACCCGAAATGAAGTCCCATGTGGACAAGATGTTTGGCACGCAGGAGGAAGCCGGCCGAATATCCTTTGGCGAGGCCAAGCTGCTGGCCTTCCCGGTGCGGTCGGCCCGCGGGTCCTTCGCCTGGGTAACCTGCCCGCTGGCGTTGGAGCGTTTCCGCCGTGAGCACGGGGAGCTGGAAAAGCTGGCGGCCCCAGCCGAACCCACCAACATGCACTGCCTCGCGGGCGAGAAGGTGCTGCTGAAGAACGGCAACGAAACCGGCGTGGTGCTGGAGGAATACCGGTTCCAGTGTGACGCGGTCTTCCCGGCGAATTGGGAGACGACCCTGTTGGGGCTGCTCGACGATGTGGTCTGGAAAACGGGCGCCGGTCGGCTGGTGCTGCTGAGCAACGGCGACTTCGCGCACTTCGTCAAGAACGCCTGCGAAGTGGCCCAGCACGTCAGCATCAAGCCCGAGACCGGGACGGCCAAGCCGGGCGCGCTGTTCAACATCGAGGCCGTTCCGTCCGAGACGCTTTTTGTCGCGTCCGTGGTCAGCCTGGCACGCGAGGCCGGGGAGGTGGAGGCGCTGAAAAAGGCACTCGACAAGCAGCCGCTCGTGCAGTTCGGCGGCGACAGCACCACGGGTCTCGGTTTTTGCACCGTCCGCATGGCATGAGGAGGATCAACGATGAAAAATCTTGAACAGATTCGGGCTGCCAATGCCCTGGCTTTCACCCATGCCGGTGTCAACACCAAAGGCAAGGATGCCGGGAATGTCCTGAAAAAGCTGCCGGCCCTGATTATGACGAACGGCCTGTTGGCCGCCGGGGCGTTTGCCTACGCCCAGAAGCAGGACAGCGGCTGGCGCAACGCATTCGACTACATGGCGCGGCACCTCGCCCACAAGGAGGTCGCCATCGTTGCGCCGGAGATCAAGGACCTCGACCAGTTGATGGCCTTCCTTTCCGGCAAGGCCGACAGCCAGGTTCTCAAGCTGGCCACGGAGGAGGCCCTTGCATGGCTGTCCTACGCACGGCGCTTCGAAGCCGCCGAAGACCAGGGGGACGACGATCATGATTCCAATGGCTAAAGATGTCCTCGCCCTTGTCGGCGAGTCCGCCGAAAAGGTAGAGAACCGCTCCCTGCTCTACGAGAAGTTCGTATTCCCGAAGGAGTGGGGCCACCCGGAGCGCATGTCCGACTACGGCCGCTGGAATGTCCTGCGGATCGTGACCCGCGGCAGCGATTTGCTTCAACAGGATGCCGCACGGTTGCGAAAGCAGTCCGAGGGCAGGAATGTCCAGCCACACAACAAGAGCAGCATGCAACTCAAAGCGGCGTTTGCCGAACGTCTGTCCCATGTGGCGAAGCTGGACCAGGCCCTGCTTGAGGTGGCGGGCAGGAATACCGTCGCCTTGCTGGAGCAGGTCCGCAACGCCTATGGCGACCGTGCCGCCACGTTCACCTGTATCCTCGGCGGGCGCATGCTCCTCAACATGGCCGGCGGGGTGGTGGAGAACGCCGGCATTTGTCTCGACCGGTTGTTTGGCCTCCCTTACATCCCGGGCAGCGCGGTCAAGGGCATTACGCGCAACCAGGCGCTCTGGTCCATTCACGAGGCGGCGCCCGATAAGAAGCATGGCTTGCTCAAGGCCGCCATGCTCCTGTTCGGGTTCACTGGTCAGGATTGGGGCCCCCGCGGCGATTTTGCGTGGGCCGCCAGCCAGAAAATGGCCGAAGCCGTGGCGGGGGAACTCAACGCCCGCGATTTGCGGGGCTGCGCCAGTTTCCTGCCGGCCTATCCGGCCGGCGTCCCCAAGCTGGTCGTGGACATGGTCAACCCGCACTACAAGGATTACTACGGTGGTAAGCGTCCGGAAGCGATGGACGACGAGGCGCCCATTCCGAACTATTTTCCTGCCGTGGAAAAAGGCGCGTCGTTTGGTTTCGCCTTTGTCATCACCCGTTTGCCGGACAACGCCGGGGTGACCAGCAAGGCCCTTCTGGACCAGGCGCGGGCATGGCTTGAAGGCGCGCTTCAGGAAAAGGGCGCGGGCGCCAAGACCGCCGCCGGCTACGGCTGGTTCCGTCCCGTGGGGGCGGCTGCGCCCGCCGCCGCGACCGATTCAACGGCGGCTGCCAAAACGGCCCTGCCAGGATCCGCGTGCGACGCGCTGTTGGCCCAGTACAAGGGCATGTTGACCACCACCGACAATTTTCGGGTGGTGATCCCGGAGTTGCGGAAACTGGCGTCGGATGCCGATCTGCGCCGCGCATTCGAGGCGCTGGTCCCCGAAACGGAGCGCCGCAGCCTGAAGAAGGGCCGCCTATACTGGCAATCTTTCACTAGCGGCAAACATGGCGACGATGGAAAGGCCATATTGAAACGCTTGGAATTGGAGTTGAAATGAAAACCATCTGGAGCGGGGAAATTGAATTGCTGGCGCCAACTTTCTGCCGCGGCGCCTACCAGGATACGCCCGAAATCCGTGAGCCGTCCATCCGTGGCATGGTGCGCTGGTGGTTCCGCAAGCTGGGTGGCACGCCCGATCAGGAGAAAAGCGTATTTGGCGGTCTGAAAAGGTTTGGTCAGAAGACCAAGGGAGATGTGATGGCATCCCGCGTGATGTTTCGCGCCGACCTGCTCATGGGCGAGAAGTCCAAGGCGGATACGTTGCCCCACAAGAAGGGCATGCAGGCCAGCCCTCAGATGGCGTTCAAGGAGGGCGGGCGGTTCCGCTTGGTGGTTCTTTCCCGGTTGGGCGGTCTATCACCTGAATTGGAGAAGCGGCTGGTCCAAGCCATCGATGTTTGGATCCTCTTGGGTTCACTCGGACTGCGCGCCAACCGTGCCGGCGGCAGTCTCTGGCCGGCTGGTAATTCCGCTCCGGCGGACGCCGGGGAACTGCGCTCGCGACTCGATACCTGCGGGTGCCACTGGCCGGTGTATCTGGCCGGGCCGGCCAATGGGGGTCAACTCGGGGTGCTTCGGGCCATGGCCACCGACACATTGAACGGAATGCCTGGGATATTCGGCAGCGCCAAACCCCGCCAAGCGTCCCGGCTGAAGATCAAGTTGGTCCGTCTGGAAAAGAAATTGCGGTTGCTGATCACCGCGCCGGACGAACAGACGATCACCAAGGCTCGTCAGGCATTAAGCAACAAGCCGCTTGCGTGTGATACCTGGCAGGCGGTATAAATCCTTTCTTGAGCAGCTGTTACGCGTGTAACGGGAGGCCGGACGTCTGGGGACGTCTGGCAAGTTGTTTGTTGACAACGCTGATGCTAAAAGGTGGGCCATGAAAACGACACTCATCCAGTTGATCAGCGAACAGACCATGCAGAACCTCCTGCCGGTGATCGCTCTCAAGCCCGCCCGGCTGGTCCACCTGATCACGCCGAAGGTGGCGGAGCGCTCGGCTTGGATCGTCAACGCGGCGAGGTACGCCGGCTTGAACGTGGCCCCGCAGAACAAGCGGCTCTCGGAGATGCCGACGATCCAGGAAACGGCCGGGGCGACCCTGCAGGCCATCAAGGAGGCCTGCGACGCGGGGGAACTACCCGTTGTCAATTTCACGGGCGGAACCAAGCTCATGTCGATCGGGGCCTATGCGGCAGCCGCCAAGGAAAAGGTGGTGGCGTTCTATGTTGATACCGAGCATGTGCGCTTTGTCGATGCGGCCCACGGCGGGGCGGCAGTGGACGGGTTGCTCAACGGTGACTTTTCCCTGGCGCGGCACGGCCGCGAGCTGACAATTAACACGGTCGCCTTGGCCAATGGTTGCAACGCCCGGGCGCAGGGGCGCAACCCGGCGCCGCTCATGGATTTGGCGCAGTATTTGCTGGGTAACCGGGCCGACGAAATGGCGTTGTGGTCGGCGATATTGGGTCCGCAGGGCCTATGCCCGAACGGCCACGAGCCTCGAAAAATGCCGGAATGGCGTGCGTTGGCGGAGCGACCGCTGAATCTTCCGCCAAATGTCGCTGAACTGTGTCTGGCTAATGGATTGTTACGCAAGGATAGGGCTGATCGCCTGATGTTGCCGGCCGATCCCAGCCAAGCCAAGGACAGTGTCACCATATTGGGCGGAGGTTGGTGGGAGATAGCCGTGTATGATGCGATTAAACAGTCCGGATTCTTTCAGGAACTGATGTGGTCCGCCAACTTCGGAGGCGGTACAGCCGGTGGGCGCCTGGAGGAGGATGTGATCGGGTTCGACGGTATGCAGATCCTGTACGTATCCTGCAAGCGGGGCGGGAACCGGACGCGGATCCTGCCGCTGTTGGAGGAAATCAATATGCGGGCGGAACGCATAGGCGGCCGGTTCGTTCATAAAGCGTTGGCCATATATAACAGGCCCGCCGATCCCAAACTGATGAGGGATCTGGAATCGCGGGCCAGGCAATTGCATATCCGGGTCCTCAATGGCCAGGAGATTGCGGACCCGCAGGCGTTTCTATTCTAATGACCCTCGACGTTTCCACTCTCTACGCCGACACCGGCCAGGCCAAGCTGTCCCGGTTGGACGATTACGTGCGCGCCGCCTTGGACCGGGTGCCGCCCGGCGCCGAGGTCACGCTGACCGGCCCGGGGCCCATCTGGCTCTACCTGCGGCTCGCGCATGCGCTCCACGGCCGGGCAAAACGCCTGTGCTACGACAGCCCCGTCACCGGCCCGGTCGAGGTGTTCAACCACGATCCGGGATAAGACGGAAAACGGAAGACAGGAAAACGGAAGAAAAATGGGAAATCAACACAAACAGTTCGAAGACTTGCCGGTTTGGCAGGCGGGTCGCGCGCTGGTCCGGGACATCTACGCGCGCACGACGACCAGCCCATTCGCGCGCGATCCTGGCCTGTGCGATCAGATTCAGCGCGCGGCCGTTTCCATCACATCCAATATCGCCGAAGGGCACGAGCGCGGTTCCACCGCCGACTTGATCCAGTTCCTCTTCTACGCCAAGGGCAGCGCCGGCGAAGTGCGCTCCCAACTCTATCATGCGGAAGACCTTCATTACATTACCCCCGCCCAGGCCGAAACGCTGCGCGAGGAATCCATCGGGATCAGCCGCCGGTTGTCCGCCTGGATTCAGAGCATGCAGACCCTGCATTTCAAGCAGGGCCCGCGCTTTCATAAGGAACCGGACCGGCGCGGACAGGATTTCCTGGCCCGCACGGGCTACAAGATGACGCCCAAAGGAGTGGTGAAAATAACGGAAGACGGGAAAACGGAAAATGGAAAAAAGAAATGAGGATACTCTGTGAAAAAGATTTCCCGCCATCTTCCGTCTTCCGTCCTCCCGTCTTCCGTCCTCTTCGCCGTCACCGGCATGTCTCCGGCCATTCTCACGGAAACGGCTTGGTTGCTCGCGCGGGCCGGCGCCGTGCCCGATCGCGTTGTGGCCCTGACAACGCTCCGCGGCGCGGCGCAGATTGAGCGCGAACTGCTCTCCGGCCGGCCATCGGTATGGGAATCGCTGCGCCTGGCGCTTGGGATCAAGGACTGCCGGCTGCAGTTCGAGCCGGCGCGCGTCTTCACCATCCCGGATCCCGCGACTGGCCGCGCATCCCCGTTGGAGGATATTCGCACGCAGGAGGAAAACGCCGCTGTTGCGGATTTCATCCTGGAGCAGCTCCGGGCGTTTGTGGAAAACCCCCAAATCCGGGTTGTGGCTTCCATTGCCGGCGGCCGCAAGACAATGAGTGCGCTCCTTTATGCGTGCATGAGCTTGATCGGCCGCGAAACGGACCGCCTGACGCATGTGCTGGTCGGGGAGCCGTACGACGACCCGCGCCTCAACCCGCGTTTCTATTATCCAGAACAGACGGCGCAGGCGCTCTCCCTCCCTGGATTGGGCAAGCCGGTGCGCGCCCGCGATGCCCGCATTGAACTGGCGGATATTCCCTTCGTGCCGCTGCGTAACCGGTTCGCGGAGCTGGCGGAAAAGCCCGGCCATTTTCATCAACTGGTGCTTCGCTATTCCAAGGAGCTGAAGCGCGGCGTGGCTGAACCCGTTTCTGTTCAGCTCCATTTAGAGGAGGATCGCGTTACGATTGATGGGAAACCGGTCGAATTGCGGAAGAAAGCCTTGCTGGTGCTCGAGTTCCTGCTGCGCATCAATCGAGACGAATCTCGACCGCCGGGGCAGATCGAGGCCGAGGCGCCATTCCGGGAGTTTCTGGCCGCTCATTCAGACGCAGTGGCTCGCGAATGGGCCAGTACGTTTGCAATTGATGACCTTAAACGGGAATTGAGTGCAATTAGGAAGCAGTTCGACCGTCTGGATATTGTCTGGAAACCAGGGTTGCGCAAAGACTCCCTCAAGTTGCCTCCATTCAAGTATCTGTCGGGAGACCGATAATGATCGGTTTAGTTGCATTAAGTACGTCTGCCGACCTTTGCAGAAACCGCATAACTCAAAGCAATTATGCTGCCGATCTCATCCGTGAGAATCGTCTGACAAAGATTGCAGGAGGGGGTTCGTCAAACTACTATTTCAATTATCGTCCGGTCCGGATGTTAGGAGTCCAGCAGACGGAATCCGGAAGAACGCCGAAAGGCAATTGAGAC
>CAZMXS010000102.1:0-11773 GCA_964570325.1 uncultured Verrucomicrobiota bacterium | reverse complement strand
CTTTCCCGCGCCCATCCTAATCTCACCCTATCAGGTGTCTCGACCTTTCAGGGGGCCAGTATGTCCGTACCTCCCGTACTGTGTCGCCAACTCCGTCATCTGCTCAATCAGCCTTGGTTCATCGCTTGGAATCACCCGTTGCCGACGCTGAGTCGAGCGCGGTTGATCCAGTACCTTGCACGCCCGGCGTTCCGACACCCTCGGATACCTCTCCCGAATGTGTAGAATCGCCCGGTGCCGTTTCGCCGGGCTTACAAGTTTGGGCGGGCCGCCTCTTTCAGGATCGCCTTATCCAGTTCTGCCTCGGCCAACAGCTTCTTCAGCCGGCCGTTCTCGCTCTCCAACTCCTTCGGCCGTCTGGCCTGATCAACCCGCAACCCGCCGTATTCCTTCCGCCACCGGGAGTACGTGTGTTCCGTCACCCCGATCTGCCGGCAGACTTCCGGCAGCTTCTTTCCCCGGCCTTGTTCTACTTTCGCTTCCCGCAGTTTCTGAATGATCTCTTCCGGACTGTGTCTCTTCACGCCCATGACCTCGCTCCTTTTCAGCCGCCACCGACCTTCTGAAAGCGGCTGCGATTCTCCGATCTCGTCCGTGACGCCGCCTTGATCCATAGCGCTCGGCGACCTGTCGCCGCTTGAGAATGAACTGAAGTTCGCTGCATAAATCCCATGCCAACGCTTCGCTCCATGTGTCCGAAATATCGGGGCCAGATCAGTATCCCCCCGATGCCTATGCGGTTGTCGGTTGTTACTCCAAGACACAACCCCGGTAGACCCCGGTGGATGTGGTGGGTAGCAAATTCCACAGCAGCGCTGCGCCGTTGCCGTACTTCACCCCGTTGGTTTGCCAGGTGGTTCCCGGCTGGGCGGCCGCTTCGAGCCGGTAAGTTCGGCCGGGCATTGACGGCAGGCCAAGCCACCAGTTGGTGGCGCCCCGGTGTAATTGAAGGCGCAGCACGCTGTTGGAATCCAGCGGATCCGTGTCCGCGCGGTACTCATCCAGGTTCGACGCGCCGTCGCCGTCGTCGTCGGTCGCCGGCCCGCTTACCGGGTACGCACGTTGCCAGGTGTCCGGCAGGCCGTTGGTGTCGCTGTCAACGGCTGGTCCGGTCAGCACGAGCAGCGTGGCGGAGTATGCGTGGAAAACCGCCTCAAATTCGGGCGCGGCGTGGGTAATGACTGGCGGTTGGAGGAGGCGGGTCGGGTCCAGGGCGTCCAGCGCGTAAACTGTCGCGGTGGCGCCTGGCGCGAAATGTTCCAGCCGCACCATGGCGAGGATATCGCAGTCGGGTTCCTTGTTCACCATGATGAGGGCCAGTCGGTCGCCGGCCGGGGACAGGCCGGCGTATGCCGCCAGCCTTCCTTGGTCGGAACTGGCAGCGCGGATGGCGAAGGGCGGGAAGCGCGCGCCTTGCCCATCGTAATTGCCGTAGAGCTTGAAGGCTTGGTATGCCGGCGCGCCCGTGTCCGGCGTGGCCCAGTAGTTTGCCAGGTAAAGATCCTCGCGCCCGAAGATGCCCAGCACGTCGGCTATTGCCAACCCGCCGCTGATGTCGTTCTCGCCGCCCATGGACCATTCCGTGATGCCCAGACGTGTACCGGGGTAATGGTTGGTGAGCAGGGCTTTGAATCGCGGGATCAATTGCACGTAGTTCCGGTTTGGCTGGGTCTGCGTGGCGACCGTGTCGCTGCCGATCCAGCCTTCGTCTCGATAAGACGGATCCCAGAACGAACGGGTGGCGCGCAGTCGGAGCGCGCGGGTGTTGGTGTCGGTGTTGTTGTTGTAGATCCCAGTCGGGTAGTAGTGGATATCCAGCACGTTCAGCGTGCGTTGGCCGGCATTGGTGTCGTGCGCGCGGACGCGGTCGAGGAACCAGGGTAGGAAGTCCTGGTTGTCGTGGGCGGCCTTGTCGCCCCAGCCGGCGTCACTGTTCCAATAAAACCACCAGCCCAGGCTAACGGGGCCCGTAATTCGAGCTTCCGGCCAGTTGGAGCGCGTCATGGTTGCGTAGACCAGGAACTGGTCGAGCAGTTCGTCGTAGGTCGGAGGGAGCGGGTGTGCGTCTTGGTGTGTGCCACGCCAGCCGTCAGGCTCGTTGTCCATGGCGATAAAGGTCAATGTGGCCTCAGCCAGTGGCCCCAGTTCTTTCCTGAGCGCCTGCAGCCACTCGTCCTGGTAAACGCAGTCGGCCGGATCGCCCGGCGTGCGAAACGGGCGGGACGGCACCAGCGCGTCCCGCGGATCGTTGGTGATACTGGACCCGTTGCGCAGGCCGTTGCCGGCGTCCGGCCGCCAAGTGTAGTCTGCGTCATCCTGTGGGCCGTACTTTGCGATGGAGTAGCTGTAGGATGAGCGGTCCTTGGCTACCCAGCCCAGTGTCGGCAGGGTCATAAGGGTGGCGCAGCCGGCCGCGCTGTTCCGGAGTGCGAAACCGAGCCCTGACTCCTCGCCGGCGGGGCCGCTGTCCTCGCCGACGTTTTCATAGTACCAGTCGGCGCCGGTATTGGAGGCGCCGAGGCGCCAGTTGTATTTTGAGCGGCGGTTGCCGCCCGAGCGGTTGACAGTGATACCGGCTCCGCGCAGGTACTGCGTGCCGGGGCCGAAGGCGAGCCCATAGATGTAGGGACTGATTCGGTGCAGGTCGGCGGTGGCGTTGATCTGGACACCGATGCTGGTCAGCGCGAAGCGACCGGTGGCGACGGAGGCCAGGGCCAGACCGCCGGAATTGGTAATGCCCGTGATTGTGAGCTGGTAGACCCCGGCCGTTCCGAACGGGTAGGGGAAATCTGCGGCCACGCCGCGCAGGTCGGCGCGATAGTAGGCGAAGACGCCGGTGACAGCCGGCGTGTAGTGGGGATCGGCGGCATTCCAGAGCATATAGCAGCCGTGCGGCAGACTGTTGGTGTCCAGCGGCTGGTCGAAATAGCCCGCCGCCACGGTGCGGGATTCGGCGTGGACCGCCCGTAGCTCCGGCGGCAATTCGTCCGCGCCGGTCAGGCGGATCGTGTCCAGATAGAACGGAGCCTGGGCGCCACCGTCGTTGTTAAACCAATTGATGCGCGTGAAAGAGGCGGGCGCGTTGGGAAAAGCGGACAACCGGACGAGCGCCTTTTTCCAGGCGCCGGTTGCGAGGGTTCCGTCCGGCAGGTAAGCGGCGTTGTTTAGCAGGATGGCATCGGAGCTTTGCCCTGAACCGTCATCTTGCAGGTAGAGCCAGATCGGGGTGTTGCCCGCAGAACCGCGGACTTGAAACTCCAAGGCCCCGTAATTAGTCCGACCTAGGGCAGTGTGGTGGAGCGAGATGGCGCCCCATGCGCCGAGTTCAGCGGAGACGGACCGGGTTCCGCTGTGAACGGGGTTGGTGCAGTTGAAATTGAGCGTGGCATTCCAGGACCAGTCTTGCCAGCCGGATGCCAGCCCGTCCTGGTATATCCAGAGCTGCCCCCAGGCCGGCGCGGCGGCCAGGGCCAGGCTACCCAATAAATCCGCGATTCTCATGCTTTTAATATACCCGACCGCCCTGATTTTTTTGCGGTTTTTGCGGGGGGCGTAATCATGTCGAATGAGGCAACTAATTCAAGGGCGTGGGCGCATATGCTCCGCTCGATCTCCTTCTGTGCGATAATCCAGTTGCTCAAGCTGCCATTCGGAAGTATCGAAAAACGAAAATGCATCTTGATGATAATCGGTTAAGAAGTGATAACGATTCGGGCGTGGCAAGATGTTATAGATTGGGGGCTATTCTTTTTACGCGGGGAAAGCCATTGCGCGGCTGAGCCGCTCAATGAAAACGAATCGAGACCTCAAACGCATAACCGAAAAAATATGTCGTATTTGGAGATGTAATGGGATCATGCTTTCCTGTCTATGAAGTACGTTTCGGATAAAGGCGCACCGGTTTGGCGGAAGGCAGTGGTGCTGGTACTGTGGGTGATATTGCTGGCCAGCTTATATGCGCAACTCGAGATTCAGATTGAGGGGGACCAGGGTTGGGCCGCCGGACTGCCGACGTGGCGCACCCCGGACAACCATGTGCTCAACTGGTTTTTCGGCGGTCGTGCGGTCACGGGTTATCACCTGTTCCTGTTCACTTTCATGGCGGCGGTTTTTCATTTGCCGCTGGCCATGGGCGGCCGATTTACCTGGTGGTTGGAGGCGCGCATTCTTGGAAGCCTGATGTGGTTCTGGCTGCTGGAGGATCTGTTTTGGTTTGCTTTGAATCCCGCATTTGGCTTGGGCCGGTTGACTCCGGCGCATGCCACTTGGCATCCACATTGGCTGTTGGGCCTGCCCGTTGATTATATTATCTTCTGTATCTTGGGCGGTGGATTGTTGGGCTGGTCATTGTACCGCGAGTACCTGATTGCGCACGCGGAGAGTAGATTGGAGGCGAGGGATTCGCGATGAAGCTGTTGATCCTCCATGCCTCGGCGGGCGGTGGACATCGGCGTGCGGCGGAGGCGCTGGCGGAAGCCGCATGCGCTCGCAAACAGGCGGTTACCGTGCGGGATATCTTGGATTTCGTGCCGCCGCTTTATCGCAAGACTTATGGTGATGGCTATTTGAATCTGGTCCGCGCCGCGCCGGAATTATGGGGTTATCTCTATGCCCAAACCGACCGTAACGCGCAACGCCCGCTCGAGCGCCGGATTCGTTCTATTTTTAACCGACTGAACGCGCTCTCATTTTATCGTTTTCTGGCGCGTGAGGCGCCTGACGCCGCAGTTTGCACGCATTTCCTGCCGTTGGAACTAATTGCCACACAACGTTTTCGGCGTCGTCCACAAGTCCCGCTATACGGTGTTGTGACCGACTTCGCAGCGCACGCTCTGTGGTATGTGCGGGGCGTTGACATTTATTACGTGGCTTCCGAAGAAGCTCGTCGGCAACTGATGCGCGACGGACAGGCGGAAGAGAACATCCGCCTTACCGGCATCCCGGTTATGCAGGCCTTTGCAGAACGGGTTCCGGCTGCGATTGCCCTGCGCCGGCGTGGGTTACCCTCGGATCGCCGGATGGTGTTGGTGTTGAGCGGCGGCTGCGGCATTGGTCCGACGGTTGAGTTGCTGCGCGCATGCGTGGCGGACCCGCCGCCGTGCCAATTGGTTATTGTGGCCGGCCGAAACGCGAAGATTGAGCGGGCGGCTCGGGCGCTGGCCGCCACGGCGCCGATTCCAGTCACCGTGTTCGGCTTTGTTGATTTTGTGCACGAATTGATGGATGCGGCAGACGTAATTATCAGCAAACCCGGCGGCTTGACCAGTGCGGAGGCCATGGCAAAGGGCAAGCCATTGATTATTGTCGAGCCGATTCCCGGACAAGAGCAACGCAATTGCGAACATCTACTGGAGGCCGGCTGCGCCGTTCGGTTATTCGAGCCTGCTGATGCGCCGTGGAAAATACGTCAGTTGCTGTCGAATCCCCGTCGGCTGACCGACTTGGCCGCCAACGCGGCGCGCATCGGTCGGCCGGCCGCCGCCGGCGAGATCATTGCCGATGTCATCCGGCGCTGCACCTGAATATCTAGTATGCAGCACCCCAATTTCGCATAGACGGGATTAATGTCGGGGATTATTTGACAATTTTCAAAGGCGGTCCGTATATTATCACACTTTGTTGAGAAATTGAGACTGGAAGGGTGAAGAGAGATTTACAATGCCAACATACGAATACGAATGTTCAAAATGCGGCCATGTCTTTGAACGGTTCCAGTCCATTTCGGCGGCGCCGCTGAAAACCTGTCCGCAGTGCCGGGGCCGGGTGCGCCGCAGGATCGGTACTGGCGCTGGGGTGATTTTTCGGGGCTCGGGCTTTTATGCTACAGATTATCGTAGCGAAGGCTACCACAAGGCGGCCAAAGCGGAAAAGGAATCGGCTTCCGGAACCAAGACTGAAGCCAAATCCGAGGCCAAATCGGTGTCGGCTAAGAAAAGTGGCGGCGCATCCGCGGCCGCCGGTTGAAGGTGGCGGTTGGGCTCCTGAAATATAAAGAGGTGCAGGGCGATGAGAGACAAGGAAGAGTTTTTCAATATTCTCAACAGTATTGACCGGAAAGACGCGGCGGAATATGAGCGGCTCATCGGCGATTTTGATTTCTCCCGTTATGTCCTGAAACTTAACCGGATTCAAGAAGACGCCGACGAATCGGCCAACCTGTTCATTCTCCGCGTCCCGCAACACATTGCCGGTTTCCCGCCGCATTTGTTTAACACGCCGGTGCGCCGGACTGCCCTGGAAGATTATCTGACCCGCCGAGTGGCGGCGCAAATTGACGCCCTTTCCCGTTATGATGACGAGGGCATCTCGCGCCGACGGTTGTCCATTGCCTGCCCGGGCCAGAAGATCCTGCCGCGCTCCTCTCTTCTGGTCACAGAGGAATATGTTGAAGCCCGGGTTTATGTCCGGCTCCCTGCCCATCGCGGCTTGGTTTCCGGTGCCGGAGCCAAGGAAATCTTCTTCGAAGATTTGCCCGAAGTCGTCAATTCGGCGCTCATTTACTGCAACCTGCCGCCTGATGAAATCGAGGAGTTCGTTGATTTGATGGAGGACGCCGATCGGATTCGCCAGGTGTTGCCTACCCGCGGCTGGGTCAGTTTTGTGGCCGAGGGCGCCTTGGTGGCGCGCGCCGCCGGTTCCGATCTGCCGAATTATGCCCGATTGCAGCCGATTGCCGCGCCGGACGCGCTTATCAGCGAGGTGCCGGTGGCGAAGGATCGTACGATTCGCGGCGTGGGCATCCCTGCCGGCATCACGCTGATCATCGGCGACGCTTATTCCGGTCGCATTGATCTGATGCACGCCCTGGCAGCAGGCATCTATAACCACATTCCCGGCGATGGACGCGAGCTGGTTATCACGGTGCCGGATGCCGTTTACCTGGCCGCCGAAACCGGGCGCAGCATCCAGCGCGTGGATGTCAGCCCGTTCATTCGCCAGCCAGGGCAGGAAGTCAGCTTGGAACGTCCCCTGACCTGCGAGAACGCGGATGCCTGCGCCGCTCAAGCGGCCACGGCGATGGAACTGTTGGAAGTCGGCGCCCGTGTCATGCTGATTGACGAAGCGGATTCGGCGCCGGAGTTCATTACCCAGGATTCGCGGACTGCGGCGCTCTATAATGGCGCTACGCGCGCGGTGACGCCGTTAGCGCTGCGGGCGGCGCAGTTTTCCAAAGAACTGGGGGTCTCGCTGGTCGTGGCGGGCTCCGCCTGCATTGCGGAGTTCATCCCGCTGGCTGACACCATTTTACGAATAGATAATTTCCGCTTGAGCGATATCACGGCCGATGCCAAGAAACTAGTGCGTGAAGCGCCCGGGCCGAAGCCCGAGGTTCAGGACTTGGCCGGATTGGCGGACAAAAACCGCTGGATCGTGCCCAGCAGCATTGATCCCAGCCTGGGTCGTAACGATGCAAGTATCCGGGCGGTGG
Source organism: uncultured Verrucomicrobiota bacterium (assembly GCA_964570325.1). Lineage (GTDB taxonomy): Bacteria > Verrucomicrobiota > Kiritimatiellia > CAIQIC01 > CAZMXS01 > CAZMXS01. The sequence goes on along the minus strand of CAZMXS010000102.1, from coordinate 4,344 downwards.
ACATCCACCTGCTGGAGTTCGGTCGCTCCGCGATTGACCTGCGCGGCATCCGGCAATTGGCGGACGTCTATCAGACCCGTACCATTGGCCGGATCCTTTATTACGCCAAGTTGCGCTACATGGATCAGGCGCGCCCCATCCGTGAAATACTGGACTTGATTGACCGCGACTTGAGCACGGAGGGCTTGGAAACGCTGACCCGCGAACTGCGCGGCGACTTGGCGCGACCTCGGCGTTACGAGATTGCCATGGCTTTAAATCGTCTGCGCACCCTGCGCATTTCCAGTGTTGCCGGTTGAAGTCAACCGGTGATCCGGTCGGAAATTGAGACATGAAACTGGTGGTCCAGCGAGTTCAACGGGCCCAGGTTTCAGTGGCTGGGACTGTTGTGGCCCGCATCGGTCCCGGTGCGTTGGTGCTCGCGGGTGTGGCGCGCGGGGATACCGATGCGGATGCCGGTTATCTTGCCCGTAAGGTTTCTCAACTGCGCATTTACGATGATTCCCAAGGGCGCCTGAATGATTCCATTGACGCCGTCAAGGGCGAGTTCCTTGTCGTCAGCCAGTTCACGTTGTATGGGGATTGCGCCAAGGGTAACCGCCCCAGCTACATCGAAGCTGCGCCGCCGGTTGAAGGCAACCGGCTGTATGAGGTGCTGGTGGGTCGGTTGCGGGCTATGGGCCATGTCGTGCAGACCGGTGTATTCGGCGAGCACATGCAGGTGGAACTGGTCAATGATGGCCCGGTGACGATTATCATGGAAAGCCGTGGCCGCACGCAGGAATGAAAGGCAGCGCAAGGGGTATGGCGCGCTGGTGCCAGATCATAAGCGGTCTCGCGTTAGCCGCTTTTCAGGGCGTATCGGCGAGTGATTTTGCGCCACCTGTGGCGGAGCGGACAAATTCGGAAAACCAGGCGGTATTCAGCGCCGGGCGCCGTTTTGCGGTCATGGGTTTCGGCGCGGCCGGCAATGTCGCGCTGGCGGCGGATTTGGAGGATGTAGCCGCCCGGCTCGAGCAACTTGCCGGCACCGCACTGCCGCTCACCCGCCATAATCCGGTTCGCGTGGTGGTTGGTGATGCCAGTTCGAGCAAACCGGCGCGCGTTATCCGGGCGCAGGGTTGGGTGGGAGGCATGTTGCAGCAGAAACTGATGATCGAAAACCCAGGGGCGGTGGAGCGTGGCGATATTCTGGACGGGATTTGCTGGCTACTCTTGAACCGTTGGGTGGTGGCTGCTCAAAGCGAAGCCCAGCGGCAGCGGAAAGCAGGTGAAACCCCCGATTGGCTGGCGGTGGGCGTGAGCCGGAATTTATATCCCGAGTGGCGCGCCGCGAGTGTGGCGGCGGTGGTCGGCGAGTGGCGGGCGGGCCGCACCCTCTCCGTGCGCGAACTGTGGTTGATGACATATCTGCCGCCCGGGCACTGGATCGAGAAGGATTGGGCCGCCTGCGGTGTGGCCTGGATGATGAGCCGCAGCACGTCGTCCGCGCTGATTGCGCGGCTGTGTGGTGAACTGGCGGCAACCGGGTCGCTGCCTCCCGACTGGATCGCGCAGCAGGCGCTCAACCGCGCCGACATGGGACAGGCTCAACGCGATTTTGACTTGTGGATGGCGCGGCAGGCGGAAGGGGCGCGGATGGTGAATGACGGTGCCGCGTCGCGTCTGGCGGAGTTGCGCGCGGCGCTGCAAGTGCGGCCGGCGCAGTTGGGAGTGCCATGCGGTTCCGACTGGCCTGCGTCGCTGGCGTTAGCGGACTTGATCGCGCGGCGCCATGCGGATTGCGTGCCGGCGTTGGCGGACCGGCTGTGCTTGATGCTGGGGGGACTGGCGGTTGGGCAACCAGCTGAATTCCGCGCGGTGATTGACCAGTATACATTTTTTTCCCGGGCGCTGGCGCGTTGCGGGCGGCGCAGCTGGTTCGGAAGGTTGTTGCGGCCCAGTCCGGCGGAGTCCCGCTTGCGCAGCTTGCTGGCGAACGCTGAAAAGGCCCGACTGGATTGGGAACGGAGTGTTCAGGCGCGGACGGATTATCTGGACCGTTTGGAAGTGTTGGGGGAAACCGGCGGCGCGGGGTCGTTGTTGTCGGCTCCGCTGCGGGCGTACCTGGATGCCTATGAGGGACGCGCCCAACCACTCCCGCAACCGGCGCCGTGAATGCGGCGCCGGCTTGACTCGCGCCGTCAATCCAATACGCTGACGGCAGCCGCAAGGAAGGATGGAAGATGAAAAATAACCAGCGACAAAAGACAACGGTGGGGGTGATCCATGCTGCGGTTCTCGAATTCACCGCAGGGCGCGATGCGGAGTTGGATTTGGCGCTGGTCGCGGCCGATTGCCTGGGCACGGCGGCGCATGTGATCATGCTTTCGGAGATGCCGGTCCGACCGCCCATCATCAGTTCGACAGAATGCCGGAAGGTACTGGCCGCGCTGGCCGACATAGTCCGCAGGGCGAAGGCCAGCCGATTCCGCATTAGCCTGCAGGATCAGGATGTGCACTTGGCCATAGAGCGTGAATTGACTGCGGAACTGGGCGACTTGGGCAAGAAGGTTCACACCGGGCGCAGCCGCAATGACCAAGTGGCTGTGGATATGCGGATTTATGCCAAACAGCAGTTGCTGGGAACCTTGAACGAGGTTGCGGTTTTGGCAGACACTCTGGTGCGCTTCGCCATTGAGCATGCAGCGGACCCCATGGTGGGGCGCACGCACATGCAGCCGGCCATGCCCAGTTCAGTTGGTCTGTGGGCGTCGGCGCATGCGGAAAGCCTGCTGGATGATGCAGCATTGCTTATTAACGCCTATGAGCTGAACGATCAATGCCCGTTGGGGTCGGCCGCCAGTTATGGCGTGCCGCTGCCGATTGACCGCCAGCGCGTCTCCGATTTGCTGGGGTTCAGCCGGCCGGTGCACAATGTGCTCTACGCCAATAATGCGCGCGGCAAGATGGAGGCAATCATCCTGTCCGCCTTGAGTCAGGTGATGATTACGGTGTCGCGCCTTGCACAGGATTTGATTCTGTATTCCATGCCCGAGTTTGGCTACTTCGCGCTGCCGGCGGAGTTTTGCACGGGCAGCAGTATCATGCCGCAGAAGCGCAATCCGGACGTACTGGAGCTGGTGCGTGCCAAGGCTGCGCGGGTCATGGCCGCATCGCTGGCGGTGCAGGACATCCTGCGCTCGGCGCCCTCCGGCTACAACCGTGACATCCAAGAGGCCAAGGAGCCCTTCATTGAGGCGCTGAATACGACCCGTGCCTGCTTGCGCATCCTGGCGTTGCTCGCCGGGCGCTTGACGGTGAATCGTAAGGCATTGCTGAAGGGGTTTACGCCGGATGTATTCGCCACAGACCGGGCACTGGAGCTGGTGGGGGAAGGCATGCCGTTTCGCGATGCATATCACCACGTGAAAACGAATCTAGGCGAGCTGGTGCGCATGGATCCGTATCGGGCAATCGCGCTTAAAACGCATCTGGGCGCCAGCGCCGGATTGGATTTTGATGCGCTGTTGCGCCGAGTAGCGGAATTGCAGGCGCTGGTCCGTGCCGATGAAAAGATGATCGCGCGGGTGGAAAAAAAATTACTTGGCAAGCCGCGCTAACACGGCGGACAGATGGAAAAGCCTTGAAAATCAGGCTTTTTCTGTTGATGAAAAAAAAGAGAAAAAAAATTAAAAAGACCGATTGACAAATTAACGGGGCCCTCATATATTCATCACAGAATTAAACGGGCATTGGGTTAGTACTGATGCTCATACCAGTTTTTGTTGTTGTTTTTAACCTCTGGGAAGAGGAACGGAGGTTATGGTTTTTTTTGGTTCTTTGACAATTGAATAGTTCGCATCCCACTTCGAATCAGAAGTGGTGTGATGTGATGTAGAGCTTGTGCGCAATACGATCACGTGTAAAAACGGGATCAATGGGTCAATAAAACGTCTGTGCCGCAAGGCGCGGACGGCTCACGTATTTATTTACGGAGAGTTTGATCCTGGCTCAGAACGAACGCTGGCGGCGTGGATTAGGCATGCAAGTCGAACGAGATCCGGTGTTATAGCAATATAGTGCCGGTGAAAGTGGCGGAAGGGTGAGTAACGCGCGGGTAATCTACCTCCAAGTTGGGGATAGCCTGCCGAAAGGCGGATTAATACCGAATGTGGTCTCCTCCCGCATGGGAGGATGTCTAAAGGCGGGGACCGCAAGGCCTGTCGCTTGGAGATGAGCCCACGTCCTATCAGCTTGTTGGTGAGGTGACGGCTCACCAAGGCTTACGGGTAGCTGGTCTGAGAGGATGGTCAGCCACACTGGGACTGAGACACTGCCCAGACTCCTACGGGAGGCTGCAGT
>CAZMXS010000101.1:0-12028 GCA_964570325.1 uncultured Verrucomicrobiota bacterium | reverse complement strand
CCCGGCTACCCCACTCGCCCTGGCCTCTCTGCGTCCCGCCCGCCGGGGGGCGGGCTCCGGGCCGGCCCCGCGGCGCAGTCTTCTATCGCTCGCGACCGGTGACAATGAAGGTGAACTCATTGTTCACCGGCTCGCCTGAACCATTATTGATGTAAACCCTGAACTTGTTGCCGTCATCCTGATCCACCGCCACAAACCGGCATTGCGACAGATTGGTCGGCCGGGAATCAATCTCCGCCGAAGCGGTGCAAATGACATCGGCCGGCACCTCCCCGCCGAAACGGATGGTAATCAAGTATTCGCCGGTGTTGGGATGTGTGATGGACACCACGCCAAAGTCGCGGGAACGCGCGCCATCGCTACCGACCTTGCCCCAGGCAACAATCGAGTTGTCACGATAGTATTCGCCCGCTTTGACCGCCTTGTTGGTGCCGGCATTCTGCGCCGAGAAGATACCGTTGCCGGCGTTTACCACAAACTGGTTGGCCTTGGTGGAGCTGTACGGCGTGATGCTGTCATTGAAGACGAATGTGTTGGCATGCTGCGCTTTTGCTGCGAGCCCCATGGCGATGCCATAATCGCCGTGCACCTCGTTCAGCCAGCCACCGGGAATGACGCCACACATTTTTCCGACGGTATTGCCGAACCCGCCGCTGACCGTCGCGAAATCCGCCGTGGCCACGTTTGGCATATCCGCCAGAAACCAGCCGCCACCGCCCGCCACGACCGCGCAGTTTCCTTTTGCCCGGTTCTTGAAACCGCCGCCCACCACCGCGTAATCGCCGTTAGCCTCGCAGCCGGCGCCGGCCCCGATGAACGCCGCGTAGGCGTTGGAGTGAACGATATTTCCATAGCCCGCCACAATGGCGCTATGGACGGCCTTGCTTTGAATTTCGTTTTCCGCGCCCCGCCCGATCAGCGCGTTGGTCGCGTTGGCCGCCACCACGTTGTTCGGCACATTCGACATGCCGTTGCAGTTGTAGAAGAACCAGGTGCCGCCGCCCGGCCAGTCCGGCGCGTAAACCGCCAGTTCCGCCTTGGCGTCGTTGTTCCAATCGAAGGGCACCGGCTTGGCGCCGGCGAACCCCCATTGCTGCTCCATATACCCCACGCGGCTGCCGAAGATGTACCACATGCCCAGCGGCTCGTAATACAGCCCGAGGTCCGTGATGCCATCACCGTCATAATCCCGCGGCACCGGCGTTGTGCCGGAAAACCCGAACTGAATCTGATTAGCGAACACCCCGCACCCCGCCGTCAGCAGGACCACCGCCGCCAACAATACCCGTGACTTCATTTCCCCTTCCTTTCGCTCTGCGCCCACCGCACCGAAACCACGCGGACATCACACGATATCTCGCATGGCCAATCTAATAACCTATTAACCGAAACCAACAACCGCTTATCCACCCCGCCCATTTTTTCATACTGGCCCCAACGCCCGCCGCCATCCCGTATTTGCCCTAAACTTCGTGCCACCATCCGCCGGCGCCGCCCCAACCCGTGACTCCCACTCTGTATCATCATTGCACCGGTGAAAGCAGGCGCGCGATGCGCACCGCCAGCCGGAATCCAAACCCGCGCCTCTTGTATTCATCGGCGGTCACCTGCCGGCATTGCTGGAAATCTCGTTCAAGCATCCGCGCCACTGCGCCAGCGAAAGCCAGATCGGATACCAGGACCATGATCTCGAAGTTCAGATGGAACGAGCGATTGTCCAGGTTGGCGGTCCCCACCACGGCTCCGTCGTCATCCACCAGCATGACTTTTTGATGCAGGAATCCGGGCTGGTAGCGGAAAATCCGGACATTCGATCGCTCCATTTCGCCGAGGTATGAAAATGCGGAAAGATAGACCAGCAGGTGATCCGGCTTCTGCGGCAGCATGATGCGCACATCCACGCCGCGCAGGGCCGCCAACTGGAGGGCGCGAATCACCGGCGGGTCGGGCACAAAATACGGGCTCGTGATCCAGACCCGCTGGCGCGCCGAATTGATGGCGTGGACAAAAAAGAGATCACAGGTCTCCCGGTCGTCCGCGGGCCCGGTGGGCAGGATCAGCACATGCTGATTTGAATCGGCGGCCGGTTGCGGCACCCAGGCCAGATCGGGCGTCTGGTCGGAGGCCCAATACCAGTCTTCCAGGAACGCCAGTTGCACGCCCATCACTGCCGGCCCCTCGATCCGCACATGCGTGTCGCGCCATGGCCCGAACCGGGCGCTGCGACCCATGTACTCGTCCCCCACATTCAACCCGCCAACGAACGCCAGCCGGCCGTCCACCACCACGATTTTCCGGTGGTTGCGGAAATTGATCTGAAAACGATTTTTGCGCTTCTCGGGAGTGCCGAACCCGTGAACCTCAATCTTCTCATCACGCAATTCCTGCAGGTAACTCTCGGGCAGGTCATGGCTCCCCACCTCGTCATACAGGAGCAGAACCCGCACCCCGGCGCGCGCCTTCTGAATCAAACGCGCCTTGAGCGCGCGCCCCAGCTCGTCATCGTGGATGATAAAGAACTGGACCAGTAAATAAATCTGCGCGCGATCAATACCTTCAAAAATGGCATCGAACGTGGCGGGCCCATCCACCAGCAAATCCACGCGGTTGGCCCGCGTGAACGGCATGCGAGCCAGCGCCTCCAGTGTCTTCAGGTCGGCGATACCGGCAGCGTCAGCGGAGCGATAATCGTAAATCCGGCTGATGGCTTTATCGGCGATATGATTGATTTCCAGATTCCCCTTGCGCCGTGATTCGACGTAGCCCGCAAACTTGCTGCGCCCGAAAAACCAGTAGAGCGGAATGGCCAGGTACGGAAAGGTAATCAACGAAATGGCCCAGGCGATCGCGCTCTGCGAGTTGCGCACGCACATGATCGCATGCACGGCATGCAAAGCGCCCACCAAGTGCAGGAACGGCAGAACCAGCCCGACCAGTTCCAAAACGAGCGTGGAATCCATATCCCCCCATGCGCGGCGCGGCCGCTGACAGCTTTATAGGAGTTCCGGCACATACCGACAAGAGGAAACCGCGCGGCGTGGCCGCCATTGCATCTCCGTCTGTCGCCAAACCCGTTCGGCCCCAAAGCTGAGCACGTGTGGCGCCCATTGGGTCGGGAGCCGGCAGCAAGCATTCCGGGCTTTGCGCTCCCCCATCAACACGGCGGCGCGGCGCTTTCAAGCCATGCGGCCCACATTCAGCCCGCCAGCGTAATAAAGCCCTCCGCCAGGCAGCGTTCCGCGACCATGACCCGCACCTCGAACCTCGTCAAACTTCCCAGCCGCCGCTCCAACCGGGCCGCAACGTGCAAGGTGTCGCCAGGACGCGCTGAATCGTGAAAGCGGAATGCGCTGGCCGCCGCCAGCACAGGCGGCGGCGACGCAGGTTCCGGCGCCCCCAACGCCAGGCCGGCGGTCTGGGCGCAGGCTTCCAGCAACAGGCACGCAGGCAAACAACCCTCCACCAACGGATCATCGGCGGCCACTCGCCTGGCGGCCAGCGCCTCCACGCCAGGGGACGCGCGAATGATCCGGTCAATGAAGCGAAACGGGTAGGCGTGCGGCAGATCAGGACTGGCGGGCCTGTCGTTCACGAATAAATTCCACCAGCGCGGCCACGTTGCGGAAGGCTTTTCGCCCATCTTCCTCGTTGCGAATTTCCACGCCGAATGTCTTTTCAATCGCGATCGAAAGCTCCAGCGCGTCAATCGAATCCAAACCCAGGCCCGATCCGAAAAGCGCCGCATCGTCGGCGATCTCCTCCGGTTTGATCCGCAGCCGCAACCGCTCGACAATCACCTGCTTGACCTGCGCGTTTAATTCCATGATGGTTTTTAATATCCCTTATCTTGCGACCGCCTGCAAGCAGGCCGCACATGATTCACAACCCGCCCCCTTGGAGGGGGTCCGGCGTGGCCAATCCTGGCCGGCCGCTCACGTATACAGTCCGCCGTCTATCACGTAATTCTGGCCGGTGATGTACGTGTTCCAATCCGACACCAGGAACAAGACCAGCCGCGCCACTTCCTCTGCCGTCCCCGCGCGGCCCAACGGAATCCGCGCTTCGATTTCCCGCCGCTTCGCCGCCGGCATCTGCCGCGTCATGTCAGTGTCCACCAGGCCCGGCGAGATCGCATTCACCAGCACATTGAATCGCGCGGCCTCCACCGCCAGCGACTTCGTGAAGGCGATCACACCGCCCTTGGCCGCCGCGTAATTCGTCTGCGCCGGCAGGCCGGTAACCCCGGAAAGCGAGGCGATATTGACGATCCGCCCGGCGCGCCGGAAAAACATCTCGCGCACTGCCTCCCGACACACATTGAATGTGCCGCCCAGGTTGATGTCGAGCACCCGACGCCATTGCCGATCATCCATCATCGCCAAAAAGGCATCCTGGTTAAATCCGGCGGCATTGACTACGATATCCAGCCGGCCGGCCGCATGGATGATTTCGCCCAGGGCGCTTTTAACCGCCGCGGCGTCGGTGACATCCACTGCCGCCGTCCGCACGCCAGCCGCCATTTGCTCCAGATCCGCGGCTGCGGCGGCATTGGCGTGATACCAGCCGAACACCCGCGCGCCGGCGCGCGCCAGTTCGAGGCTGACTGCGCGACCGATGCCGCGCGTGCCGCCGGTAACCAATGCGATCTGATCCTTGAGCATCATGCCAGATACTCCCAAAGCGGGCCCTTGATCCCGCGCCGCCGCAACTGCTGCTGGTCCGCCAGCCGCAAGCTGGCCTGCACCCCCGGCACCAGCCAGTGCGCAGGGCTCATGCGCTTACATAAATCGGCGATCCGCCGCAAGTCTATATTTTCCGGTTGATAGAAAACAGGCTCCAGCAACGAATCCGCCGGATTGAGCCGCCCCTCGGCGCGCAAACGCCGCGCCAGCGGGGTGTGCGGGTAGATCCGCAACCCGATACTGATGATGACCGTGGCCGGAGCGCAGCGCCGCATCAACTCCAGGCTGTTGCGTACGGTCGCCTCGCTCTCGCCCGGCGCGCCCAGCAAGAGATAATGGCAAAAGGGCAAGCCCCGCCGCCGGCATATCTCGGAAACCCGCAGGATCTGGGCCGGGTCATAATCCTTCCCCAGCGCCCGCAACATCGCGGCGTCGCCGGATTCCGAGCCAAACTCGATCCCGCCACAGCCGGCCGCAACCATGGCGACAGCCATTTCATCATCAAAGCCGCCGGGATTGACAAAGGCATACCAGCGCGCGCGCGTTCGCGCCCGCGCCAGTTCCGCCAGCAGTTGCAGGGTGTAGGCGCGCGGGGCGTCAAAAAGACAATCCACGAAATAGAAACACGAAACATCATGACCATCGGCCAGCGCCGCGATTTCCTCCAGCACGCCCGCCACCGGCCGCGGCTGAAATGTCCGGCCTTCGATTTGCGGATACGTGCAGTATGTGCATGCGTGCGGACAACCGCGGCGCGTTTGCAGGCCCAGCATACCGGCCGCGCGATAGTAGGCGGCCACCACCTCGGCGGGCACATGCCGGTAATAACTAAAATCCGGCGCCGGCCCACTGTCCGACGCCGCCAGCCAGCGCGTCAGCGCTTGCTCCCCGGGCCCCGAAATGCCCTGCGCCAAACCCAGCGCGTCAAGAAGGACGGACCCGAAAATGGAGTAGCCGGATCCGCCCAACATGATCTTCTCGGGCGGGAAATACCGCCGGACCCGCTCCACGCAGGCGCGGATTTCCGGCAAATAGGAGACCGTTTCGGGCCAGACCAGGTTGTCAATATTCCGGATGGAGATGGCGATCGCATCAAAGCGGCTGCTTTTCAAGAAGCACTGCTCCAGCGCATCCAGATCGCCGAGCAGGAACAGGTCGGCCACCTCTGCTTCAATACCCCGCTCCGCCAGATGGCTTTTCAGCATCCAGACCCCGATGGGAAAGACCGGATAAGGAACCGTCTCGCGATTGACGCTTATGAGGAGGATGCGGGACATGCTTCGAGAATCCGGTTGAACAACCAGCGGCAAGCGCCCGTGCGGCCGATGCGGCCGTCCAGGCGCGCGGCATCCGGCGCCATGATCGGCCCCGAGTCATGCACCAGCGCGACGGCGCAATCTACTTCCGGAAGACCGTGCGCGCGCCAGCCTTCCTCCATTTCCGGGCCCTGCAGCGCGTCATCCGGGCAATGCACGGCGCCGACCACCACGCAATCCGCCAGGCCGGCTGCGCGCAGCATGCCCGCCGTCTCCCATGCGGCCGCCGCGCCCGGCTCGCCGCGCACAACCAGGCACGGCCCCTTGATCTCGAACTCAATCGCCGCCAGGCCCACGCTGGAAGCTTCGGTCGTATGCGGGAACAAAAGCGGGCTGGCGCCGGGCGCCCCCTCACGCAGGACCGGTTGGAAATATTCACGCTGCAAGCCGGCGAAAGCCGCGCCCGGATCCACCAGCAAGGCCACCCGCTCTCCCGGACAAGCCCAGGATCCGTGGCGCAAGCGCAAATCGGCCAGGGCATTCATCAGCAACAGGCTCGGGCGCGGCACAAACCGCAACCGCGCGGGGTGATAGGCGTTGTGCCGCAAGTCATCCCAATACCAGTGGCCGGAAGTCGGGGCGCCGACCGGACGGTAATCCGGCGCCAGCCGGCCCTCACAAAAGGCCGGATGACAGCAGCCGTATGAGTTAATGTTCATGAACCATTATGGCTTTGCCGGCTCGCGTATCCGGCTTCGATCCGCCGCGCCGCTTTTTTCCAATATCAGGCAAGCATTCTGCCCGCCAAAACCGCTAAAGACCAGCAACACATTGCGCGGATACAGACGCCGCGCCGCGCCGGAAAAGCCCAGCGGGAATTCCAGGTCCGCCATGATTTCCCGACCCACCGACGGAACAATCCCGGATTGCAGATAACGCCATGCCACCAGCGATTCCACCAAGCCGCTGGCGCCTTGCAGATGTCCAATCCCGGATTTCAAAACATAGGCGGGAATGGCCGGCAGGCGATCGCCGAACACGGCGGCCAGGGCTTTGTATTCGGCGGCGTCGCTGTACGGCGTGCCGCTGCCGCTCAATTTCAGACAGGCCACTTGCGGCGGCTCGATGCGCGCCATCGCCAGGCAATCCTCCAGGCAGCGCTTAAGTCCCGTGCCCTCGCGATGCGGCCCGGTTGGATGATGCGCATCATTCGTCGTTGCGAACCCGGCGATCCGGATGCCATCCGCCGCCCCGGGCGCCAACCACGCCGCGCCCCAGCCGGGACGCAACCGGAATCCATCCCGCGCGCGCGCGAACGGACGCGGGTGATCGGCCGCCAGCGAACGCAACGCGGCAAAACCCGCCTGATTGAAGCGCGTCTGCTCCTCATATGCCGCCGCTAACGCGGCCGGCGCGCCCTGGGCCACGGCCAGCGCCGCCAGCCCCAACGCCACGGCGCCGGAAGTACAAGTCGAATTGATCCACGTCACGGGCACGTCCGGCCCCAGCACGCGCTCGGCGGCGCGCGCCAGGGGATCGGGTTGCGCCACCCACGGAACCTCGCCGGCCAGCATCGGTTCGCGCTCGCTCATCCGTCCCAAAATGCTGGCGGCGTACAATCGCGCCGGTCGCGGCGCGACCATCTGGCCCAGCACCCCTTCCCAGGCCGCGGTATCCGGCACGGAACCGACGCCATAGCGGCAGGCAACAATGGCAATTGGCCGGTTCATGAATTTCTCCGCGCGGCCCGCATGTGGCGCCACGCTTCACGGAACCCGAAGTTTTGCGGCACCGTAATCACCATGTTCAGGCGCGGTTTGATTGTGCGCCGCAGGATGGAGGAAACGCGATACAATTCATGATGCAGCGCATCGCAACCCGCCTGCAAGGTCTCCGGAGTAAAATGCCGCGGTTGAAAGACAACGGTGTTCATGTCGTAGCGGCCCCAGTCGCGGCTCAAAATCCGACCTTCGCCCGCCAGCCGCTCCGTAAGCCGGGTGCCGGGGAACGGAGTCAGGACGGAAACCAGAAAAGTCTCCATGCGCGTTCGGTTGATGAACTCGCGCAGCGTGTCGAACACGCCAGGCTCGTCATGGTCATAGCCGGCGATGAACGAGCCCTGGATGGCGATGCCATGGTCTTGAATCTTCCCGATCCGCTCGGCGTGCCGCGCGGCCTTCACAAATTGCTTGCCCATCTGCTCCAGGTTTTTTTGCTCCAGCGACTCAAACCCAATAAAGAGCATTTTGCAACCGCTGCGCGCCATCCGGCCCAGCAACTCATCGTCATCGGCCACATTGATCGGCGCCTGGCCGCCCCACCATTTACCGATGCCCCTCAGACGGTCGAACAATCCAAGCGCCACCGCGCGGTTGGCGACAATGTTGTCGTCCACGATGAAGACGAAACGATCCGGCAACTCGCGGTATTCGCGGATGAAATGATCATAAGGCCGAAACCGGTATTGCCGGCCGAAGAAGGCCGTGACCGAGCAATACTCGCAGTCATAGGGACAGCCGCGCGCGAACTGGATTGTGCTGCGCGTGATGTAATGGCCGGTGGGCAGCAGGTCGCGGCGCGCAGGCGGCGCCTCCCGCATATCCAGCAGGCCGGGCAGCCGATAACGCGCCTGCAAGCCGCCGCGCGTGAAATCCGCCAGCAGTTGCGGCCAGACCCGCTCGCCCTCGCCGATAACCACGGCGTCGGCGTGCGCCGCCGCCTCGTCGGGGCAACTGCTGACGTGAATTCCGCCCAGCACCACCTTGCGCCCGCGCGCCCGAAACTCATCAGCCAACGCATAGGCGCGCGGCGCCAGCGGCGTCATGACGGAGATGCCGACCAGGTCGGCCGGCGCGGCGAAATCCACGGGCGCGATATTCTCATCCACCAGGCGCACCGTATGTTCAGGCGGCGTGGCGGCGGCAATGCTCAATGGCCCCAGCGCGGGGAATTTATAGCGGAAATGGCTCCAGAGCGTGCGCTCCGGCCACCGGGGAAAAATCAGCAGGATGTTGAGCCCGCCGGCCTGTTCAGGGTTGCGGGTCATGTGGGTTGGCCGGATGATGCAGAATTGACCGCCAGTAATCAGCGCGGAACAGTCGCTCATTCAACTCGACTGGCTCGGCGGCCATAAACTCGATAACCTGCAAGTCAGCGGATGTCTCGCGAATTGCCAGTCGGCGCAGCAGGCCGGAATCTTCGGCCAGTTCCAAGTCGAGTCCCGCCAGTCCGCGCCCGTCCCGCGGGACGAGCGTCATGCGCACCATACCGTTGGTGGCCGACGCGGCGCGAACTTCAAAGAACCGGCCCAGAGCGGCGAGATTAAGACGCATGACCTGCAGCATCCCGCTCATGGCCGGAATGCGGCTGGCGTCCAGATCCATGATCTCCGCTTGCGGCTGCACCAATTGCACGCGGTCACCGACGAGCAGGATCGCGTATTCGTCCGGCCGCGTGTAGTGCAGCACAATGCCTTTCTCCCGGCCGTAGTAAAAAACACCGGCTCGCTCCCGCGGCCGGCTGAACAGCGCCGATTCGCGACGATGCGTGAACGGGATTTTCAAATCGCCCAGCAGGTTGCGCCGCGCCTCCAGCCGGGCCAGGATGGCGTCGGCCGCCACCGGGGCCTGGGCCGAGCCAACCGCCACTCCGGCCAGCAGAACCAAGCCGGCCACGAGCAGCCGTCGCCGCCATCCCGATTGTCTCCTGCCGGTTTCCAGTTTCATCCTCCGTCTTCCACCCAGATCGGCGTGAAGCGATACCATTGCAAGGTATACGCGCGGATATATTTTTCAAACAATTCCACGATCGGCTGCAGCGCCTCACCGATGGCGGCTTCCCGGTCCCCTGCCGGAGCGACACGAATCGGCCGTTCCGCGATACAGGTGTATTTGCCCGCCGCATTACGAACTATAAAACAGGGCAACACGGGCGCGCCATAGGCGCGCGCCAGGTGCAAATAGCCGGTCGGCAACCGGGCCGGACGACCAAAAAACGGCACTGTGGCATACACTCCGCCGACATACCGATCCGCCAGCAGCGTGACCACCTTCCGCTGCGCCAGCAACCGCTTGAGGACAAAAATATATTGGGCGGGATCTTCCAGCGTGACCACCTCCAGCCCCATATCGCGCCGGAAAGTCTCCAGCTTCCGGCGCATATTGGCCGATGCGATGGGCGCGGTAATCACGGCCAGGCGCGCGCGGTATTCCCGGAGCGCGAGCAGGCCCAACTCCCAATTGCCCAGATGCGGCGTCACCAGCAACACACCGCTGTCCGCCGCCATCACCTCCCGCACATGGTCATAACCGATCCATTCACTAAAGTAATCGGCGGCCGGTTTCTCGCCAGGCGTAAAATAAGCGCTGAAGTAATCAATGAAATACTGCCCGTAATTGATGACGATCCGGCGCGCGATATTCCAGCGCCGGACCGCGGATACCCCGGGCATGACACCGGCCAAATTGCGAACCATCGTGCGCTGCACGCCGGGCAATACCAGAAAGCAAAAGCGCGTGAATGTCTCGGCCGCCGCGCGCTTGACCGGCAGCGGGCACCGGTTCACCCATTCGAGAATGACAAAAAGATGGGAAAAGACCGCCGTGATCATCCAACCAGATCCTTCACCGGAACGGGCGCGCGGGAGGTCAATCTACTTCCAACAGATCTATGCGTTCGCCTACGCGAACGATGAAACGCGCCATTTGAGCCACCACCAAGCCCATCAGACCACATAGGAAGGTGGAGACAAACACCAGCAGCAGCAGCCACCAGTTGGCCTCATTCTTGTGCAGAACAAACAATGCCCAGACGACCGAGAGCCCGCAGAGCAAGAACCCTACTGTCCCCAAGGCAACGGCAAACATCCGCAAGCCGCTGCCGCCAATCGGCCCCAACACCTCTACATCGCGGCTGTCATCCTCGTCATCCCGGGAAGCCGGCGGCAGAATGATGGTTTTCTTGGGAATCTTGACCACTGGCGCCCCGGCGGCGGACGATCCGGTGGTTGGTTTCTTTTGAGCGGCGGGCACTCGTTGCACCGCCTTGCATTTGGGGCATTCAAAACTGTCGCCGGCCTCTTCGTCGCTGGCGGCCAATTGGACGTTGCAACTGGAGCATTTGAAAAGTATTTCAGCCACAACCACCCCTCCCCGACCGACAATCAACCGGTATTGGTAATGTTTGTCATATTCGGCACGTTAATGTCAAGGGCTCCGATAAGTACGGAATCGCATTCCAAAAAACATTTCCGCATGGCGCCCGGCTGGAATTCCCCGGCCCGGCTGCGCCGTTCGCTAAAAAAACAACCGGCGCGCCGAGCGGTCGCGCCCTACCGGGCTGTGGGCAGGAGCGAATCGCCGGGCCGACCGTTGCCCGGCGCATTCGTGGCGGACTGGGTTTCCAGCAAACGCTTGACGGTGCGATCGTACTCGGCTTGGGAAATGACGCCATCGGCCTTGAGTTTGTCCAATTCCTTCATTTTCCGGGTGACCAGATCC
The DNA here is from genome assembly GCA_964570325.1 of uncultured Verrucomicrobiota bacterium. Classification (GTDB taxonomy): domain Bacteria; phylum Verrucomicrobiota; class Kiritimatiellia; order CAIQIC01; family CAZMXS01; genus CAZMXS01. The sequence goes on along the minus strand of CAZMXS010000101.1, from coordinate 592 downwards.
TCCACAGGCGGCGCTGCGGTTTTTGCGACGGCGGGTTTCACGGGCATGGTATCCCGGGCATCCCGCGCCGCCGGCTGGGGCTCCGCCGGGGCAGCAGGCGTCATTGGCTGCGCAACCGCCGCCGGCGCGATCGTACCCGATTGCGTCGCCGTAAGCGGCGCACCGGCGCCGTCCGCCCAAGCGCGGGCGCGGAAAGTGGTGCGATGTAGATTCCCCACCACAAGGAAACGCCACGTTTCCTGGATCGTCAAATCGGTGCAACGGTCTCCGCCCGCCTGCGCCATGAGCCGCGCATAAGCGCGCGCCTGGCGACTGTTCACGCGAATCGGGATGCACCAAAACAACTGGTAGCCGGCGCCGGACCCCATGATCTCGCGGCTGCCGGTCAAATCAGCGCCGGGCGACGTCGCCGCACACTGAATCGGCACCCGGGTGCTGGAGCAACCTGCACTGAAGATCACCGTCGCGCACACCCCGCCAACGGCCAGCCACCGCTTATTCATGAGCGTCATCCTCCTTCACCGGCAATCATAGCACCCGCTGCAAGCGATAAAAGATCTTCCTTCCGTCGGCATTGGTGACCGTTGTGCAC
>CAZMXS010000100.1:0-12248 GCA_964570325.1 uncultured Verrucomicrobiota bacterium | reverse complement strand
CGCGGGCGGCGCGCCTCCCCACCCGCCCCCATCCCCAGCGCAATCGGAATGGCGGCCATCAACGCCGCCAGCGTGGTCATCATGATCGGCCGGAACCGGATCAGGCACGCCTGGTGAATCGCCGCGCGGGCGTCGCGCCCTTCCAGGCGGCGCGCCGCGATCGCGAAATCCACCATCATGATGCCGTTTTTCTTTACCAGGCCAACCAACATGATAATGCCGACAAACGCATAGATGGAAAGGTCGGCGCCGAAGAGCATCAGCGTCACGAGCGCGCCGAAGCCGGCGAATGGCAGGGCGGTCAGGATCGTGATGGGGTGGATGAAATCTTCGTAGAGAATGCCCAGGACAATGTAGATCACGATGATCGCCAGCACGAGCAGCAGGCCCAAGCCCTGGACCGATGACTGAAAAGTCTGGGCGGTGCCCTGGAACCCGGCCGCGATCGTGGCCGGGAGAGTACGGCGCGCCAGTTGGTCAATGGCGGCGACCGCAGACCCAAGCGCCATGCCCGGGGGGATGTTGAAGGAAATGGTCACCGCGGGCAATTGGCCCGAGTGGTTGATGCTCAGCGGACCGGTGGAATCGGTAATCCGGACCAGAGTCTTAATGGGCACCAGCCGGCCGTGACTGGAACGAACGAAAAGCAGGTCCAGCACATCGGGATGAGTCTGGTATTCAGGGAGGAGTTCGAGGATCACATTGTACTGATCGTTGGGCGCAAAAATGGTGGAAACCTGGTGGGTGCCATAGGCATTTAGGAGGGCATTTTCAATCTGCGCCGCCGAAACCCCAAGCGCCGCGGCCTGATCGCGATCCAACCGCACATTCAACTCGGGGTTTTTCAGTTCCAGATCGCTGGTGACATCTTGAATTCCGGGCAACTCCGCCATCCGCTCCATCAGGAGGCCGGCGTAGCGGTACAATTCTTCTGTGTCCGGGCTCTGCAGGGTGTACTGATACTGACTCTTGGACGCGCGCCCGCCAATCGGCAGACTCGTCGCGTTCTGCAGATAAGCCTTGATCCCCGGCACCGTAGCCAGGCGGGGCCGCAAGGCCTGGATAATCTGTTCTGCATTGAGTTTGCGCTGGGCGCGCGGCTTGAGCCGGACAAAAAAGCGGCCGCTGTTGGCGCCGCTGGCGCCGCGCGAACCGATCGCGGACATGAACGATGCGATGTTCGGATCCGCGAGCAGGATCTCAGCAAGCGCCTGCTGGTGTCGGGCCATCGCATCGAAGGAGATGCCTTCCACACATTCCGTCTGGACGTAGATCATCTCCAGGTCCTCGCCCGGGATGAAGCCTTTGGGAATGGTCTTGAAAAGCCAGGCGGTCGCGGCCAGCACCGCGAGCGACAATACCATGACCCACCGCGGATGATTCAACGCGCCGGCCAGGGTCCGGTCGTAAAAGGCCAGCATGGCCTGAAACCCGCGTTCGGTCAGATGGTACAGCCCGCCGTGCCGGATTGCGCGCGGGTCGCGCAGAAAGCGGCTGCACAGCATGGGCGTGAGTGTCAACGAAATGAATCCCGAGATCAGGATCGCCACGCCGATCGTCACGGCGAACTCGCGCAACAGGCGGCCGATCAGCCCGCCCATGAACATGACGGGGATAAAGACGGCGGCCAACGAGAGCGTCATCGAGACAATCGTGAACCCGACCTCGCGCGACCCGTCCAGCGCCGCGGCCAGGCGGTCCTTGCCCATTTCCAGGTGGCGCACGATGTTTTCCAGCATGACAATCGCGTCGTCCACCACGAAACCGATGGCCAGGGTCAGCGCCATCAAGGACAGGTTATCGAGGCTGTAGTTCAGGAGCGCCATCACCGCAAAGGTTCCAATGAGCGACATCGGCAGGGCCAGGCTGGGGATCCATGTGGCGCGGAAGCTGCGGAGAAACGCGAAGATCACCAAAACAACCAGGCAGAAGGTCAACAAGAGCGTGTTTTCGGCGTCCCGCGCTGACGCCATGATCGGCCGGCTGCGATCGTACAGGATTTGCATCCTGATCGCCTCGGGCAATTGCCGCTGGAACGTCGGCAGAACGGCTTTGACGTCCTCGGCCACTTTGACGGTGTTCATGCCGGGCTGGCGGCTGACCGCCAGCATGAGCGCATGGTGCTGCGTGTTGGAGACACAGAACCAGGCCGCGACCTTGTCATTTTCGACGCTGTCCACAACGCGGCCCAATTCCTGCAGGCGCACCGGCGCGCCGTTGCGGTAGGCGACGATCAACGGGGCATAAGCGTCGGCCGTCAACAATTGGCCGTCGGCCTCGACAGTGAAGGCCGTCTGCGGGCCATACAGGATGCCCGTTGGCAGATTGACATTGCCGGCCCGCACCGCTTCAACCACTTCGTCCAGCCCGATCCCGCAGGCGGCCAGCCGCAGCGGATCCAACTGAATGCGCGTAGCGTATTTCTGCGAGCCGAACACCTGCACCTGGGACACGCCGTTGACCATCGAAATGCGCTGAGCCAGCATGTTCTGCGCATAGTCGTCCAAAACGGAAAGCGGCAGCGTGGAACTGCTGAGTACAATATAGAGAATCGGCTGGTCCGCGGGATTGACCTTGTTGTAAGAGGGCGGCGTCGGCATGTCGGGCGGCAGGCGCCACTGGGCGCGCGCGATGGCCGCCTGCACGTCCATCGCCGCGCTGTCAATGTTGCGGTCCAGGTTGAACTGCAGCGTGATTCGGGTGGAACCCAGCACGCTGACCGAATTCATCGAATCCAGCCCGGCGATGGTGGAGAACTGCTTCTCCAGCACCGTCGCGACCGCGGAAGCCATGGTTTCCGGACTGGCCCCCGGGAGGGTGGCGGAAACCGCGATGGTCGGGTAATCCACATTCGGCAAGTCGCTGACCGGGAGATTGCGATAGGCGATCAGGCCAAACAGCAGAATGCTGAACATGACCAACGTGGTCATGACCGGCCGCCGGATGAATGGAGCGGCCAGGTTCATGGACATCGGGCGGGCGCCACCGCCACGCGCGGCGCGCCGGTCAATGGCCGGCTCGCGGAATGGCTGGCGCCGCGCGGCAGAAACACGGAACCGGCCATTCAAACGCCCTCGAATGTCGAACGCGGCGCGCTGCTTTTGGAATCTTGCCCGTTCATGCGTTACTTGATCTCCACCCGGCTGCCCGGTCCGAGCCGCAACTGACCGTCGGTAACCACCTTCCACCCCGCCTCCAGACCATCGGCGATCACGATTTCTCCGCCCGCGCGCCGCGCGACGGTCACCGGGCAATTGGCTACCGTCAAATCCGGATTGATCACATACACATAGCGGCCTTGCTGCCCCGCCAGCACCGCCTCGGCGGGAACCACTACGGCCGCGGGGTCGGTCTTGAGCACAAGGTTGACGCGCACAAACTGCCCTGGCCACAGACGGCGCCGCTCGTTGGCAAACACGCCCTTGAGCCGGATGGTGCCGGTCGCGCTATCCACGGTGTTGTCCAAAAATGTCACCGCGCCAGTCTCCGGTTCGTCCGGCAGCGCGGGAATGACGGCTTGCACAGTCAACGCGCCCGCGGCCAATTCGGCCATGATATTCTCCAGTTCCTGCTGCGGGACCGCGAAACGAACCTTGATCGGCCGCACCTGGTTGATCGTCAACAATGCCGCATCGTTGGCCTTGACCAGGTTGCCCGCGTCCGCCAGGCGTTCGCCGGTCCGCCCTTCAAGCGGCGCGCATATTGTGCAATAGGCGAGTTGCAGGCGGGCGTTCTCCACCGCCGCCGCATCGGCGCTAACGGCGGCGGCCAGCGCGTCGGCCGCCGTGCGCGCCGCGTCAAAACTGTCCTGCGCCGTAAGACCTTTTTTCAGCAATTCCGCCTGCCGCGTTGCCTCCTTCTCGGCGTTGGCGTGCTGGACCCGGCTGCGCGCCAGCGCGGCCTCGGCTTTGGCCAGATCCGCCAGGAACGGCCGCGCGTCTATCTGGAAAAGCAGATCGCCCGCCTGGACATCCTGGCCTTCCACTACCGCTGCGTTCGTCAGCACACCGCTGACTTGGGAGCGAATCGTGACCGTCTGAAAAGCTTCAACCGTTCCAAAAGTCTGGATGACCACCGGCATATCCTTGCGCACGACTTCGGCGGCGCTTACCGGAATGGCCCCGCCGGACCTCGCCGCTTCGCCCGCGCGGCCTTTGCAGCCGGCGGCCAGCATGGATGTCGTCAACCCAACGGCAATGGCCCACAGCCTCCACCTCATCATGGGCGGATATGATGACAGGGCCGGCATGGAATTCAATCTTGCGGTTGTACGCCGATTCGATACAGGCAGGGACCGAAGCCAACCGCCGTCGCATCCGTGTGCGTGGTCAGTTGAGACTGCCCGGGGATATCTGACGCGACGGTTGAGAAAAGCGCCTCGACCAGGTTGGTGGCGCGGCTGAGCGTATAAAGACGGCCGGAGACGCTGAGCCACTGGACGACCCAGCCGCCTTCCGGCGGGAAACCGCCGCGGCCGGGCGTAAGCAGCCCCAGATAAGAGTCGGCGCGCAGCGGGTCGGTGCCGGCAAACACCTCGTGGCCGTCGCCCATCCGATCGCCGTCCGTATCGGCCCGCGCCGGATTGGTGCCGCGCGCGAGCTCGTTCGTGTCGCGCAGGCCGTCAGCATCGCTATCCGCCAGCGGATGGACGAATTCAAATGCGCCGAGGTCATAAGCGGCCTGGCCATCGAGGTCGCCATCGAGCGGGCGGTCCACGCCGGCGTAATCCAGCGCGACGGCAAGGCTGTCCGTGCCGGCGTCTATGCCGGGCGAGCCCGCCTGCAAGCGGTAATCACCCGCGGGCCGGTCCATGAAAACCGGCGGGTTGGTAAGATTGCCCGCGCCGCCGGGATCCGGCCAGGTGCAGGTGTAAGCCAGTTGTCCGCCGGCCACATTGTTCGGGCTGCCGGTGATGGTGTTAAAATAAACGAGGCAATTGACCAGCGACCCATAAAAAATGCCGCCGCCGGCGCCGCCGGCCAAAGCCGCGTTGTCCACCACCGTGCAATGGCGCATCCGGCTCTCGCAGGCCCCGCCGCCCAACTGGGCCGAGTTGCTGAAGATCAAACAGTTTTCCAGTTCGCCGGCAAACGCGCCGCCGCCCAGGCCGTCAACGGCCGCCGCGTCGTTTGCCCGCAGGACGCAGCGGCGCAGCACGGCCTGGCCGGCGCCCGCGCCAAACGCGGCGGTGTTGCCGGCAAGTTCGCACCCCAGGCTGACGCCGTCGTAAACGCCCCCGCCGGAGCTGAAGGCCGCATTGTTGACCACCCGGCAATTGGTGATGATACCACCCGGCGCACACCACGCGCCGCCGCCGCGCTGGTCTTCAACGAAGGCCCCGGCGCCGCGCGTGGCGCCGTTGGTCAGCGTGAAGCCGGCCAGCACCGCGCCCGCGCCCACATACGCGCAACGCACCGCCGCGGCCCCGATCGGCCCCGCGCCGCGAATGACGGTGGCCGCCGGCCCGTTGACACCGCGAACCGTGATGGCGCTGGTGACGGCGACACGGGAGAGCAGCCCGCTGTGGACCACGGCGCCCCCGGTCTGGTACAGGCCATTGCTGACCAGCACCGTGCCGCCGGGCGGGCAGACCTCAATCGCCGCCTGGATGTTGGTCGCGGCCATGACCCAGTTGGTGTACGGCGCGGCGTGCGCGCCGCCGAGCGCGACATAGACCACGACGGTCACGGCCGGCCGGGCGTCAATGAAAACCGGACCGCTATCCGCGAAGCCGCAGCGATTGACGGCGCGCGCCCAGCAGGCGGTGAAACTGACCGGCCCAACCAGCGTGAGAATCGGCGAATTGGAGCCGATCGGCCGATTCGTTGCGCCGGCCGGCCCCGCAAACCATTGCCAGTCGAGCGGCGCGACTCCCTGCGCCGCCGCCGTGAACTGAATGACCTGGCCGGGCCCCAGCGGTTGAGCGGCGGGTTGCAGTTGGACGTTGGCCGGGCCGCAGGCGAAACCCAGGGCCGCGGTCACAGCGGCCAGCGCGTCAATCCGGCCATAACCGAAGGTGTTGTTCGGGACCTGGCTGCCAGGGATGTCGCCGCAGCTCTGGGTGGTGGTGCGCGGCACGGCGGTCTGGCGGATCAGTTGTTCGAGCGCAGCCACGTCGCCTGCCAGGTTCGTGTTGGCTGAAATCATTAAAGCCACCAGCCCCGCGACATGCGGGCCGGCCATGCTGGTGCCGCTCATCGAGCCATAAGCACCGCCCGGCAGGCTGGAACGAATGCCCAAGCCCGGCGCCACAACATCCGGCTTGAGCCGGCCGCTGCCATCGGCGGTTACCGGGCCGCGGCTGCTGAAGGCGACGATGCCGTCGCTCGAGTCCGTCGCGCCAATCGTGAAGCTGTCGTCATGAAAAGAGATCGGGTCGCGGATCGTGCCGCAGCCGGGTCCCTCATTACCGGCGGAGGCCACGACTACAATGCCGGCCGCGCGCAAGGCTCGCACCGCCGGCAGCAACACGTCGGGGTCAATGCAGCCTTCCGTATCGGCCGGACAACCCCAGGAGTTGTTGATGACGTGCGGGGCCAGATCCGGATCGGGATTGTGGTTGTAGCGATCCGTCGGCGCCAGCATCCATTCCAGACATTCGAGATACATGGCCGGAGTGCCATCGCCGGCGTTCATGCAACGACAGCCAATCCAGCGGGCGCCGGGGGCCATACCGATCTGGTTGCCCGCCCCGTCATCACCAACCATCGTACCCATCGTGTGGGTGCCGTGACCGTGGTCGTCGCACGGGAAGGGCGAATTGGCGCCGCAGGAGCTGCCGGGTTGATGGACGGCATCATGCCAGTTGAAATCATGGTTGGTGGCGGCGCCGTCAAAGCCGCGGTATTGCCGTTTCAGCGCCGGATGATCCCACTGGTAGCCGGTGTCAATGCCGCCGACCACGACGGTCTGGCCGGTGAAGCCAAGCGCCCACACGCCGGGAGCTTGCACCTTGGCCAGGCCCCATTCGACGCCCGCCGGCGCCCGGGGCGCCACCGCCCGGTCGGGTTCCGGGCGGGGTGCGCGAATGGCGGGGTTGGCGCACAGGCGCGCGACTTCGGGGCGCGCGGCGACGGTCCGCAGGAGGTCCGACCCGCCGCGCACCCAGACCAGGTTGACGATCCAGAATGGTCGGTACGCCGCGCCGCGCGCGCGCAATTCGTCCAGCAGGGCCGACTGGGTCCGCGCGGCGGTCGCGCGCAGTTGCCGAAAGACCCGCCGCCCTTTCTCCGTCTTGGAAAGATGGCCGGGAATGTCGGTCAGATCCGCCTGTTCGCCCAACATCGCCAGGAACTCGATCGGTTCGGTGCTTTGGCCGGCGGCATTTAAGCGCGAATCTATTTTAGCGGTCCAGTCATCGGCCGCCAGCGCGGGCCCAACCGCCGCCCATCCGATGAGCGCCGCCGCAACCGCCCTGGGGATGCCATGCGCCATGGCGTTTCAGCTTCCATCCGCCGTTCGCTGATTACTTCTAATTACCATACCGGAATGATCATCCGCCGTTCAGCGCGCCCGTCTGGGTCCGCTCACCCGCCCCCGTTCCAGGCGCGGCGCTCGGCGGGCGGGCGCTTGCAGGGATTGCGGTTGACTGCCACATACACGCTGTCCTCGCCCAGCGCATGCTCCAACGCAAACACCAGCCCCTCCGTCGGCGTCACCTTCAGATCGCGGTGCGCGTTAACGAAGACCTTCTCGCCGCCGGGGAATTGCAGGCAGATGGTTACCGGCGTATCGCCGGGGTGGCGGGCGAGGATGGCGTGAACCTTTTCCAGCCGGCCATCCTCAAGGTGGGCCGCTGGCACGTGCACGCTGACGGATTGCGCGAAGTGGCGGGCCGCCTCGGCCAACGGATACAGTTCCGCCACTTTGATCTTGAGCGCCTTTTCCTCGTGCGCAATCTCGCCGCACAACAGGATGGCGGCGTCGTTTTTCAAATGCACGCCGAACTGCTCGTAAGCGTCGGGAAACACGACGGCTTCCACCGCGCCATCCAGATGCTCAAGGCGGAAGACGGCCATCGGGCGCTTGTCCTTTTTGGTGAACTTCTTCTCCAGTAGCGAGACAATGCCGCCGATGCGCGTCATGGCGCCCGCGGGCAATTCGTCCAAGCGCTTGGTATCGGCCAGGTTGAAGGTTTTCAGCGCCCAGGCGTAGGCCGTGAGCGGATGGCCGGAAATATAGAATCCGAGCAATTCCTTTTCCGTGCTGAGCATCTGGCTTTCCGGCCAGGGTTCAGCCGGCGGCAATTCCTCGTCCGCGTTCCCGGAAGCCGACGTTGTCTCGGGCAGCATGGCGAAAAGCGAAATCTGGCCGGCCTGCCGGTCGCGCTGCTCCGCTGCCGCGCGGCTGACCGCGAACTCGATGCCCGCGAACAGTCGGCCGCGCCAGAGGCCGGTGAAGTCGAACGCGCCGCAGGCTACCAGGCTTTCCAACGTCTTCTTGTTAACGGCCTGGGGATCCACGCGTTGGCAGAAGTCCACGAGTCCCTTGAAAGGTCCGTGCGCGGCGCGCTCGCGGACGATCGCTTCCACGGCGGCGGTGCCGACGTTCTTGACGCCGGCCAGGCCGAAGCGGATGCCGTCCGCGACGGGCTTGAACCGGACGTCGCTGTCATTGACATTGGGCGGCAGGACAGCCAGGCCCATCTCCTGCGCCTCGCGGACCAGCACGGGCAGCTTGTCCGTGTTGCCCATCTCGCTGGACAGCAGCGCCGCCATGAACTCGGCCGGATAATGGGCCTTGAGCCAGGCCGTTTGATACGAGACGATGGCGTAGGCCGCGCTGTGCGACTTGTTGAAGCCGTAGCCGGCGAAGCGCTCGATGTCGTTGAAAATCTTTTCCGCTTTTTCGCGCGGGATCTGGCTGGTCTTGACGCAGCCATCCACGAATTTGTCGCGCATTTTGCCCATCTCGACCGGATCCTTCTTGCCCATCGCGCGCCGGAGCAGGTCGCCCTGCCCCAGCGAGAAGCCGGCCAGCACATTGGCGGCCTGCTGGACCTGCTCCTGGTAGACCATCACACCGTAGGTCTCCTTGAGGATCGGTTCGAGCTTCGGGTGGTCGTACTGGATGCGCACTTTGCCGTGCTTGCGGTTGACATAATCGTCCAGCATGTTCATCGGCCCCGGCCGGAACAGCGCGATCATCGCGATGAGGTCCGCGAGGTTGGTCAACCCGATCCGCCGCAACAAGTCGCGCATGCCCTTGCTTTCCACTTGAAACACGCCGATGGTGTCGCCGCGGTTGAGCAAGTCAAAGGTCGCCGGATCATCCACCGGCAGTTGGTTGATATCCACCGTTATCCCGTGACGCGCGCGGATATGCTCGACCGCCTCCTGGATCACCGTCAGCGTCTTCAAGCCGAGGAAGTCCATTTTCAGCAGGCCGACCGAGCCCAGCGGCTTCATTTCAAACTGGGTAACGACCTCGCCGCTCTTGTCGCGCGCGAGCGGCAGAATCTCAATCAGCGGCTTTTCCCCAATGACCACGCCTGCCGCGTGGATGCCGGGATTGCGCGGCAGGCCCTCGAGCACGCGCGCATGCCGCATGATGCGCCTCGCGTTCTCATCGCGCTCGGTCGCGGTTCGAAAATCGGGGCTGTCCCGGAGCGCCTTCTCAAACGTCATGTCCGGAACCTCGGGGATCATCTTGGCGAGCCGGTCGCACTCGCCGAGCGGGATTTCCAGCACGCGCCCAATGTCGCGAATGGCCGTCTTCGGCCCCAACGAGCCGAACGTGATGATCTGCGCGACATTGTCGCGGCCGTATTTCTGCTTTACGTACTCGATCACCTCGCCGCGCCGCGTCTGGCAGAAATCAATGTCGAAGTCCGGCGGCGAGACGCGCTCGGGATTGAGAAAACGCTCGAAGATCAGGTTGTAGCGAAGCGGATCAATGCCGGTAATGCCCAACGCATAGGCCACGATGCTGCCGGCGCCGGAGCCGCGGCCCGGTCCGACGGGAATCTGGTGGTCGTGCGCGTAGCGAATAAAATCCCAGACGACGAGAAAGTAATTGATGAAACCCGTCTTCTCAATCACCGACAGCTCGAAATTGAACCGCTCCATTACCGCCCGCTCGCGCTCGTCCGCCGGCCGGGCCGGGTCCGTGATGCCGTAGCGTTGCCGCAGGCCCGCATGGCCCAGTTGGATCAGGTATTGTTTTTGATTCAGCCCCGGCGGCACCTGGTAGATGGGGAAATGCAGTTCCTTGGGGTCCAGCTTCAATTCGACGTTGCAGCGCCGGGCAATTTCGACCGTGTTGGCGAGCGCCTCCGGGTGGTCGCCAAACAACCGGCGCATCTCGGCGCCGCTCTTCATATAGAACTGGTCCGAGCCATACCGCATGTGATTGGGGTCGCTCAGCACCACCTGGGTTTGCAGGCAGAGCAACACCTCATGGGCCTCGGCGTGTTCAGCCTTCAGATAATGGACATCGTTGGTGGCGACCAGCGGCAGGCCGAGCCGCCGGGCTATGGCGATGATGCCGCGATTGGCGGGGCGCTGCTCGGGCAGGCCGTGGTCCTGCAACTCGAGGAAGAAGTTGGATGCGCCGAAAATTTCCGCAAACTCCCCAGCCGCGCGCGCGGCGCCCTTTTCATCGCCCTTGACCACCAAGTCCGCCACCTCGCCGTGCAGGCAACTGGAAAGCCCAATGAGTCCCTGATGATGCCGGGCCAGCAACTCCTTGTCCACGCGCGGCTTGTAGTAGAAACCTTCCAGGTGCGCCAGCGAGACCAGCCGCACCAGGTTGGTATAGCCGACTTCATCCTCCGCCAGCAACACGAGATGATGCGCATAGGAGCCGTCCGGACCGGTTTTCTTCTCGCGCATGTTTCCGTGCGCGACATACACCTCGCATCCAAGGATCGGCTTGATGCCGTTCTTTTTGGCTTCCTTGTAGAAATCAACGATCCCGTACAGCACGCCATGATCGGTGATCGCCACCTGCCCCATGCCCAGCTCCTGCGCCGTCTTCATCGTCCGGTCCACCTGGCATGCGCCGTCGAGCAGGCTGTAGGCCGTGTGAAAATGCAGGTGGACGAACGGAATGTTTTGGGTCGCGCTCACGTTTTGTTAACTCCGGCGCCAAGATACTCCAGAACCTGTCCGTGGTCCAAAGGCAAAAGACCGGCACGCGCGAAAAATAATTCTTGCCCGCCTCAATGCGCGGATAGCCAGGCGCGGGCGGCGGCGGCCTCCGGCGCGTCCGGCGCCAGTTCCAGGAAACGCTGGTAGGCCTGGCGCGCCTCGGCCTGCGTCCGCTCGTCCGCGGCGTAAAGCATGCCCAGCAGGGCGTAGGCCGGCGGATAGTTTGGCTGGATCTTCAGGATCGTCCGCAACTGTTCGATGGCCGCCGTGTCGCGGCCCAAGCGCTGGTGCAGCAAGGCCAGGTTAAACCGCGCGCCGATCATGTCGCCACGGATCGCCAGCGCGCGCTCGTAGGCGTCTTGCGCCAAGTCGAGATCGTTCTTGGCCCAATACACGGTGCCCAGGTTGAAGAAAGCGTTGGCAAAGTGGTCGTCGTTCTCCACCGCCCGCGTGTAAAAGTAAATGGCCCGATCCCAGTCTTCCTTCTCCTGATAGATCGTCCCGCGGTTGTAGGCTTTGACTGCGGCCTCGGTATTGACCAACAGCGGTTTCTTCAGTTCCAGCCGCCGACCTGTTCCCGGGGACGGCGGCGCGGTCGCGGCCCCGCCCACCGCGGGTGGGGGGGCCGCCACCACCGGCGCGGCCGGCGGAGGCGGCGGGGGGGGTGGCGTGGCCGGCGGATCGAGCACTTCGACGCGGGCGGCCGCCTTGACCCCGCGCGGATCGCCGGGGAACAGTTTCTCGAACTGCCGGTATGTCATCGCCGCCTTGTCGGCGACCCCCATCGCCGTGTCGTACACTTCCGCCAGTTGCCAGAGCGGGTCAGGATTATTGGGTTCCGCCTGAACGGCTTGCTTGAGCGCCACCAGGGCCGTGTCGTACTCGCCCTCCTGCACCGCGGTTTCGGCCAAACCGAGCAAGGCCACTGTGGATTTAGGATCCAAGGTCAGCGCTTGCTTGAATCCGGCCAGCGCGTCGGCGACACGGCCGCGCTCCAGCAAGCAGCGCGCCAGTTCATAATGCGCCCGGGACTGGTCAAAACAGCGTTGCGCTTGCTCGCGTAAAATTCGCTCGCGCGCGGCCTCGTCGCCGCCGCGGGCCGCCTGTTCCGCCGCCGCGCGGTAGAGTTCCATTGCCTGGCGCACCTGGCCTTGGTCG
>CAZMXS010000099.1:0-12407 GCA_964570325.1 uncultured Verrucomicrobiota bacterium | reverse complement strand
CAAGCCAGCCCGTCCGGCGTTTCGGTTTTCGACGGGAAAACCGCCAGCCGGCGGGCGTATCTGGAGCGCCAGCCGGGCGGCTCGTTGCGCGTGGCGAATCCGTCGCGGAATGGCCTCGCGCAAAGCCCGGCGCAGGCCGAACGAGTTCGCGGCGCGGAGAAGCCGGTGCCGGGCGATGGAGCGTTCAGCGCGGAGTCGCCCGGCGCCGGATTCAGGCCCGGGGGGCTGGCCGGTTCCGGCAAAAGCCCGGCAGTATGGCCGGGCGGTCCATTGGCGAAGCCCGAAGCGGCCCGGCGTTGCGACGGGCGAACGGTCCGCGCAAACGCGGTCCGTTCAGCGAAGCGCGGCATGGCCGCGAATGAACTGCCCGGCGCTTTAGCCGGGCTACCACGCTGACGGAAGCGTCCCAGGCGACGGCGGCCGGGAGTCCTCCGCAGCGGAGGACGTGCCGCCTAGACTGGGATGCTGTAGTCAGCCAACGCGCCCGCCCCTAGGGGCGAAAGGCGCAAGGGGGTTAAGGCGGCGGCTTTTCTTGGCAACCCGCAGGGCGCAAACCGGCCCGGCATCATAAAAATCGCTGAACGCTTGGAAGCGATTTATGCCGGGCCGCCGTTCGTTTGCGCCGCGTTGTCCCCGATTGGTTGTCCCATGAACGGTTCCACAGTGAAAAGGGGTAAGGGAAAGGGTATGGGAAAACCGTTCGGGGAAAACGCGGTTGCCTGCCCCCCGCCTTGGGGGGGCCTGCCGCCGCCGCACCAAGGCCCGGCCGCCGGGCCGTTCAATCGCCGAAGGCGTCCGCATGGGGTCTGCGCGCCGGGGGCGCGGTCTTCGCCTGGATGGTCAGGAGCGGCGAGCAGAGGCGACAGCCGGCGCAGACGCGCACCGGCCGAAAATCGCGCGGGGAGCGCGATCTTTCGGCGTCCGTGGCCGGGTCCGGCTTGGCGGACGCCCGGCCGCGGCGTTCCCGTCGAGGCGCAGCCCGAGACAGAGGCGCGGGGTCCGCTTCGGACGCCCCGCGCCGTAGCGCCCCGGCCGGGTGCGAGTCAGCGAGCCACCCGGCGCACGGCAGAGACGGGCGTTTCGCCCGGCCGCCTGCCGTGCCTGGTTGCGGTCGGCGGCGTTGCGCCGCGCTCGGCCGGAGACGCGCTTCGCGGCCGCCCGGCCGGCCGAAAAGTCGCGGCGCTTTGGCCGCGATGCTTTTCGGTGCTTTCCCCTGGCGAAGCGCGGTTGCCGCGCCTGAGCCTCCGCGCAGAAGCGCCCGCTTCGGGCGATTGCCTGCGCGGCCAGCCCCTACCGGCGCGAGTCCGCGAGCCGCCGGAATCCCGCGCGGCGGGGAGCCGCGCGTCCTGGGTGGTCAGAAGCGGACGGGCCGCAACCATGAACGCCGCTTATGCGGCGGCCCGTCCAAGAGGCGGCGTCATGGATACCGATTGTCTGATGCATCGTGATCCAGCGGCGAAACGCTGGCCGCCCCGGTCCTCCCCCGCCCGGCCGGCCGCAGGCATTGATTGAGTGCCGCATATTTAAGCGGCCGGGCGGGGAAAGCGGGTTATGCCGCCGCGCGTATTGGAACTTCCAACTTGTCCCATTGGGCGCGCGCGATTTTCTCGGCGTTGCGTTCCATCCATGCGACAAACGCGGGCGGGCGCGTCCGGGCGTATACCGCCAGCTTCTTTTGATTGGCAAAGAAGTGTTGCGCCGGTATTCGCCAATACGAAGCAACCGCGAAAGCAAGCTGTGTTTCGTTGGCGAAAATGCTTTCAAGTAGTTGCGCGGCGGTCGGCGTCTCGGTCTTGGCTTTGGCTTTGGCTTTCTTCGTGGTCTTTTTCATGGGGGTTTCCTTTCCTTATGCCGCGTTGCACGGCTTCAACTGTCGATCGCCCGCAATTCGATTAAGCTCGGTAATCAAGTCCATCCGCTTGAATCTGAAATGCGCGTTTCCGTTCCCGTACCAATTGATTTGCATATACTCATGCTCGAACACGCGCGGCCCACCCCGCTGGCGATGGTTCCGCGCGGCATCCTCAAACAGCGTGCAAAGGTCGTGCGGGTATTTCGGCGGCTCCTTGCCGTCCAGCCAGTAAAGGACATTGGCCAGCGTGTGGAAGCGTTGGCGGCGGTAATGGTTGATTCCGTAAGAATCCACCATGTAGCCGATGATGGCCCGCTCCTGAACGTCAAAGCGGTCATTCGTCTTGAGCCCGGAATGTTCCGGGCGCAACCAGTCGTAAACCTCGACCACGGATTCAACCAGATACGCCGGGGCATTTTGCAGCAACCCCTGCAAAGTGCTTTTCACGTTTTCAACGGTCAACTCCGTAACGTCGCCGCTCTTAATCTGTGCATCAAGCGCGGCGCTCTGGCGTTCTGACAACAGCGCCCGGATGCCGGATTTCTTGAACACCTCCGCCCAAGCATTGCGCCGAACATTGTCAATGGCGGCGTGCAAGGTCTGGTCTTTTGAGTCCGGCCCAAGGTTATATTCACTGATACCGCGCTCCGGAAAAACATCGTCATGGTATCGCCCCAGCGTTTCGTTCAACATCGTCTTGGCCAGCGCCAAGCTGTCATACCCGCGCCGGATAAGTTCGACCGCGCCATTTATCCGCGTGACCAGTTCTTCAATGCTTTCATGCCGGATTAGGTCCGTTGGTAGTTGCATCATGATTCGCGCCTCCTTACCACGTCCGCCCGCAGTACATTTCCTCACCCATCGCGCATGAAACAAAGTCCCGCTCGGCGGCGGCGCCGCATGGCTCCGCGCAAAGAATGGATTTTGTCAGCGGGTAGTAATAAGCGCGGTCCCCGCGCTTGATCGCCCGGCCGCACTCCTTACAGCGGCCGGGAAACCGGGCATTGATCCATCGGGGGTCGTTGTCGTAATGCTTCATGATTATTTCCCCTCCTGCTTCCGGCTTTGGAAAACCTCGGCCAGTCCTTTGACAGCGTCGTCAAAGCTGATGCCGTGCTCATGATCCGCGAGACAGCGCCGGATGTGGTAATCCTTCCGGCGGCACAAGGCCGCGAGAATCAAGGCCGCGCTCGTCGGGCTTGCGTTGGCAATCAAGCGGCCGTAAAAGTCCGGGGCCTTTTGTGTCTGCTGTGGTACGGCGATTGCCTCGGCCGCGACTTGGGTTTCCTGCTTGCTCTGCTTCGTGTTCTTCTTCATGGGGGTGTTCCTTTCTTGGTTGGTTGTTACCCCTGAAAATTGGTGTCGCCAAAGTTGGAATCAATCCATGCAACCAACGCGGCAATATCCGGCCGGACCGCTGGCCGGTGATCCTGACGGCGAATCGCGCGGAAAAGTCCGGCGAGAAATACCAGCCCGGCCGCAATCGCGATCAAGTCGGCCGCACTCATTGCGTCACCTTCACGATCTGCCCGCCGAACATATCGAGCACGGCCGCGATGGTTTTCAGCATCTTGCGTTGATACGGGGTCAGGACGGTTCCGGCATTAAGCGCCTTGCGCGCTTCCTTCGTTACTCTCGCTTTTCTCGTCATCTTGCTTGCTCCTGTTTGGGTGTGACGCGACCCATAGGGGCAAGACTGCTTTGAAAAGCGTGCGCGGCGATAAGAACCACGGCCCCCGGCGGGGTTTAGGTGGAGATCGCGGAAAGGCCGCGGACGGGACGCAACGCAAGGCCAGCGATACAACCTAAATGCCGGCGGGTGTATGCGGACGGGGTACGCCGCGAGTGTGCCGGTTTCGGACACGGTACGCACAGCCCGGCGTCCAGCCGGGCGTTGCGTCGCGCCGTCCGCCGGCGCGACAAAGGCCAGCGCCCCTTACGGGTGCGATTGCCGCCCCAGCGGCAAGGCCGCGCGGCCGAACGGCCGCCTCTGCGTTGCGGCACACCGGCCTGGGCGCCGAAGGGCCACTGAGGCGCAATCCTGCCGCCGGCCCAGGCGGCATCGGGCCGCGTTCAATGGCGGATGAGTTCAGCAAGCGACGTGATGAATGCGAAGTGCGCGCGGATTAATTATGGTGGATTAATGTTTTTCAATTGCTACCGATTAGACAAATCGGTAGCATTCATACCAACGAAATGGACGATATTGAATCCTGGGTTACATCCTTTATATTCGAACTATCTCAATCAGTAGTTGAAACGACTTGTCGCGATTGAGTCGGGAAGATAATGAAATTTATATCACTGTCGGTCGCAATCACAATAATACTCATATCGACCCTGATTTCCGTAAATGCAGACCCATTATGGCTCTGCCCCGAAACTGGCCAATGGGCAGGGAGTTATACGGATGGCTATAATCTTGAGCCAGACACAGCGCAAATACAGTACGAAGTCGGTCCCTCAATCACGGCGGGAACCATGGATTGCATCATGGTAAAGCTTCTTGTCTCGCGCAGCCCAAGCCAAATATCCCAAATTATTTGTGCAATTTGGGGTAATGGCGCCGGCGCAGGTAATTACCTCAATATTGAAGGAGCCGCAGAACTTGCTACGCCCGGGACTTCGCCTGTCTCTTTATCCATTTTTCAGTTCTATGTAGAAACAAACGGAGCAGCTTTCGATTTTAACCCACCGCTATCAACCAATTCGCCAACTACGACCTTCTTATTAAAATATCCTCCCAACTCAATCAAAGAGACTAACTATCTCCTATATATATTTCTTACAGACACTAACAACTTGCTAACTGGAATGGCTTGGCCTTTAAAAAGGCAACCACTTCAGCCAAGATGTGAAGCCATCACCATTGAAGGAACTAACGCGTTGTTGACCTATAGTCACTCAATTCCTGGAGTAACATACAGCTTGATTGGATTAGATCTTACTACGGGATCTCAGACAAATATTGCCACAGTTGGAAATGGTGACTGGGGCAGCAACACTATTCCGGCATCTATTCAACCGGGAACACAGCATCAGGCTTTCAGCATTCGGGCATCACAAATACCGCACTGATTCTGATTATTACAGTCGTTGCCGATATACCGGGCATACACAGTAAGGGCATTGCCAGCTCGCTATGCAATGGCGCGGCGTGAGCGGCGGAGATGCATGCGGCTATGATTCTGGCAAAGCCCCACCCATATCTCCCATGCGTCTTTCAAAGGAGTTGGTTTCATGGGCGTGTGCCAGCGAAACATCCAGCGGTATTCAACAACCAGCGCCATACCCGTATCGATGTCCTTGCCGATCTCGGTTGAATGTGAGGCCACGCAAAACAGGACAACGCTCCCGGCTCTTGTTATGGCGTCGACCAGCCGTTCATACGCGAGTCTTTGTCCGCCACGCAACGGCGCAGAACCGTACTTCAACTCATGGAACCAGAAGTCCGCCCCCCGATACTCGGAGAACCCATCAATGTCAGTGGGCGTGATCTTTTCGAATCGAAGCCGGCGCATGTCCTGAAGTTGTTGGCGCGCCGCACGGTTTTGAATTACGCCCCGCATGTATTCGTGACGGTAAAACCGAATCTGGAAAATGCTATCAAGAAAGCGGCGATCTTCGTCCCGAAATACAGAATCGCCTGACCCTGAAGCGGAGCGCTTTTCTTCTCCGGATGCCAGAACTTGATCCGGCCTTCGGGGAAGCACGCGGCCGTCGCATGTTTCGCCATTCCCTGGAACCACTGCGTCTCAGTCGCGTTGTTCACAAGCACGATTGCGGCCGTGACTTTGCCGGCTGTGTATTCGTCGCAGAGTTTTTTGCAGAATACGCCGACTAAATCCGCCGCGTATGGCGGGTTCATCCAGACGCGGCCATTCCACGACTGGACAATTCCATCATCCGCGATCGTGAAAATCTTTTTTGCCCGGACGATGCCGTTAGCGATTTCATTCGACGCCGGATCCAGATCGATTTCGCCCATGACTTCGCGGGCGGCCTTGATGAATTGCTCCGGGGTATACCATTCATTGTTGCCTGTATTGCGGCTGATATGTGTTCCGGCGACAACGCGTAATACTTCCGAACGGCTCATGGCCGTTTCAACCGCCGCCTCGAATTTCTCGATCGGCACGGCAGCGAGCTTTTGTGATTCCGCACTCTCGCGCTTGGAAAGGCCCAAAGCTGAAAGGGTCGGCGGGGCATCAGGTAATGGTTCCCGCTTGGCACCCTTACTACCGCCGCCCTTGTCATGCTTTCTGCTTCTTCGCTCCGTCGCCCGCAGCATCTCCCCCATCTTCCGTTCCGCCCGGATGGCGTAGGCCCGCGCTTTCTGCTACGCTTCCGCGCCCATCTTCATCCGCTTCGCCCATTCGGCCGCGACAAGGAACATGGATTTGAGCTCCCGTGTCTGCTGAACCGTATTCGCGCGCTGCAATAGCTTCGATGCTTGTGTGATTACCGCCAATGATGAATCGCTCAAAATGGTTGCCTCCTATTGGTTCTCCAACACTCTGACCGCATTCTCAAATCGCGCGGCTTCTATGTCCGCGATTTCCTCCGGGCAATCGTTCTCGCACGGCTTTCCGGCGTATTGCTGACGTGTACAACTGCACGCCTGGCACACACACGGAGGAGCCCCAACGGGAAAGCGGACAAGATCACCGCAAAGAACGCACCTTTTGCCTGCACTCATGGGGCATCCTCCACCTGCGCCGCCTGCGGCGCGGGCTCCCACGGCGCGACATGGCGCTGGTGCGGGTCGGGCGCGATCTGGTTCGGCGGCCGGGTGTCGAAGCCCAGCGCACGCCGGACTTTGTTCGGCGACAGGCCGGCGGTGTAGTCGATGCAAAGCTTTTCGAAGAAGGCGCCCCGGAAGAAATCAAGCAACTCCTGCAGGTCGGCCACCGTGTACCAGCCGGACGGCCCATACACTCGGAATTCCCCACGGTTCGTATGCTTGCGCCGCAGTTCGGCCAACTTCGGTACGTTGAGCCTGTCCCCGACAAGGATCCCGCGCCGCGCGAAGCTTTTGTAGTCGACGCAGGCCTGCTCCAGCAGAGCGCAGAGCAGGCACTTGGCGTAGGCCGTCGGGTCAAGCATGACTGGCTCCTGGGTGAAAAGGATCCGGGGTGCGCCCTATTACATCACCCCCCGGCTGGTGATTCGGGATTCGGGCCGTTGCTGACATGCATTGGCGCCGCGTCCCTGGCAACGGCCCGCCGCATAGGGCGCATGACGGGAATGGATCGGGACGGGTTGTGGGCATGGGAAATCAGGCCTGATGCGTTCCCTCAACTGCGCGGGCTTCGCGTTCAGTGGTGCGGGCATCCAATTCTTCCAACGCCAGTTCAAGATGCGCCAATGCCCGAGCATTGGCCGGGCACGCGAAGCGCGAAGACTGGTAGTAACGCAGGCGGTTCGCGGCGGCTTCGATCACGTCCTCGACAAAGGCACCGTTCGGCTCCTTGCGCTCCGGGCCGCGCCCAAGGGGGCCGTTTTGCCAACCGATGGCAAATCCGTTGCCGAACGTCGTCCCGCCAGCCGGGTTGCCGCTGGCATTGCTGAAGTGTTCCGCTTTGATTCCTGCTCTCATGGTTTCCTTTCCGGGCTATTGCCCGTTGTTGCGTTGCTCCCAATCTGTCACCGCCTTGACGGCGTCCTCGAAGCTGCAGGCCAGCCGGCCGAAGCCCTGGCTGATGAGTTCCGCCTGGCCGGGCTGCCACTTGACCGGCGGCATCTTTAGCTCCAGTTGCAGGGCCCGGCCGGTGCGATCGAGAATCAGGAGATCAAGGAGCAGCGGGTTGCCGCGCGGTTGCGCCAGGTGGAAGAAGTAGCCGCGCTCAGGCGGCCCGGCTGCGATGTCGCCGGAAGTCAGGCGCGAATATCCGCGATTGGCGAGCCAGCCTTCGACTTGCGCTTGAAGGTCACGCTCCCGCTTTAATTCCGCCCGCCGCGCTGTCGCACTTGGCGCAGGCGTGGCGATCTCCCCCGCGTCCGAGTCATGACAGCCCCCCAGGTCGGGATTGAGCCTCCTGACGGCTTCAGAGAGTTGGAGCTTGTCGAGCGGGATGGCTCTCACGGCTGGCGCCTCCCCTGCCGGGCTACCTGCCCCTGCCCCCACGCGCGCGCGTAGCATTCATTACGTATTACTCTATTACTCATTACTTGATTACTCTTTATCTGCTCTGCTCTGCTCTGATAGCGTCACAAGCGTCACACAAAGCGTCACCACAACGTCACGCATACGTCACAATAGCGTCACGAATCGCTTTCGGCCGTACGTTGCTCTTTTTTCCTTCGCCATCTCCGCGTCCGTTCAACTGCGAGTAGTCGCTTTTTGGCGCACTTGCTGTTGAACCTGTCCCAGTTCGGGAAGATCACCATGCCATTGCCGTTGTGGAGCCAGCCGGCCGCCTCCATTGCCTCACCGACACCGGGGATACCCACGGCGCGGGAAACGTCCTCGGAGCACAGCTTTTCAATGACTCCGTTGTCCGTCTGATCCTCGGCCCATTCCCAAACCTCCATGCACATGGCGGCGGCCTCCCGCTGGGAGCATTCCAGCGCCCGGGAGATGAGCAGGACTTCGGCTTTGCGTATGAGGCCGCGACTCCAAGCAATCCACATTCCGGCTGACATAGTTTCACCTCAGCAGTTGATTCCTGATGATCGAGAGAACGGTTTCGACGCTGACGCCCGCCTTCACCCATTCCCGCAAGTCTTTGCAGGGCGGAAGGACGATGTGCGTTTTCTTGCCAAGTTCGGAGGCCAGGCGGCGCGCCCCGGCGACGCCGGGCCCGTCGCGATCGGCCATAATGACCGCGCTTAAAAATCCGCGCCTCTGGATCAATTCCCGGATCAACTCCACGCCGCAATTGCAGGAGGGACGGCCGATGGCTTCAAAGCCCAGCGTGAGCGCAGCGGCCGTATCGGTCGGCCCCTCGCAAATCATGACGGATTCGGCATGGGTATGGAAAATTGCCGGGTTGTAGAAAAGCCCCTGCCGGCTCCCGGTGACAGCCCATTTGCGGCCGTCATCCGCGCGCAGGCGTACGCCAATAGTCTTCCCCTTGGCGTCCCGCATGGGCCACGCCCAGGCATTCTGCAGGGGCGCCCATGCGGCGCCCAATGCCTGCACCGATTCAATTCCAACTCCGAGCGAACACGCCAAAGCCCGCAGAGAATCCCACTGTGTCTTTGGCAACCGGGCCAACCATGCCGCCGCGTCGAAATCGGGCGTGACTGGCCGCCGGAACATCGGCGGCTTCGGCTGAATCATACCCGACGGCAGCGGCCCGATTCGATGCAGCCAACCGCCATTGTGCAGCGGCCGATCTGATTCCACCCGCATACAGCAAACCGCTGTGCCGTTCGAAGTGAACCCGCACCAATCCGGTTTCTTGCAGATGGGACACGGCGCTTCCGCCGAAACCCGGATCCATTCTGATTTCATACGGGGGCCTCCTGGGGACGTCGCCAACCGGCGGCGGCAATCTTGTCGATGATCTCTGACGCTTCCTTGCGGGTGGCCGTTGTCGGATAGCCGTACTTCTGCAAAAGCTTGGCCTGTTTGAGCGTGCAAAGATCACCGTCCCAGCGCCGAAAGAATTCGTTGATCAACTGCCGCGCCTGGGCATACGGCAAACCCGCCGGATCGACGCCCTGTTTGAGAAGCAAGTTGCGCTGCTTCTCGGAAATCTGTTTGCCACGGTCCCAGCCGCGCTCCACCACCGGGGAGAGTCCGAAGATGGAAAACGGATCGATTGTCTTGGCCTGATACTGCGCCCGCGCCAACAGGCGCGCGCGGTTGGCGGCCTCCAACTGTTTCGCCAGCCGAATCTTCTCGGCCTCTTCTTCGAGTACATCCTCCATCCGCACGGGCCCGGCGGCTTTGCATGCCCGCAGGATAGCCTTCTCGATTACATCCTCGGACTGCTTGCCTCCGAGAATGTCGGCCGTCGTCATGAGCCGATGCCGGCCGGCATTGCCCGCGAAATCGACGATCAGGCAAGAAGGTTTCATGCTGGCGGCAATGGACGCCCGGCGCTGTTCGGCCTCGGGGAAGCCGTCAACAATGCCGGGTAATGGCCGGGTGGATCGGCCGACCATCTGCGCGTAAAGCGCGCGGCTCTTGGTCGGCCGCCCCATGATCACGCACTCAACGCCAGGATCGTCGAAGCCTTCGGTGAGCACCCCGACATTGCAGACGTATTGCACCCGGCCGTCGGCGAAGTCTTTCAAGATGCGGCGGCGATCATCTTTCGGCGTCTTGCCGCAAACCCAGGCGGCGGAACTGGAACGATGGCGGTTGAAGATCTCGCAGAGCCGTTCCGCGTGGGCAACGGACGTCGCGAATACGAGCGCCCGGCGATCTCCGACAATCTGAATGGTCGGATCGGCGACGCCATGCAGGTTCTTCTCGAACTCCATTACCGCCGCCAAGTCCGCGCCGTTCAGGTCGCCGGCGGTGGTGCGGACAGTCGAGAAGTCGAGCCCTTCCACGGTCACCATCTGCTGTTCGATCGGAACCAGCCAGCCGTCCCGGATGGCATCCGCGATTTCGTAGTCATAGGCGACGGTGTCGTAAACCTGCCCCAGCGCTTCCTCATCGGTGCGGTCCGGCGTCGCCGTGACGCCCAGGACGCGCAAGGCCGGATTGGTCCGGTAGTAGTCGATCACGCGCCGGTATGTATCGGCAGTGGCATGGTGGGCCTCGTCGATGATCAACAGGCCGAACTCCTGCGGATCGAATTTGCCCATCCGCCCGCGGCCATCGCCGCCGGCGGTCTGCGTCTGGATCGTGGAAACGATCACATCCGGTTTGGCGAACAGGCCCCCGTGTTCGTGTGCCCGCTGGTCGGCCATTTCGACTTCGACATTGAGCCCGGTGACCCGCTGAATCTTGTCCTTCGCCTGGTAGATCAGTTCTTCCCGGTGCGCGAGCACGATCGCCCGGGCGGGTGCGTAGCGCCCGATGAGCGACGCGAAAAGGATTGTTTTGCCGGTGCCGGTCGGCAAAACAACCAGCGTCGAGGCCACGGATTCCCATTCCCGGACAACCGCCTCGGCGGCCTCATTCTGATAAGGCCGCAGGATCATCTTTTCATTTCCTCGGGAACGATCGTGTTCCATTGGAATTTCGAGACGAATCCGGCCGTCCGACAAACCCGGCAATGACTACGCGTTAATTCCTCGCCCTGGCAATACGGGCAGACGGCATAAGGCTTGGTCGCGTCCAAGTCGGACGCGGCTTGCTGCAGGTGGGCCAACGCCGATTGAAAGTTCAGGTTCGCATAGAGGGCGTCTTTCTCTTCATCGCCCCGGCGGACGGCCTCCCTGATGTCCGCGAGCATAGTCTGAAACTCTTGGATAACCTCCCGCCTTTTCCAGAGTGGCAGCAGGTCCTGCGGGATGGTGCGGCCGGTTCGGTCTACCTCCGGTTTCGGTGGTGCATCCGGCGGTGATTTATCACCGGTTCCGGCGTCGGAATTCTCGGAAAAACCGTCCCTCTGAATTCCCTCATTTTGTTGGCCTTTTGAGTCATAAGTGACATTAATGTCACCCGCTTTTTCCTTCTTTATTGTCTCAACGAGGAAGTAGCTTACGCCGCAAATCTTGGCCAACTCGCGCGCGCTAACTGGCGGCAACTTTTTCATGGCGATTGCGACGGCCCGCCGCTTGTCGGCCTGGCTCCGCTTCAATCCGTGCGTGTGGTTCGCGCCAAGCGCGGCACGGATGGCGGTATAGATGTTTCCTTTTCCCACTGTGGCCGCGATTTCGGCCCGGCCGCACATCTTCGCCGCCTCGACGCGGTGAAAGCCGTCAACCAGCCAGAAATGCTTTTCATCCGAGACAACCGCCACCGGCGGGAAGTCGGCCCCCTGCTCCATCGCGGCGGCGTATTCCTCAACGGTCGGAAGATCGAGCGTGGCCCGGATTTGCGTACCGG
Organism: uncultured Verrucomicrobiota bacterium; assembly: GCA_964570325.1. Lineage (GTDB taxonomy): Bacteria > Verrucomicrobiota > Kiritimatiellia > CAIQIC01 > CAZMXS01 > CAZMXS01. Next base: position 600 of record CAZMXS010000099.1, on the reverse strand, counting down.
CATCGAGGATCAAGTCAGCAATCGGGATTGTCGTTTTCATGATGATTTTGCGCGTGGCTTCGGATGCGCGCCCCCCGCTGACGGGTTCAGAACGGCGGTAAGGCATCAATGGCGGCCATGACGCGGCCCCAGTCCTCGGATGTGAATTCGGCCGGATCGGCCTTGCTCACGCTTTCGAGCAACTTGAACCACTGGGCGGACCGGTTATCGTCCGAGAGCTTCGGACTGATCGCGCAAAATGCCGTCCAGCAATCATCGGAAGATGATGCGGCAACCGGCTTGGCCGACGGCGCTTTCAGCGGTGCCTTCGGGGCGGTCGGCGACGGCTTGGCGACGGGTTGCGGCCCGGCGAGCGCCCGGAGACGCGAGCCGTATTCGGTCATCAGATTCCTGATGTCGTCCGGATCGGACACAACGCCCCGGTTCCCCTGCCCCGGCACATTCAGCCACTTGATGGTCGGACGCGGCTTGCCCTCCCAGGACTCCATTTCGATAACCAGTTCGGCCTCCTTGCCGGTCATGTCGGCCGGATCGAACCACCCGAGATCGCCACCATTCCCACCGGTGCCCGCCTTGATGTCCTCGATAGTCCGCTCATTG
>CAZMXS010000098.1:0-12563 GCA_964570325.1 uncultured Verrucomicrobiota bacterium | reverse complement strand
ACAATTAATAACACCCTCCATGGCCTTCCTCAGGGTCCGATCGGATTCAAGCCGGAGGGTCTTCAGCGCTTATCGTCGGCAACATGCTTATCGTCGGCAACATGTTCTCCTGGAAATTGTTGCGGAATATCAGGGCTGTTTTTTTGGCCTTAGCTTTGATTTTTTAGGGGTGAAACAGTGCCTTCAACTAAATCTGACGCTTGTTTAGGCGTAAACACGCATTAAGTAAGCCTTAAGCCAGACCCGCATTCAAAGCGAGTCATCTTCCCAATCGTTTCTACATGTTGACGAGAAACAAACGCGCGCTTGGGGGGTGGGAAGGATATGCACTCCGTTCGGCAGGCAGTCATGTCCGGCCGCGTTTCGGTGTCGGCCGCTGGCAAAGGCAGGTTAATTAAGACCGGTGGTTTTACTGGACGAATTGGGTTATGGATCTCAAATAGCTCTGTCGCCCATAACCACCGTATGTTCGATGTTCCGCAAAACATCCTCGGTAGCTTCTTCCATTCTCATGTGGGCGCCAGTCGGAGGGAGGAGCTGGAGGCGCGAAGCGGAATTGAACCGCTGTACCAGGTTTTGCAGACCCGTGCCTATCCACTCGGCCATCGCGCCATACGGTTTAAGGCAGTCGCAACATAACAGAGAATCGCGGCTTTTCCAGTCTTAATTTCAGACTGCCACCAAGCGGGCGCCTGCCGCGGGGCGGACGCGGCGCCACGGCAGATCCGCGCCGAAGCGTTGTTTGAAAGTTGCGGCTAAGTTTCGGGCCGCTGGCTCAAACCCATCCGCCGGCAGCAGCGCCACCACGCGGTTCCCGGCCGCGAGCGCGCCCCATGCGCCAGCCGTTTCGCGGGCGGTCGCCACAATAAAATCCGTTTCGGCAGAACCGGGGCCGATGTTTTGCCGCGCGCTTTCATGCGCGGCGTTCAAGATGGCGCCCAACCCAACGGGATCAACCCGCTTGACCGCCTGCAAGGCGAGCCGGGCGCGGTCGCACTCCAGGATCATGTGGCCGGTTGCCCCGGCACACTCTGCCGGCAGATCGCTGCGGTGTTGCTCGTATTCCTCGGCGGTTACGTCGCGCAGCGTGGCCAGGCGCCGCTTGAGGACGCCGCGGAAAAAGCCCAACCCCGTCTCGCAACGCGCGCGAAAAGCCGCCAGGTCAGCCGCCGGTCCCGGGTGGCCGCACTCAAACACCATCAGCGCCACATCCGTCGGCAACACGGCCGGCTGGACGTCAAATGTCCGAAAGTCAATCAGCAGCAGCGCGCGCTCAATGCCGTGCAGCCCGGCGAGGCACTCCAGCAGGCCGTGGCGCTCGCCGGCGAACTCCCGCAGCGCCTGTTGCGTCATCCGCGCCAGTTCGGCGCGCGCAAAATCCAGGTTCAGATAGCGCCGCATGACGAGGGCGGCGGCCAGGCAGTGGCCGGTTGCGCGGCCAAGCGTGTCCGCGCCCGGCAAATCCGCGCCCACCGTAGCGTCGAAGGCGGCAAATGTCCCGCGTTTTTGCCACATTTGCCGGACTATGCCCTTGATTCCGCCGGCCCAGTCCGGCGCGCCGGCGGCCGGCGCCATATCGGCTGCGGTGAAAGCCGCCTCCTGCCCGCGGTCTGCGTCAAAAACGCGGCAGCGTCCGCCTTTGATCGGGGCCAGCGCCAGGAATACGCCTGCGTCCGCGGCGGCGGCCAGGGCCAGCCCCTCCTGATCCTCGCCGAGACGCCCCAGCAATTCAACACAGCCGGGCGCATAAACGCCGATCATCGGCGGCGCGCCGAAATGTGTCCGATGCACTTCGACAATATGTTTACGCAGCGCATCCATGGGATTGCCAGATGCCAATGGGCGATGGCCAAGCGAAAGCGGAGTTTACGGGCGTAATCATTGGGCGCCGCTCACCTGGCGCGGATGATCCGCAGCACTTCGTCGCGTTTTTCGGCCATCAGCGGGGCGGTCCGGGCCTCCAGGTTGAGGCGCACGAGGGGTTCGGTGTTTGAGGCGCGGACGTTGAACCACCAGTCCGGAAATTCGATCGAGAGCCCGTCCAGTTCGATGACCTTGCCGGCCGCGTATTGGGCCCGCAGGTTACGGAACACCGCCTCGATGTCGGCCACCTCGGAGTTGATCTCGCCGCTGGCGAAGTAGCGCTGGATGGGTTTGATCAGCGCGGACAGCGGCTGGTCCGACTGGCTGATCAGGTTGGCGATGAACAGGGCGGCGAGCGAGGAACTTTCGGTGTAATAATTCTCTTTGAAGTAGTAATGGCCGGACAGTTCGCCGGCGAACAGCGCGTCGCTTTCGCGCATCTGCTGCTTGATGAACGCGTGGCCGACGCGCGACATCATCGGCCGTCCGCCGTTTTCGAGGATCACTTCCCTGACTGCCCAACTACTGCGCAGGTCGTAGTAGATCGCTGCGCCTTTATTCCGCTTAAGGATCGCCTGGGCGATCAGCGCGGTGATCATGTCCATCGGGATGATGTTGCCCCGTTCGTCCAGGAACCCGGCGCGGTCGGCGTCGCCGTCGAAGGCGACTCCGAAGTCATATTTTCCGGCGCGCATTTTCGCCTGAATCCGCTCGAGGGTTTCATGCACCAGTGGATTGGCTTCGTGGTTGGGAAACGTGCCGTCCAGCGTATTGAACAGCGGGTCTACCTGAAACAAGCCGTCAAACACCCGGCCCTCATAGATGCCCATGGCGTTGGCAAAATCCACCGCCACCTTCAGCGGGCGCCGAATCTCGGCAAATTCACGAATGTGGGCAATATACTCCGGCGCGATGTCGTAGGCGCGGATTGTGCCGGGCTGCGCGGCTTCGGGCGCGAACGCGCCGGAGTTGACGATCCGCTCGATATCCATAATGCCGGTGGCGCCGCTGAGCGGAACAGCCTGTTGTCGGCAGATCTTGAAGCCGTTCCATTCGCCGGGATTGTGGGAGGCCGTGATCATTACGCTCGCGTCCGCGCCCAGTTTGCCGTTGGCGTAATAGGACATCGGGGTCGAACACAATCCAATATCAATGACGTCCGCGCCCTGGCGGGTGAGCCCGCGGGCGAGCGCCGCGAAGAGCGGTTGCGAGTGCGGCCGCATGTCGCGTCCGATCACCACCTTGCGGCATTTCAGGAACGTGGCCACCGCCCGCCCGATCTGTTGCGCGAGATCATCGTTCAATGTCCGGCCGTAAATCCCGCGAATGTCATAAGCCTTGAAAATTCCCGCCATGATACGCACTCCTTCAGTTTCCGCATTGGTTCGACAAGGGCGCAAATGTAGTCGGAACCGCGCGCGGTTTTCAAGGCTAATGAGGACGCGCTGATGCGCATGGCATGACAGCGTCGAGAAAGCGAGAGGAACAGACTAGGTAATGAAGAGCGGCCGGGGAAGCGCGAGAAGATGCTTATGGGAGAGCGGTTGGACGACCGAGATGGGGTTGAGAGGCGGGACGGCGTGTCTTCGCACTCGGTATTTGAAAAAAAACGGCGTCGCTCGTAATATCCGCTCATCAATTGGACCCGGCGTATGCCGAGCATCATCTCCATCCATTCGTTTCGTGGCGGAACCGGCAAGTCCAACACCACCGCCAATCTGGCGGCGGTGCTGGCCGGTCAGGGGAAGAAGGTCGGCGTTGTGGACACGGATATCCAGTCGCCCGGCATTCATGTCCTGTTCAAGCTGCCCGAGGGCGCGGCCCGCCGCTCGCTGAACGATTATCTGTGGGGCGCGTGCGAAATCGAAGCGGCCGCTTGTGACGTCACCGCGGCGCTCGGTCCGGCCGCCGGCGGCGGCAAAGTGTATCTCATTCCGTCCAGCATGAACGCGGCCGACATTGCCCGCGTGTTGCATGATGGCTATGACGTCAGCCTGCTCAGCGAAGGCTTTCAACGGTTGATTCGCGAACTGGGTCTGGACGTTCTGATGATTGACACGCACCCCGGCTTGAACGAGGAGACCCTGCTTTCGATTGCCATCTCCAACGCGCTGGTGGTTGTGCTGCGTCCGGATCAGCAGGACTACCAGGGCACCGGCATCACCGTCGAGGTCGCGCGCGAGCTGAATGTGCCGGCGATGGTTCTGCTGGTGAACAAGGTGCCGGCCGCCTTTGATCCGGCCGCCATCCGCGCGCAGGTGGAGAGAACCTACAACTGCCCGGTCGCTGCCGTGCTGCCGCATTCCGAGGAACTGATGGGACTGGCAAGCGGCGAACTGTTTGTTGTCCGTTATCCCGACCATTCCATCACGCGGGAACTCAGGGGGTTGGCGGCCCGGCTGCTGGCCTGACCGCCGCGGATGCGTCATGACCGGAAAGCCGGAGCTTAAGCCAATCGCGTATATCCTGCTGGCCGGAGTTATCTACGGCATCATGAACTTTTTCTCCGGCCGGGGCTATCTGCCCGGTTGCTCGTTCGCGGAGTTCCGGCCGCAAATCGCCGTGCCGATGTTCATGGGCTTTGCGTTCGGACCGCTGGCCGGATTCATTACCGGGTGCGCCGGGGACAGCCTCGGCTATGCGTTGAGCGGCGATGGCTGGTTGTTCGCCTGGAACTGGAGCATCGCTAACGGGTTCATCGGGATGATCCCCGGGCTGGCCTGGCGCTTCGGCGTGCGCCGGGTGGTCACGATCCGCCATTTCCAACTGCTGATTGCCTTGATTCTGGCGGCCGCTTCGTTGCCGATCCTGTTCGCGATCGCGACCGATGTCTGGCGCATCGGCGCCAAAAGCGCCCGGGAGGCGCTCTATACCCTGTTTCTGCCGATCTTCATCACCGATGCGGTGCTCGGCGTGATGATTGTGCCGGGGTTGCTGGTTATCGCGCGCCGACTGGTCGTCTCGATCGAGACGCGGATGATGTTGATGATGACTCACCTGTTGGTGTTGACCGTGCTGGGCACCTATGCCGCCAGCCTGATCGCCACCTGGGACAACAGCCCGGCCGGCAGCGGCTTTGTCGTCCGCGATCTTTACACCATCGGGATTATGTCGCTGTTCGTGCTGGTGGTCGGCCTGGCGCTGGCTTCGTTGGTTTCCCAGCGCATCGTCGCGCCGGTAGTGGGGTTGACCGACGCCGCGCGGGCCATCGGCGCGGGCGACTACACGCCCCAGCCGGCCCTGGAAAAGGTCGGCCGCCGCCCCGATGAATTAGGCCAGTTGGCGCGTGTTTTTCAGAAGATGGTCGCGGAGGTTTATGCGCGCGAGCAGCAACTGAAGAACGAGGTGCGGGAATTGAAGATCGAAATTGACAAGAGCCGGCAACAGGCCGAAGTGGCGCGAATCACCGGCACGGACTACTTCAAGCAACTTCGCGCCAAAGCGGACAGCCTGCGGCTGAAATCGGACGCGGCACGGTCCGGATGACGCCTCTTCCGCCCATTTGTATCCGCCAATCGCACTGGTATTCTTGCTCGAAAAGCCCGGTCTGGCCGCCGGCGGGTTAACGATCCCCAGTGAGCCGTTGCCTGGGCTGCTCAATCCGGCGCACAATTGGCCATTGGCAATTGGCCACGGCCAATATAATGTTCATTCCAATGACTGCGTCCGTGAACCCCGAGCCCGGTCACAACGTCGGCGGCCTGCTGCGACAGATTATGGGAGCCGAGCGGTTCGCCGCGCGGAAAGAGGTTGTTCCCGACGCAACTCGCCGCCAGACCGCCTTGGGCGTGCCGTTGATTTGCCAGGAGGACGGAACCTGGCGCACGGACGTGTCCAATGTGCGCGTCTTCGTGGGGCTCGCGGCGTTCACGCATTCACTGGCCCATGATATCATTGACCAGAGCCTCGCCTCCGCCGCCGACTTGATGATCCAGCGCCGGGTGGACGCGGAGGTCACGCCGGAACTCGCGGCGCTGGGGCTCGCGCTGGTCACGGTGTATGCCCGCGGTTCCGTGGCCGGCGGGCTGGCTCGGGCCCTGTGCGCGGTCTTCCTGGTGATCCGCTTTGCGTTCGTGGTCGTTCAGGGCGGGCGTTGGGGCGGGGTGCTGTTTCCCGCCTGCTTCGCAACCGCTGCGGAGAAAGCGGGGCGGGAGGATGTCCAGGCGCTGCTGTTTCCATTCCAGGCTGGAGCGGAGAACCGCAAGGAGGATTTCATCCTCCTGATGGAGTATGATGCGGCGGGCAAGTTTCTCCGACTGACGATTGAGGACGCCAGCGCGTCGCGCTTGTTTCTCAAGCGTATTCCGCACCGGGTTGTGCCCGGGATGCCGGCGGGCGGCGCGTTTCAGGATGTGCGCCAGACGGCTGACACCGCCTATCAGGGAATCTATCGCGCGATTCAGAATTTGCAGGACGAACATTTCGAAACCCCGGAGAGTCATCCGGCGCTCTTCGAACGGCTGGCCGCCGCCGGCTTGAACACGGTCACCGAGGTCAAGTTCACGTGGTTCGGCCAGGACGCTTGCGGCGCGCTGGGTCTGGAGGACCGCAATTCGGCCGTGGTGCTGCTGGCGAAAGTGCTTTTCCTGGTGGGCGATCCCGTGGTGACCGAGCTGCTCGCGGCCGGCCATGTCATCGCGGCCGGCGCCGGGCGGCAGACGTTCTATCTGGATTTGTCGCGACATGGGGCCTGCCTGAATATCGGGTATGGCCGCCGCCGGCCGGTCGCGCGGATGGAGCGGTACCTCGAAGAGATGCCGGCGTTGCGGGCGGCCGCCCAGGCGGCCGGCGCGATATATACTGGTTACCGGGTATTGCTGGTTCACCATGTCACGGCCGAGGTGCTGGCCCTGATCCGCGCGCTGGACGAGGCCGGCGCGGCGTTTATTCGGACGCTGTTTATCCGTTACAAAGGGCTGGTTCCGGATTCGCACCTGGAGGCCATGCTGTCTCTGCCCGAAAACCGCTTCGCTTTCCACGCGCTCCAGAAGATCGAAGCGCGCGAACTGGTCGAGGGCTATTACGTGTTCTCCCGCATGTTCTCGCCGCTGGGGCGTTTGGCGGAATTGGATGCCGGTCTGCGCCGGGAGCGGCTCGATTTTTATGCCGCGATGCGTCGCGTGGCGCTGGAACTGTTCATGGCGGAGGTGCGGGCCGCGCGCGCGGTGGGCCAGCAATTGCTGCTGATTGAGGACGGCGGCTACGTGGCGCCGGTGGTCCATACCGCCGCGCTGGCCGGTCGGACGGTGGGCGAAATGATCGAGGAATGGCGCCTGGACCCGGGCGCCGTTGTGCCGGCGGAGGAGCGCGCGCAACCGCTGGCGGAGTGGCTGACGGGAGTCGTGCCCGGCGCGCTTGAACATACACGCAATGGGTTGGATGCCAACGCGGAGGTCGAGGGCGGCTTCGGCCGGCTGGCATTCCCCGTTTGCAGCATCGCGATCTCGAAGCTGAAGAATACGGAAGAGGCCCGGGAGTGCGCCACGGCGATCTTGCACGCCATTGAATCCATCTTGCATGGCCTGGGCCGGATTGTTTCCTCGCGCCATGCGCTGGTCATCGGCTGCCGGGGCAACATCGGCCGTAACTTGATGCAACAGTTGGGCGAGCGGCTCACCCAGGGCCGGCTGTGCGGCGTGGACCGAGTCGTGCCGCCAGGCGGTGTGGATCGCCCATATATGGAGCGTCGGACCCTCGCCGAGTTGCCGGACGAAGCGCTGCTTGATCTGGATCTGCTGATTGGCGCCGTCGGCCATTCCGTGCTCGATACGCCGGAAATCGAGAAACTGATCCTGCATGGCCGTCGGCCTGCGGTCTTTTTTGCCAGCGGTTCGACCAAGAACCTGGAGTTTATCCGTTTCTCGCACTGGCTGCAGGAACTGCAAAGCGGCGAACGAACATCGGTGAACGGCGTTCCGGTCCGCGTGGAGACCGCGCCGATTAACGACCCGCAGACCGGTCTGAACCAGGGCCGCCGCATCCGGTTCAGCTTCCCGGCCGGCGGCGCCGCGCTGCCGGTTCGCGACTTCTACCTGCTGGCGGACTTGATGCCGGTGAACTTCCTGTACTATGGCGTGCCCGGCGAGACGATGGACCTGGTTATGGCCCAGTTGTTTCGGCTGGGCGCGGGCCTGATCCGGGCCGTTAAATCCGGACGTCCGCCGCCGCCGCGCCTGCTGGCCTTGGATCGGGAAATAGACGAGAATGTGGATTTGATAAAAAGCGAATAGTTGAAGGAGTAGGCCATGCGTAAATTCGCCTTCGTAATGATGACGGCTCTTGCCTGCGCGGTCATTTCCGCCGCCCGCGCCGCCGATCCAGATCCCGGCGCATTCGGCGATCAGCCTTACACCGCCCGGAAGGCGGCTGAATATCCGCGGATTCACAGTGATGCCTGCGGCGCGCTGCTGGATATGATTACCACGGGCGACCACGCCGGCTGCACGCTGGTGTCCGCCGTCAATATCAAGCCCACGCGCGGGCATTATCATCCTGATTTTACCGAGGTCTATCTCGTGGCTTCCGGCCGGCTGGAACTGAAACTCTATGACCCGGCCACGCGGCAAATGTCTGAAGCCAGCCTTGGCCCGAACGAACTCTGCATCATTCGACCCGGCATTCACCACAAGATTGTTTCAGCGTCGGACGAGAACCTGCTGTATGTGATCGCAACCCCCGCCTTTACCAGCGAGGTGTTGTCGGACGTGCTCAAATAGACCGGTCACGCGGGCGTTGTCCCACCCGCGTTTTACCGACGCCCTGTCCCGGCTTATTCCCGCGCGGCTTTCAGCCATTGTCGTGGGGGCTGCCCCACGGTCCGCTGAAAGACCCGGTAAAACTGGGCGTAACTGCCGAATCCGGCCGCCAGCGCCAGTTCCAACAGACGCCATTCCGGGTGGGTGCGGTAAAGATTGAAAAATCGGGCCAGTCGGATTCGAGCGCGATAAGCCGGCAGGCTGTGTCCGGTCTGCGCCCGGAACAAGCTGCTCAAATAAAAGGGCGAGGCGCCGGCCGTTCGCGCCAGTCGGGCGAGGGTCAGATCGTGGTGCGGGTCGTTTAGTTGTTTCAAAACCAGCTCGATCTTTGGATGCAGGCGCATCTTTTCATCCACCGGCGCCGCGCCGACATAGGCATCCCAGAGCGCAAGAAGTGCAAAGTGCAAGCCCTGGTTAAAGGCGTCCGCCGGGTCCGTCGCGGCGACCCCTTCGAGGATTCCTTGCAGGCGCCGCAGGACCGGCTCGGCCAGGCGTCGGCAGCCGCTCGCCGCCGCGTTCGGCGCCAGCGGTCCGCGCCCGCGCGCGCGCCGCAACCACCGGAGGCAGACCGGCTGCCATTCGATGATCCACATCAGCATGTCCTCCGACCAGTTGGCCGGAACATGTCGCTGGCCGGGCCACAGCCAGACCAGGTGCCCGGGCAGCAGCGGCAGCCGCCGGTTCTCCAGCAGGAGCGAGCCGGTGCCCCTTACGACCAGATTGGTCTCCATCGCCGGGTGGCTGTGCCACTCGCGCAGGTACCAGCGCCGGTCCGCGAAACGCACGACAACGGCGTTACGGCCTGGCTGCAGCGCAAATGGCGAGGGTTGATGCTCCATCGCAATAAATGATAACTCATGGACTGGCGAATGCAAAGACGGGAAAAGCCGGGCATGCCAGGATCGCGCCATCGTCAATGGGAAAGGCGCCCATGTACAGGGTCAAAAAAGTGTCCGGTTCAATCGGCGGGTTGAAATACCGCCCCAGCCTCGAACCGGAGCGCAGCGATGATGCGGATTTCTTCGGCGAGTTTCACCGACCGGTGCCGCGCGAGTTTTCGCCGGCCAACCAGGCGGTCTTGCGCGAGCAACTGGGGCGTATGGCGAGCGCGCGCTGCATCGTGGAGATCGGTGTGCAGCGTAATCCATTCCCGGAGTCTTCAACCGGCATCCTGCTCCAGCACAAGCCGCCCGGCGCGATCTATATCGGAGTGGATATTGAGGACAAGCGGCGCCTCGACGACCCGGGACGGGGAGTGTACACGCTGAAAATAGATTCGCGCGAACGAGAGCGCGTCTTTGGATTGATGGACCAATTGGGTTTGAATGAGATTGATTTGTTGTTCATTGACGGCTGGCATTCGGTCAACCAGTGCCTGGCTGACTGGGCTTACACGGAGCGCTTGTCCGCCCGCGGGACGGTGGTGCTGCACGATACCAATGTTCATCCCGGGCCCTGGGCGGTGTTTGAAGCGATAGACGAAACAATCTACGAAAAGCAAAAGTATTGCACGGCCGGGGATGACTGGGGCATTGCCGTCGCGATACGGCGGCCGCCCCGGGCCGAATACCGGCCCGCCGCCGGTTCAAAAAGGAGCCATGCCATGTGGATTCAGGCCGATCAGTCCGTGACCATTGACGACGCGCTGCGCCTTCAGATGCTGACACCGGCGTTGGTGCGTATCGAAGAGCGCGGCCCGGGCGGTTTCGAGGATCGTCCGACGTTTTTTGTCATCGAACGCGCCTGGCCGGGCGCCCCCTTCACGGTGAGCGAGACGAACGATCAGATCATCGTCCGCACAGACCGGGCCGAAATTCGCGTGCCTGCGGAAAAACCGCGCGTTGCCCAGGTGCGAATCGGCGACCCGGTGACTGGGGACGTGATTTGGAACGGCGCCACGGCCGAACCACGGCCCGCCTTTCCCGACCCGGTTCGTCCCGGACGCGTCTGGTCGGTGGCGGACGAGCCGCGCATCGTGCCGCCGCCGTGGGGCGTGGCGCCGCCGCCCGAGAAACCATACCCCCACGAGGCGGTAAGCGGCTGGGATCTGAAAAGCGGCGCGCCGGATCAGTATGTGTTTCTGCATGCGGGGAATCTTTCAGCGTGGCGGGACGATTTCCTGCGATTGACGGGCCGCGTGCCCCTGCCGCCGCTGTGGGCCTTTGGCTACTGGCACAGTCTGTATAACCCCTATACCGAGGCGGAGGCGCTGGCGACCATTGATGAATATCGCAAACGGGATTATCCGCTGGACGTGTTTGTTGTGGATACCGACTGGCGTGTTGGCGGGTCCGGCGGCTATGAGGTGGAAGCGAAGTATTTCCCGGACTTTCCGCGCTTTATCGGTGAGGCGCACCGGCGCCACGCGCGGGTGGTGATGAACGACCATCCCCAGCCGAACGGAATGCAGCCGCTGGAACCTCAGATGCTGGAGTTCCGCCGCGCCGGACTGGTCAAGTTCCTCGACATGGGGATGGACGCTTGGTGGTACGACAAGAACTGGTTCGAGATCATTGACGGTCCCGTGACCGGGTTGGACCGCGAGGTTTGGGGCCAGTATCTCTATTGGAATATCACGCGCGCGGCGCGGCCCGCGGCGCGGCCGATGCTGATGAGCATGCGGTCGGAGCATCCCGCTTCGCATCGGTACCCCATATGGTGGACCGGCGATATTCCGAGCACCCATGCGGCTTTGCGCGAGGGCATCCGTGACAGTGTGAACGACGGCGTCGGCCGGTTGATGCCCTACGTCAGCCAGGATCTCGGCGGGCATCTCGATCAGCCGAGCGAGGAATTATATGTTCGTTTCCTGCAGTACGGTTGTTTCTCGCCGATTACGCGCGTCCACGGTACGCGCAAGGATGGCTTGTTCCGCGACCCGTGGCGGTTCGGCGCGGAGGCGGCCGCGATTATTCGCGACTATGTCAAGCTGCGCTACCGGCTGATGCCGGTGATCTATGCCGCGGCGCGGCGCGCTTACGATGAGGGGTTCCCGATACTGCGCCCGCTCACGCTGGAATGGCCCGCATTTTCGGAGGCGCGGACGGAGGATGAATACCTTTTCGGCGACGACCTGCTGGTTGCGCCGATCCACACCGCGGCGGAAAATGGCGACCGCCCGGCCGCGCGTTCGCTGTGGATCCCGCCGGGCGAGTGGGAAGATCTTTGGACGGGGGCGATAATTGCCGGACCGCGGACCATCCAGGTGTCAGCGCCGCTGCGCCAGATGCCGCTCTACGCGCGGCGCGGCGGCGTGGTCATGCTGGCGCCGGAGATGAGCTACACTGGTGAAAGGCCGTGGGATCCGGTAACGCTGGAAATCTTCCCGCCGGACGCCGGCAGCGTCACCCGGGAATTGTATGAAGATGATGGGCACAGCCAGGAGTATCAGGCGGCGGGTTGGGCCAGGACGCCAGTGCGCGTGGAAGCCGGCGCGTCGAACGTGACGATCCGGATCCTGCCGACGGCGGGTCGGTTTGCGGGACAGCTCGAGCGCCGCGCCTGGCGCGCGCGCGTGCGCCTCAAGTCGGGTCAGGTGGTTCGGAATGTGCGCTTGGATGGCCGGAATCTGGACGCCGGGCAGGATTATGCGGTGCTGGCGCGGAAGCCGAGCCAAATGGACCCGATCCCGTTAAGAGGATGGGGGCAGCTCCCGTCGCCCCAAGCCGGGGTGGTGGTGGAAATCGAAACGCAGGCCGCAATCCATGAGGCCCGCACGATCGAAGTGGATCTTTAATGCGACCGGAGACGCGGCCCACCAAGTATCGTTTGCCCTGCCTTGAAACAATCCGATGTATATGTAGGACGACGCACCCCCCCGGAGTTGTCCGGCGCTTCCAATCAGAAATGATGGCTTCATCCGCCCGGCCGTAAACATGAAACCGCAATTCATCCTATAGAGAGCAGTTCAGCCGCTTCGCGGCCGAACTGTTCTTGTTGAAGTGA
>CAZMXS010000097.1:3827-12758 GCA_964570325.1 uncultured Verrucomicrobiota bacterium | reverse complement strand
TCAAAATATTCCGCCCCGATATTCCTGGCGTGGTGGGGGGGGCCACCGCCGCGTAAACTCGTACAGGTGCGTCACGAAAACCAGCCGGGCGCCTTTCCCCGACAGGCCGCGCACAATCTGCTCCGCAATCTCCGAGCCCTCTCTTTCGTTCGTGGCGGCGAATGACTCATTAAGCAGGATCAGGGAATCCGGGGTCAGGCGATCCACGATGGCGCTCACGCGCGCAAGTTCTTCGTCGAGTTTGCCGCTGCGCAGCGTGGGATCTTCGCGGCGCCGGTAGTGGGTGAATATCCGGTCGCAGATATTGGAACAGAACGATTCCGCCGGCACGAACATCCCGCACTGCATCATTAATTGGGCCAGGCCCAGGCTGCGCAGAAATGTGGACTTGCCGCCCTCGTTTGCTCCGGTGATAACCAACAGGCGCTGTCCATCGGCGGCCAGATCGTTGCCGACCAGCCGGTTGCCGGTGGCCAAAGCCAGGCCGGCGTCGTAGAGTCCGCGGCCCGACCAACGCGATTCCCCGCGGGGCGGCGGCTGGGGAAAACACAGCGGCGCGTCTCGGGCCGTGAGCCGCGCATGCAGGTTCAGGCACCCCGCGTAGAAGGCCAGTTCCGCGCGCAGTTGGGCGAAAAAACCCAGGATGTGGTCGGCGGATTGGGCGAGCGCATGCGCGACCCGGTTGATGCCTCGTTCCTTGATTTCCGCGAGGGCCTTGGCGCCGGCTTCGTCGCGGTCGTCTATGAACAGGGTGTACGCGGGCGGCCCCTGCGCCAGCGCGCGCGCCAGCCAGCCCCGTTGTTCCGGATGAGGCTTGCGCAGCGTGTAGTTGGCGCCGACGTTGCCGATGCCCAGTTCCGCGCTCAACAACACCCCTTTGCGGAAATGCAGTTCCTTCAGATGTTGCCGCACCCGGACGAAGTATTCGTCATCCAACTCATTCTGAATTCGGCTGAAGAATGCGGTGAGCCCCTCCGACTGGAAACGGCCCGCATTGGCAACGGCCAGGGTCCGCAGCGCCTGGAGCATTTCCACCAGCACTTCCATCATCTTGACCGCGCCGTACAGGATGGACGATGAATAACGGCTGAAGACCCCAAACCATGTCTTTTTGCGGCTCTCGATCGCGGCGAGCGCCAGGCGATAGAGTTCTTGAATCGCGGCGGGATGCCGCAGGCAATCCTGGAGGATGTCCTGACGGTACCGGATGGTGTCAGAGTCAGCCGCGAGACCGGACCAGAGCGCCCGCTGCGCCATGTCGTGCAGGAACGCGTCGCCTGCGGCCATGGCGTCGAAGATGGCCGGCAACCCCAGATCCTGGCTGAGCGCCTCGGCATTGTCGGGCGCCTTCCGTTGTGGATCGAAATCGCGGTCCCGGTACAACAACAATACGTTCATAATCCCAAGCGCTCCCGCAAGTGGGGGTAGGTTACCCGGTGCTTTTCGGCAAGGGACAGCGCATAGGACAAGCCGTCGGCCGGCTTGCGCACGATTTTATATGTGCGCTGCGCCGGATTGTCCGGGACGACCGTGCTGACCATGCTGACGGCCGTCGCGCTGAGGGAAGCCAACTCGACGATGAAGGTGACCCACACGCACAGCGCGTCGAGCCGGATGATGCGGGTCATCAGCTCCCGGCTCAGGAAAACGGCGTCCTGTACGGCGGTGGAGGTGAAGATTTCGTTCAGCAGGATGATGCTGCGCGGCGTCGCCTGTTCCAGGATGCCGCGCAGGCGCACGAGGTCGTCGTGCAGCTTGCCGCGCCGATCGGTGACGCGCTCTTCCTTTTCAAAATGCGTGAAGAGCGCATCGAACAGAAAAACCTGCGCGTCTGTGCCGGGTACCGGGCAGCCCAGGCAGGCCAGATAGTGCAACTGCCCGAAGGTTCGGGCAAATGTTGTCTTTCCGCCTTGGTTGGGACCGGACACGACGATGATGCGCTCGGCGCCGCTGAGTTGGAAGTCATTGACGACCACTGGCGCTCCGCGGCTGATGAGCGCGTGCGCCAGGGCCAGGTCGAATCCCGCGCGGGAGTGAATCTCCTTGCGGTCGGTCGTAATGCGCGGATAACAGAACGCCAGGCCGCGCTCGCGGAGCGTGGCGATGTAATCCAGATAGGCGATATAGAACTGCGCCTCCCGGTCGAAGCGGGCGATGGTCGCGTCCAGATAGTCGCGGTTTTGCGCGCAGAAGTTCTCCAGGGCCGCAAAAAGGTCCGGATACAGTTTGGCCACCCGCTCGAGAATCCCGGCTTCCACATGGTTGATCCCGTGGTCCGCCCGGGCCTCCGCGTCATGTTCCCGCGCCGGGCCCTGCTTGAATCGGGCAAAGGCCGCGGCCACTTCTTCGCTGTAATCCGCTTCGCCCCCATATTGGCGGACCCGGACGTAATTGCCTTGGATGAGCAGTCCGTACCGCACCGCGGACAGGCTGGCCTTCAACTGCCGGGTGGTCGTCAGCAGCGCGGTGAAACGGGCGGAGCGGGAATACGCCGCCAGGTAGTCGCGGAAGGCCCGGAACCCGCGTGAACGCAGGTCCAACTCGGCGAGCTCGCGCGCCAGGCGGTCAACCGCCTCGCCGTAACCGGCCGCCGCCTCCAGGAACCAGCCTTGCTGGTGGTGCGCATAGTGGATTTGGGTCGCCCGCGCCAGATGCTGCCGTGTCGCGCGCAGTTGCGCGGCGAAAGTTTTGACGCATTCCAACAGCGGGCCGGCCTCGAGCTCTTGCATGACTTCCTGGCGGTAGGCGATGGCTTCCGCGCTGCTCAGGGGGGTGTAGAAAAAAGGGGGCAGGTTGTAGTCCGCCTTGCCGGCGGTGATGGCGTCAACCACCTGGTCGAGGTTCAGGTCGGCGAAATACACGGGCGCCGTCGCCGGCTCGCGGGTTACGCCGTCTTCGGCTTTTTCATACAATATGCTGCAGAAGGTCATCGCCCCTGATTTAGTGCGCCGCGCCCGCTTGTCCGCCGCGCGCCGGCTCCAACTGCTTCAGCCGCCAGACCAGTGCCGCGCCAACGGCGAAAAGCGCGGCGCTGTAGGCGAACGCGACCCGCGGGCCGAAACCGCTCCAGAGCAGGCCGACGATCACGCTGCTGAACAGATCGCCGACCCCGTTGACGGTGGCCAGCACGCCAAAACCCATGCCGTGGTGCTCCGTGCCGACCAGTTCGGCGGCCAGCGCATCCTCCAGCGCTTCCTCCGTTGCCACGTATATGCCCGCGAGCATGAAAATCAACACCAACACGGGCAAGGTCAGCGGCGCACAGACGAGCAACAGTCCCGTAAAGGCGGCCAGCGCATATCCGGTGGCCAACAATGTCCGCTTGTCGAAGCGGTCGGCCAGCCAGCCGGCGACAAATGCGAAACCCGCGTAGAACACATTGTGCAGCACATAGAGTGAGACGGCCAGCGTCGCCGCGCGGGTCGGTCCGAACCGCGCGGCCAACTGTTGCGTGGCCAGGAGAATCAGCATGCTGTGGGCAAAGTCGCCAGCGCCGAAAATGCCGACGGCCAGCAGGAAGCGCCGGAATGGCGCCGGCAGGGCGGCCAACCGTTCGCCGAACGAGATATGCGGGACCGGCGCGCGCTGTCGTTCTTGGACCACCAGGGCGATCAGCGCGGCGGCGATGCCGCCCGGGATCAGCGTGGCGAGGAAGACCTGGGTGTAATGATGGTCGAACGCGACCAGCAGCGCCGCGGCTGTGGCTGGTCCGACCACGGCGCCCAGCGTGTCCAGCATGCGCTCGAAGCCGAAGGCTCGCCCGTACGCCGCGGGCGTCACGGCGGCCGCCAGCAGGGCCTTGCGCACCGGTGTGCGGATGCCGCGTCCGAACCATGCCGTCGCGCGGCAAAGGAGGACATGCCACGCCTGCGTGGCCAGTCCGATGGCCGCCGTGGCGCCGGCGGTGAGCAGGTAACCAACCACCGCGATCGGTTTGCGCCGCCGCCATTGGTCGGTAAAAAAACCGGAGCCCATTTTGGCGAAACTCGACAATCCATCGGCCAGGCCTTCGATCAGGCCCAACCAGGCTGCCGCCGCGCCCAGGCCGGCGAGAAAAGTCGGCAGGATGGCCGTGGCCACCTCGTGCGACCAGTCGCTGAACAGCGAAGCCAGCCCGATCCCCAGCACGGTGCGATTGAGCCAGCCCGGCGGCCTGCGCTCGCGTTCAATCGGGTCGGTGGGAATGCGGGTTGCGGATGCCATTTGCTTTTTCCTTTCGGTTTGTTTTCACTTGCCGCGTCGGCGGTCCGGCATGGCCCGGATCATGGTTGCTTGGGTGCAGCGAGCGCCCGCTCGATGGCGCCCATCAGCGCCGCCGATTCCGGGCTCGCCGGTTCCTGCTGGAGGGCTTGCAACAACCATTCCTTGGCCTCCTGATGCCGTTGCGCCCGGTGCAGGCACCACGCCAGGTGCCGCTTGAAGGCCGGCTCGTATGGATTCAGCCAGACGGCCCGGCGCAACTCCGATTCCGCGACGTCCAAAACCTCCCGCTCAAGCAGGTGCAGCGCAATCCGATCATGGTCATAACCGAGTGTCGGCCACGGCCGAATAAACTCCTCCCGGCGTCTGGCGATCTCCGCCGAATCGCCGCCCTTCCCGTACTGGGGCCGGCCCCGGCCTTTCGAACGCATATGACCTCTACGCATCTGATCCTACATGGACGCGCCTTCGCCAAAAAACAAAAACCCCGCCCGGTGGCGAGGTTGACTTCAACTGGCTCCCCCTCCCGCCGCACCCGGGCGACAGGAGTCATCAGTCCCGACCTTCGGGACGGTCTGCCAGGGGGACTCCATCCCCTCAAAACACATGAACTTTATACCGCGGGCCGATCGGTCAAAGCAAGTCTTTCGATCATTTTCCGATCGTTGCGGGCGCTGTTTCTCGCGCGTGACAGGCGCGGGTTGGCCCGCTAGTATCAGCCGATGATGTGGACCGTTTAAGCCGGGAGGTCGGAATGAGTTCGCAGAAAATCATGCCGCTTGAGGAACTGGCCAAGCTGACCGCGCGGGCGCGCCAGGCCGGCCAGACGGTTGTGCACTGCCACGGCGTATTCGACCTGCTGCACATTGGACACATCAAGCATTTGGAGGCGGCGCGGCGGTTCGGCGATGTGTTGGTGGTGACGGTCACGCCGGACGAGTTCGTGGACAAGGGCCCGCATCGGCCCGCTTTCACGGAGAACCAGCGCGCCGAGGCCATTGCCTCGCTGGCCTGCGTGGACGGCGTGGCGATCAACCGCTGGCCGACCGCGGTCGAGACCATCGGCCTGTTGCGGCCCGATCTGTATGTCAAGGGAGTGGTTCGCGAAAAGGGCAAGCGAGATTTCACCGACGCGATCAAGCTGGAGGAGCAGGCGGTTGTCGCGCACGGCGGGCACTTGGTGCTGACCGAGGAGGAAACCTACAGCGCGACCAATCTGATCAACCGTTACCTGGATATTTTTTCAGCCGAAACCCAGAACTTCCTTAACCGGTTCCGGGAGCAGTATCCGGCCGAGCAGGTCGTGGACTATCTGCAATCCATCCGCGGTTTGCGGGTGCTGGTCGTCGGCGAGGCGATCATAGACGAGTACCAGTTCTGCACCGTGATGGCCAAGGCGAACAAGGATCCGGTGCTCGCGGCGCGCTTCCTCTATGCGGAGCAGTATGCCGGCGGCGCGCTGGCCATTGCCAACCATGTGTCCAACTTTTGCAACCACGTCGGCCTGCTGACCCAGTTGGGCGATCGGGACTCCAGCGAGCCCTTCATTCGCCAGCACCTGAATCCGAATATCCAGCCCGTGTTCCTGCGCAAGGCCAACGCGCCGACGATCGTCAAGCGCCGCTTTGTCGAGGAATACATGCCGGCGAAGTTGTTCGAGGTGTACGTGATGAGCACGCAGGATGCGACCGCCGCCGAGGAGGAGGCGCTTTGCGACGCGCTGGAAAAGATGCTCCCGGACTACGATGTGGTGATCGTCGCCGATTATGGCCATGGGTTGATGACGCCCAAGGCCGTCGCCCGCGTTTGCGTGAAAGCGAAGTTCCTGGCGGTTTGCACCCAGGTCAATGCCGGCAACCGCGGTTTCAACACGATCTCGAAATACCCACGCGCGGACTACGTTGAACTGGGCGAGCCGGAACTGCGAATGGACGTGAAGAACGAGCGGGCCGACCTGCGCGAGTTGATGACCACCGCGGTTCGGCGGCTGAAAGCCTCGGCCTTCCTCGTTACACGCGGCAAGAACGGTTGTCTGGTCTACGGCTCCGGCGAGGGCTTTTTCAACGTCCCGCCATTTTCGATCAAAGTCGTGGACCGGATCGGCGCCGGCGATTCGGTGCTCGCGATCACCGCGCCCTGTGTCGCCAAGCGGGTGCCGATGGAGGTGGTGGGCTTCATCGGCAATGTCGCGGGCGCGATCGCCTGTACGATCATCGGCAACAAGAGTTCGATCGGGCCGACGACTTTATATCGGCACCTGACCTCGCTGCTGAAATGAAATCGGAAACCGAAAGAATGAAAAACGGAAAGGACGCGTGCAAAAAGATCCGGAACGTCTGTTTGACCGCCGCCGGTTGAAGCTCAAGCCGCTGGCCGAACGTCGGCACGACCTGGACCTCGGGGTGATGCGTCCGCTGGAACCGGTCGCGATCAGCCACCCGGCGCTGAGCGCGGTGGCCGCGCGCATCCGCGCCGCGCGCGCCGCCGGCTCCGCCGTGGTGTTGATGATGGGCGCGCACGTGATCCGCTCCGGGGTGCAACGTTACCTGATTGATTTAATGGAAAAAGGTTGGTTGTCCTGCGTGGCCACCAACGGCGCCGGCCTGATTCACGATTACGAGTTCGCGCTGATCGGCGCCACGACTGAGAGTGTGGCCCGCTACATCGCGGAAGGGCAGTTCGGCTTGTGGGTGGAGACCGGCCGGATCAACGCGATCGCCGCGCGCGCCGCGCGCGCGGGACTCGGATTGGGCGAGGCCGCTGGGGCGGAAATCGCGGCCGGCGCGTTTCCGCACCGCGAGATCAGTGTGTTCGCGGCGGGTCGCCGCCTGGGGGTGCCGGTGACCGTGCATGTGGGTATCGGCATGGATATCGTGGACGAGCATCCCAACTATGACGGCGCGGCGTTCGGCGCCGCGAGTTACACCGACTTCCTCATCTATACGAAGGTGCTGGAACGGTTGGAGGGCGGGGTGGTGATGAACTTCGGCAGCGCCGTCATGGCGCCCGAAGTGTATTTGAAGGCGCTGGCGATGGTGCGCAATGTCGCGCACCAGGAGGGCCGCCGGATTCAGCATTTTACCACGCTGGTCTGCGATCTGCTGCCGTTGCCCGAAGATACCCGCCGCGAGGCCGCGCGCGACGACCCCGCGTATTATTTTCGGCCTTGGAAAACGATGCTGGCGCGGACGGTCGCCGGTGGCGGCGAGAGTTTCTACGTCCGCGCCCCGCACGCCACGACCATCCCCGAGCTGTGGTCGGCCTTGCGATAGAACGATTCAGCCGGCTCCTTTCCCGGCTCGAAACGTTTGCCGCCCCAGAGACTGATCTTTAGACTCGCGCAGCCGCCCGCCCGCCGTCAGAACCCGTAGGCCACTTTTAACTGTTCGGCGGACGGCACAAAGGCATAGTACTCGCCGCGCGGTCCCAGGTATTGGTTGCCGACCCGGCGCAGGACGACCGGCGTAACTGAGCCGTTCGAATTCTGCACATTGATTACGGTGGTGGAGGCCAGCTCGTTGACCGCGCTCATCTGCGCGTTGAACCGGTCGCCCTGGTAGCCGATGGCGCTGCCGACCAGCCCGCCGAGGATTGCGCCGGCCGCGATGCCTTCCCCGCGCTCGAACGAGCCGTGTGAATTGTGCGCGATCACGCCGCCCGCCAGCGCGCCTAGCGCCGAGCCGATCACCGCGTCGTTGATGAGGTTCTGGTTGGCCTGGTATTGCGGCGTGGCGCAGCCGGCAGCGGCCAGCAAGGCCAGCCCGGCGGCGGTTGTTTTCCATCCGTTCGTTTTCATTTTCATTTCTCCTTGGTTGGGTTTGTTCACGGTTTAGCGCCGGCCCCAATAGGCCCAGGCGCCGCACCCGCCGCGCCGCGCCGGCCCGTTCAGCCACGGGTTGCCGACGGGGTGCGCCGGTCCGTAAAACGATCGGCCGCCGCGGCACATCGGCGGCGGAGGCGGTTGGCCGCCGAACGGCGCCGGGCCGGGTCGCCAGCCATTGCCGCACCCGCCCCGCCAGGCGCAAGGCCACTCCTTGGGATCGCCATTCCAGCCCGGCCACCCTTTCGGATCGGCGCCCCAGCCCGGCGTGACGACCACGGGATATACAAAGCCCGGACCCACGCACGTCCGCCGAACCCAGGCGGCGGCATTCGAAGCCATGCCGATAAGCGTTCCGCTGAATACGACCAACAAAACCACGCGCATTGAACGATTCATGATATTCCTTTCTGCCGGCCCGCGCCGACCTTTGCCCGCCTTCACTTGCACGGACGAGTGGGGTCGCTTTTTTATTCACGGAACTAACAATTGGGATGCCGCGGGCGTCAAAGTGCGGTATTTTCTTGGCGCGGGAATAACGCCCGGCGGATGAATGAAACGCGGGGCGGGATCGTCTGTATGAATGAGACCGGACAACGCGACGAGCGGGAGCTGCTGCAAATGGCGCGGGAGGGCGATATGGAAGCCTTCACCGAGTTGTTCGAGCCGTTGCGGCGCAAAATCTTTGCGGTGGCCTGCCGCCTGGCGGGTCCGGACTCCGCGGAGGACGTGGTGATGGACACGTATCTCAAGGCGTGGAAAGCGTTGCCGGCGTTTGACGGCCGATCCGCCCTGGGGACCTGGCTCTGCCGGATTGCCCACAACCGCGCGCTGGATCTGATCCGCCTGCGCGGCACCGCTCGGCGGCACACGGTCCAACCGGATCCGGAGGATCCGGCCGCCGAGCTGGC
>CAZMXS010000097.1:0-3817 GCA_964570325.1 uncultured Verrucomicrobiota bacterium | reverse complement strand
GCGGGGCGCGGGGGGGGCCCGCCCCCCCCCCGCCCCCCGGCCCCCCCGCCGCCGGCGCCCCCGGCCGCCCTGCTGGACAATGTGCCGGAGCGGGCCGTGCCGCCGCCGGACCGCGCGGCGGAGGCGGGCGAGACGCGCGGGGCCGTCGGGCGGGCGCTGGAGACGCTGCCCGAGCCGCATCGGCAGGCGTTGCTGTTGCGCTACGTGGACGATTTGAGCTACGCGGAAATCGCGGCCGCCGCCGGGATTTCGATCGGGACGGTGATGTCGCGGCTGTTCAACGCCAAGCGGAAGCTGCGCGCGGCGCTCGAGCGGATGCAAATGACGGAAGGGGAGAGGGCGCAATGAAAGCATGGGTTGAGATTGAACGCGAATTGCGGCGGGAATACCGGCTGCCGGAGGCGCCTCCAGCCGCCGCGTTCGCCGCGGAATTCCAATCCCGCGCGCGGGATGCGGCGCGCGCGCCCGCGCGGGCCATCCGCCCGGTATGGCCCCGCTGGGTGTTGGCCGGAGCGGGAGCGTTGGCGCTGGCGGCCGTTTTATTCCTGCGGCCCGCGCTGCCGCCCGCCGGGGATTCTCGCTCTGGCGTTGTGGAACTGAAGATGGTAACCTCTTATGAGTCGCTGTTCATCCTGCAGGACGAGCAGCACCGGGGCGTGATCGTCTGGATTGACGGCGCGGGTCCGGGAACCCGTAACGGGAGTTGATATGCGAACATTCGCGGGCGTCATCGTGCTGCTGTTGACCGTGTGCGCGGCGCCGGCCCGGGCCGGCAGCGAACTGTCCATTCGGCTGGTCGAGGCGTCGGAGGGCGCGCGCGGCGGATCATTGGGCGGTCATCTATCCAAGATGCTGCAGTCCAATTTGCCGTTCAAGCAATACGACTTGCTCGACAGCCAGTCGTTGGCGCTGCCCGCCTCCGGCAGCGTGACGCTTAAGGGCGGCTTTATGGTGACTTGCTCCGGCGGCCAGCAAAACCTTTCGGTTTCTCTGTTTCGCAACAATGAGCTCTTGTTGACCACCCTGTTGAACCTGCAAGATGATAAACCGGTCGTGTTGGGTGGTTTCCCCGGCGCGCGCGGCAAGGTGATGATCGTGCTCGAGGCGCGGTGAACCCGTCCCTTGACTCTTGAACTTTGAACTGTTTCTAACGTTCAACTTGTCTCTTTACGCCCTGCGTTTCCCGGTTTACTTTTCCTAGCGACAACCCGCCCGGCCTGCGGCGCGGAGTGTCGGGAGATAATGTCCATGACCCAGCAACAGTCCAAGTCCGGCGATCCGGCTTTGCGCATCCGGGCGCTCGATTTCATCAATGACGGGGTGATGATCGTTGATAACGAGGGCGGCATCAGCTACACCGATCCCGCGCTGAACCGCAAGCTGGGGCTGCCGGCCGCGCGCGTCCTGAAGCATATTCGCGATCTCGATGAGGTCATCCAACTGGGCGGCGGTCGGAAGATGTCCGAGGTGGCGCAGTCGGTCAATGCGGGCGCGGATTGGTCCGGCGAAGCTTCCTGCATTTCGCCGGACAAGCATGCGATTCAACTGGAAATCCGCGCCCGACCGCTGAATGATTCAGCGGGCCAGCGGATTGGCGCGATCCTTATCGTGCGCGACATCACCCGCGAGCGTTCGATGGAACGGCAGGTGGTGCAGTCCCAGCAGATGGAACTGGTTGAGAACCTGGCGATCGGCATCGCGCACGAATTCAAGAACCTGCTGACGGTGATCATGGCCTATTCCTCACTGCTGCAGGAGCAGTTCCGCGGCACGCCGACCGAGCAGGATGTCGAAAAAATAGGCGAACCGGCCCAGCGCGCCAACGAGCTGACCGGCCGGATGCTGGCGGTCACCCGCCGCGCCACGCCCAAGCGCGATCACATCAAAATCCAGACCGTGCTCAACGACGTGGCCGCGATGCTTAAGAAGTCGTTGCCCAAGAACGTCACGCTGCAGATTCCCGAGAAGACGGATCTGCCGGAGATCTACACCGACGCGCAGGCGCTTAACCGCGCATTGCTGAACCTTTGCCTCAACGGTCGCGACGCCATGCCCAACGGCGGCGCGTTGTCCATCGAGGTGGACGCCGTC
This sequence comes from uncultured Verrucomicrobiota bacterium, assembly GCA_964570325.1. GTDB lineage: Bacteria > Verrucomicrobiota > Kiritimatiellia > CAIQIC01 > CAZMXS01 > CAZMXS01. The sequence continues at coordinate 1,726 of CAZMXS010000097.1, read as the reverse complement.
ACCCTGACGCCGGATGATGTCGAACCCTGGCCCGACCGCGCGCCCGGCCGCTATGTCACGATCGCCGTCACGGATAACGGGATCGGTATGGCGCCGGCGGTGCGCGATCGGATATTTGAGCCGTTTTTTACCACCAAGTCCGGCGGCACGGGTCTGGGCTTGAGTGTCGTCCAGCACACGCTGCGGAGTCTGGGCGGCTGGGTCTCGGTCTATTCGGAGCCGGGCATCGGCACCTGCGTTCGCTTGTATGTGCCGGCGACGGACCAGGAAGCCGCGCCAGCCGGGGCTGGAGCGGCCGGCGCGCCGCCGGCGGAGAGCGGCCGGCCGGCGATCCTTGCGGTGGACGACGATCCGCTGACGCTGAACATCGCCCAGCGCATCCTGCAGAAGGCCGGCTATCGCGTGCATACGGCGGCCGGCGGCGAAGAAGCCATCGGCATGTACCGCCAGATGTGGCACGAGATTGACCTGGTCGTGCTGGACCTGATCATGCCCTATGTCAATGGCGAGGAGGTTTATCAGGAAATGCGGCGGATCAATCCGAACATCAAGGCGTTGATCGTTTCCGGGTTCACGCCGCGCACGGCGGAGCAACTGGCGAAGAACGTGCCCGCTCCGTTCCTATCCAAACCTTTCACCATCGAGAAACTGACGGCGACGGTTCGCGCCATCCTGGAACAGCCGGCGGACCGGCCGGCGGGTTGATGCGGGTGGACCGCCGCGCATGAGGGTTTGCCTTGATATTCAGGCTGCGCTGGCCCAGCGGGCGGGCGTCGGCCGCTACACGCGGATGCTGGCCGCGCATCTGCCCGCGGCGCTTGGCGCCGACGAGTTGCGCGTGGCTTGTTTCGATTTCCAGCGGCGCGGTGTGCCTTTCCCGCTTCCCGGGGGTGCGGTTCGCGCCGTGAACTGGTGCCCGGGGCGCCTGGCGCAACTGGCGTGGAAGACCGTCGGTTGGCCGCCATATAACTGGTTCGCCGGTCGCGCGGATGTCTATCACTTTCCCAACTTCGTTTTGCCGCCGCTGACCCGCGGCCGGTCGGTGGTGACCATCCACGACGTGTCCTTTCGGCGTTTCCCGGAGGCGGCGGAACCGCGCAACCTGCGCTATTTGAACGCGCAGATTGGCCGTACTGTGGCGCGGGCCGACGCGATTATCACGGATTCGGCTTTCTCGGCGCGCGAGATCGTGGACCTGCTGGGGGCGCCCGCGGAGAAGGTCCACGCAATTCCGCTCGGGATTTCGCAGGATCAGCCGCGCCCGGCGGAATCGGAGATCGCGCTGGCCGGTCAGATGTTAAAACTGGAACGGCCCTACCTGCTGATGGTCGGCACCCTGGAGCCGCGCAAGAACATCCCGTTCCTGGTTTCCGTGTTTGAGCAGTTGCGGCATTTCCCGGGGGACTTGGTCATCGCCGGTATGCGGGGTTGGAAATACGAGCCGATCCTCGCCCGCTTGCAGGCCTCGCCGCGGCGATTGCGCATCCGCCACCTGGATTACGTGGATGATTCCTTTCTCCCGGCATTGTACGCGGGCGCGGAACTGCTGGTTTTCCCCTCGCTCTACGAGGGCTTCGGGTTCCCGCCCTTGGAGGCGATGGCGGTGCAGACGCCGGTGATTTCATCCGCCGCAGGGTCGCTGGCCGAGGTGCTGGGCGATGCGGCCGAGGTGATCAGCGGCTATGACGCGCGCGAATGGGCCGAACGGATTGAGGCGCTATTGGAC
>CAZMXS010000096.1:0-13231 GCA_964570325.1 uncultured Verrucomicrobiota bacterium | reverse complement strand
ATTCCGTGCCCGGCGGACTACAACGGCGACGGCGCGGCGGAACTGGGTGTCTATGATCCGGCTACCGGAATGTGGTACATCCAACTCGCCGCCGATCCGAATTCCTATTGGATACAGCAGTGGGGCTTCCCCGGCACGATTCCGTTGGCGGCGGACTACGATGGTGACGGCGCGGCTGAACTCTGCGCATATCAGGCGGACGCGCAGATGTGGTACGTCCAGAAGTTCCTGAGTTCGACGGCGTGGCAGGTGCAGTTGGGCATGAGCAGCACTGTGCCGATGCCGGGCAACTACGACGGCGACCCGACGGGCTCGGCGGACCTGGCGGCGTTCGATCTGAACACCGGCAACTGGTATATTCGGACCTTGGCCGGCGCCGCGATTGTCTGGGGCCGCAACTGGGGATTCCTGGGCACTGTGCCGGTGGTCGGCGATTATGATGGCGGCGGCTCCGAATTGGGCGTTTGGAATTCGAACACGGGCGACTGGTACATCCAGAGCATTCCGAATCCGGGTAATGTGACCCAGGTGAACTGGGGCTATCCGGGCGTGGTCCCCGCGGGGACTTGGTATTAACCCGGCATGATCCGGCTGGGAGCGCCACAGCGGGCAAATGGCAAGACCCGTGGCGCCCGGCTCCGACTGGGCGCATGCGCCGGCTGGAATTCTGATTGCTCCGGGAAGCGCTCAACGGATTGGGGCGCCACGAAGTGCGGATGGATGCGGACTCGACCCTCAGCCTGGCGTCGGCTATGTTCTGGTCACAGGAGCAAATGTGGTCTTCTCCATTGTACAATGGTCCGGCTGGCGGCGTGTTCGATCAAAAGAGGCGCTTACCGCATTCCTGCTCGTTGCGATCTTCGGTTTGACCCGCTGGCTGTTCTGGCTGGCCGGTGTGCGCTATGACGCGTCTTCCCTGCCCTGGTTCTGGCAGTACTTGGACATTCCCATCCTCAAGCACGATCTTCTGCGGGGCTGCCTGTACATGCACGGCCAGCCGCCGCTGTTCAATATCTTCCTCGGCGTGATCCTCAAAGTTTTTCCCGATTCGGCGAATGCTGCCTTTCATGTTGCCTATCTGGGTTGCGGACTGCTGATTTACTGGGGATTGTACCGCCTGCTATATCTGGCCGGAGTCCGGATCGCTTTTGCGTTGCTGGCGGCCACGGCGTTTGTGATCAGTCCCGGCAGCATTTTGTTTGAAAACTGGCTTTTCTACGCCTATCCCATCTCGGCGCTGCTGGTGCTGGCCGCTCTGGCCATGCGGCATTACGAGATTAGTGGCCGCTTGCGGTGGGCGGTCGTGTTTCTGTTCTTAATTGCGGCAGTCTGCCTGACCCGGCCGGCATTTCATCTCGTGTTTTACCTGTTCTGGATGGTTTTTCTCGTCGTGTGGAGCCGCCGCCCCCGCTTGAAGCTGGCGTTGGCCGGCACGGCAATCGGCAGTTTGGTGCTGGCTGTTTATCTGAAAAATCTCGTGCTTTTCGGCACATTTGCGGCCAGCAGTTGGTCCGGCATGAACTTCTACCGAATCGTCGGATATGCGGTGGGCCCGCGCACGGTGAACACGCTGGTGGAGCAGGGGGCGGTGCCGCGAGTGGCGGCCGTCAAGCCGTTCTCGGCGCTGGAGAAGTATCCCGAGGAATACCGGTCGGCCGCGCCGTGCCGGGATTTGCCCCTGTTAACGGAAACCAGGAAATCCACTGGCTTTTCAAGCCTGCATCATTGCGCGTACATCGGCATCTCGGAGCAGTACGCGCAGGCGTGCCGAATCTTGACGCGGCGCTACCGCAAGGAATATGCGGCCGCCATTTTTGATGCCGGACTGGTGTTTTGCCAGCCGTCTTGGGAGTGCGTGTTTTTGTCCGCAACCAACTTGCAGGCGGTGGCGCCGTATATTCAGCGCTTGTCCAAAGTTCGGCTTCAGAGTCCGGTGAATATCCAAGGCTGGCGCGAACGCGTCTTTGGTGTGCTGCGGCCGTCGAAGCCGTATCCGCTTTCCAGCCTGCTTTTCATCCCCGGTATTATCCTGATGGCGATGTTGACCACGGCGGCGCGGGCGGCGGCGGCTTGGCGCGATCCGGCGGTGCCGGCGCTGGCCAATCTGTTCATGACCCTGACCATTCTCTATGTAGCGGTGCTGGGCAATTGCATGGAATATGGCGAGAACAATCGGTTTCGGGTCGAGGTGGACCCACTCTTGTTCTGCATGGCGGTGCTTTCGCTGCGCGATATCGGGCAGTTGACCGGTCGGCTCTGGCGCCGCCATGGCGCCCGGCCCACGCGTCATCCGCCGACTGTCGTACTCATGCAGGAAACGCATTGACGATTGGCGCATGCAAGTTACCCGCGCCGCATGGTGTGCTTCATATTTTCCCATTTGCTACTGGAATCGAATGCCATGCTTTGCTATTGCGTACCGATGCGGGGGTATTCGTGAGCAGGCTGAAAGGCAGGAGGAATGAAGCGGCGCGAAGTTGTCGTCATATTCAGTTTGTTTTTCGCCGGGGTCGGCCTGACCCGGGCGGCCACCACCATTCCTGAAGTCCTCGAAATCGGCAGAGAAGAATCGCTTCCCGGCGATGGCCGGCTTTCCAGCATTGCGGTTGATTCCAAGGATCAGCCGCATATCACTTGTGATGGCGGCGCGAACCTGATTTTCTACGACAAGATCGGCGGGGCCTGGCGGGGGCTGACCGTCAACATGTCCAGCTACGGCTATCAGCAGTTTTACAACCCGCACGTCGAGATCATGAGCAATGATGTGCTCTGGGTGTCCGGCATTCTTGTCGGCCCGCTTGGCATATTCAGTCGCGAAAACGTGGCGGTCGCGCCGACTGCTCCGGCGTTTGCGCCGAAAACGCTCAACGCGCAAAGCTGGGACACGGGCAATCTTTCCATTGATCAGTCATTGCAGGAGGTCACCGCCTGGGGGAGCGCGGGCTATTATCAGTCGTTCGTGTACGATGCCGCCAGCGCCACGCGCACCCGGAACACCACCAGCGGGCGGATGTACTGCGGTGTTGGCGGCGAGGCGAACGTGATCTGGATTTCGCGCGCGGGCGCGGTCCGGCACGGCAACGGCAAGACGCAATCCGTCTGGCACCTGGCGACGGAGGCGCACGCCGGCTATGGCTACTCCTACTACCAGAACTCGCTGCGCTATTACAATCGCCAGTCGTCGGTCGGCTGGGCCGACCCCAATTACTTCCGCGGCATGGGCACGGATGGCGCCTACTGCAGCATTATGGGCGACAACAAGGAGTTGGAGGTGGCTTACATCGCCTGCGACCTCAGCAGTGATGGCGGGCAGGGCGGCACCTATGTCAACGTGTTCAACAAGACCGCCATGGTCTATCCGCTTTCGACCATGTTCGTGGTGGACCCGGTGGGGGCCAGCGGACTGCGCCGCTTCGCTCCACAGTGGGCGGCATGCAACGCCGGCGGCGCGTTTCTCACCTGGACCCGGTCGGGCCGGATCAAGATTCGCTACTTCGCGCCGGATGGCACGCCCGGGCCGGAAGTGGACATTACCGCCGGCGGGCGCTCCTCCATGTGCATGGACAAGCAGGGCAACCTGCACCTGGCTTACAACGGCACCGGCGGCATGAAGTACCGCAAGATCGCGGTCTCTGGCCAGAGCCAGCAGAACAGCGGTATTGCGCTGCTGACGAACCCGTGCGATTTTGACGGCGATGGAGCCGATGAGGCGACCGTTTATGACCCCTCCACCGGCAACTGGTTCATCCACAACCTCAACTGGGTCAATCCGCCGGGCGTCGTGCGCAACTGGGGTTTCCCCGGCGTCATTCCCGCGCCGGCCGACTATACCGGCGACAAGAAGGCCGACCTTGGCGTGTATGACCCGCTGACCGGCAACTGGTATATCCAAAGCCTCGACTGGGGCAATGTGGGGCTGATTCGGCAGTGGGGGTTCCCGGGCGTTATTTCCTGTCCGGCCGATTTTACGGGCGACGGCAAGGCGGATCTCTGCGTCTACGACACCGCCACCGGCAAGTGGTATATCCAGAGTCTGGATTGGAGCAGCGGCGGCGTGGTGCGGCTTTGGGGTTTTGTCGGCGCGATTCCGGTGCCGGGCGACTACACGGGCGACGGCAAGGCGGATCTGGCTGTATACAATCCGAACAACGGCGACTGGTATATCCTGAATCTGGACTGGGGCACGCAAGGCTACAAGTACAACTGGGGTTTTGCCGGCGCGATTCCGGTTCCGGCTGACTACACGGGCGATGGCCAGACCGATCTGGCCGTGTTCAATCTGGCGACGGGCGACTGGTATATCCACGATCTGAAATGGCTGACGCCGCCGACCGGCATCGTGGTGAACTTCGGCTACGCTGGGGTTATCCCCATGCGCGGCAACTTCGACGGCGTGCCCAATTCCGATTATGGCGTCTATAACCCATCCCTGGGTATCTGGGGTGTGAGTTCCCTGTATGCGGGCTACGCGAAAGTCTTCCAGTGGGGGTATCCAGGGGTCATCCCGATCGGCGGCTGGTATCTGAAGAACTACTGGATCTATTTCTGATCCGCCATATGCAGCGCCGGATGCGGCGGGATATCGACCGTGACGCCGAGTTCGTCGCGCAACTCCGGCGTTAGGTAGCCGAACTGCATCAGCGTCGGGAGTTCGGCGCGTAGAAACAGCCGTTTGAGCTTCCCGTCCCATTGAACGGGCGCCCTGTCTTTCCCCGAGCTGTTCACCCGCGGGGTGCCGCGCATCACGGCGTCGTCGCATGGCAGGCGCAATAGGCGCAGCACGGCCGCCAGGTCATCCACGAGATGTTCCGTGCGCCCGATGAAATTGATCCCGGGCTTGGTGTAGCTGAAAAAGACCTCCGTGACCACGCCCGGCCGGCGCCGCAGGACATTCCAGATGAACTCGTTGAAGTCCGGGCTGCCCAGCTCGTTCAACACCGCCGTGGCGTTCCAGTAAACCCGGCTGTTGGCCGTGCCGAACTTCTGCCACTCCGTCCGGCACGCAAATTTCCAGCGCGACTCGATCCAGGTCACCGGGTGCCGGACGAAGCAGAACTTGAAGGAAGGCCGCTCCGGCCAGCACCCCAGCCGTTTGCCCGCTGAAATCCGGGCGCGGTACAGGTGCCGCAGCGGGCCCATACGCTCCAGTTCGTAATTCAGCCAGCCGTCGAAATTCTGGTGCTTGCGGGAGACCTTGCGCCCGGCCAGGCGCATTTTCCGCAGCACGGTAGTGATCCAAGTCCCGCCGGTGCGCGGAACGTGCAGAAAAACGGCGCCGCCCTTTAGCAGCAATGCCATGCTCGGCACTAGAGCACATTCCGGTCCAAATATAATCCGGATTTTTAATGCCGGATGTGGCGCGCGGCTCCGGCCGCGCGAGGCGCGGGACGGGAGCCCCGCGCTACGGGGGCGTGCCGCGCGGATATCCACCCGGAACGCCTGGCCTGACGTGGCGCGCGGCTCCCCCGCGTTATTTCGGGTGCCCGACGCGCGAGAAGTTGTTCGTGAAGTTGTCGATGTCCGTCCATTCCTTGGACGAGTTCCAGACTTCCACCCCCGGCGTGTTGAGCGTGGTGAAGACCTGGGCCTCGGTGGGCGTGCCGTCGTTCGGCCAGAACTCGAAGGTGACGACGTTGGTTTCCCCGGCCGACTCGTTGATGTAGAAGTGGTAGACGCGGTTCTCGGCATCGCTGCCAAACAGCGCGAGATACGGCGCGGCGCCGGCGGCCGAGGCGAGCAACAGGATGGCGGACAAAACAGCGAATAATCTTTTCATGCGACCCTCGTGATTGGTTTTCCCGGCGGCGGGTAAAACGTTTTACTTAATATAGGGCGCGGGTTGTATAGGAGATTATGGTCCGTGTGCCGTCACCGCTGCGAAGCTGTGAAAAAACTGGCGGACAACCCGAAATCCATCGTTTCATGAATCGGGCGCACCCCGACGAGAGTTCTGCGCCCGGCGCTACGGGGTGTAGCGGTACACGTTGGTGAGTTCCGGACTGCCGCCCATCACGTATATGGATCCGTTCAGCACGGCGCTTGAGTGGTAAGACAGCGGGATCGGCAGGCTGGCTGCCTCCGTCCAGGTTGCTCCATTGTACCGGTACATAGTGGTCGTGTAATGCCAGTTTGTGTCGCTGCCGCCGATGGCATAGAGATATCCGTTCAGCGCGTTGACGGATAGCGCATACCGGGCCTGCGGCAGCCCGGCCACTTCCGTCCAGTTGGTTCCGTCATAGCGGAACACGTTGGTATTGATCACATACGTGTCGTAATGCCGGCCGCCCACCACGTAGAGCGCCCCGTTCAGCTCGGCCGCGCCCATGAAATCGCGCTTTTCCGGCAGCCCGGTCACCGAGGTCCAGCTCGTTCCGTTGTAGTTACAGGCGCTGGTGTCGTAGAGTGCATACATCCGGTCCTGCAGCGTGGCGGCCGCAAGGAAGATCATGGGGCTTGGCAGGCCCGCCACTTCGGTCCAGCTTGCGCCGTCGAAGCGGCAGACGTTGGTGGCCGTCATTCCGTGATAGCCGCCGCCGATGGTATATAAATAGCCGTCGTAGGAACATGCCGCGTGGCTTCGATTCGAGAACGGCAGTCCCCTCGTTTCCGCCCAATCGGCGCCATTGTAAGCGTAAACGTTGGTTGATGGGCGGTCGCCTTTGAATCCACCGGTATAATAAATTGCGCCATTATACTTCGCGGCGGCGCCATAGCTCGAGCCGATGGGCAGGCCATCAACGGCCGTCCACGAACCCGGTGGCACCGGCCGGCAGTAGCCGGCGCCGTAGAGGCCGTAGCCGCTGGCCACGGCGTTGGTGGTGCAGAAGCCGGAAGCCGCCAGCGTGCCGTTGGTCGCCAGCAGCCAGTAGGCCGCTTTGCGCGTGCTGGTGTTGAACCAGGCCACGTCAATCCGGCCGTCGCGGTCAATGTCCGGCGTCGCATCCAGCTCCCAGCCGCCGGACATCGTGCCGCCGAAGCACAACCCGGAGCCGGTCAGCAGCCCGCTGGTCCCCAGCAGCCAGTAGGCGACCTGCTTGGTGTTGGCATTATGCCAGAGGATGCCGATCGTACCGTCGCCCTTGATGTCGCCCGCGCCGCGAATCTGCCAGCCGGCGGCCATGGTGTTAGTTGTGCAGAAACCCGCCGTGTTGAGTGTGCCGTCGGGGTTCAAGAGCCAGTAGGCGACCCGGCGGGTGGTGGCATTGTGCCAGATCAGGTCCATCGTGTTGTCGCCGTTGATGTCGCCCGAGGCGTCGAGGGACCAGCCGGCGCTCATGGGTGTGTTGGTGCACAGGCCGTAGGTCATGAGGGTGCCGTCGGTGTTGAGGATCCAGTAGGCGACCTTGCGGGTGACGGAGCTGTGCCAGACGAGGTCGACGCGGCCGTCGGTGTCAATGTCGCCGATGGCGCGCAGCAGCCAGCCGGAGGTCATGGGCAGGCCGCCGTTGACCAGCAGGTTGGTGCGGTATTGGCCTTCGTTGTCGAGGAACCAGACCATGACCTTGTTGAGGTTGGTGTTGTAGAGGATGATGTCGCTGACGCCGTCGCCCTCGACGTCGCCCATGCCGGCGGGGGTGTAGCCGGCGGCGTCGTCGCCGACGGCGAAGGTGGCTTGGGTGGCGCCGGTGGTATTGAGAATCCACTCGGCGATGTTGCGGTTGGCGGTGTTGTACCAGATCAGGTTGGCGCGGGTGGCCGCGCCGGCGGGCACGGGGTCGCCCGCGAAGGAGCCGCCGAACTCGGAGACGCCGGAGAGGCTGTAGTCGGGCGTGTCGAGGCCGTCGGCGGTCCAGTCCGAGGCGCCGCCGCCGTCCACGGGTTCCGCCGCGAAGGTGGGCAGCGTCGATTCGCCTTCGTCCGCAACGATCGATTCCGGCTGGTAGCGATACACATTGGTAACCTCGCCACTCTCCTCGCCGCCCATTACGTAGAGATAGCCGCCCAGCGCGGCGGCCGCATGACTGCGGCGCGGCTGCGGCATTCCGGCCACTTCCGTCCAACTGGAGCCGGTGAACATGTAGGCATTGGTCTTTACCACGTCGTCCAAGCCGCCCGCGGCATACAGGGCGCCATTCACCGCCGTCAATGTGAAGTTTCGATTCCGGACCGGCATTCCGGCGACTTCAGTCCAGTTCGCGCCGTCGAAGCGGTACACGTTGGTCACCATCGTGACATAGTCATTCAGCACGCCGCCGGCCGCGTAGATGTAGCCGCCCAATGTGGCCACGCCCTGCGCATAGCGTTCGCCCGGCAGGCCCGCGACTTCGGTCCAGTTAGTGCCGTCGTATGCGAGCACGTTGGTATATACGCCGATATCGGAAAAACCGCCGATGACGTACAGCCGGTCGCCGAGTACGGCGGAACTCGCGCCGACCACCGTTTGCGGTATTCCGGCGACTTCGGTCCAGTTTGCGCCGTCGAACTTGAAAACATTGGTCGTGAACTGGGAAGCGACGTTAAAGCCGCCGATGGCGTACAGGTCGCCGGCGTAAGTGCACACCGTGTGGCCGCCGCGCGCACTCGGTAGACCTTTCACCTCGGTCCAACTCGTGCCGCTGAAGCGATAAACGTTGGTGATCACATTCACCTTGTTACCGCCGACGTAATAGACATACGATCCAAGCGTGTCCGCGCCGCCCGCGTACGAGGCCGAGGGCAGGCCGATCACCTCGGTCCAGACATTCTCCTCACCCGGCGGCAGGCATCCGCCGGCGCCGTAGAGGCCGTAGCCGTTGGCCACCGCGTTGGTGGTGCAGAAGCCGGAAGCCGCCAGCGTGCCGTTGGTCGCCAGCAGCCAGTAGGCCGCTTTGCGCGTGCTGGTGTTGAACCAGGCCACGTCAATCCGGCCGTCGCGGTCAATGTCCGGCGTCGCATCCAGCTCCCAGCCGCCGGACATCGTGCCGCCGAAGCACAACCCGGAGCCGGTCAGCAGCCCGCTGGTCCCCAGCAGCCAGTAGGCGACCTGCTTGGTGTTGGCATTATGCCAGAGGATGCCGATCGTACCGTCGCCCTTGATGTCGCCCGCGCCGCGAATCTGCCAGCCGGCGGCCATGGTGTTAGTTGTGCAGAAACCCGCCGTGTTGAGTGTGCCGTCGGGGTTCAAGAGCCAGTAGGCGACCCGGCGGGTGGTGGCATTGTGCCAGATCAGGTCCATCGTGTTGTCGCCGTTGATGTCGCCCGAGGCGTCGAGGGACCAGCCGGCGCTCATGGGTGTGTTGGTGCAGAAGCCGTAGGAAGAGAGCGTGCCGTCGGGGTTGATCAGCCAATAGGCCACCATGCGCGAAACCGAGCTATGCCAGACGATGTCCGCCGTTTGGTTGCCGTCAATGTCGCCAATGGCGCGCAGCAACCAGCCGGCGGTCATGGATTGGCCGCCGTTGACCATGACGTTGGAGGAGTAAGTTCCATCGGCGTTCAGGAACCAGACGATGACCTTGTTGAGATTGGTGTTATAGAGGAAGATATCGCTGATGTGGTCGCCGTTGATGTCGCCCATGCCGGCGGGGGTGTAGCCGGCGGCGGCGGCGCCGACGGCGAAGGTGGCCTGGGTGGCGCCGGTGGTGTTGAGAATCCACTCGGCGATGTTGCGGTTGCCCGGATTGAACCAAATCAGATTGGCGCGGCTGGCTGCTCCGGCGGGGAGGTCGCCGGCGGGGGCGTCGGCGAAGAACGTCGGGGCCAGGCCGCTGACACTGCCGTCAGGCTGTCGCACACCGATGGTACTCCAAGCCTTGCCGTCCTTGCGGATGACGTCGGGTCCGTTGGGGAGCAGGATTTGGGTGGCGTCCGACGGCAAATCCCAACTGGTGGCTTCGCCTGGCTGGAAAACGCCCCGGAGCCAGACAGGCTTCTGGGCGGCAGAAAATGCCGAGTTGTCGTTCCAAGTCTGCCAGGGCGCGCCAGGGGCGCACCATTGGATATAATAGGGCATTTCGGAGTCTGTGCCCATCTGGAGTTGCTGGTCCACGACGCGCAACTGGACGGTGGGCCGGTTCTCCGCCAAGGCGTTGAGGATGCCGGCGGCCATTAAAATCGCCGCAACAACGCCCAGAATCGTCGGGGACATCAACTGCCAGACATGCTGGTTCTTCATGACACGCCTTTCTCCAATCCCGTATGCGCGGAGTGGTTGCCGGATCCCGTGGGTGGTTTAGATGTAATAGAAGAATCGGCAATTATTGTTAATTCAGTAAGGATCTTTCATCAGAAGCATCACGTATGCCGAAGGCTCTACGGATGTTCCGTCAATGGGAATAACCACGCTTCCACAAAGCGTCCGATGGTGCGCGGGCATCCTGCCCGCTTCAATCGTCAACCCTTTCCTTGTTCCAATGTCGGATTCGGAAAGCGTGCGCGCAACACAATGTAGCGCCCATCTCCAACTGAATGACACGGGGGGACTCCGTGGCACGCGGCTTCCGTCGCGTGCGGATGGTCTGACAGTGGACGGCCCGGCGGTCTGTCCCTGCCCACAGCCCGGTTGGGGTGGCCGCAAAGCGCGCCATGGCTCTAAATCCGTTGGGCGGCTGAATCCAACCCGGATACTGTCGCGCGCCTGCTCCTGGGCGGAGCTGGGCGCCACCAAAAATGGCGCGCGGTGGGCCGCACCAAAACCTTGAAAGCGCCGCGAAAATCAGGGAAGGTCTGGCCGATGAATATCTTGTTTCTGCTGATTGACTGCCTGCGCGCGGACGCCCTCGCCGGTGGTCGCGCTCCGACCCCGAACCTGGATGCGGTGGCCGGGCGCGGCGTGCGCTTCACCCAGGCGATTGCCGGCGCCTCGTCCACCACGCCCTGCGTGGCGACGATGCTGACGGGAGTCTATTCACCCCGGCACGGCGTGCGCGCAATTGGCGGCCACCGGCTGAATCCGGACTGTCCGACGCTGCCGCAGCAGTTGCAGGCTGCCGGTTATCACACGGTGGCCGAAGTCACCGGGCCGCTCGGGCCGGAAAACGGGCTCGACCGTGGTTTCAAGGAATATCATTTGCGGCATGCCCGCGAATACCTGTCTGACGGATGGGGCGCCGGCTTCATTGACCGCCTGCGCCGGCGCGCCTGGCCTGAGCCGTGGTTTCTTTTTTTGCATCTTTGGGAGTTGCACACACCGCGCAAGGTACTGCCGGCTTTCAAACGGCGACGGTTCGGTCGCACGCGTTATGATCGGGCGCTGGCCGCGCTGGACGCGACGCTCGCGCCGCTGCTGGCCGCCCTGCCGGCCGATACCGCCATCCTGATCCACGGCGACCATGGCGAGCGGTTGATTGAAAACAACCTCGAATACCGCTGGTATCGGTTGTGCCGCGACATTCTGGGCCCGGCGCGGGTGCCCAAGCGCGAGGGGCACGAGATTGATGTGTACGAGGAATTGATCCGCGTTCCGCTGGTCTTGGCTGCCCCGGGCCATCTGCCGGCCGGCGCGGTCGTGCCCCAGTTGGTGCGCCAGGTTGATTTAATGCCGACCTTGCTTGATCTGGCCGGGGCGGCCATTCCGCCGGGACTGGACGGCGTCAGCCTGCTGCCGGCGGTTCGGTCCGGCGTGGACCTGGGTCTTGAATGTTTCATCGAGGCCATCGGCAAATTGCGCGGTTCGCCGCGCGACCGGCGCGTGGGTTGGCGGACGGCGGAATGGAAATACATCGCCGCGCCGCAGGCGCCCGAGCGGCCGGAAGAACTCTACCGACTCGCGACCGATCCGCGCGAGCGCGTCAACCTGGCGGCCGCCGAGCCTGAACGCACACGGCAGTTTCGCGAGCGCGTGGCGGCGGTTGAAGCGCGCGCGGGCGCGGCCGCGCCGGCGCTGACGGCTGCCGAACAAGCCACCATCGAGCAGCGCCTGCGCGACCTTGGCTACCTGGAATAATGCCGGTGCGTGCTGGAGGGCGCGCCGGCGGGCCGCTCGCTCGCGCGCCTGGGCACAGTGGGCGTTATTCAATATCCGATTGCGGGGGCTTGCGGATCGGTATTGGCGGCAGGTCCGGCAAATCCTTATAGCCGGCCTTCTGGCGTAGGTGCAGCTCCCAAAGTTTGGCGTATTTCAACAGGGCGCCAAAGGCGCTGACCAGCGCGATGATGAATCCGTGGGTCCCATCCAGGAAACCGAGCCGGAGCAGATAGCCCTTGATGAAACGGAACTTGGGCCGGAGCAGCAGATCGCTCCAGCGGAATGGCGAGCCCTGCACGAACTTCTGCTGGGCGGTGATGGTCGAGAACCGGTTCAGCGTGTCGAGATGATCGCGCAGGTCGTCATAGGTGTAGTGCCAGACGGGATGCTTGAGCCGCTTGACCGGCCCGTTGACGACTACCTTGTCGTGCGGCTCCTGCCCCTCGGTGCGCCCGAACTCCTTCTTGAAAAGCCGGAGTTTGACGTCGGGATACCACTCGCCATGCCGGATCCAGCGGCCCAGGTAGTATACCTGGCGCGGGAACTCGTACCCCAGGTACTTGCCGGTGCCGCGCTCGAACTCGTTGAGGATCTCGTCGCGCAGGCCGGGCGAAACCTCTTCGTCGGAATCCAGAAACAGGATCCACGGATAACGCGACAGTTCACGCACCATGTTGCGTTGGCCGACGTAGCCCAACCACTCGTGCTGATACACGCGGTCGGTGAATTCCTTGCAGATTTCCACCGTGTGGTCTGAACTGAAACTATCCACCACGATGATTTCATCGCACCACGTCAGGCTCTGCAGACACCGGCGGATCTTGCGCTCCTCGTTGAAAGCAATCACGCAAGCCGATATTTTTTCGCGCATGGCCATCCTTTCCCGTTTGCATCACCGCGCGGCGCGGTCGGCCGGCTCGGACTTGAGCGCCGAAGCGCGCAACAAATTGCGCGGCCAGGCCAGTTCATCTTGCAGGATCCCGCGATAAAAGAGGCGGATAACATAGCCGTGGAAACGGCCGGTTGTCTGGCCCGCGGCGGAACGCGCGCCACGGGGCACGAAATAAGTGGCGTTCAATGTTTTCGGGATGCCCGGTTCCCAGGCGCCCTCGGGGATCAGTGGGGCGATGGGCCGCGCGGCGGCGCTGGGCGCGAACTGGCCGGGCTCCGTCTCATCGAAGAACACCACATCCAGGCGGACGGCGCGCGGGTCCACCGCGCCCGCGGGTTCCGCGTTGTCCAACGTGATCTTCAGCAGGCGAATCTCGTCGGCATCCTCCCGTTGTGGCAACCGGTTCTGGTCGGCCGAAACGATGGTCAGTTGCGGGGCCGGCGGTGGGGGAGGCG
>CAZMXS010000095.1:0-14046 GCA_964570325.1 uncultured Verrucomicrobiota bacterium | reverse complement strand
CCTGGACCCAACATCTCCCTCAACTTGCGCTCCCCCGCCGCGCCGTAGTCCCAGACACCGACTTCTTCGATCACATCTCGTATGCCCGCCTCGATCCAAAGGACCTGGGAATGGATTCTGCTGAATTCAGAATCCAGTTGGCGCATTTCCCGATACAGCTCATTGACGGTGGACAACCCCGAATGATCCGTAAGAGACACCGGATTGTTGGCCGCATAGACATACGGATTCAGCGCCGGCGCTTCGTCAATCTGCGGCCAGAGCGGTTCGCGCGAGAGAAACCGGCCGAGGCGCGCGTCGTAGTAGCGGGCCCGCACCTGGTACAGCGTGCCGTTGGTCCCTTCCCGCCGCACTCCGTACCGCCCGCCGAACGTGAACGGCTGTTCAAAAGTCTCTGAGCGGCCCAGCAATCGCCCGTGGGGGTCATAAGCGTATGAGCCGGCAATCCCGCCGCCGGGCGCGGTCAGCGCCAATGTCGAGCCGGTCAGGTCGAAGTGGTAGTAATACGGCTGATAGCCGTCCGCGGCATCCACCAGGTAGAGCAGGACCCCGTCCGGCGTCCACACGTAGTAACGCAGAAAAGCACCGCTGTTGCCGTCGCGCTCCGCGACAATCGGCGCCAAGGCTATGCCATAATTGTAATAGTACCGATTGGTCCTCCCGCCCTCAACACGGACCGTGATGTCCCCCAGCCCGTTGTAGTCGAGGACCACGCCGTTCACGTTCGTCAGCCGAGTTGCGCCGTCCCAAGCCAAAAACAGCCCCGGCGCCGAGATGAGCCGACCGCGCCCGTCATTCGTGAAGCCGGCCGAATGGAGCCGGCAAGCCGCGTCGTGGGTGAAATTGTCCGCGCCGGACGCCAACAGACCGGCCGGATCCAGCGGCGCGGTGCACACCGCCTGGGTGACCTGCCCCGCGGCGTCGAGGAAGTATTGAAGATCCAAGATCGCGCCGTCTTGAATGCGCGTGATCCGCCCGGCCGCATCCAGCGTGAAGACGGCGTCCACTCCGTTCGCGCGCCGCATCCGGCTCACTTGCCGGTCGTCGTCGTAAACAAAGGAGACCCCGCCGCCGGATACGCTGTCCGACACATTGGTCAGCAACCCATTGGTCGGATCGTATTGGTAAGCCACAACCAGATCGCCGTTGTTGTAGCTCACAGCGGACAACCGCCCTCCGGACGCATACGAAGCGGAGAAATTCAATCCCTCCTGGATCGTGTTCGTAATGCGCCCTTCGGCGTCGCGCTGAAAAACAATCCCGTCCGCCGTTGAAACCCAGTCCATCACGTCGTACGTCCAGTTCAGGACAGGGCCGTCGGAGAAGGCGCGCCGCGTCACCCGGCCGCCGGCGTCGTAAGTGTTGGATACGGTAGTGCCGTCGGGCGTTATGACCAAGTCCGGACGCCCGCGCGTATCGTAGTGAATTGAGAAAGTATTGGACGGCGGGTCGGCCACGGACTGCAGGCGGCCCATCGCGGAGTATTCAAAGCGCCAGAGCTGGCCGCGCGGGTCGAGAATGGAATCCAGATTCTTCAGCCGGTCGTATTCAAAATGAAACGTACCCAATCCCCTCCACACGAGGCCCGTGACCAGGCCGAGCGCGTTGCGCTGAAACTCGTTGGTCCGATTCAAGGGATCCATCGCCTTCGTGATCCGGCCGCGGCTGTCCCGCACGAACCGCGCGACCTCGCCCGCCGGATTGGTAATGCTGACCACCTCGCCCAGGGCGTCCAGGCCGTACGCGGTGGAACGCCCCATCGGCGTGATATGTCCGGCGACGACGCCCTCCGCGTCATACCGCGTGCGCCAGGTTCCGCCGCCCACCTCGAACCGGTCGCGCCACCCGTTGGTGTGATAGCCGTACCGGTAGACCCCTCCCCACGGAAGCGTTTCAGAGGAAATGCGACCCCGGCTGTCAAAGGCGCGGATGACCGCCTCCCCCAGCCGGTTCGTCATCGCGACAAGCCGGTCCATGAGATCGTAGCCGTTGCCTGAGGACCGGCCGTCGGCGCCGGTCGCAGAAAGCAGGTTGCCGTTGGCGTCGGCCGCAAAGACGGAGATGTTCCCATTCTCATCCCGCAGCTCAACCAAATGATCGCAGGCGTCATAGCGCATGGCGACAGTCGCGCCGTCCGGATAAATGATGTTGGTCAGGCGGAACATCGCGTCATATTGAAAACGCGTTGTCCCTGTTTCCGGATCGGTTACAGACACCGGCATGCCGGCGGCCGAGTAAGCGGTGGCCAGGGCGCCGCCTTCGGGATTGATCTCATTGGTTACCCCACCCATGGCATTATATTCGTACCGCGTGACGCCGCCGGCCTCATCGGTGTACGTCGTCAGGTTTCCACGTTCATCGTAGTCGAACGACTCGACGCCGCCGTCCGGATGCACAATACGGGAAATTTTATAGAACATACTGGTGACCGTCTCGCCGTTGGCGGGATTGGTGAAAACCTGGGCTTGGGAGAGATAGTCGAAATGCAGGCTTTGTCCGAGCGCGTTGGTGACATCGGCGATCCATCCGGAATTGGTTTCATAAGCGATCGTGGTCTGATGTCCCAAACGGTCGGTCAGACTTCGAATGCGCTCGGCCGTGTCCACGGAGAAACTGTAGGACTGCCCCGCGGCGTCCGTCACGGCAATCGGCGGACCGTCCTCGTAGAGGTGCGTCGCGTTGTCCTGGGCGGCATCGGCATAACGGATTGCCACGCTGCTGGCCGCGTTCGTGTCGAATTCCAACTGCAGCGTATTGCCATAGGCGTCGGTCTGCGACCTGATCCGGTCGCCGGGCGACATGCCGAACAAGCGGACCGAAGCGTATTCGTTGGTGTACGGCGCATTTCCACGCGGAAACTCATGCCGGCGGATCAGCCAGGCCTTGTTGGTGACGCTCTCAAAGCGATTGGTGCCTCCGCCGGCGTCAACCACCGCCTTCACCATGCTGCCGGTGTATACGATCGAAATCTGGCGCCCGCCGCAGTCCGTCACCCGGGCAACTCGGCCGGTTTCGTATGCAAGATCGAAGTAGCGTCCGAGGCCGTCTTCGATGCGACAGGGATGGCGGTTTGTGGCGGTTTCGTACGAATAGGAAATCCGGTTGCCGTTCCGGTCCATCATCCACCGCAGACGCGCGTGGAAAATGATTGATGCCGCGAGTTTTTCAAAGACATAGACGCGTTCCGTGATCGGATCGGTCAAGTAATGCCAGCCGTTAGAAGCGGTGCCGGTTTCATGGAGCGTGTAGCGGACGCTGAGATTGGACTGCGCGACGGCGTACGCGCCGTTGGTTTCCCAAAAACGGATCCGGTTGTCGCCCTCGTTGAACGACAGCACATCGAGCTTGACCGTCGCCTCCGGGAAACGCTTCATGAACGGGACGTTGTGATCGAACCGCATGCCGGTGGCCTGGCTGGGCGTCTGGCCCGAGTGATAAAACAGGACATAGCGCATGGGCATCGGACCGCCCAGATTCAGCAGCGGGAGCGTGAAATACAGTTGCCCCGAATTGGCGTCAACCGGGTCGCCAGGAACGAAAGCCCGGCCTACCGTGCGGGTGGAATTCACCGGCAGTTCCGGAAGCGCCATTGCGCTCATCACCCCCAACAAAACCCCCAGAACTGTGAACCCGCCACCCGGCCTTGCCATCTGTGATCCCCACTTTCAGAATGAGCATCTGGCTCCTAATATGTTGCGGCCAGCTCTTAACGCAAGCCGAAAAAAAGATCAGCGATTCAGCAAGAACCGCGTCGTCAGCGCGAAGAATCAAACTTTCTTAACGGCGCGCCCACTCGGGATAGAGGCGCGCGAACTTGCGGATGGAGATGAACAACACGCCCGCGGCCAGCGCCAGCAGCAGCAGGGTCGCGAACGCCAGCGGACCTGTGCCCGGCGCCAGCAGGCGGCCGGTCCCCGGCGGGGCGCGGTACTTCAGAAGCGAGAGGATCAGCGTGGCGAACGTCGTGACGGCCATCAACACGGCCGGCGCGATGGTGAACCAGAACGGCCGGCCATGGCGCAGCAGCCAGACGGTCACCACCGTCATCGCCAGCGCGGCAATGAGCTGGTTGCCCGCGCCAAAAATCTTCCAGGCGGACATGATCGTCGAGTTCAACGCAAAGAACAACATCAGCGCCACCGCCAGGGCGGTGTTGAAGAACGGATTGCGCAAAAACGCCGGTTCGCGCTGCCGGAAAACAAAATGCCAGAATTCCTCCAGCATGTAACGGCAGAGCCGGACCGCCGTGTCGAGTGTAGTCAGGACAAACCCCTCCAGCACCAGGATGCCGAGCACCGCGCCGATCGCCACCTTCAGGCCGGTCAGGTCATGGAGCATGTAGCCCATCGCCACCGCGAACGCCAGGATCGGATTGCCATCCTTTACCCCGGGATAAACGATGTCCAGGTATTCCGCGCGCGGCAGCGCCGTAGCCAGCAACAAAAGCGCGCCGAGGGCCATGATTCCCTCCAGAATCATGGCGTTATAGGCGACGCGCCGGACCTCCGTCTCGCGCACAATCTGCTTCACCGATGTGCCGCTCGCCGCCAGGCTGTGGAAACCGCTGATCGCGCCGCAGGCCACGGTAATCAGGAGAAACGGCCAGATTGGGCCGCCGCTGATGCGGCCGCCCTCCGCCACGGCGAAGGCCGCCGCGTCCACCGCGCGGCCGGTGAACCCGTAGAAAAGCAGGCCGATCGTCATTACCAGGATGCCGCCGTAGAGAATCTGAACATTGACAAAATCGCGCGGCTGAAGCACCAGCCAAACCGGCAACCAGCAAGCAAAAAAGACATAGACCGCCATGATGTAGCGCCACGCGTTTTCGCCCAGGAGGACCGGGAACCGGAAACCCAGCAGGAGGCTGGCGCCGGCGATCAGGATCGCCAGCGCGTATAGCAGCGGCAGGGGCGCGCGGCGCTTGTACAGGAGCCAGCCGACCAGCGGCGCGCACGCCGTGATAATCAACACCGAGGTGGTCGCGATACCGCCGATCCGCGCCATCAAGACACCCTGCTCGCTGGTGAACAGCGTCAGGATGTGGTCGGTCGCCGCCAGTTTCAGTCGCGCCGCCGGATAGGCCGCGGTCAACGCCTTGCAGGAGAGGTTCAGAAAAATGGCGTTGATCAACGTCAGGATCATGATCAGGAATCCGAGAAAGAAAAAGTAGCCGGCCCCGCCCAGACTGCGCAGGCTCATCTCGGCCATGGACTTGCCGTCCTCGCGCATCGAGACAAACATGGCGGTCATGTCATGCACGGCGCCGAACAGCGCGCAGCCCAGGACAATCCAGAGCCAGGCCGGCGCCCAGCCGTATGCCAGCGCCAGGGTCGGCCCGACGATCGGGCCGGCGCCGGCAATCACGCTGAAATGGTGGGCAAACACAATGTGCGTGCGCGTGGGCACATAATCGCGCCCGTCCGCATGCCGGCGGGCCGGGGTGGGATTGCGGTCGTCCACGCCCAGTTGGCGGCAAAGAAAAAATGGATAGGTTCGGGCCGCCAGCAACAGCAGCCCGACGCCGAGTAGAAATGGCCACATCACATTCATGCGCTTGCGCTCGCGTTCCCGCTCATGCCTGTACTCCTACCCGATTTATCCTCAAAAATCCATGCCTTCGATTGGAATCCATTCGGTTATATCCGCGCGGCTCTCCGGGGACGGTTCACCCGCCCTTGCCAACTCACGGCGTAACGACAGGTCAACCCATCCCCGCACCGCCGCTGGACGGCGCGGTGGGGCGGATCACATGTTCGGATTTTGCACGCCGCGCCGCAGCATTTGGCGTAGTTTGCGCAATGAGTCATCCTGGATCTGCTTGATCCGCGCGCGGGTGAGATTAAGTATCTGGCCGGTCTCCTCGAGCGTCCGGCCGTCAATAAAGCGCAAACGCATGATGTATTTCGCGCGCGGCGAGAGGCGGTCAATCGCCGCCCACACCTCGGAGCGCTGGACCGCGCGCGAGGCTTCCTCGGTGTCCGGATCTTCAATGAACTCATAGAGGTTGGTGGCGTTCTCGCCCATTTCGGCGTCAAGCGAGACCAATGGCGCCGGCACGGCCTCCCACTGGTGAACGAAAGGCAGTATCTTCTGGATGCGTTTTTCCGGCAGCCCGGTCAGCTTGGCAAGAATCGCGGGGCTCGGCTGGCCTTTCTGGTCGCGGGCCCAACTATCCGTGATTTCCTTGATCAGAATCATGTCGCGCGTGGGCCGCACGCCAATGTTGCCGCTGCGAATATGGTCGCGGAAGAAATTGCGGAGCCGGTTCTGGACCGCCTTCTGCGAATAGACATAGAAAGGCGTGCCGCGCGTGAAGTCGAACTTGCGGATTGCATTGGACAACGCCTTGGAGCCCTCTTGCAAGAAGTCCGCCAACCAAACCTGCCCGATCCAGAAATAGGGCTTGATGCAACTGACCACCAGCCGTCGGTTGGCAATGAAGAGTTCCTCCTCGGCTGCCTCGATTTCGGAGATGAGGCTGCGCGCGCGGACCACCGCCTCATGCCAATGCCGCGCGTCCCTGTGGCGCATGCGCGCCAGCTTGCGAATTTGCCAGGAGCACCAGTGAATTTCCTTGAACAAGTCCAGCGTCTGCTGGGGCGAGAGAATCTCCACCGTCCCCCGCTCCACCAGGAATCGGCCGATAGCCTGTGTGTGATGATCAAAGGAATGGAATGTGCGGGGCTGGCGGACCTGCGTGGGACTGTAAGCCGCCGGCTTAAATTCGGGCAGTTCGATCTTTTTGAAAGGCAGACTGCCCGCCAGCGATTTCAGCTCGCGTTGATACTTCTGGGCTGTACGCGTCAGTCCCATACTCCCGATCCATGTCCGCCACCTGCCGGGTGGCTGCCGTCCATAACCCATGTCGTCAGCCGGACAAGCGCCACACTCCCGCGCTTTTGACTGGTTCACGCGCGCGGTTGTTGAACACAGGCCAGGAGAAATTACCGATCGAGGAGATAATTTCGTCCCTCACGCCCCCGCTTGTCCCACCGCCGAAAGCTGAAGATTGCACCGCTTGAACCATGCTGTCAATGGTGTTAAGCGAATTTGTTACATCCCCATGCCAATTTATTCAGGCGCAGAATGTTGTAACACGATACATTCCGCGCACAAGCGCAGGGCGTCCATTTCGGGCCGTTCCGCGGCCAATGTGCCCAAGAGCCGGGCCCCCGGCACGATGTATCGGGCGAAATGCGCCATGCCCGGCAGGACCGACAGGCGCGCGTATGCGCCCAGCGCCTGGGCCAGTCGTTCGCTGGCCGCGTATGGAAATACGGCGCGGACGGCCGGTCCGCTGCGCGCCCGGGCGGCATAGTAATCGAGCAATTGCGCGCGCGTCGCGGCGGGCAAACATGCATACGGATCGCAAAGCAACGATGCCAAATCGTAGGCCGCCGGCCCCAGCCGCATCCCTTGAAAATCAATCAGCGCCGGCCGCCCCTGCGCGATGAAAATATTGCTCGATTGCAGGTCGCGATGAATCAATACGCATGGCTCGGCCTGCAGGCGCCGGGCCACTGCGCGCAACGCGCGCCGCACGGGTTCAATCCGCGCGCGCGTCCAGCCCAACCGGCCCTGAAGCATGTGTTCAATAAAGTATTCCCGTTCCCACCGGTACAGCGCGGCATCGAACGGCAGCATGAGCCGGAGCCGCGCGCGCCGCGCCGCCGCCGCGCCGCGTTCGTGCAACCGGATCACGTCATCCAAAACAGTCCGGTACAGGCGCAGCACCTCCTCTGCCCCACATGCCGGCAGGCGCTCCTGCAGGCTTTCCGACCCCAGATCCTCCAGCAGCGTGAGCCGCTGCTCAGGCCAGTCAAGGCGAACCTCCGGAACTCGCAGCCCAAGCCGAGCCAGAAAACGGGCGTGTCCGGCGTATAGCGTGTTCTCCACGCGGCTGGCATCGTAACGGATCAGAATCAAGCCGGCAGCCCGCGCCCGATTGGGGCGGATGCGGGTGAAAGTGCGCTGCGAACCGCGTGCGCCAAGGACGGTCGTCGTGCAGGTGGCCGGACTCCAACCAATTTGCGTCATCGCGGCGCGCTCCGCGGAGTCCAGCGCGCGGTCGGCGCGCATAACGATCCCGCCGCCGGCCCCCGTAACCCAAGTCGCGCGACCGACCACGGCGTTCTCCAGCCGCGCGCTCGACCCAATCCGCGCACCCGGCCACAGCACTACCCGTCTCAAGCGGGCGCCGCGCGCAATGGCCACATCGTTTCCAGCCGCAACGAAATCTTCTTTGCCGGACCCACTCGCCAGCGCGGCCGGATCAAAAAGCCGGCGGCCGGCCGCGCCGCGCCGATAACGCATCAGAATCTCGCCATGCGCCGCAAGGTACTGCTCCGGCGTGCCGATATCAGCCCAGTAGGACCCCGCCACGCGCACCCCGGCAATGATTTCGCCGCGCCGGCGCGCGCGGCGGTAGGCGTCAATGATGGAATAAAACGCCTCTTTTTCAGGCAGATAATCCAAAATGCGCGGCGCCAGCAGATGCAACCCGCAGAACGTAGCTGTGCCGGCGGCGCCCGCGCGCCGGCTGGCAAAAGTGGTGACGCGGCCACCGACGGTTTCAACCGTGCGGGGTCCGCGATCCGGCTCCAGCCAGACCGCGGCCAAGGGGCGGCCGCCTTGGAACGCGTGGATCAGCGGTGCGCAGTCCAGGTCGGCCGCGACGTCGGCATTGATCAGCCAGAACGGCCGATCATCGAGGAACCACGCCGCCCGCCGTAGCGCGCCGCCAGTCCCCAGGATTTCCGGTTCAAACGAAAGGCTGATCCGCAACCCCGGGACGGGGGCCGCGCGCAGGTAGTTCGCCAACTCGCCCGGTTGGTGGTGCAGATTCACCAGCACTTCGCGCACGCCCCAGCGCCGCAGCATGTCCAACGTGTGCGCCAGCATCGGCCGCCCCCACAACGGCATCAGGGCCTTCGGCAGGTCATGGCTCAACGGCCGCATACGCGTGCCGAGGCCGGCGGCCAGCACAACGGCCCGGGTTGGACTAGCGCTGATCATTAGCGGCCACATTAGCAGGAAGAACAACGAAGGAAAAGTTCAAGGCGGGTCTTGCGCACAGTCGGTCCCAGTGAGTCAGCCATTGGGGGAAGACTCGAGCGAGATCGAAAGTCGGGCCAGCATGCCCAACTTACCTGGACCCGCCTAATCACGCCGGGCCATTCCCGACGTGCAAACTTGATGATGCGGCCGGACGCGGCTACTCGTTCACCACGCGGACACGGTACAGCCGCAGACCGTTGGTGGGCGGCGGTGTGAGCGTAAAGTCGTCGGTGAATGACATCGGCGCGGGCTCGCCCGGCGCTTCGTCGCAGCGTTCGGCGATCAGCGCGCGGACGATGGCCGTGAACGGTGTTTCCCACCCGCCGTTGTATTCCACCCGGTAGCGCACGCCGCCAACTCCCATCCAACCGATCGCGTAGCCCCCGAACTGCGGCAACGGACGGGTCAATCGCAGACAGGAGTTGCTGTCGTTGGCCAGCGTGTTGGCCCAGTATTCTTCGATATTGGGCATCCCATCCCCGTCATCGTCTGCCAACGCCGCGCCATTGGTCGCCCCGCCGAAGTTTGCCATTTCATATTCATCCGACATGCCGTCGCCGTCCGTGTCCGCCGGCGCCGGCACAGCGATGCTGACGGTGGCGGGCGCGCTGGTCACCATGCCGTCACAGGCAACGAAGTCAAACGCGTCCGTCCCGACGAATCCATAAACGGGAGTGTAAGTGGTTTCCCAGTTGGACGCGGCGTCAATCGTCGCGAGATCGCCGTGAACCGGAAGGGTGGTGTTCGCGAAGGTGAGGGACTGGCCGTCGGGATCGTTCGCCGGCAGGACGATGTGCCGCCCGGCATACCCGGTCAGGACGATATTCGTGGAATGCGCGACAGGGGGCCGGTTGCTGAAGCAATTGCAATCATAAGTCTGCTGCTCATACGTGGCGCGGATGGCCCAGCAAAGGTTGGTTCCAGTGTTGTTGCGGTACGAATCGCGCATGCGCAGGCGCCAGTTTCCATTCAGCGGCTTGCCGTTGAATTGGGCCAGATTGCCTTCCGGCCGGTACGCGCCGGCGAATGGGACCGCGGCGTTGGTGATGGCCTCCGCCGCGCTTTGGTCGAACATGGTGTTGGTGCCCGCCCCGCAGGCGCCCGAGCCGAAGTTGTCCCCGCTGCCCCCGCGCCGGTTGACCAGCAGCACCTCGGACCCGTCGGGATGCTGCAGCGCGAGTGTCAGATCGCGGTCATAGGTGTGGTTGATCCGCACAAGCACGTCAATGTCGCGCACGATATTGCTACCCGGCTCGGCGATGGTCAGCGTGGAATAGGTGGTCGCGTAGTCGGCGATCGGCAGCGGCGCGTTAGTGCCGGCATAAAGATTGGAGCTCGCGGGCCCGGCGGCCGGTTGACCGACCAAACGCTCCAGGCGGCTCGTGAGGGTCTGCTCGTTGAAGGTCATCGCCAGTTCGAATTCCAAAACCGTGCCGCAGGCGGCCGACGCGTCAATCCGGTATTCAAACGGCGCGGTGTTGGTGGCCGCCGCCTCGGACGCCATCGCGGCATACGTCGCGGTTGCGACTGTTACCGTGGCGGCGGCCGACGCGCTGGATAGGCGGGCGCTGACGTTGGTTGCGGGCAGTTGCGACTTGTTCCATAGCACGATCCGCTCGCGGATGATCTCGCCGGGATCAATGACCCCATCGTTGTCACCGACCGGGGCGTCAGCGAGGAAGCTCTCGCGGATCAACATACCGGAACGCGGAATCCGGGACAGGATCAGGGCGCTGTAGGGGCCGATGGTCACGTTGCCGTAGGCCGGGATGCCGGCGGCCGCCACCACGACGCTGCCGGTGTTGAAGTAATCAGCGCAGTAGTTCGTCGCGTCGCTGTTGAAGTGGACATACCAGGCGCCCTCGGCCGGGAAGGGCAGGCTGTAGTTCACGCGGGTGGCGTTGGCAAAGTTGGCCACGACAACAACCTCGCGGCCGGTTGTGCCGCCGGCCCAGCGGCTGTAAGCGATGAGCTTGTTAACGTTGTCAATATGGTAGGTGCTGACATTTTCGCCCTCGAGGCCCTCGGAGACCCCGTCCAGATTGCGACGCAGGCGAATCAGGTCACGGTAGAGTCGCACAATGCCGGCCCAGGTGTTGGTGCGAGTCCAATCCACCGCGCGCGTATCGCTGAATTGGTTGGTCTCGAGCATCTCCTGCCCTTGCAAGATCATCGGCGTGCCGGGCGCGGTCATAACCAGCGCCGCGCCCAGCGTCGAGCGTTTGCGGGCGTAATAACCATCCGCCTGGGCGCTGTAGATCGCGTAAGGCAGGCGCTGGCCGCCGTTCAGGTCGCCGGTGGTGTCATGCGACTCGGTGTAGATGATGCGGCCGAACGTGCCGTTGATATTGCGCGCAATCGTCGGCATATCGCGGTTCGCGTCCGAGGACTGGGTCAGGACGTCCTTGACCTCGTAGTGGAACGTGAAGTCCCAGTAGGCATTGAATCCGTTGATCTCCTTGATATCCTCCGCGATGTTCATGACCGCCGGGTAGTTGGCCGCCATCATGGCCAGCGCGTTGGTGGCCATCAGGAGGCCGTTGGAGATGAAGACGTCGTTGGTGGTGTAGATGATGTGTTTCGGCGCGTCCCAGCGGAAGCCGTCGAGCCGGTATTCGTCCAACCACATGCGGAAGCTGTTATTGATGAACTCGCGCACCTCGGCGCGGCCGTAATCCGGGCGCGGGCCCCACGGGGTGTTGGCATAAGGCTCGGTATTGTAGAAGTAGATGCCGCCGTAGCCCGGGGCCGGGGTCCAGCCGTCGAACTGCCAGAGCGCCGAGTCGCTGTCCCAGTGGTTATGCACGACATCGAGAAACACCGCCAGGTCGCGCTGGTGGCAGCCCCGGACCATGTTTTTCAGCGTGTCCGGCGCGCCATAGCTGGTTTCAATTGCATAGGGATAGGCCGGGTTGTAGCCCCAACTGGTGGCGGAAGGGAATTCGTTGATCGGCATGAGTTCGATGACGCTGACGCCGAGGTCGCGCAGATAATCGAGCCGGTTGGAAAAGGACTGGAACGTGCCGGACAGCCCGGCGAAGGTGCCGACATGCGCCTCGTAGATGATCAGGTCGCGGATGTTGGTGACGCCAAAAGCATCGCCGAACCAGTCGAAAGCGCCGGGGTTGAGGATGATGGAGTTGTTGTTGTCCGCCGTATTAAGCAGACGACTGTGCGGGTCGCTGCGCCACGTGCCGCCGTTGATGACAAACTTGTAATTGTGGCCGGCGCGCGCGGCAGAGACATCCGCCGACCAGACCGCGCCCGTGACGGTTTCCCGGGTTAGCGGATTAGCCGTCGAGTTCCAGCCGTTGAATGAGCCGGCGACGGCAATGCTGGCCGCGTTCGGCGACCAGACGCGAAACGTGACGCCCGTCTGCCCGTTTGTCGCGTACGGGGTCGCGCCCCAGCCGGGCCGGACAGACTGGGCCCGGGCCATGGTGGATAACAACAGTAAAATGATCGCGCTGATGGTAATTCCGCCAACGGCGCGCGCCGATTTGCAGCAGGACATCCCGCCCCCCCATTTTATTAGGGAAAACATACGCGTAAAGCGTTTTACTGTCAAATCGGGGTGGTTTCCTGCAGACATTACGCATCCTCATGTTTTCGCTCTTTCCAAGATTGTTGGTGGTTTGAGTTCCTTGAGTAGATCACCCACCCACATCAGTTGCGGCAACAGGTGGGCCAGTTGCAGCAGGCGGTACAACGACTGGGCCGCCAAGGTTTCCCGGCAGTAGACGTGTTCCAGCGCGAATCCTCCGTGCTTCTGTTCGCGAAACCCCTGGTTCTCAATCTTCCATCGCAGGCGTCCTCCTCCGTCAGCCAGGGTCACCACATTCGCGGCGTCGACCGCGAAGTTGGTGATCCAGGCATAGTGTTGTTCGGTGCCATCGGATCGTTGCTCGTCGGCCCTGAAGGGCCCTGAAGAATCAGGTCTATATTTTTATACAATCCACCTCCCGAAGGCTGAACTACCGCCGCCAAGCCCGGTCAATTGTATAAATATACAGACCTGACCAGAATGGCTCTAAGATAAGCGGGGGTTGCGGCCTGGTTTCTTCTGGATTCGCTTGCCACGGTGGGGCACTTCACGGAAGAGATGCCGCGCTTTAATGAGGCGTTGATAGGGCTTGGGTCTGCGCTTGACCGCGCGGGGTTCATAGCGACCGGGACGAAGCGGAACGAGGTCGCGGGCCAGGATTTCGCGTAACCGGCTATAGAGCCGGCGGGCTTGGCGTTTGGATCGCGCGACCCGCAGCGCCTGATAGAAACGGCGGGCCGCATCGACGGTCCCCTTGAAGCTATTTCGCGTGCGCTCAACCTGATGGGTGGTGGCCGCTTGGGCGATGAGCACGCGCATGAAGTTGTGGGCGATGAGGAAGGCCAGGAGTTCCTTGTGCGCCATCGTCGGGGTCCGACAACGCAGTTCCTCCATCCCCATCGTGGTTTTCAGGTCGCGGAAGCACAGTTCCATCTGCCAGCGGCGATAATAAAGTTGGGCAATGCGTTCGGCCGGGTAGGTCACCGGGGCGAGAAGGGTGGTGGAAATCCATAACTCCTGGGTGCGGAACCCCTTCTGTTGGAATCGGATATGGAGGATGCGCACCGTGATGGTTTCCGGCACGTCGTTCCATTCTTCCGGCGTAAGATAAATGGGGCACTTGGGCAGTTTGTGCCAGGTGAGCAACCACTCGCCCGGCCCCAGGCGCTTGGCGCCACGGCGGTCGAAGCAGCGGCCCTGATGGAGGCGGCTGACGACATCCACCCCGCGCAATGGCAGCAGAGCCAGCAGCACATAAGCACCGAAAGACCGGTCACCCATCCAGATATCGCCGGCCTACAGTTCCGGCCATAGATCTTTGAAGAGGCGCACCTCGTGAAGCGACCAAGGAGACTGCGCAGTTTGGAGGATGGCCCCGGTGGTCAGCCACTACAGGCCGCAGAATTGCATCACCGGGAAGCCACAGCCGGGGCGCTGCCCGCTGG
>CAZMXS010000094.1:0-14533 GCA_964570325.1 uncultured Verrucomicrobiota bacterium | reverse complement strand
ACGGCGGGACGGCGAACGGCGGCGCGGACACCAGCCCCCCGCAGAGTTTCACGATCACGATTACCTCCGTGAACGATCCGCCGTCGTTCACGAAAGGCGCCAACCAGAATGTCCTGGAGGACTGCGGGGCGCAAACGGTCGCGGGTTGGGCGACCGCGATCAGCAAGGGCCCCGACAATGAATCCTCCCAGACCCTGACCTTCCGCGTCACGACCGACAACGACGGTCTGTTTGCCGTGGCGCCCGCCATCAACCCGAACACCGGCAATCTGACGTACACGCCACAGGCCGATTCGAATGGAACGGCGACGGTGACGGTCTATTTGCAGGACAACGGCGGCACCAATTACGGCGGCTGGGACTGCAGCGTGACGCAAACCTTCACGATCGGGGTGACGCCGGTCAACGACATCCCGGTCTTCACGCGCGGCGCCAACCCAAGCGTGAACGAGGATTGCGGGCCGCAGACTCTCGCCGGGTGGGCCGCCGGGATCCGCGCCGGTCCGGCCGACGAGGCGATTCAGAACCTGACCTTCCATCTGACGCCCGACATGCCGTCGCTGTTCAGCGTGGCGCCGGCGATTGATCCGGCCACCGGCAATCTGACCTTCACGCCGGAGACCAACGCCTTCGGCGCGACGACGGTTACGCTGTACCTTCAGGACGATGGTGGAACGGCCAACGGCGGGGTGGATACGACGGTTCCGGTCAATTTCACGATCACGATCAACTCGGTGAACGATCCGCCGTCGTTTACCAAGGGCGCGGACGAATCGGTGCTGGAGGATTGCGGGGCGCAGACAGTGTCCGCTTGGGCGACGGGGATCAGCCGGGGGCCGGCCAATGAATCCGGGCAGGTGTTGACGTTCCAAGTGGCCAACGACAACGTCAGCCTCTTTGCGGTGCAGCCGGCCATCAATCCCACCACCGGCAACCTGACGTACACGCCGGCGGCCAACTCCAATGGGAGTGCGGTGGTGACGGTGTACCTGCAGGATAACGGCGGGACGAACTATGGCGGTTGGGATTGCAGCGTGACGCAGACGTTCAATATCGTGGTTGGCCCGGTCAACGACGCGCCGTCGTTCACCAAGGGTGGCAACCAGACGGTGCTGGAAGATTGCGGCGCGCAATCGGTTGCGGGCTGGGCCACGGCGATCACGGCCGGTCCGCCGAATGAGGCGCACCAGACCCTGACCTTCAACATCACGACGGACAATGACACCCTCTTCGACGCACTGCCGGCGATAGATTCGGCCTCCGGCGAATTGACCTACACGCCAGGCGCCAATAAGAATGGCTCCGCCACCGTGACGGTGCGTTTGCAGGACAATGGCGGGACGGCGAATGGCGGGCAGGACACCAGCGCGATCGAAACCTTCACCATCACCGTCACGGCGGTCAACGATCCGCCCATATTTACCAAGGGCGCCAACCAGACGGTGCTGGAGGATTGCGGGGTCCGCACCGTCAGCAGTTGGGCCACCGGTATCAGCGCCGGCGCCCCCGACGAGTCCGGCCAGACCCTTAATTTCATTGTGAGCACGGACAACGACAGCCTGTTCAGTGTCCTGCCGGCCGTGAATCCCGCCAACGGGACGCTGACTTTCACGCCCGAGGCGGATTCGAACGGCATGGCTACCGTTACCCTCTACCTGCGCGACAATGGCGGGACGAACTATGGCGGCTGGAATTGCAGCGTTACCCAGACCTTCACGATCACGGTCACGGCGGTCAACGATGAGCCGTCGTGGACCAAGGGCCCGGACCAGGTCATTTTGGAGGATGCCGGCGAGCAGGTGGTCAGCGGCTGGGCCACCAACATCACCGCCGGTCCGGCCAACGAGCAGCACCAGGTGTTGACCTTTATGGTCTCAACTTCGGACAATACCAAGTTCGCCGCGCTGCCGGCCATTGATCCGGTTTCCGGCGACCTGACCTACACGCCGGCCGAGAATGCCAACGGGTTGATCATGGTGAGTATCACCTTGCGCGATGACGGCGGCATCGCCAACGGCGGCGATGACACGAGCCCGTCGGAGACCCTGCTGATCAACATTGCCGCGGTCAACGACCCGCCCGCATTTACGCTGGGTACCAACCTGGTGGTGAACGAGGACTGCGGCATGCAGGCCTTTGCCGCCTGGGCGAAGAATATCAGCAAGGGGCCGCCGGATGAGTCGGGCCAGACCTTGAGCTTTATCCTGACCAATAATAATCCGACCCTGTTCTCCTACCAGCCGGCCGTGGACGCCAATTCGGGAACGCTGATCTTTACGCCGACCGCCGCCTCCAGCGGCGTGGCCACGGTGAGTATCTACTTGCGCGACAGTGGTGGGACCAACAATGGCGGGTTGAATGTCACGGCCACCCAGACCTTCACGATCACCGTGCTGACGGTCAACGATCCGCCGTCGTTCACGCCGGGCGCCGACATTGTGGTGTACGAGGATGCCTGGGCGCAGACCTTTGCCGGTTGGGCCACCAACATGCAGGCTGGTTCCGCGGATGAGGGCGAGCAGCAACTGACATTCATCGTCACCAACAACCGCGCTGCGCTCTTCTATGTGCAGCCTGCGCTTGATCCCACCAACGGCGATCTGACCTTCACGGTCTTCAGCAATGTCAGCGGTGTGGCGACGGTCGTCGCGCGGTTGCGCGATGATGGCGGCACGGAGAACGGCGGCAGCAATATCAGCGCCGCCGTGACCTTCACCATCACCATTCTGCCGGTCAATGACGCGCCTTCTTTTGTGAAGGGCGCCGACCAGACGGTGTTCGAAGATTGCGGCGCGCGGACCGTGTCCGGCTGGGCGACCGCGTTGAGTCCCGGCCCTGGCGCGGAATCCTCCCAGGCGCTGACCTTCCACACCAGCGCCGACAACCCGGCCCTGTTCGGGACGATGCCCGCCATCAACCCGGTGACTGGCGATCTGACCTTCACCCCCGCGACGAACGCCAACGGCGAGGCAACCGTGTCCGTCTGGGTGACGGATGATGGCGGCACCAATTACGGCGGCGTGAATATCAGCGCAACCCAGACGTTCGCGGTGATGATCGCGGCGGTCAATGACCCGCCGACTTTTGACCTGGGTTCCGATCAGGAGGTGCTGGACGACGCCGGCTTCCAGACGGTGAGCGCTTGGGCGACCAACCTGACGCCGGGCCCGCCGGACGAATCGAACCAGACCTTGGTCGCGTTCTTTGTTTCAAACAACAACAGCAATCTGTTCCAAGTTCAGCCGGCGGTGGACGCGGTCACCGGCGATCTAACCTTTGCGCCGGCCACGAATGAAACGGGCAGCGCCGTGGTGACGCTGACGCTGAAGGACGACGGCGGGACGGCAAATGGCGGGGTGGACACCAGCGCTCCGCGGACTTTCCTGATTCGGGTCGGCGCGACGGATCGCGATTTGGTTGTGACCGACATCGAATTCAGCCGCGCCGTGCTGCCGGCGGGGGTGCCGTTCAACGTGGTGGTGACGGTGCAGAATCAAGGGACGGTTCCGGCTGACGGGGGAATCCTGGGGCTATGGTACCACCGGACCAACGAACCGACCGTTGGGGCGACCGGCAATCTATCAGAGCCCGTTGGCGTGCTGGGCGCCGGCGAGTCGCGCGCGATTCTGTTTGCCGGGCTGGCGCCGTGGACGAACACCGGTGTCCGTACGCTTTGGGCGCAGGTGGACTGCCTGGATGTCGCGGCCGAGACCAACGAGAACAACAACGGGTATGCGAAAACTTACACGAATGTGCTTTACGTGCCGTTTGCCTTCCAGGCGGTGGCCTTGACCAACAGCGTGTACCTGCGCTGGACGGATCCGATCCTGGCCGGGGTGTCCAACAACCTGGTTCACGTTCGCGCGCGCCTGGACGATTATCCGGCCAACACCGGCGACGGCAGCGCCCTTTACACCGGCACGAACCGGGTCTATGAGCACACCGGCTTGGATTCCGGGCAACCCTACTTCTACACGATCTGGGTCAGCCATGACGGCACCAACTTCGTGGCTCCGCCGTAACAAGCGCAAACGGCCGGATGCGAAGCATCCAGCCGTGGCGTGATCGTTCGGGAACGAGATGGATTAGCCGTTCAGCCGTTCGTCGGGGATCGCGTACAGGACAACTTCCCAGCGTTCGAAGCTATAGTGCTCGATGAAGAATGAATAATTGGCGACCGCCTTCATCAGGCGCAGCGGAAGCTCAAACAGGTGCCGCGGGCGATGATAAATGCTCAGGGCGATCTGCGGCCGGAAGCGCCGAACCGTGTCCAGCATCCCGTCCAGGACATATTCTTCGGCTCCTTCCAAGTCGAGTTTGATCAGGTCAATTCGATTCAGTTGTTCGCGCGCCACCAAGGTGTCAAGCCGGCAGGCGTCGAACTCAAACGTCTGAAATCCCGCCAGCTCGGCGCCGCGGTGTTTGCCAATGGCTTGTTGCGCGTTGCCCACCGGCAGTCGGATCCGTTGCTCGGAATCGGAGAGCGCAACTTCATGAACCGCGATTTGCTCGCGATGGTGCGCGACCACCGGCGCCACCATCGGGCTCAAATGTCGGTGGCCGAGCGGATCAATGTTATGGATGCGGCCGACACCGTCGAGATACGCCAGGAACAGGGCCACCTCGTTGCCGGTGGCAATGCCGCCATTCAGGATGACATCGCCCGGCCGGATGCGGATGTGTTCGTCGTACTGCTGGCGCTGGAAAACGTGCGCGATGAAATGTTCCCACTGCTCCTCCGGCGGGGCCCGCAAAATGCGCCCGTATTGGCGGCGCGAGCGTTCGTCGGCCAGGCCCCGGAGCACCTGTTCAACGGCCTCCCCGTTTGCGCGCCAGAGATCCGCGAAAGTGCATCCATAATATTCCGGATCGGTCACGAGCCGGCCGTTTTCCAATTGGCCGCGTCCCAGTTCCGCGACGTAGGCCAGGAAGCGGTCTGCGGGCAGGTCCACGCGGCCGTCGCGGATCGCCAGCGCGTCGGCTACGGAACGCGCGAAACGCCACCAAGTCCACATTTCCCCGTCCGGAATCGGCATCACGCATAACTGCGTTTCCGGAACCCCCGCCGCGCGCAATGCGGCCAATTGGCGCGGCCAGTCCGGTCCGACGAGCAGGTGGGTGGCGGTTGGTCCGGAGGATGCCGGGCCGCGCCGCAGGCGGGTCAGCACCTGTGTGACCAGTGCGGCTTCCGCCGCGGGTCCGTGAATCTGAAAAGGCCGGTCGGCCGGAAAGGCCAAAGGAGCGGAAATTACTTGCATGCGGACCTGGATGTCGGGGGGCCTAGAATCCCGCCAGTTCCTGGAGATACAGCCCTTTGGGCAAATCATCGTATAGTGTGTAGATCGCCAGGTCCGGGCCAAAGCGGCCGCGGGCTTTCTCGTATAGCACCGTCTCGTAGACGTCGGACGAGATCACGATGGCGCCGACCGCGCCGACATCGAGGTTTTCCGGGCGGATCACGCGGATGCCGGCCAGCGTCTGGGGTTCGTGGATAAAGTCATCGAGAATGCATTTTACGGTTGGGCCCGGGGTGTCGCATAATTGCCGCAACAGCCATTCCGTGTGGCGTCCGGACCCGTACATTGCCACTCCCTGCTCGCGGCACTTGGGATCGCCCAGCAACTGCTCCCAAAAGGATTGCAGGTATCTTTTTAGGAATGGCATCGCCAGCTCCACCGGGCTGCGGCGGCCCAAGTTGACTTGCGCCAGGGCGGCGATGAAAGCGGCGCAAAAGTCTTCAGCGGCGGCCGCGCGCGCGCGCTGCTGGAGCTGGTCGGCCAGTTCCTCGAGCCCCGGAGCCGGCGGCGGCCGCGCAGCCGGCGGGCGGGCCGGCGGCTGATGCAGGACGACCAGGCGATCCGACAAGCGTTCTTCCGTGAAGCGGACCAGGCCCCAGTCATCGCTGTTGCGGTAGGGCAGATCTCGCAAGTAATCGAAGTCGTTGCCGCGCCCGGCGTTCGGGTCGGCGCGCTGGGCCGCGGACAGATGGGTCCAACTGCCTTCGTGATGCAGATGGTAAACATCGCCGGTCAGCCGCGCTTCAAATCCACTTTTAACTGCTTGCACACAAAATTGCGAGTCAATGTGCAACTCGGAATGCCGGATGGTTTCGTTGAATCCGCCCAGGCCTTCCCAGACACAGCGCGCAGCGAGAATGAAGTCGCCCGATTGCTCCACGTGGTAGGGCGGCGTAGTGAGATTAAGGCGCTGCCAGTTTTCTGGATCGGTGGCGCCGGCCGGGCCGACCCCGGGGCGCAGATCGCGGCGCGTGGCGCGGTAAATAGCCGGGGCAACCGGTTCCCGCACGATGCGCGCCAGATGGTTCACCACTTCTTCCCCCAGCAGGATGTCGCCGTTGGTGACCAGGGCGAACCGGCCGCGCGCGCGCCGGAGTCCGGCGTTTTTGGCGAAGTACTGCATGAATTGCATTGTCGGGCGGTCGCACAGGCCGGCGTGGATCTCGGGGCCGCAGATGATGGCGCGCGCTTGGGGATAGCGGGCCAGCACGGATTCGGCCAGACAGGGCCGGCCGGCGACGGCGTTCCACTCCACCCAGAGAATCTCGAGCGGAACGGCGGCGCGCCGGAGCCGCTCCAGGTTCTGGTCCAGGGCCATGAATAGCCGGTCGGTGAAACCGGCGTTGTGGTTATCGTTGCGGCCGGTCAGAATGATGCTGAGCGCAATCGGTTCCATGGTCGCCTTTCTAGCTCAGCCGCTGCAGCCGGCTGTCGAAGTAATCCTTCGGATACGGGCCCGGCGGGAAGCCCTGGTACAGCCGGATGATGCGCAGGTCCGGCGGATAAAGCGCCCGGCAGCGCGTCAGCATGGCTTCCGCCACGGTGTCGCTGGAAAGCAACACCCCGGCGACCGTGGCCGGATCCAATTGCTCAGGCCGAATGGCGGATAGCCCGAAACGCACCGGCGCCGCCGCGCCGCGGTCGTCGAGCAACGCCGTCACGCGCGGCGCCGGCTGGACGTCCCGCGTGATTCGTTCCAGCCATTCCGTGTGCGCGCCGGCGCCGAAGACGGCGATTCGCAACGGCTGGCCGCCGGGGCCCGCCATCCCCAGCCCACGCCAAACCTCGCGGACATAGCCGTTGAGCAGATTGATCATCAGGGCGATGATGAAATCGCTGCCGCCGCCCGTGTGGGTGGCCGGCAATGGCACGGCGCGGCTTAACGGCCGGGCGCGTTTGCCCGCCAGCAGGATCAGTCGGTCGTCCCGGTGCGAAGCGCGCCGCGTCGTGACCTTGAAGTATTTTTCCACCAGCGCCGCGTATTCCGGTTTGATTTCAAACACCGCCCAGCGGCACCGCATGTTCTGCAGTGTCAGATGCGGATCGTTGCAGTGATGCAGCATATTCAGGCAGAGCGCGACGTCGCAGACCGGCGTCGCCTCGCCCCCTTTCCACAGCAAAAAACGCGCCCGGCTGCCCTGCAATTCGGCGATCATGCGGGTGGTTCGCAGGACGGCCTCGGAATGATCGAGCCCCGTGACGGGGCTGGCGCCGCGCTGCTCGACCTGGAAACAGAAATAGCCGTGAAAACAACCCATCTCCACCACGGACTTATCTTTCCAGTCCACCAGGTCCGCGATGTTGTCCCAGGTCTTGGATGTGTGGACATAACCGTGGATGCCGAGCGCTTCGATGTCCTGGTAGTAACGGTCGTAAGTCTGGGCTTCAAGGTGCTTGAGCACCAGTTCACGCGTTAGTTTGGGCTGGGCGGCATCGCTCATGATTTCAGCCACTCCATGCGACGGACATATTCCGCGCAAGTCACAAATTCGTTGGCGAGCGAATCATAGTAAATGACCCCCGCCGGTTCCAAGGCCGGGATGGTCCCAAAATAGAAATCGCGGGCCCGCTGACAGTGCATTTCCATGTGCCGCACAACTTCCTTGAAATACCACGTGGCCAAGAGGCGTCGCACCCATTCGTCGAGGTCCGGGCAGAAAACGCAGACGACCGCAACCGACCGGGCTTGGCGCCAGGCGTTGAAGGTCGCGCAGTTCGACGCGTTTGCCGGGATGGAATCTGTCACAAACTCGGATCGTGGGTCCAGCGCGGCCAGCACGGCGGAATGCTGGCCGGGGTCGTTTACGGCGGCGGGGAAAGCCTCGTCGAAGCTGATGAACGGATGGCCGGTCTGGCGCGCGAGCATGCGCGCAAAGACGGTTTTTCCACTGCGAAAGGCGCCTCCGACAAAGCAGTGCGGCGCGTTCTTGAACCGCGCCGCTTCCCGGCGCAACGCCGCTTCAATGGCCTCGGGCCCGGGTCGGAAAGCGGCGTCAAAGGCGATCACGTCGGCGGCCTTCTTCGGGTAGGGGCCGGGGGGGAAGCCGGAATAGAGAGCGATAATGCTCAACCGGTCGCCGAATACGGCCTGGCAACGTTCCCGGAGGCGCGCCGGACAAGTGTCGGAAGAGATCAGGATTGCGGCGGCCGGGGCGGTGTCCCACGTTTCCGGGCGCGCGGGTCGCAAGCCCCAGAATGATTCCGCCCCGGGGTGGTCGTCGAGGACGGCCACGACGCGCGGGGCCGGCGTGACACCTCCCGTGATGCATTCCAGCCAGCGCG
Organism: uncultured Verrucomicrobiota bacterium; assembly: GCA_964570325.1. GTDB lineage: Bacteria > Verrucomicrobiota > Kiritimatiellia > CAIQIC01 > CAZMXS01 > CAZMXS01. Next base: position 5,954 of record CAZMXS010000094.1, on the reverse strand, counting down.
AATGCGCCCCGGCCCCGAAGATCGCGATCGGCAACGGCGCGCCCGACGGTCCGGCACTTCCCAATCGCCGCCAAACTTCGCGGACGTAGGCGGTCAGGAACCAGGGGGTCAGCGAATCGGTCAGGTTCAGCCGGTTCATGTTCCAATCTCCATCGCTTCCTGCGCCATCCGCAGGAATGCGCGCGCGAATTCAGTCTGCGCGGCGGGCAGCGCCTGCCGGGCCTCTTTTTCCAGTTCGCGATCCGGACCGGAGGCGGTGTGCTGCCAGGCTTCGGCCAGTCCCGCGGCCCAGGCTTTTGGGTCGCGCGGATCGAAAAAGCGGATGCGCGGGTGCCGATGTTCGCGCAGAACGGGCAGGTCGGCCGCCAGCACCGGTTTGCCGAGAAAACGCGCTTCGGCGACACTGAGGCTGAAGCCTTCAAACAGCGAAGGATTCAGCACGGCGACGGACTGGCGCATGAGCTGGAAGAAATGATCGCGCGGCACGAGACCCAGGGTGATGAAGCAAGCTTCCAAGCCCAGCTCGCGGCGCATTTGCCGGATCTCGGCCACCTCGTCCGCACCGCGGGGGTCGCGCTCATTTCCGGTGCATACGACCGTGACCGGCGCGCCCTGTCGGTTGAGTATATCGAGCGCCTGCAGGATGACCCGATGGTTCTTGTGTTTCCAGAATTGATTGGGCAGATGGAAAAACTTGTCTGGTATGGGATAAAATCGCAGGGTCTCCGACGGCGCCGTTTCGTAGATAACGGCCGGAATATCGGGCGCGACCGGGATGACCCGCACTTTGTTGAGCCGGTCGGGGGCGAAAGCCGCGAAATCGCGCCGGATGGCTTCGGTTTTAACCATTATGCGCGCCGCGCCGTCGGCGTTGGCGCGGAACAACCGGGTGCGCCGTTCGATTTCCTCCGGCGGGAACATCTCCGGCAGGTGCAGGTGTTGGAAGTCGTAGATCCAAAGAATGCGCGGGATGGTCAAAGCGGTGGCCGTGCGGGTGGGCAGGGAGAAATAGACCGTCACCCCGCGAGCGCGCAGCCAGTTCGCCAATTGGAACTCCGGTGGCGCCTGCGCCGGCAGAGGCAAGATTTCGTCCGCCAGATTTTGAAAGGGTTTGACGGCCGATTCCGGCTGGTTATCCCAAACCGCCAGCGCGATTCGCGGCCGACCCGGCCCGCTTTTTCGGATGGCGCTGAAAATCATTTCCAGCGTGGTCCCGCCGGCCATCCAATCCGCGCCGCCGGTATGCTGGAAGGCGATATTCATTCGGCGGCCCGGTAGAAGTTCACAACGCAAACGCCCGCTGGAGCCCACGCCCGGGCCTTGCTTTCCATTCCCAGCGCATAGCGATCCGAGCTGATCACCAGGTAATCATAAGCCGGGCCGGAGCGATCGCCGATTGGCCGCACCGGTATGGCGTCAATGGCGGGGCATTCGGATCGGTCGTCAAAAATCGCGACCACTCGCGCCGCGAGGGTGGGGCTCAATTCCAATAGCCGGCGGGTGTGCCGACCGGCGCCATAAAGCGCAATGGCGCCGGTGGGGCGCCGCGTTTCAAATTCATCCAGCCGTCGCTTCAGGAAAACGTCGTTGCCCACATAACACCACGGGCCGGCGGTGAACGGGCCGCGGTCATGCAGCATGAATCGGCCCTGCCGCAGCAGATCTTCAACGGTGGGGCGATTGGCGCGCAACAATCGTTCCCATTTCCGAAACAGCCGCTCGCGATTGGTCGCCACTTGGGTGGCGCGCACCCAACTGCGCGTGGTTTGGCCTTCGTGGTGGATGACCACGGCGTGCGGGGCGTAGCGAATCATCCAACCGCTCGCTTGGAGTCGGCAGCAGAGGTCCGCATCTTCACCGTAGGCCGCGCCAAAAGCGATGTCGAATCCGCCGGCTTGGCGGAAAGCGGTCGCGCGAACCGCCAGGCACGCCGCGGAACAATAATCCGTTCTGCCGGCGGCCTGATACTCCGGCTTGGCGGCGTCATCGTAGTTGCCGATGTGCGCGGTTGTGCCGTCGGCATAAATCAATGCGCCGGCTTCCTGCAACCGGCCGTCCGGCCACATTAGCCGGGCGCCTGCCGCGCCAACAGTGGCATCCGCGAATGGTTCCAACAATGCATCCAACCAGCCGGCTTGCGGCTCTGTATCGTTATTCAAAAAAACCAGATAATCGCCGCGCGCGACCGCCGCGCCGCGGTTGCAGGCCGCAGCGAAGCCGCTGTTGGTCGTCTGCCGCACGGCGATCAGGGGAAAGGGCGGCGCGGCCAGCAATTGCGGGGTCGCATCGGTTGAGCCGTCATCCACGGTGATGACTTCACTTCGCGCCAGATCCGTGTGGCGCGCCAAGGCGGCCAGGCATTGACGCGTCAAGGCGACGTGATTGAAGACCGGAATGATGATGGAGGCCGTGGTCACGTGATTTCCATCGCCATACGAATCATCGCGCGTGGCTTCCTCAATTCGGCTGAATCCACGCCCACGTGCGGCGCAGTCCTTCCGCCAGGTCCACTTGCGGATCCCAGTCGTAGAGCCCGCGCGCCAGGTCGTTCGACAGGATATTCACGTTCACGTCGCCCGGCCGTTCCGGCACGAACTGCTTGGCGATGGTCCGGCCAGTGACTTGTTCAATTGCCGCAACCACATCCCGCACGCTGGTTCCTCGTCCGCTGGACACGTTGGCCACGATCGGACCCGCCCGCGTGGCGGCCCGCAACATGACTTCGATGGCGTCATCTATGTAAATATAGTCGCGCACGGCCGTGCCCGCGCCGAATATCTTGAGCGGCCGGCGGTCGCGGGCGCAACCCATGGCCACGGCGATCAGCCCCTGTATCCCGTAGGGGTTCTGGCGCGGGCCGAACGGATTGGAGAGGCGGAGAATCTTAATGTCGAGGCTGGTCGTGCGCGCGTAGAAGCGCAGATAATTTTCGATGTTTAACTTGCTTTGGCCATAGGCGGACTTGGGCACGAGCGGGTGATGTTCCGTGATAATGTCGGTTTGCGGCTCGCCATAAATCGTACCGCCGGAGGAGGCGTAGACGATGGTGGGCACTTTGAGCTCAAGGCAAAGCTCAGCCAGCCGAATCGTGGGCAGCAGGTTGGAAAGGATGTCATACACGCTGCTCTTGAGCGTCATGCTGGGGAAAGTGGTGGAGATCAGATGAAAGACGATTTCGACGTCTTTCAAGGCCGCGCGCAAGGTCACGTCGTCCATGAAATCGCCATAGACCAGGTCCACCTGATCCAAAATATCACCCAAGTTGCCGATTGTGGCCGTTGGCCGGGTGAAAACCCGCGGACGTTCGCCGCGCCGAACCAATTCGCGCGTCAAATTACTGCCGATGAATCCCGCGCCGCCCAGTACCAGATATTTGCTCATGCTGTTCCTTGCCGGGTTCCGGTTGCTTAGTGACCCTTTATCCGTAATCAGCGATTAGTGACCGCCGGCCTCCTTACTTGGGATATGGGCCGGGTGGGAATCCTTCATAAAAACTGATGGCGCGCGCGTTCGGGCCGAAAACGGCCCGGCATCGCTCGCGCAGTTGGTCCGTCTGCGTGTCGGTGGATAGCAAAAAGGCGTCGGCCTGCGCGGCATCGAACTGGCCGGGCGTGTTCACCGGGTGGCCCCAGTAGGTCGGTTTGCCGATTGGGTGGTCATCCAAAATGGCCGCCACTTGAGGGCCATGGGGTGGAGTCAGATCGCGGACCACTTTTTCCAGCCAGCCGGTATGGTGACCGGCGCCCAGGATGGCCAGGCGCAAGGGCTGCCCGCCGGGGTTGGCCGTGCCCAGCGCCGCCCAGCAACGACGCACATAAGCCCGCAGCAGGACCGGCAGGGAGAGGCTCTCGCGAGCATAAGCGGCGATTTCCCGCGGGCGCCGGCGCTGGGCTAGCAGGCCGGTTGCGGGCGGGAGGGGCGCCGCCGCGGCGCCGGGCGCGCGCCGGCGCAGCACCATGAAAGTGAAGTCGCTGGCCAGCACCCCGGAATCAATCAGCAGTTCCTCGAAGTAAGTCAACAGGTTGATGATCGCCTGGTCTTTTTCGTCGTTGATTTCAAAGTTGCCGGCGATGTATTGCAGCAGCATTTGCAAGAGCGTGCCGCCATAGTCTTTCCTCTCCAACAGGTCGAAACGCTCCAAACACAGCGGGATGATCTCGTCGGATCGGATCGCTTCGGAAGGATCCACTTCGCTCATGAGCTCGCGGGAAAGGGGGACAAAATCCGGTTTGAGCGGCGTCCGGCCCACCCGCATTTTCCGGTACCGATCCGGCAGGCAGCGCAACAGGTCGTTGATGATGCCGCACTGGGTTCGGCCCAGTTGGAACTGCGCCGGGCCGACATATTCGTTGACCACCAGAATCCCGTCCGGCGCCAGCGCTTGATTGATCTGGTCGAGGCAATGCTCCAGGCGTTGAACATGGTGCAGGCAGGAACCGGCGATGATGGCGTCATAGCGGCCGGCCGGCAGGCGGCAATGGTTAAGGTCGCAGACTTCGTAACGGACCGCGGCCTGTTCCCGAGCGGCAAGTTCCCGGCACAATTTCAGCGCGCCTTCGGCGATGTCGGTTCCAATGAGTTCGCGGAAGACGCCCTGCCGCTGGAACATGCGCTCGATATAACCCGTGCCGCAACCGAGCGAGAGGCCGATGTACTGACCGCGTCGCGCGGCGAGGTAGCGGTCGGTGACATACTGCACCCAGTTTACCGCGGGGTCGCCGCTGATACGCTGGTTGATGGCGCGGGCTATGGCCGGCTGCTCCACCCAGTGAATGCCGCGGCCCATTCGGTGGATGGTGTTGGCGTCCGAACTCCAGATGGCGGCGGGGTCGCTCATGGGGAATTACGCCAGAAGCGGTCAATGATCTGCTTGATCCGCGGCCCGGCCACGGTTACGGTATGGCCGCGGCGCATTTTTTGCGCGGCGCAGGCGCCCATGGCCGCGCGCAGGTTCGGCTGGTGGATCAATTCCAGAATCCGTTCGGCCATGGTCTCCAGGTCGAGATAGGGCACCACATATCCGCAATCCCGTTCCACAAACTCCGGCGTGCCGCCGCTTCGGTCGAAGCAGACAATGGGTTTTTCCAACGCCGCCGCCGCGAGGTTGACCACCGGGAAGCAGTCCTCGCGGGAAAGCAGCGCGAACACGTCGCTTAATGCCAGATATTCCGCGTAGCGCGGCGTGGCCGGGACCAAGTGGACCAGCCGTTCCAACCCGGCGCGCTGAATATCGTGCCGCAGCGCGCCATGGATCGGCCCGGTCGGTTCGCCGCCGATCCATATAAAATGAACCGGCGCATCGCCGCGCCGGCGTTGGACCATGCGGGCCAGCACGACGAACAGCTCCGGCGCTTTGCGCCACTCCGGTGTGCCGGCCGCCGCCACCACTGGCGCGTCTGCGGGGATGCCCAGTTCGCGGCGCAGTTGCGCCTGCGCGCGCGCCCGGATGCGGAACGTCGGCGGCCGGTCAATGAAATCCCGCACGACGGAGATATGCGCGGGCGCGACGGCGTGCGCGGTTTGCAAATAATGCGCCACCGCGGTTGAGCCGGCGATGAAATGCGTTGTGTGCCGCAGGATGCCGTCGGCGTTCGCGCGATCCGTGTGATGCGTCAGCACATATTCCAGCTCGTGTGCGTGCGTAATCACCGGCATGCCCGGTCGCGCCAGCGCGTTGAGCAAGAACCCGTTGGTCGCGGTGCTGGAATAGATCAGGCGGATGGAATCGCGGTGCGGATAACTCCCGTTCCAGACATGGACCGGCGCCAGTTGCTCGAAATCGGTGCGCAACGGGCCGTCGGTTTTGAGCAGAACCCGGAACGGCGTGCGGCTGTGGCGGCGAAACCATTGCAGGAAATGCAGCAGCAGCAAGGGCGCGCCCGTGCGCGAGGCATCATGGGAGATAAACAGAATGAAGGGGGCGACGCGTCCAGTCCGGCGGGGCGGGACGGGTG
>CAZMXS010000093.1:0-15232 GCA_964570325.1 uncultured Verrucomicrobiota bacterium | reverse complement strand
GCTCTGGAGTGCGCGGGCAAGGCCGGCGTCAGCCGGACGCGACAGCGCTCTGGACTGACCCGCCGGCTGGAATGAAACAGAGCGGCGTCGCCTCGCGGACTCGTTGCCGCCGCATTCCAGACAGCGTTCTGGAGTGCGCGGGCAAGGGCTATGTGGGTTCCATTTGCGAAAGTTCGCGTAATTCGCGGTTCAAATTCTTTTCTTATCCGCCCCGCACGACCAGCTCGCCCACCCAGCCGCGGACCCGGTCCGCCACCCGCTTCAAGCACTCGGGTGCAGTCCGCGGGGTTTCGCGCAAAGCCGGATCCGGCAGGTCCGGCCGCGGCAGAAAAGGCTGGATCACGTATCGCCGCGCCCCCTCAATTAACGGCCGCATGGCCTGAACTTCGGGGTCGGTGTGGAAGGATTCGATCAGCGTGGTGCGCAATTCATAATCCCGGGCGCTTGCGCGGAGCAAGGCCGCCGAACGCGCGATTTGGTCCACTTCCCGGAATCCGGTCAGGCGCGGATAGCCTGCCGGACTGCATTTGATATCCAGCGCCACATAATCGAGTTGCGGCAGCAGCGACTCCAGCACGTCCGGCCGCGCGCCATTGGTGTCCAGTTTGACCGCGAAACCCGCCCCGCGCAGCCACCGCACCAGTTCCGGAAGTTCCGGATCAATGGTCGGCTCACCGCCGGTGATGACCGCGCCGTCGGCCCACTGATCCCGGAAACGCGCGCAGCGCGCCGCCAACTCATCCCATGAAACCCGATCCGCGCGACGCTCCTTCAGCCCGGCGTTGTGACAAAACCCACAGTTGAAATTGCACCCGGAAAGAAACAGCACGGCCGCAAGGCGGCCGGGAAAATCAATCAACGACGGCTGGCGCAGGTTCTGGCAGACCGGCGACAACCCGGCGTTCATGCACGGCGCGCCTGCTCGAGGACCGCGCTGATCATCTTTGGCGTCAGCACGCCTTTGCCGGCATCCGAGTAATCCGTCTGCAAGCCAAGCCAGCCGTAGAGCCGGCTGGTTGGCGCGCCGGGTTCGGACGCAGGCGCTGCCGGAATGAATTCATATCGGCCCGACTGTTCGTTGAATTTCTGCACCACAAACGCCGGGATTCGCTGGGGATTGATGCATTCGGCCTGACAAAAGGCCACCAAGCCCTCCTCCGTCTCCAAATCGCAGTAGTTTTTTTCGAAATCGGCCCATTCCGCGCCGGCCAGCAGGTGCTCGAGCCGTTGATTCAACGTCTTGCACTTGTCGCAACCCGCCTTGCCGAAAACCATCACTCGGTATGTCTTGGCCATCCGCCCGCTCCTCTTCTCCGCTCGCTCTGAACGTTCACTCCTGCTTTTACACTCGTTTATGATCCACTCGCTCACGCTCGTGGCTACAGCTCACGCTCGTGGCTACGCGCCAACCGCCTGCGGTTCGGCCGGCATGGCGACAGCCGCCGTAGGCGCCGCGCCTTCCACGGCGTAAACGCCGCGGCGCCGGTCCAGCAGTTCGCCATAACGTTTGGACTTGTTCCAATTTTTAATCTTGCTGAAGTAGCCGACGACGCGCGTCTCGCCATCCACGTTGGCCGATCCGCACTGCGCGCATTTCTCCTGCAAGCCCCGCATGTTGTGATAGCAATCATTGCAATAAGTGAACTCCGGCGAGATCGTCAACTGCGCGGTCTGCGTGCGGCGGAACACCTCGGTCACCAGCTTCGCGATCGCGCCGGCCGACGGTTGTTCCTCGCCGATGAAGGCGTGGGTAATCGCGCCCGACTCGATCAGGCTATGGAACTTGGCCTGCTGGCGCAGGCGCTCGATCAGCGGCACGGGCGCTTCGGGCGCCAGATGCACCGAGTTGGTGTAGTATGCCACGTCCTCATTCGCGCCCTTGACGATCCCCGCCGCCTCGGCGTGAAAATGCACCAGATCGGCCTTCGCCAGCCGCCGCGAGGCGCTCTCGGCCGGTGATTCCTCCAGCGTCAGCTTCAACCCATATTTCTTCGAGAGTTTGCGGCATTTCAGGAACATGTGCGCCGCGACGCGCAGGCCCGCCTCGTATGCCGCCGGATCCTCGTGAAATTCGCGGCCGGAGATAAATTTGATGGCATCGTTCAGCCCGATCAGGCCAAGAATGTAGGTGCATTTGTCCAATTCCACATACGGCCGGCCATCGCAAGCCACGCGGCCGATCTGGTACAGGGGATAGCCCGGGCCGCTGATCAACTCGGCGATGCGGTCGCGTTTCTGGAGGTGGGCCTGCACGGCCAGTTCCATCGTCGCATCCAATTCTTCGCACAACCCTTCCAAATTCGGCCGGCCCTTGCGGGCGGCGCGGTAGGCCGCCTGCGGGATATTGATCGTGATGTTCTGGAACCCGCAAAAACGCATGGACTCCGGGTGCCGCAGCATGCGGTTGTCTTGAATCGTGGTGCGCAGCCGGCAGCAGGCGGAAAGCGTCACCTCGTCGCGGTCGAAGATGAAATAGGTTGAGCCGTTCTGCGCGGCCAGTTCGCACGCGCGCATGAAGATATTGTACTGCTCGGGATCGCGGAAGGTTTCCTCGCTGACGTGGAAGTCGCACTTCGGGAACTCAAAGACATGGCCATGCCGGTCGCCCTCCGCCCAGACCTGCATCAACGCCAGCGCGAACTCCCGGGCCTCCACCTCGAAATCGCCATAGGTCAGAATCTTGTCGCCGCGCCCGCGCACCTGCTCCGCGACGCCGGGATCGTACTGCACGCCACCCTGGCCGTCGTCAACCTCCCGCAGGACCAGCCAGCGCGCGCTGCCCTCGTTGTAATACAGGTCCATCAGCCGGTTGCCGCGCGCGTCGCGGTCGTCGCGCAGCACCTCGTCAAGCTCGCACACCGTGCCGTCGCGCAATCGGAGCATGTAGCGCCCGCCGGGGCCGACCGCGGGGACGGTCTTGAGATAGGACGGCACGCCGCTGTGAATGTTGAAGTCGAGGAAAAGCGTCTGGCCGCCGCGTGAAAACGCGTTTTGCGCGCCGTTGAAAATCAACTCCTGCGCCACCTGCTTGAGCGCCTTGCCGCGCAAACCGACAAGATACGGAGCGTACATGATGTTTACGTAGGCCAGCCCGAGCGCGCCCGCGTAGTTGGCCTGCATCGAGGCCAGGAACGTGTTCAAGTGCCCGGTCAACACCGACGCGCTGCGCGCCGGCTTGGACTCGGTGTTCAGGTTCACGAGGTCGCGCAGGCCGTATTTCTTGACGTATTCGATCGAGTGCGACGAGCAATATACCCGGTGGGGGTATCCAAGATCGTGCAGGTGGATCGCGCCGGTATTGTGCGCGTGCTTGACCTCCGGCGCAAAAATCGTGTCCAACGCCCACTGCTTGAGCACCAGCTCGGCGATGCCGAGGTTGACCGCCTCCGGGTTGTTGTTGACGATGTTGCTGTTCTCCATGGACTTGGCGAAGATCAAGCGGTCCACGTAGTCGCGCGAGACGCCGTAGACCGACAGGTCGCGCAGCTCTTCCTTGTAACCGCGCGCGGTCAGCTCGTTGTTGACCAGCTCGCGGATCAGCGTCGTGCCGACCTGCTTGAGATCGCTGGCGATGATCTGATTCTCGACCGTCTTGGCGACGCTGACGGCGACTTCCTCGGATAACTTCGTCTTGGCCACCAACTGCTTGATGATCCGGTTCCGATCCCAAGGCAGCGTCACGTCGCGCGAAACCGACTCGACCAGCAGCAGGCTGGCATCCGTGGTGTCCTTGGCCGCCGGCTTGGCGTCGCGGTCGCGGACCCGGATGCGTTCGCGGGCAAGCTGGCGCTGCTTGCGGTAACGCTTGTAGGCGGCGACGATCGTCGTCTGCTTCTGCTCCGCCAGCACGATCTCCACCAGATCCTGCACATCCTCGATGTGGGGAATTCGTTTCTGATGCTCGTCCGGGTAGACGTAATATTCGGATTCGGGATCGTTTAACTGCTTGATCACCAGGTCGGTGATGCGCTCGGCGATTCCCGGCGTGGGCGCAACCTCGCCCCGCCGCTCGACCTCCTGCGCCGCCCGGAATATGGCCGATTCGATCTTGGCCCGGCGAAAAGGAACGACCATGCCGCTCCGCTTGCGAAAACCATCAAAACCAGCGGTCTCGTTGCTCATATCCGCTCCTGTCAGATTGAAAACCGCAAGGGCCTCGCGCCCCTGAAAACAGGCCATTTTTCAATGGTCTTGAATGATGAACAGACACAATATCATGGGGTTTTTTTATGTCAATACCACAATATAATGTATTATTAGTCATTTCTGAACAAAACCGCCATAAATGGAAGCCGGGGCGGTTTCCCGGCGAAAGCGGATGTGAATCTGCGCTTCCGACCGAACCCTGTCAACTTTGAACTTTGAACCTTGAACTTGGAACTGTAAAACCCTCTTGCCATGGCTCGAACCGATTATGAAAACTGCCGGCTCTGCCCCCGGCGCTGCGGGGTGAACCGCGCGGCCGGTCAGCGCGGCTTCTGCGGCGAGCCGGCCGTCTGTCGGATTGCCTCGGCGGGCGCGCATTTCGGCGAGGAACCGGCGTTCAGCGGCACCCGCGGCTCGGGCACAATTTTTTTCAGCGGCTGCTCCTGCCAATGTTTCTTCTGTCAGAACCACCAGATTTCAATTGCGCACGCGGGCCGCGATTTTTCCCCGGAACAACTGCTGCAAACCGCGCGGGAGCTGATCCGGCAGGGGGTGCATAATCTGAACTTCGTCACTCCCGATCATTTCTGGCCGCATATCGCCGAGTTATGCGCAAGCCTGCGGGCCGAAGGCGCGACGCTGCCATTCCTGTTCAACAGTTCCGGCTACCAGGATCCGGCGCGGATTAACGACTATGCGCGCTGGATGGACATCTTCATGCCGGATTTCAAGTTCGCCGACGCCGCGCTGGCCCAGGATTGCATGCGGGACCGGCGCTATCCGGAAATCGCGCTGGCGGCGCTCGAGCAAATGGTCGCCGCCAAGGGGTTCCTATACCCCTGGGATCCGACCGGCAACCGGCCCGCGCAAACCGGCGTGCTCGTGCGCCATTTGGTTCTGCCGGGCCACCGGGACAACAGCCTGGCGGTCATCCGCCAACTGCACCGCGCTTTTGGCCGCCGTCTGCCCATCTCGGTCATGAGCCAATTCCGCCCCATGCCGGAATGCCGGCGGCGGGGGCAGTTGACCGCCGTCGTAAGTTCGGCGGACTACCAGCCGGTGGTGGACTTGGTTTATGAACTGGGTTTTGAGCACGCCTTCATCCAGCCGGACCTGGGCGACGCCCGCTTCCTACCCGACTTCGCCCGCGACGAACCCTTCGAGGGCAACCGCGGGCGGTAAGCTGGCAAGCCGTCAGCAGTCGTAAAGGGACTCCACCCGATCGGACATCCGGGCGACCCCGGACACAGTCGTCCGCTCCGCGGACAAGGTCATCGTTTAACACGATAGTCAATCGGATACATACTCATACGCGCCTGGTCTATAACCGCGGCAACCGGGTCCGTGGGAATACCGCTCGATTTGCCCACAATGGTGCCCGCTTGAGAGAAAAGCGTTTACTTCTTCCGCCGCACCACGATCCGGGCGCCGCCGGACAATCCGAGCAGTTCGGCGGCGGAACCGTTGCGCATGGCGATTTCCAAGTGACCGGAGGAACCGACCAACGCCAGCAGTTCGCCCTCTTCGGCATCCGCATAAACCCGGGCAAGGCCATCTATGGAAACATGCGCGGCCACTACTTCGAATTTCTTCCAGCCGGTCTCATCCAGTTGCCGGCGGGTAATGCCGGTGATGATGTTCCCGAAACGGTCAATATGTACAACCTGGCCCGTCAGCCGCCCGGGGGCGATCTGGACCTCCGCCCAGTCGGGCCATTCGATCGCCGGAACATTCTCGGTCACATCCGCCACGGTCACCTTGCCGGCGGCCAGTAGGCCGGCCACCCACGCGAATACATCGCGCCCATGGAAGACGCTGGAAATCGGGCCGGGCCGCTGGGCAGCCGGCTTCAGCTTGCGCGTCACCATCCGCTCGGCGCGGCGAAACACCCAGAACAAAAGCCCATTATCCGGGGCCAGGAAATACTGGCCATCCGCTTCCGCCAGCAGCGCGCCACGCGCGGTCCCGACTTCCGGGTCCACCACCGCAATGTGAATTGTCCCGGCCGGATAAAACGACCAATACTGCCCCAGCACCCATGCACCAGCCCGCACGTCCTGCGGGGCAATCGCATGGCACGCATCCACTACTCGAGCCTCTGGCGCCTGCGTGACGATCACGCCTTTCATCGCCGCCACATAGCCGTCCGCCAAGCCAAAGTCAGTCAACAAGGTGATAATGGGCGGATTGGGTTTCAAGCCGTAATCCCTCTAGCGCCGCCGCCCGAAAATCCGCAGAAGCATGAGAAATAGGTTGATGAAATCGAGATAAAGCGCGAGCGCACCCATGATCGCCTCTTTCCGCCCCTCGTCCGTGCCTTCATTGCCGATGATATTCATCCGCTTGATCTTCTGCGTGTCATAGGCCACCAACCCAACAAAGATCAGCACTCCAACGTAGGTGACGATCCAATAAAGCGTGGTGTTGTGCCAGAAGAGATTGACCAGCGAAGCGATGACCAGGCCGATCAGGGCCATGAACAGGAGATTGCCCAAGCTGCTTAAATCTGTCCGGGTCAGCCAGCCATACGCGCTCATGATGCCGAACGTGCCGGCCGTGATGAAAAACGTGCTGGCGATGGATTCCAAGGTGTAGGCCAGGAAGATGATGGAAAAGGTCGCGCCATTTAGCGCCGAATAGAACACGAAGGCCGCCGTCGCCGCCAAGGCCGACAACTTGTTAATCGCGGCCGACAACACCACCACCAACGCCAGTTCACCGAGAATCAGGCCCAGAAACAGAATCGGGGTACCGATAATGGCTTTCACCAGCGCCGGGCTGGAGGCCACCCCCATGGCCACCACCCCCGTGATCATCAGGGCCGCGGTCATCCACCCGTAGACCTTGGTCATAAACGTCCGCTGCTCGGCCGCTACCTGCTCAATTGTCACCGCATCATAAGTCATGGTGTTTCTCCCATAGCTATTCCAATATTATTATTACAACTGCGCTTATCGGTTGACCAACTTTTTTCAATTGCAGAAGCGCCGCGTTGCCAACAGGATGCGCGCGGCTCACCGGGAACGGGGCAACCTGCCTGGAAACTGAGGCCATCCGGTCCAATCTCCCGTTTTCTCGACAGTTGCCGCTACACATGATATGTCAGGCCATCAATGAAAGTGGGCATCATCTCGGACACGCACGGCCATGTGGCCCTGGTGCGCCAGGCTGCCGCCTGGTTTATCCAGGAGGGCGTTCAGGCGGTCATCCATTGCGGCGACATCGGCACTGAGTCCGTGCTGACGGAGCTGGCGGAGGCCTTCGATCCGGTGGGCATCCCCGTTCATGCCGTCACCGGCAACATGGACGTCCATCATGAGAACATCACGCAGTTCCCCGCTACCGCCAGCCTGCGCATGCATGGCCGGCATGCCGATCTCGATCTGGATGGTCATCGCATCTATATCATGCACGGGGATGAGCACGCGCGGCTCAATATGGTTGTATTGAGCCAGCGCTATGACTACGTCTTCCACGGCCACACGCACGAGCATAGCGACAAACAAGTAGGCCGCACGCGAATGATCAATCCCGGCGCGTTCCGTTCCGCCCCGCCCACAGTGGCGCTGCTGGACCTGGCCACCAACCGACTGGTATTGCATCACTTGAAGTGACGCCGGCTCAAAACGTGCACAGGCCGGTGGCCTCCTGTACCCGGTACATCAACGTCTTCCAGCGCAGCGCCATCCCGGATTCGGCGAACCGGTCGTATTCAACCGTATGGCTGAACCCGTCGGCATTGGACCACGCCCGGTCAAACCAGGCATTGAACTCGCCGCACACAACCGGTTCGTTGGCCGTGTAAACGTCGGCTTCCAGGTTCAGGTCGTTTATATTGCGCCGGGTCCAGTTGGCCGAGCCCAGCAACAATTCGTTTTTCGCGCTGGCCGGATTACAAACCGAGGCGGCCTTGGTGTGAAACTGCTCCCCATGCGTATCCGCCCAGCGCACGGTTAGATCCAAGCTGCCCGCGCGCGCGGCGGCAACCAGTTCCGCCGCGACCGCCCGGTTGGGTACGCCGTTCTTTTGCCGGCCGAAGGCGTCGCGGTTGGCGTCCATGATCAGCCGGATTCGCGCGCCCGCCTCCGCAGCCGAGAGGATGCTACGCACGACATCGCGCTCGGACAAATAAAAGATCGCCAGCCGGACCTCATCCCCCGGTCCCGCCCCGTCCAGCATGGTCAGCAATCGCTGCCGGATCGCCCCCTCGGTGAGCCATTCGATATATGGCGCTTTTTCAACCAGCGGCGCGCGCTTCGAATCGTCCGCCATCACCGCCGCCACCCGCGCGCGGGCGGCGGCGAGCGGCTGGGGACCGGCCAATACACTACCTGGACGGGCGGCCGACCATTCGACACATTTCCATTCCGCGGCCAGCACCCGGCGCGCCAGGTCGCCGGCAATCAGCAGGCCGGCGTTGGAATGCGCGGAACTGCCGTCGGCCGGGTTGGCGCTGCCCACCACCAGACGCCATCGGCCGTCCGGGGCATCCGCGATGGCCACTTTGCGGTGGTTGGCCTTGAACAGTAAAAGGCGGGCCATCTGCCGCCCGGTAATCGGCGCGCCGCCGGGAATGAACGGATTAGCGAACCGCGGCCGATCGAGCCAGCGGCGGACAAAAGGCAGGCTATCCAGCCACGCCCCATAAAAGCGCGCCCACTTCGCATACAGTCGGTTGGAATCCGGCAGGCGGTCGAGATCGGTGAAGACCACGACGACCCCGGCCGCGGCCATCTCGGCATAAAACCCCTCTTCCTGCGCGCCGTAAATCCGGTTGATGGGGTCCGTCAGCGCCACGACCGTCATGCCGGGTTGCTCCTTCTTCTTCCGGATCAACGCATCCGCCAGCTCGCGGGACAATCGGCGGTGTTCCTCGGGTATCGAACCCTGCCAACTGTTCCAGAGAAAGAAGTCAACATAAACCAGCGTCTGCGCCTCGCGGATGAGCGCCAGCACGGCGTCGAAAATCTGCTGATCAAACACCCGTTGGCCGGTCTGCGGATCGAACGCCGTGGCGTCGAGCAACAGGCGCGCGCTGTCGTTCGATCCCAGTGCCAGCGGGACCCGGACCCGCGTCCCGGCCGGCGGCGCCGGTTGCTTCAGCACCAGGAAAGGCACCAGCAACACGGCGGCGACAAATCCCAGCGCCACCCATCGCCAAAATTGGCGGCCTCCACTTTTGCGCTGCTTTTTCCTGCCCATTTCACTTCCTTTTTTTGTTTGAGTCTTCAAGTGTCAGGTTTCAGGTTTCATAATTCAAGTTTCCATTGCTTTCAGCGGCGCGATCGCCGATTCTCCCGCCGATGATCGAGTTCCGCAACGTCAGCAAGCATTTTGGGGCGCAGGATGTGCTGGAGAACGCAAGTTTCCAGATCAATCCCGGCGACCGCGTCGGCATTGTCGGCCCAAACGGCGCGGGCAAGAGCACAATCTTCGAGCTGATCGCCGGAGAAATCAGCCCGGACGGCGGCGAGGTTGTACTGCCGAAAAATTGCCGGCTGGGCTATCTGCGCCAAACCATCGCGGGGCGCGCGATCACGGTCCCCCTGCTCGACTATGTCGAAAACGCCGTCACCGACCTGCTGGCCATCCAGCACGAGATCGCCGCGCTGGAGAAGTCCCTGCACGATGGCACGGCCGAAAATCCGCCGGCGGCCCTGCGCCGACTGGGGGAATTGCAATCGGAGTTCGAGCATCGGGACGGTTACGCCATTCGAAACCGAGCCGAGGCGGCGCTGTGCGGTCTGGGTTTCACTGTGGAGCAGTTCCAGCAGCCGTTCAGCGCGTTCAGCGGCGGCTGGCAGATGCGCGCCGAGATGATCCGGGTGCTCCTCTCCAATCCGGAGATTCTCCTGCTTGACGAACCATCCAATTATCTCGACATCCCGGCCGTCGAGTGGTTGCAGCGCCATCTGCGCGACTTCGAGGGCACGATCGTCCTGATCTCGCACGATCGCTTTCTGCTCAATTCGCTGACGCGCACGACAATCGAAGTCGCCAATGCCTTCGTCGAAGTCTACCCGGGCAACTATGACTATTATGCCCGCGAGCGCCGCTTGCGGGTGGAGCAACGACAGGCCGCACAGAAGAACCAGGATCGCAAGCGCGAACAGATCGAGCGGTTCATCGAACGGTTCCGCGCAAAGAACACCAAGTCCTCACAAGTGCAGAGCCGCGTCAAGATGCTGGAGAAACTGGAATTCATTGACATCCCGCAGACGATCGTCAGCCCCGGCAAGCTACGCCTCGCCGAGCCGCCGCACTGCGGCGCGGAGGTCATGCGGCTGGACGACGCCGGGCTGACCTACGACGGCGCGCACTGGGTGCTGCGCCATGTGGACCTGCGTGTGGCGCGCGGCGAGAAGACCGCCCTGGTCGGCCTCAACGGCATGGGCAAGACCACGCTGCTGCGCATGTTGGCGGGCGCGCTGCCGCCCTCCGAGGGCCGGCGCGTCGTCGGCCACAAGGTCAATCCGGGCTACCAGTCGCAGGATTTCGCGGACACGATTGATCCGGCGCTGACCGTGTACGAAGCGGTCAAATCCAACGCGCCGGAAACGCCCGAACGACAGGTGCGCACGCTGCTGGGCGGGTTCGGCTTTTCCGGCCTGGCGGCGATGGAGAAGAAAGTGGCGGTACTCAGCGGCGGCGAGAAGATTCGGCTGGCGTTTGCGCGCCTGTTGATCCGGCCGCCGAACTTCCTGTTGCTCGACGAGCCAACCACGCACCTGGACATCGCCGCCCGGGAAAGCCTTGAAGAGGCGCTGGGCGAATACGAGGGTACGCTCTACCTGGTCAGCCACGACATCCAATTCGTCCGGCGCGTCGCAACTTCGATCATCGCGATGACGCCGCCGGGCATTACGCGCTACCCCGGCAACTTCGACTACTACCACGAGAAGCTCACAGCCGAGACGGCGCGCGCGGCGGCCGCCGCCCAGCCGGAGAAGCCGCAGGTTTCGGACCGCCAAGCCCGCAAACGCGAGCGCGCCGAACTGATCCAGGAGTTCGCGCGCCAGCGGCGGCCGCACGAGCAGGCAATGGCAGAGGCGGAGAAACGGATCGAATCGCTGGAAAAGGAGCAATCCGTCCTGCTGAACGACCTGACGCCCGGCGGCAAGCCAGTCAGCTTCTCCCAGATCAACCAGCGCCTGACCGCGATCCAGGACGAGATCGCCGCGGTTACTGCGCGCTGGGAAAAGGCCGCGCAGGCCCTGGAAGACGTGAAGAAGGAATACGAGGGCCGGATCCCGACGGCGTAGAGATTCAACCACCGCCTCACCGCATCCAATCATCCTTTGGGCTTAACACCGTCCTGATAAGCGCATAGTATGTAAATGATAGCGATGGCATGAATCAGGACAACTGTATGCCGGATCTGCTGCAGACAATCCAACGCTTGGTTGCGGATGGAGCCGTCCGTGTGTCAGAACATGGCTATAACGAATTGGCGGAAGACAACATTGCCGCCAAGGAAGTTGTCGCGGGAATCACAACCGGACTGATGCTGGAAGCATATCCAGCCTACCCTAAGGGACCTTGCGTGCTCGTTCTACAGCATGACGCGAACGGAGCCCCGATTCATGTGGTTTGGGGCATACCAGCCGGGGCCACATCCCCGGCCGTGCTGGTGACGGCATATCGCCCTGATCCTGAAAGATGGGACAAGGATTTCACGCGGAGGCGAAAATGAAAACGCGACCCCATGTCAAACTCGTGCACGAGGGCAATTACGCGGCCGAAGTAACAGTCGAACTGATTGAAAACGACACCGGCTGGTCCCCTTATCTTTCACTGGAGGATGCATACAAACTGGACGATGTCCGGGCTGCGCTGCGACGAGGCGATCTGAAAACCGCGACGCGTCTCGGCCGCGTCTTTGCTCTCAAACCGGTTGATGCTTGATTCCCTTGCCTGCGAGTCTTCAGCCAAGCCGGTCAGTTTCTCCCAGATCAACCAGCGCCTGACCGCAATCCAAGAGGAGATCGCCGCGGTTACCGCGCGCGGGGGAAAGGCCGCGCAGGCCCTGGAAGATGTGAAGAAGGAATACGAGGGCCGGATCCCGACGGCGTGGAGAACAGCCCGCGGATCACGCGGATTGACACGGATGGGATTGCGCCCAGGCGGAGTCGAGCGTCACGGCAAATCGCGCAGATTTTCGCCTGGTTCCGACAACGGATCGAGTACGAGAAGGAGTACGAGCCACGAGTACGAGGGGACCGCGCCCAGTCGGAACTAGGCGCCACGTGTCCCGCATCCGATCCGCGTGCATCCGCGTTAATCCATGGTTCACATCCCCGGCACTCATTCACCGAACGCAGCCCCGCCTCCTCTCGCTACAGGCTGAAATTGCGTTCCGTCATCTCCGCGATGGTGCACCCGCCGCCGATTACAGCGACATCATATGGGGAGGAGTTCAAGGTTCAAGGTTCCAAGTTCAAGGTTGATATCCAATTGACGCCAATTGGAGCCCTACGCGCAAGATCGCGGCAACCTTGAACTCTTTTTTCTGCCCGGACAATTGCTTGCATCTTGGCTTTGCGTCAATAAACTAACCCGACCGTGCAATATCCGAACAAACAATTTAACACGACCCCGGTGGAATTGGCCGGAATGACAACCGTGGCAGACGCCTCCCAACTCTGGGATACGACCGCCGCGGGCGATGGGTTCGGCCGGGGTAGCCGCCAGTTGCAGGCCAATTACCAGGCCCTGATCAACGCGCGCGCGATCTATTACCCTGTGGCCTACCGATTCCTCAAGGAATTGGGGCGCGGCCGGCAGGGCATTGTCTTCCTTGGCCTGCGCCAGGGCGCACGCGGCTGTGTCACCCGCCACGCGATCAAGCTGTTCGACCCATCCATCTATTCCAGTGCGAAGAAGTACTGGACGGATATGGGCCGCATCGCCGCCCAGACATCGAAGATGCAGACCATCAACAACCCCTCCCTGGTGGCGCCGGATATCTACGAGGAAAGCAATGGGATCGGCTACATCCAGATGGAGGTGGTGGATGGCGTCGGCCTGCGCGATTTGATGGATGGCCGGTTCCACGAACAGGTCAAAGCCCGCTCGACGCCGGAAGAATGGGCGCGTTTCAATGACGTGATTTTCCGCACCGAGCGGGGCCGGCTCAGCATCCAGCCCGGAGTCGCCCTCTACATCATGCGGCAGGTGCTCCGCGGCCTGGAGACTTTGCATGAGATGGGCTTCATCCACAGCGACGTCAAACCGGCGAACATCATGATTGACCGGCTGGGTTACGTGAAATTAATTGACTATGGCCGCGCCGTGCGGGTGAATGAGAAAGTGTCCATCCTCATGGGCACACCCGTCTACATGGCGCCGGAAATGCACCGCCGGGAAACCAGCCTGGTTCAGACTGACTTCTACAGCCTGGGCCTGGTCGGATTGGAAATGCTCCGCGGCCAGCCGTTGATGGGTGACCGCGTCAAGTTTTCGGAAGCCGACTTGCTGAATACCAAGCTCCAATTGATCCCGCAATTGCATGCGCTTCTGCCCGACCATGTCCGCCAGAACGCGCAGTTCGTGGTCCTGCTCCAACGCTTTCTCGAGCCCGATCCCCAAAAACGCTACGCGAACGCCGAGGAAGCCGAAGTCGGCAGTCAGGGCCTGGTGCTGGTCCATCGGCAACTCGTGCGTCTGGGCAAGGACACCGAATACGGCCGAGAGCTCGAGAATTACATCGCCAAGCTTGTTAACCCAGTCAGCGGCTATGTGGAACCCGACCCGGTGGCGCCGCAAAAAACGTGACTTTCAATGTCCGGTATGCCAAACAAGTGAAGAAATCCAAGTACAGGAGCTCGGAATGAACGTAATGCATGTGTGCGCAAACCCGCGGCCGATCAGCGAGTCCACCTCGAAGCAGATGGCCGCTTCATTTTTCGCCAAATTGGCGGAATTAAACCCGGACGTTAATGTGACCAACGTGGATCTTTATCAGAGCCGCCCCCCGGTTGTGTCGGGCGCCGCGCTGATGTGTTGGTGGAATTCGGGCGTGTGCGAAAATTACCCGCCCAGGCCGGCGGGGCAAAAGGCCACCAACTATGCCCGCCAACAGTGCGCGCTCCTGAAGGACACCGACATCCTTGTCCTGACCATGCCGGTCTGGAACAATTCGATGCCCGCGATCATGAAGGCGTGGATTGACCAGGTAATGATCCCCAACCAGATGTTTATGGTCGGCGCCGACGGCACCCTCCAACCGTTGCACCACATCCGCCGGGTAATCTTGCTCATCTCCTCGGCCGAGGTGTTCAAGGAGAATGATCCCGCCGACGGTCTGACCCCCGCTATTCGGGCCACTTTCAACGCCATTGGCATCAGCGATATTGTCGTCGCTTGGGCCGACGGCCAGGATAAGGATCGCCGCAGCGACGCCGGATTGCGCAAGGAAATGGCCATGGAAGCGGCGCAGGAACTAGCGGAAGAAACAGCCGAAATGGCTGTTCAAACGCCATAAACAAACCAAAGGAGCAGGAAAACCAATGAAACTAAACGGGAAATGGGGCGGCGCGTTGATCGCAGCCGCCTTGACGTGCGCGGGAATGACGCAGGCTCAGGAACTGAAAAACACTTCGTTCGAAGAGCCAGACACCACCTCCGACAACCCCTACGGGGACCGGGCCGAGAATTGGGGTCGCTGGGGCAATTGGATGAATCGGGAAAGCAACTGGACCCCAACCAAGTCCGGCAGTTGCCTGATCGGCTACCACCACTGGGAAATCCAGGAAAAGGATTCCTCCGGGCTGTATCAGGACGTGGAAGGCATCCCGGCCGGCAAGGAAGTGACTTTCTCCATCAATGCCATGAACGACGCGGATATCGTCAACGTGGAATTGCGGCTGGAGAAACTCGGCGGCAAGGGCACTTTGGCCTCCAAGTTCTTCACGCCGGCGGAAATCAAAAAGAACAGTTGGACGCAATTATCCGTCACAGGCAAGACCACGGATGACGGCATCCGCGTCCTGGTGATCGTCAACCCCAAGGTGGATGCACCACGCGCCGGGGCAACCAAGTTTGACGATGCCGAGCTTAAAGTGAAGTAACCGCAAGCGCATTTCCA
>CAZMXS010000092.1:0-15278 GCA_964570325.1 uncultured Verrucomicrobiota bacterium | reverse complement strand
GGGATCCGGCGCGGGCGTTTTCTTATCGCATGCAACGGTTTCCCTTATTCCGTCGTTGGCGCGTCCTGTTTCACAGCTTCCGCGTTAATGGCAATCTTCACTTCGTCTCCGATAAGCAAACCGCCATTGTCCATCACTTTGCCCCAGACAATGCCAAAATCCTTGCGGTTGATGCTGCCATTCACCTCAATCCCGATGCGGGTTTTACCCCACGGATCGGTGATCGGACCCGTGACCATGATGGGTAGCGCTACTTCCTTGGTCACCCCGCGGATCGTCAGATTGCCGAACAAAACATAGCCATCGCCCTGCTTCTCGACGCGTGCGCTTTCAAATGTGATGTTCGGATACTGCGCCACGTCAAAAAAGTCCGCACTGCGCAGGTGCTCGTCGCGTTTCCGGCTGCTCGTGTCCACACTGGCGGCATCAATCGTCCCGGATGCCTTCAATGTGGATATATCCTCGGGATCGTAAGCCACGACCCCGCTGAACTTGTTGAAACGGCCTTTGACATCGCTGATCACCATGTGTCGGATCGAGAACCCGATCACGGTATGATCAGGGTCCACCTGATAAGCCACCTCCGCCCCTTGAACCGCTAACTGGTCAAACACGGTCAGGATCAATGCTATTATCACGATCTGCTTCATGTTGCGCCTCCTGCTTTAGCAATGGTGAATAAATGTCCGCAAATACGAGCGAAATTCAAACGCAAAATTGGGCGTCAGGATTTCCGCCTCCAAAGCCGGTTCGATTTCGGACAACTCCCAGAACCGCCCCGATTCAATTTCATCGGCATTCAAGCGGAACGGGCCGGCGGATATCGTCCGATACACGCGAACCAGTTCCGTCTCGATCGGCGAGTGCCAGAAATATTCATACAACGGATCAAGCCGATCGGGTCGAATCCCCAATTCCTCTTCCATCTCGCGCCGGGCCGCCTGCTCAGGCGTCTCACCCGGCTGCATGTGCCCGCCGACGGCTGTGTCCCATTTGCCCGGCTGCACATCCTTGGCGGCGGATCGCTTTTGCAGGAACAGACGCCCGGCCGGATCAAAGACATGGACATGCACGGATTGATGGATCAGTTTAGGGTTGCCATGGCACTGCCGGCGCGTGGCCAGACCGACTTTGCGCCCCTGCTCATCCACCAATTCAAACAGCTCTTCTAGCATTTGCCGCCCTCCGGGATTGCTTCACGCATTGAATCGGAAGTCAATCACATCGCCATCCCTGACTTCATAACCCTTGCCCTCCAGCCGCAGCAACCCCTGGTCGCGGCAGGCAGCCAAGCCGCCGGCCGCCAGCAGATTATCGCAGTGCACCGTCTCCGCCCGGATAAAGCCGCGTTCGATGTCGCTATGGATCTTGCCGGCGGCTGGCTGGGCAGTCGTGCCGCGCCGGATAGTCCAGGCGCGCACCTCATCCTCGCCGACGGTAAAAAAGCTGATCAGATTAAGGATGCGATAGGCGGCCTGAATCAAGCGGATGCGGGCCGGTTCCCCAAGATCATAGTCCTTCAGAAACACCGCCTGGCCTTCGGCGTCCAGCGCGGCAATCTCATTTTCGAGCGGCGCGCAGAAGCACAGAACTTCCAACCCATGCCGCCGGGCCGCCTCGCGCAACGGCGTCACCCCGGCGCCTTTCAAATCCGCCTCCCCCACGTTGGCCACGATCAACAGGCGCTTGCGCGTCAGAAAACAGAAACTACTGATTCGTTTCTCCTCTTCAGCGGCCAGATCAAGTTCCCGCAGATGTCCACCCGCCTCGATCCGTTGCCTGAACTTCTCCAGCAGCGCGGCTTCGGCTTCCTGCCCCTTGATGCCGCGTTTGCGCTCGGCCGCGATTTTCTCCAATCGGCGCTCGATCTTCTCCAGGTCCGCCATAGCCAATTCCAGTAAAACCGACTCCATTTGCGCGACGGGATCCAGCGGCTTGCCGGCATGGTCATGTTCGCCAAACGCCTGTACCACCAAGGCAAACGCATCCGCCTCGCCCAGGAACGCATTGAGCTGGCTGAAGGCCTTGCCCGGCTCAGCGGCCGCCGGCGCGGCCACATCCACGAACGTCACCTCGGCCGGCGTGAACTTTTTTGGCCGGAACATATCGCGCAGTTTTTCCAGACGAAGGTCCGGCACTTTCACCGTGCCCAGGCGGTGCGCGCCCTTGACGGCAAAATTGGGACCTTGCGGCGTCCGCGTCAGGGCGTCGAACACGGCTGTCTTCCCGGCGCGCGGCGCGCCGACCAGGTAAATCTGTAATGCGGGCACATCAACCTCCTATTGGAGCGCTGGAGAATAGTGGCGGCATCCGGCCAGGTCAAGGATGGGTGAGACAGCCGGATTACGCGGACCGCCCGGGGTCATGAATGAAGCCAGACAACCTAACAGCAGCCAAGCCGGATCTGACCGCGCCAGCGTGAACCTTCACGCTGGCGGTTGTTTTTCGCCGTGCTGGGTAGCCCGGTTAATATCCAGAATCTGGTTTTCCGCCGAGTCGGGTTCCGCATCCTCGATATAAGACTGGGTCACGTATTCGCCGGCGGTATTGAGCTTGTACAGAATCTGCTGCAATTCCTCGGCGGCCTCGGTCGTTGTATGCAGAAGTTCCTTGAACTCATGGTCCGGCGGCAAGAGCTTGCGTTTCATCAGCCCTAAATTGGCAAGAATAACCGTCGCCGGTTGGCCGAGATGATGACAGGCCGCGCCAAGGCTGGCCAGCATTGCCCGGTGCCGCTCGCTTTCCTTCATGGCCTCCTCGGCCCGTTTGCGGTCGGTGATATCCACAAACGACATCACCATGCCGACCAACTCGCCGTCCGAATCACGATTGCCAGCGGCGGAAACCTGCGTGCAGAAATCCGTGCCATCCCGCCGGCGGCCGATCATCTCCCCCGCCCAATTCTGATGCTCTTCGAGAATCACGCGGATCATCGCCTCCGCCGCCTCGGGATCGGCCCATAATGAGCGCACATCCTTCTGGAGCAGTTCCTCCGGATCCTCAAACCCCCACAAGCGCAGGACGGCGGGATTCACATATTCCAGAATGCCCTGCACATTGGCGATGGCAATCCCGTTGCCGGCGTTCTGGATGGCGTGGTGCTCGGTCCGCAGCATCTCCTCCGCCTGGCGGCGCACGGTCACATCACGAATGAAGAAGCACAAACGCACTTCTTCAAAACGCAGACTGTTGACCGCGATCTCGGCCGGGAAAAACGTCTGATCCTTGCGCACACAATACGCCTGGATCAGCGCGAAGCGCTCTTTCTGCAGA
This sequence comes from uncultured Verrucomicrobiota bacterium, assembly GCA_964570325.1. GTDB lineage: Bacteria > Verrucomicrobiota > Kiritimatiellia > CAIQIC01 > CAZMXS01 > CAZMXS01. The sequence goes on along the minus strand of CAZMXS010000092.1, from coordinate 12,005 downwards.
TTCTCACAAAGCGTCGCCAACAGGCCATCCTCCGCGCCGGAAATCAGGTCGAGGATATTCATTTGCCCGAGTTCCGTCTGGTTGTAGATCAGGAACTCGCTGGCGCGAATATTGGAATCAATAATATGCCCCTGCAGATCCGTAATCACCGCCGCATCATAAATACTTTGCAGCAGTTGCTGGTATTTGGTGTCCGAGCTTTCCTTGTCTTTCGCCCGCGGAATCTTGACGGTCACGGGCCGCCCACGAATCTTCGATGTGTCAAACTTGGACTTGGTGTGCGACCCCTGCAGGAGATCCGGCGGAATGTCTATGCGCATTGTCGCTGAAAACTGTTCATCCATCGGCATGATGCATAGTCTCCTGTTGCCGGAAAACTTCAACCCCGTTTGTTTTATACAATATGTGCTCTATCTCTGCAAGATCAATCAGCCAGCAATCCAGTTCTCACTTCGTAAAATTATTAAATACACGCACGATGTGGCCCTGTGTAATGATTTGCTTATCTTTTCTCACTTTTTTCGCATGATGAGTACGCGCGTATCCCCATAGCGCTTATCGCGCAACAATTCCCAGTCAACGGCCTGCGGCAAGTCTTCCGCGACCGACTGCTCGTAGACGAGCACACCACCGGACTGCACCCATCCGCATCGGTTTGTCAGCAAATCAAGCAAACGGTCCAATCGGTCATGCTCGGCATTTCGGTCATACGGCGGGTCCGCTAAGATCAGATTGTATGGAAGGTCTGGCCATGAGCGGTCGAGCAAGCGGTAAACATCTTGATGAACCACTTGGATTGCACCGCCGGCGATACAAAGCGCGGCTACAGTGGCCCGCAGCGTTTCACACACCTTGCGGTCGGACTCCACCCAGCAAACAGACGCGGCGCCACGACTCCACGCCTCCAGTCCCAAAGCGCCGGTGCCGGCAAACAAATCCAGCACCCGGGCGCCCACCACATAGTCGCCCAGCGATGAAAAGATGGCGGCTCGCACCTTGTCCTGCGTCGGCCGCACCGCCTTCCCCATAACTTTGATCTGTCGCCCGCCGATTATGCCGCCGGTGATGCGCATGAGGAGGAGTTCAGCGTTCAAGGTTCAAGGGACATACCATCTGGATTGGAGCAATCCGATAAATCGGCGATTATCTGCGATAGTTTTCGGCGGCGGATTTGCCCGACTTGGCGACAAAGAATGGAATATTAAAACTGGCGGCCTGACCCTTTCCATCAAACACATACATGAAAACCCGAAATGCGCCTTCCTGGGCCGGCGTGTTGAATGACACCTGATTGCCGGCGCTCTTTATTCCGGCGTTGGCCACCGGCTTGAGCTCGGTGTAAGTCAAACCATCCGCGTCCCGCCGCTTGAACTCAAAAAAGAGCTCCCAACGGTAACTGAGCGCATCCCCGTCCGGGTCAGTACACCGCGCCTTGATGCTGACGGACTTGTTGGGTTCGACATAAGAAGCCGGGAGACTGGAATCGTACGAAAGAATTTCCGGGCAACGATTCGTCGGAAACCGGCCATTCCAGACATAGGTCATGTAATCCACCGGACCAAACCGCGCGCCCTCTTTGCTAAACATGCTGAACCAGGTCGGGGTGCACTCGAATTTATTGCCCCAATAAAATGCGTATGATCCCAGGCACCAGCCCGGTTGCGACGCGATTCCGCGATTGAAACCATTCAAATAGATCGTGGACTTCTTCGTGGTATCCGGCTCGATTTCAGCTCCCCAGGGCGTCTGCGGCACTTCCCACGGACCCGGCGGACCAAACTCGGTTACGATGTATGGCTTATCCCAACCCGCCGCTTTCAGACGCTCGGGCAGGGTTTGCACCGACCCGAACGAATTGACGCCGAGGATGTCTATGCTCGGGCAGTATTGCTTAAGGAGCGCCACTTTGAAGGCGTTGGATCCTAATTCCGCCAGCGTGGTCATTGTCGGATGGTTCGGATCTTCTTTCTTCACCATTTGCGCCATTTCTTCAATGGCCTGGTAAATCAGCACATTCGTCCCATGAATCCATTCCACCTCGTTGCCCAAGCCCCACGCCAGCAGCGATGGGTGATTCTTGTAACGCTGGACATCTTCGCGCGCCTCCCGGAGTTGCCGCGCGCGAGCCTCATCGCTCAGATAATTGAAACGATGCCGCTCATGGGCCATCCAAAGCCCGATTGTAACCGTGAGATTATTCTTCAGCGCCTTGTCCAGAAGCCCGCTGATCATCTCCGCACTCCAGCTTCGAACGGAATTGCCGCCGGCCGCCGCCAACTGGTCCAGGAACCGTGTGCCGCCCGCGCCGCGGATATAATACGGCTGGCCGTTGCGCATGAGCTGGAAGCCTTTATCGGTCTTCTCAATCCAGACTCGCGAGGCCAACGCGGTCTGCGCCATGTCGCCCGTTACGTTGGCCTGGACCGGCGGCGGGGGCAACGGGGCCGCTGGATTCGTCTGCGCCGCGGCCGCCAGCCCAAAACACATGCTGGCCATGACCAACCATAAAGCAATCGAGTTACGCGCACGCATTATGACATCCTCCGTTTTGGCCCGGCAGCATAGCGGTTGGTGGCCGGCGATGAAAATGCTTTTTTCGCATTATCCGCGGCTGGGCCAGTGGTTTGCCGGGCGGCGCGCCAGCATACCCGCGAGCGTGAGCGCGTGGATCGGCTCGCGCCCAATCGGAGTTGAGCGCCATGGATCTCGTCCCGCTATGAACTGGTTGTGGAGGCCGGCAAGCGGCCCACGCTCCAATTTGGCGGGCGCGATCGTGCGAATTGAGGCAGCGGCGGTTTAGTAAAACCGGCCAGTCGTGTAATCGAAAAAGACCAACCAGTACCAAGTGTGCCAGGCGTCGGGTTCGAATGTACAGAATCCGGTTGAAGTAAACGGCGCGCCGTCGCTCCATACCTGGGTGGTCATGTTGACCACGAATGGTTTGAGCAGATGCCCGGCGCTGGCGGAAATATCCAGCACGTCATCCGGCAGGCCGATCGCCGCCGCCGGGGGTGAGGAATAAACATGCCCCACGAACCGGCCATGCTCCGGCGTGTTGAAGCGGCCGAACCATTCCGCCAACGTGAACGCGCCGGCGATATAGTCCCAAACACCAATCCAGTAGTATTGATTCGCCTGGATGTTCGCCACCGTAATCTGAGCCGGACGGACGACGTCGGCCCCTTGGATCCAAGCCTGGGCGGTATTATCCCAGACATAGACGCAAACGGTCCGGTCCGTGTAGGCCACGGGATAAATAACCGACGCCGACGCGACAAACACCTCCGTGGTGTTTAGCAAATTGATGTCGTATTGAGCATTCCGGCCCTGGTAGGCCGCCGTGATCCGACAGGCGACATTGCTCGTCAACTCGCCAACCGTCAATACGCCATTGGTGATCGTGGCCGCTGCGGCGTTTTCGCCCCACACGGCCTGGGCCGTCACGTCCAGACTCGATCCGTCGCCGTATTGCGCCGTGCAATGATAAACGGCCTGCGTATTCTCGTTCACGGCAGCCGGCCCGGTAATCAGTAACCCCGTCAACGAGGGCGGGACATTGACCAGTTGCACATCCTTCACCGCCTGCAATCCGCCAAACGCCGCGGTCAGCCGACAAATCTCGCTTGCCGTCAGATTGGACACCATCAGGCGTCCGGCGGCGCTGACACTGGCATTCGCCGAATCGGCGGACCAGGCCGCCAGCCACGTCACATTAGAACTGGATGCATTATTATAGGTTGCCACGCAGACAAAGTCGGCGAACGCATTCTCCACTACTGTGGTCGGGCCGGTGATCGTCAACCCAGCCAGTTCGGCCACGCTGTTCAGGATCACTACGTCCTTGTTGGTCGTGCTGCCGCCGTAGGTGGCGGTGATTCGCACATTCGCTGCCGCAGTAACCCCGGCAGCCGTCAGCACTCCACCGGCTGACATGGTGGCATACGGCGAGTTTTCATCCCACACCGTCTCGGCTGTCACCGTGTTGGTGGCGCCGTTGTTGTAAACGGCCAGACAGGCATAGTTGGTCTGGCTGTTTTCCGGAACTTGCGCCGGCCCGGTGATCAACAAACGCTGCAAGACCAGATTGCGGATGGTAATGGCTTTGTTATTGGTAAATCCGCCGCAGATCGCCGTCACCGTACAGGATTGATCCGCGGACACGGCAGTGGCGGTCAACCGGCCGGTGCTGATCGAAGCATAGGCGGAGTTCTCGCTCCAGGCCGCCTGCGCGGTCAGGTCGCGTTGTGAACCATCGTTATACAAGCCGCTGCACGAAAAATCGGCCGACTGATTCTCGAATACCGCATCCGGTCCATAGACGCCGATGGACACGAGACTTGGCGCCTCATTGCGGATGGTGACGTCCAGCCCGTTCGTAAACCCGCCATACACAGCCTGAACGCGGCAGGGCTGCGCCGACGGGACATCCAAGGTCGTCAAGCGACCGCTCATGTCAATGACCGCATATTCGGAGTTTTCGCTCCAGGCTGCGGCGCCGGTCACATTCTGCGAGGGTCCGCGATCATAGTTGGCGGTACAGGTGTAACTGGCGCCGCTGTTCTTGTATAGGCTGGTCGGCCCGGCCACGGTAATTGAAACCAGCACCGGCGGCGGTTCGGTGATCGTGATGCGCGCCACGGCGGTTGACCGACAGAGATTGGCCTCGCCATGTTCGGTCCGGGTCTGAACCCATACATAGAACTCCGGCCCGTTGCCTTCGTCATCCCAATCGCTCGGCACCACATTGGTGACCGCAACGGTCAGCCAGTTGTTGGCCGTCAGCGCGGTTTCCGGGCTGGGATAAACCGCCCGCACAGTCGTGTAAGCGGCGCCGTCAGCTTCGCGCAAAGCCCAGCCGGTCAGCGCGCCATTGAACCCGCCCTTGACCCGGAACTGGAGATCGGTGCTTGCGCCGCGAACAACCGTCGCGGGATAGTTCACCCATTCCGCCATGAGGGACTCGATCGCGCCCAGCCCGCTGTAACCCAGAAAATCAATCGCGCTCACGTTGACTCGAAGCGGAATGCCGTCCTGCGAATCAAGATTGCCGGTCAGCGTGAAGTAGTTCTTGTCAGCCCCCTTGTCGCAATCCAGCCGGACATCGAAATAGCGGCCGCAGACATTGTTGTATGTCAGTGCCATGGCGCTGGCAATTGCCGTGATTTTACCGGTGATGTTGCGCAGATAGATTGTCATCGTGGAGGAACCGGTGTCCACTGTGACCAACTGGTTGAAGTTTTGATTCACCGTCCAAATAATGCGGTTGCCGGACGCGGAACTGCCGGTGACATTCACGGCCGGCAGGCCGGGAAACTGCTCCAAAAGGGCCGAAATATCGAGGTTGAAGGAGCCGGCGGCCTTGGCGATGCAATACGGACCGACGGTGTCATTGGTAGAGTACAAGGGCACCCATGCGCCTAAAATCTGCGTTTCAGCCTGGAATGAGGCCGTCACGCTATGAAAATCAACGGCCGTCGAAGCCCAAACGTTCTCCACCGGACCAGCCGCGCACGGAATGGCCAGACCCCCCAGCAGTATGATCAGCAACACGCCACCAATTGTGTTACGCATATCACTCCCCTTGAGCACAACTTGCTTGAAGAATATATACACCATTGGACATTAGAAACTCAGGTTTGTTTTGCTGAATCGCCGCAGAACTGGCGGCGTGAGCGATCGAGCTTGGCGCTGATATAGCGCACCTGGACAACCCGTTGAGCAGCCCGGACCAACGCGTCTATGCATCCGGGATCGCGCGCTTCCATGTGAAAGATATACAAATTTTGTCGCGCCTGATCCAACAGCCAATCAACGTCAACAGGACTATGCTAGTCCGCCCCGCATTTTGTGCTTTTATTGATTCGCTCGTGTTTCCTCATCCCTTGTCTTCCGGGCCGTGTGTTTTGCCAGCCGCCGCGTAGAGCGCCATCGTCTTCGCCAAGGTTTCCTGGAGCATCGCCACCAATTCCGGCGGATTAAGCGCGCGCGCGCGACAACCCCAAGAAAGCACCCACGCGGCCACTTCTTCGAGATTGGAGGTTTCCACGCGCAGCAGCAAACGCCCGCCGGGCTTATCCTCCAGTGTCTGCCGATCCTGCCAGGTCCGTTCCCGTACATAAGGCGCCGCCTTGGCATCAAACAGGATCTCCGCACTCCACACCTGGGCGCCAACCATGATGCCGAACCGGTGCCCCAACATCTTTTGCGGATCGAAATCAGCCGGCACTTCAAACACACTGTCCAGTATTTCCGCCCGCTTGATGCGCGAGACGGCAAACATCCGGACCTCGCCGTTCTTATGGCAATGGCCGATGACATACCATTCGCCCCGGTAATTGAGCATGTGGTAGGGATCCAGCCGTCGTAAAGTATCAGACTGGGCGGACGGCGAGCGGTATCCGATTAATAAGCGCCGGCTCTGGCTCAAGGCCTTGGCAATCGTCTCCCAGATTTTGGCAACGATATTGCGCGGCGGCGGCTGAATGAATGATATCCGACGGTCAACCCATTCCGGGTGCAGGGTCACCTTGTCCGGCAACGAGTCCTCGATTTTCTCGAACACCTTGGCCAGCTTGGCGTATAGCGGCGTGTTCTTGTATTGCTCCAGCGCGCGCTCCGCGATGCAAATCGCGAACAAGTCGCTTTCTTTGATATTGATTGCCGGCAGGCTGAAGTTCGGCTCGCGGTAATAGAAACCATGCCGGATCCGGTCATACTCGATTGGCGCTCCCTCGATATCCCGCAAGAAATCAATGTCGCGCTGGATAGTTTTCGAACTGACCTCCCAATCCTTCGCCAACTGCCGGCAGTTGGGATAGCGACCGCGGCGAATTTGCTCGTCAATAAACAACAGACGCTGGCGCAATGGCTTGTACTTGCTCATATCATTCTCCCAATACCCCTCACCGGCGCGAGTGACAGGACGAGCCGTTCTGCTACTGCTGCGTTCTACTGCCACTATATTGGATTACCGGCGTTTGCTCAAGCAGAGCCGCACGCCGCGCCCAGCTCGGGTATCATTTACTTTTGAGGCAACAAGGCCAGAGGCCAACATCGAATAAACGCCTGAGAACCCTGACGCCTCTAATCCGCCTGCCCTTTAGCGCGCAGCATCTTTTGGCCCCAAGCGAGTTGCGCCCCGACGTCCGGCCGCTCGCTTGTATTGCCTTCCGCTAACCGCCATGCGGCACGTCCGGATCAGCGCAGGATCAAATGCCGGCGGCAGATGGGCCAGAATCCACAGGTAGTGCATTCGGTCCAATTTCTCGACTTGCCCGTCAGGCAGGCTCCAGAACTTCGTGCTCCGGTAATCCGTCAGGCCGGCCCCTGCCGCAACGCGTCGCATATTGTCCAACAGTTGCCGGGTTCGCATCTTGGACATCGCCAGTCTCAGGCGGATAAACATTCCAATCCGTCATGGTCAGGGACAAACCCGATATCGCGCATTGCCGGCTTCGCCACATGGCTCTCTGCTCCCGCCTTAAACTGATCGCTCATCAGCTTCAGCGCCTCTCGCAGATGCTCCTCGCCGATGTCCTCCACTCCCGCATGCACGGCCATCACGCCTGCTGTGATGCGCAGCTCCTTCAGGTACGCGAATGTCCAGCCGGCCGTCTTGGCAGCTATGTATTCCGCTTGCTTCGTCTCGATCCCCTTGAACGTATCCAGCATATATTTCAGCCGCAGCGCCTTGTCGGGCAGCGGGAACTTCCACACGCGGTCGAAACGGCTCGGACGATGCACCAGCGCGGCGTCCAGAAACTCGGGATTGTTGGCCGTCGCCAGCACCAGTACCCCCGCCTTCTGGTCCAAGCCGTCGAGATATGCCAGCAGTTCCGCCCGCGTCAGCTGCGTCTCGTGCGTCAGCGACTCAAGGTCCTCGAGGACGAGCAGCACCGGCTTGCCGTTCGTGCCGCTCATGAAAAAGCGGGCCAAGTCGTCCGCGTCCGTGTTACGGTGGATGGACAAGTAGGTGCACGCCACCCTGAACTCCTGGCTGCAGCGGCGAATGAGATTGCGGATCATCATCGTCTTGCCCGTGCCGGGCAGGCCGGTGAACAGGAACCCCCGCCGGTACGGCACGCTCATGCGCTTGTAAAGCTTGCTGCTACGGAAGAACACGTCAACCTGCCGCTCGATATCGTCCTTCATCGCCGCCGGCAGGTAGACCGGCTCCATCTCGTCAATCTTCAGGGTGAAGTCCGGCCCGCCGATGACGTTGACCTCGACGAGGTTGCTCTTGCGGCGCCGCGGCGCGAGATGGCGCATCACGTCGCGCGCGAAGCGCCGCAGCATCTTGATGTCGCCGGTCGAGACCAGATATTCCTTGTTCGCCTCCATGTCAGGGCGAATATAGGAGAACATCAGGAAATCCTCACCCTGCGCGCCCCGCACGCGGATCAGGCCGGTCCAGTTGATGCCGATCTTCGGGCGCTTGGTGTGGCCGCCCCAGAAGGACACGTCGCCGTAGGCGCACGGCAAACGCTCCCAGCGCCACGACCCGATCTTGCCGGCGGGATGCACGCCGTCGCCGGTGAAGGCCCGCAGCGCGTGCTCGGCGGGGTCGGGCCCCATCAGCCAGCACATCCAGTGCGGCACCTCGGGGTGCTCGCGCTTCAGCAGGCTGGCCGCCGCCGTCGCCGTCAGCACCAGCGGGTAGCCCGCGTCGTCGGTCTCGATCTTGCCCAGCAATGATATTTCACCCATGCTTCACCTCCATTTATTACTTCGCTTTTTTGTTCACGCGCACGATCTTATCCGCCGGGGTCGGACAAATAGTGTCACAGGGGTTTTTTTTCTTTTGTCAAGTTGGCAGCCGCTCCAGCAGCGGGTCCTCCCGGCCGGCCGGCCCGAAACCGATGCCCCCCGATTCGCGGAACGTCAGCGGGCGATTGTTGGCCCCCGCCTTGAACTGGGCGGACAGCAGGTCCAAGGCCTTATACAGGTCGTCGGGGCCGATCCGCTCGCGCCCCGCATGGGCGGCCAGCACCCCCGCCGTGATCCGCAGCTCCTTGATATAGGCGAAGGTCCAGTCCTCGGTGCGATGGACGGCGTGCTACACCAGTTCCGGCGTTAGCTCCTCCAGGTGCCGGCGCAAGTACTCCCGCCGCAGGTTCTTGTCGGGCAACGGGAAACGCCAGACGCGGTCGAACCGGCTCGGGCGGTGCACCAACGCGGAGTCGATGAGCTCCGGCCGGTTTGCCGTCGCCAGGATCAGCGCCCCGCCCCGCTGGTCCAAGCCGTCCAGGTGCGCCAGCAGCTGCGAACGCGTCACGTTGGTCCCCTGCGTCAGGGACTCCACATCCTCGAGCACCATCAGGATCGGCCGCCGCGACTCGCCGACGTTGAAGAAGGTCTCCACGTTCTCCAACGGGATGTATTGGCTGATCTCGAGCACCCCGCAGCGCGTGCCGAACTCGCGATAGCAGTGCCGGATCAGTTTGCGGATCATCAGCGTCTTGCCGGTACCCGGCAGGCCCGTGAACAGGAAACCCCGCCGGTACGGCACGCCCAGCCGCCGGTAGAAATCGCGGTTCCGGAAAAACGTGTCCACCTGCCCCATGATGTCATCCTTCAAGTCCTGCGGCAGATACACCTCCTCCATCATGTCGGCCCGGATCTCGATATCCGCGCCGCCCATGACGCGGACGCGCAGGTGGCGGCTGCTCCGCCGCGGCCGCATGTGCCGCTCGACGTCGCGGGCGAAGCGCCGCAGCATCCGGACGTCACCGGTCGAAACGAGATACTCCTTGTTTGTTTCCGTATCGGGCCGAATATAGGAAAACATCAGGAACTCCTCGCCCTTGGCCCCCTTGATCCGGAGCAGGCCGCCCCAACCGACGCCGTACTTGCGGTTCTTCAACTGCCCGTCCCAGAACGCCGTGCCGTTGTAGAAGCAGGGCACGCGCTCCCATGTCCAGCCCCCCACCCGGCCCTGGTTGTGCATCCCGTTGCCGATAAACGTCCGCAGCGCGTCCTCGGCCGGATCCCGCTCCGTATACCAGCACATCCACTGCCCGACCGCCGGGCAATCCCGCTTGAGCATTTCAGCCGCCATCGGCGCCGTCAGCGCGATCGGCACGCCGTTGCCATCGGCCAACGGCTGTTCCAGGTACGGGCGGCAGAGCAGCATCTCATTCGTCAGTTTTTCCCCGCTCATGGTTTTCCCCTTTTTTATTTTTCCGTCGATTTTACCAGCTGGCATGGGACTTATGATGTCCCATGCCTATATTTTCCCATCATTGGTCCCTTTCCCACGGCAGGTCCGGCTTGCCGAAGTGGCCGTAGTTGGTCTGCCGCCGGTAGATCGGCCGCGGCAGGTCCAGCCATGCTATGATCGCGGCCGGCCGAAAGTCGAACCCACCGACGAATTCCGCGGCCTTGCCCGCGTCGCCCGTGCCGAACGTGTCCACCCTGACCGAGACGGTCTGCGCCTCGCCGATGGCGTACGCCACCTGTATTTCGGCCCGTCGCGCCAGTCCGGCCCCGCCCACCTGCCGCGCGACATGCCGGCAGAAGTAGGCGGCGCTGCGGTCAACTTTGGACGAATCCTGCCCGCTGAACGCCCCGCCGCCGTGGCGCGCGAAGCCGCCGTAGGGACCGACAATGATCTTGCGGGCCGTCACCCCGCAGTCGGCCGTCGGGTTGACATGGAAATCGATCCCACCGCGGTGCCAGTTGCCCAGCGCGCGCGGCACGAGATCGGCCGCCACATACCGGCGGATCTCGTCCCACCCCACCCCATCCCTATGTTGCGCCGACACCACCACCGTTTTCACCTCCACCGGCTCACCTTCCCTATAAAGCACGGATACCCGCGTTTTTCCGTCCGGCCGGAGCCACGGCACCCCCCCGCGCTTCCGGTCCGCTGGCATGCAAAACATCCAAGCGCCCCAGGGTGGTCAAATTGCGCTGCCGGACTTTCCCGCCTTACCGATAGCTCCCGGCGATTTGAAGATATGCGTGTCCGCCCGCGCGTGTGGTCTTGAAGTACATGATGCTTTTTATGTCAGCCCCATGCATCCACTCTTTCATGCTCTGTTGGCAAATAAATACCGTCTTTGCGCAAAGATATTGCCAGCACATTTGCAACTCGGAACATCCGGACCCCGCCATTGGCGTGGAGTTCATGAGCTTGGGCGGCGCGGAACTGTAGAAGATGGCTTGATGCATTTTTTATATGGATATTTGCCTAGGACGCTATTTGTCCTTGGGGATATGCCAGAATTCCGCGCGTGAAAAGAAAACTGTTATGAATGAATCCGATAGAGAAGTCGCGCGGCGTTGGTTAAAGGGTGAATGGATCGGATGGATTAACGCACTCAGGCTCAACGGCAGACGATGTTGCGATTGGCTGGCGCGCAGGTCAGGGTTGCCGGCCCGTCCGGCGCCGGAGGCAATCGAAGGAGGTCACATGTTTCGTTCCATGGATTTGCCGAAAAACGTAGCGGGCAAATTGTTTCTGCACAGCATGCCGGGCCGTTATGAGCCGCTCAGTCGCTTCCATGAAAGCATGCGCGGCGCGGGCATCACGTGCGTCGTCTGCCTCGTGCCGATGGTTGAAATCGAGTGGAAATCGCCGGAGTACGCACAGATGCTGAAGGCTGGCGCGCATGAATGGCGCTGGGAGCATTTCCCGGTGCGGGATTTTACAGTGCCGGACGACAAAGAGCAATTTCTGCGGCTCGCTCAGAACATTGCCGCCCGGCTGCGGTCCGGCGAACATGTGCTGGCGCATTGCGGCGCAGGGATCGGCCGCACCGGCACTTTCAGCGCCGCGGTGCTTATGGCGCTTGGTCTTGCGCGCGAAACCGCGCTGCAGATAGTCGCCAAGGCCGGCGCTGGGCCGGATACCGCCACCCAAGCCGACCTGCTCCACTGGGTCGCGGAAAGGCTGCCTCCACCCAAAGCGTGACGGCCAGAAAGGCTATTCTATTGATCCTTCACAATAACAGTGACAACTCGGCTTGAATCCAAAATGCTTTCACAAGGCTGGGGCGTTTCTG
>CAZMXS010000091.1:4912-15340 GCA_964570325.1 uncultured Verrucomicrobiota bacterium | reverse complement strand
CTGTGCTGGATCGGCCGGACAGGCGCAAGCCTGTCCGGCCTCCTCCCCATTTATCAGCCACCCTTGAGCATCAACTCAAGGTCTTCTTGGAGCGACTGGAGGTCTTCTTCGTGCTCCACTTCATCCTGCAGAATTTGCAGCACAAGGTTGTAGGTAACTGGATCGGCGGTGAGCGTGGTTTCCATCAGTTTCTTGTAGGTGGAAATCGCACAGCGTTCGCCTTTGACATTCTGTTCGAGCAGCACTTTCACAAACGGATCGCTTGGCGCGTCATAACCGCAGTTGGTTTTCTTGAACCATTCCTGCGGAGTCGTAAGCGGCGCGCCGCCAAGTTGAATGATGCGCAACGAAAGCATGTCTGCGTGCCGGAGCTCGTCGGCCGCGTGTTGCGTCAACTCCGCGATCACGGCATCCTTCATCGGCCCTTTCGCGACCTTGGCGCCCAACCAGTACTGGTAATAAGCCAGCCACTCATCGGCAAACGCCTTGTTCAGCAATTCGATCAACTGGTTGACATCCATTCCGACTATCTCGCGTCCTCTGGTTCCCATGGTTGGCTCCTTTCCTGCTTTTCAGGGCTAATGCCTTGCGGCAACAGCCATGAGGATTACGCCCTTGCCGCCCGGCTGTCAATGCGCGGCGTTGGAATATGGAACCAGTTCATGATGGAAGCGGGCAAAATGCCCTCGTTTCATGAGGGACGGCGCGGCTCGGCCGGCGACAAAGAATGATGCGCGGCTGGCTGGGATCGTGTATGTTCATTACCATGCACTTCAAACTGATATTGATGGCCGGCTTGCTGGGGATGGCGGTTGGTTCGGTATCTGCTCAGCCACAGATTCTTGCCCGGGTGAATATCGCCGGCTCGGCCGACCAGTTGGGCTCGGCCGTTGCGTATGTCATGCTGCAGGATGCCGCCGGCCAGGCGTACGCCTTGGTGAAAGCCCATGAATCTGATCTCCACTCATCCGATTGGTCTTATCAGGCGCTCGGAACCAATATCGCGCTATCCGATTGCTTCATCGCCACCGCCCGGCGTCCCGCGGCGCGCGCCAAAGCCCTCCAACAATTCGAAGTGCTGCATGATGACGGCCGCCAGATGATCGTACGGGCCTCCGCCGCAGAGGCCGCGCAATTATCCGATCTCGGATTTGAACTCGTGCGCTTGTTCGATCAACCGCTGATATTCAATAACCCCTGCGTCCGCAATGTCTGGTCACCGGAGAAACGGCAAGCGCCGACCTACGATCCGCTAATTGCCGAAATAATCGGGCAAGTTCAGTCCAGCCGGCTCTATTCGGCAGTGGCCGCCATTAGCGGCGCCGGCGCCGCCCTCGTGGAGGGCGCGCTTTTTACTGTTTCAACCCGTTATACATATTCAGGTACGCCCATCCAAAAAGCGGGGCTGTACATGTATAATCAATTTGTTTCTTCGGGATTACGCGCTTCGTATCAGGAATGGACATCCGGCAGCCGGAATTGGATTGGCGAGCTTGGGGGAACATCGCGCTCCAATGAGATTGTGTTGATTGTGGGGCATTTGGATTCGGTGCCCAGCTCGGGGCCGGCGCCGGGGGCGGATGACAATGCGAGCGGGTCGGTGGGGGTATTAACGGCGGCACAATTGTTGAGCCGGTTTGCTTTTGAGCGCACACTCAGGTTTGTGTTGTTTACCGGTGAGGAGCAAGGCTTGTTGGGTGCCCGGAAATATGCCGGGTTGGTTTATTCAAACAGCGAAAACGTGGTGGCGGTTTTCAACATGGATATGATGGCCTGGGAGGGAAACGGCAATCCGGTCGCGCGCTTGCACACCCGCACGACGTCCAATCCAGGATACTCCAACGATCTGGTCATCGCCCAGACTTTCACAAACGTGGTGGGGCTTTACGGGTTGGTGGGCGGATTGACGCCGGTCATCACGGCGGATGGCGAATCGGCCAGCGATCACTACCGGTTCTGGGAATATGGGTATCCGGCCATTCTGGCCATCGAGGATGATGACGCTGATTTCAACCCCTATTATCACAGCACCAACGACTGGATTCGGAATATCAACTGGAACTATTATGAGCATTATGTCAAAGCCGCTGTCGGCACGGCCGCGCATTTGGCCCGGCCTGTCGGCCGGGTGGACAAAGACACGCTTGAGATTGCCAACGGCGATTGGGTAGTCGGCAGCGGTCTGGGCATCGGCACGTTGTATCTGCGTCATCAGCCGGGCGCCTTGGAGGGGATGGACGCCTTCGATGCTGCCTGGTCCAATTCCGCCCCCGGCGCGGGGCCTTACCGACTGCAAATCACCACTGCGCCTTACGGCACGCAATTGGCCACCGATGCGCGGCCGACCAACAGCGCCACGTATTACTACGGCGCGCTGATGGCGGTTGCCACCAATGGCCTTGCATTTTCATGCACCAACCGTCTTCATTTCGATTTCCCCGTGTGGCCGGACAGCAACCGAGCGTATCTCGCCCGGGTGCGCGTAGCGGACTCGTACGCCATCGGCTCCAATCTGTTTGAAGTCATCACCAATATCCGACAGGTTGTCGCCGGCGGCGGCTATCTGAACTTGCCGGCGCTGACCAACCTGACCAACGGTGCCATCTATGGCAGCATTGAAATTGGCCCGCGGTTTCTGGACCTGACTTCCTCGAACGTCGCATTGGCCCTCCTATCCGTCGGTCCGACGCAATACCAGATGTCGGTCTCCGTTCAGGCGGGCGCCCGGGTGGTGGATACGCTCCAGGCGCGGACCAATCTGATGGCGGGCGCCGGCTGGTTCGACCTGGCGCGCTACACCAATGCCCCGCCCCCGACGCTTGCGGGCTTCACCGACGGCTGGGAAACGGTGGAGCAAGCGGTCCCTCCGGGCGCGACCACCAACTCCGCCGCCGTTTATTTGCGCACGTTGCGGCAGATCCGGCCCGCCGATTGATGGCCTGCGGTAATCCGCCCAACGGCCGTGGCGCCCCGCTCGGTCTGGGCGCAGGTGTTTTCACCCGCCGGGAAATCGTCGCGGCGGCCGGTCGGGCGCATGGTTCGATTTGCTGGTTTCGGGCTCGGCCGTGGCGGTTAATTTGTTTTGATTTCAAGCTGCGCGCCGGTCAAGCCGTCGCTTTCGGCCAATAACGTCATGCGGCCGGCCTGGCGGGTGGCGCGCAGCACGGCCAGACATAATCCATGAAAGGCCCGGCGGCGTCGGGACTGAAACGACTCATGGTCCGTCGGGTCGCCGTTGTCGGCGCCCAGAAAAAAACCCGCGCCGCGCAAGGTGAATTGAACGGCATGGTCCGCGTTCGGGCAGACGCAGCCGGCGTCGTCGAGCACCTGCGCCGTGATGAACACCAGATCCCGGCCGTCCGCGTGAATGGTTTTCCGGTCGGCCCGCAGTTGCAGCCGGGCCGGAGCGCCGGCGGTATGCGCCTCCGCGGTCGCCCATTCCCGGCCGTCTTTGAAGGCCACTGCCCGCAGCGTGCCCGGTTCATAAGGCACGCGCCATTCCGCGTGCAGTTCCGTCATCGCGCGCCGGCCCAACGCGCGGCCGTTCAGGAACAATTCGACATCCGTGCCATTGGTATAGCACCAGACCGGAATCTCGCGCCCTTCCGCGCCCGGCCAGGTCCAGTGCGGCAGCAGATGCGCCATCGGGACGGCGGACCAGCGGCTTTGATAGAGGTAGTAGCGATCTTTGGGGAAGCCGCATAGATCGAAGATCCCGAAATAAGAGCTGCGGGAAGGCCACTGAAACGGGGTGGGTTCGCCGAGATAATCGAACCCGGTCCAGACAAATTCGCCTGCCACCCAGGGGGCGTCGCGCAGCGCCTGCAAGCTGGTTTCCGCCTGGCAGGCCCAGCTCGGATGCGCGATGTCATACGAACTGCACTGATGTTGAAATTCGGCTGCCGGCCGCAAATGGCCGGCGGGGTCCGGGCGCAGATTATAGGCGCCGCGGGTGCTGACTGCGGAGGCGGTTTCGGAGGCGATGAGGACAAACCGGTCCTTCAGGCGCGCGTAGATTTCCGGTTGGTAGTTGATCCCGAACACATCCAGCGCCGCCGCGAATCCGGTGCGGATGGCGTCCTCCGGATGGTTGCATCCGGCGGTCACCGGCCGCGTGGGATCCTCGCGGCGGCAGATGCCGGCCAACCGCCGGGCTCGCTCCGCGCCCGGAATGTTTTTTTGCTCCGGCACTTCATTGCCGATGCTCCAAAGAATGACGCAGGGGTGATTGCGGGCGCGCCGAATCATGTCGGTAAGATCGCGCTCGCTCCACTCATCGAAAAACCGCGCATAGCCAAACTCTTTCTTCGGCTCCCGCCATTCATCAAACGCCTCGACCATGACCAGGAACCCCAGGCGGTCGCAAAGCTCCAGCAATTCAGGCGCGGGCGGATTGTGGCTGGTGCGAATGGCGTTGCAACCCATGCTCCGCAATTGCTCCAGTTGCCGTTCGAGCGCGCGCTCGTGGATGGCGGCGCCGATACAGCCCAGGTCATGGTGCAGGCAAACGCCCTGGATGGGAAGGCGGCTGCCATTGAGCACGAACCCCCGGTCGCGCGTGAACTCGAACTCGCGCAAACCGAGCGAAGTCACCTCTCGGTCGGTCCGGCGTCCATCGGCGCTGAGTTCGGAGATCACCCGGTAAAGCGCGGGGTCCGCGGGCGACCAGAGGCGGGGCGCGTTGATCTCCAAATCCTGCGTCAGTTCCGTTTCACCGCCGGGTTTGAGCTTGGCGACCGACTCCGCCCGTGCCGCCTCGCGGTCGGCGGGGTCCACGATACGCGTGAGCAGTTTGATTTCGCAACTTTTCAATTGCCGGTTGGCGACGCGGGTTCGCGCGCGCACGGCCGCGCCGGCCGAGTTGGCTCGCGGCGTGGTAACCACCAATCCATGCGGCACAAGATGCACCGGTTCCGCAACAGTCAGCCAGGCATGCCGATAAATGCCGGCTCCAGAATACCAGCGCGAGCAGGGCTGCCGCACCTGCACTCGAACCGCCAGCAGGTTTTCATCGTCGCCGTATTTGAGATGCGGCGTCAATTCATGGTGGATGCCGCTATAGCCATAGGGTCGCCGGCCCAGATGCCGGCCATTCAACCAGATATCGCTATCCATGTAGATGCCGTCAAAATCTATGAAGACCGGCCAATGTTTGAAGACCGCCGGGATGGAAAAGCGGCGCCGGTACCAGCCGACGCCGCCGGGCAGGTAGCCCGCGTCGTGCGCGCCGGGGCAGGCCGGATCGAAGGCCGCCTCGATTGCCCAGTCATGCGGCAGTTCCAGCGCCCGCCACTTGGCGTCATCGAACTCCGGTCGTTCCGCGCCTTGAATCTCGCCCGGACAGAATCGCCAGTTTTTATCGAAGCGCTCTTTCACGCCAGGACAATATAATCTGGACACCGGGCAAGCGGCCGGCTCGGTTTTTTCGTGGCGCCCAAAGGGTTTGGGCGCCACGGCGGATCAGTCCATGGACTTAACTATTTTTCGGGCTGGCTGACGGGCGGCTTCTCGTCCTTCTGTTCCGATTTCGGATCATCCTTCTTTTTGTCCTTGGCCTTCTTCGCATCCTTGGCTTTCTTGGCGGGCTCCCGATAGAACTCGTCAATAATCACCATGCCATCGCCATCCTTATCCATCTGCTTGATCCACGTCGCTTTGAATACATCCATTTCGGCCTGGCTCAACCGGCCATCCCGGTTGGTGTCCATCTCATTGAACAGGCCCTTTTGAATGGCGATGAACTCCTCGATCCTGATCACGCCATCTTTATTGGCATCCATGCCGGCAAAACCGCGCTTGCCGCGTTTAGCCGCATCCACGCCTTTGGCCGTGGTTAAGGCGGTGGCATCCTTTTCGCCGACAAAAAAGATGGCGTATTCTTCAAGCGTGACCGTGCCATCCTGGTTGACGTCCATTGCCTTGAACTCAGCGGTGAGATACTCATCCGGGCTCAGCTTGCCATCGCCGTTCTGGTCTTGCTTCTTGAACCAGTTGGAATGGCTGGTCTCGTATTCGGCCTGCGTAATCTTGGCGTCCCCGTCTTCCCCGTCCATTTGCTGGAAAATGGATGCCCGAGGCTCAACCTTTTTTTCGGCCTTGGCCGCGGGCGCCGGCGCCTTGTCCGCCTTGCACGATTCACCAGCTTTCGCGGCTGGCTTCATCGGCGCGGTCTTGGCGGAGGCCGCGTCGCTTGCCGCGGGCTTTTCCACCTTGGTCGCCGGGCACTTGGCAGACCTCGGGCATGTACAACCGGCAACCAAGCCGGCGGCAACGATCAATGCCATTAACAGAATCAGGCTGGACTTGCGCATCTGGGCCTCCTTTTATGTTGGGCGCGTTAGAATGAGTACACCGCTTTCAGCCAGGCATTGCCGCCCTGGGTGTGATTCTTGGCGGCGGTTTCCCACAGAAACTTGGCCATGATGGACAAATTGGGGAGCGGGCTGTAGCAGACGGCCGGACCGAGGCCGACCAGTTGTTCCTTCGAATCGTCCAGGTTATCGCCGTCCAATTTGTCGTCGGTTATGCTCTTCAGGAAGAAACCCGCCACGCCCACACGTAGTTTTTCAATCACTCCGTAATCCACACAGAAGTCGCCGTGGAACTGCTGCCCTGTCTGGTAATCAGATTTCTCGGTTTCACCCGGCGGAATGAAGTCGGTGTTCTTGGTGTGGAAGTCGTACATGAGCTTCAGGTTGGCGCTGAAACCGCCGGGCAGGAAGGCGGTCGCGGCGACCGCCGGCTCAAAGGTCCAATGGTTGTTGCCCAGCGTGGTCATCGGCGCGTGTTCGTCGTACTTGCCGGTGGGCACAATTACGTCGAGTCCGGCGATCAGGTGCAGCTTCTGATCGGGGAAATGCCAGCCGAGGATCAGGGGTGAAAGGTAGATATCGGCGATGCCCTGGGCTTTTTCCTCGTTGATAAACGGCGTGCTCGAATCAATCATCCGGTAGGCAAGCGGGACGACCGCATGCCACGCGGGGTTCGCGCCGAGGATGGTCACCGGCGCGACATAGATGGGCCGGAACACGTTGGCGAACGAATACGCCTTGAAGCCCGGGATATCCATTTCGTTGCCGCCGTTGTCCATCCGGGCGTTGGCGTAATAGTACCACATGTAGTTCACATAATGGAAACCCGGCGGCGGCAGCGCGCCGGCCATGAAATCTTCAGTCCCCAGCACGGCTGATGAGCCATCCGCCCATGCCGCCGGCGTTCCCAGCATACCCAGCAGACAAATCGCCAACACGAATCCAATCCGTCTGATCATGATGCCCTCCCGTTATGATGGTGTTTCCCGCTTTGTCACAAATCGGAGCGTGGACCGCCGTTCGCGCCCCAAGTCCCCGCCCGCGCGGGAGTAATAAACTGAACCGTTCCTTGGGTTGTCAATGCTGTTCCCGCGGTTTCTTGGAATCCCGCCAGGGAAGGCTGACTTGCTGAAACTACCGCGGAGGCGGGACATCCAACAGGTTTCCGCCCGATTCGGGCGCTGGGTGTGCCGGGTCCCGCCGGCTGATTTCGCGTGGTCGCGCGTGTGATCCCGCCCTGTCGTTTGTGGGTTGACCCGACGGACGCCGATCTCTATGGTGTATCCGCTTCATAATGTCCT
The DNA here is from genome assembly GCA_964570325.1 of uncultured Verrucomicrobiota bacterium. GTDB lineage: Bacteria > Verrucomicrobiota > Kiritimatiellia > CAIQIC01 > CAZMXS01 > CAZMXS01. The sequence goes on along the minus strand of CAZMXS010000091.1, from coordinate 7,728 downwards.
GGCAAAAGGAGGTTTCCGTGCGCGCTGTTCCCGCCCGCCAGTCGCCGGTACTTTTCGCCGTTCTGCTCGCGTTTTCCATTGCGCCCGTCCGCGGAACGCTCGCAGCCGTCGAGATCGTCTACGATTCAATTGACAACAACTCGAACCTGGTGATTGATGCGTTCAGCACCAATTGGCAAGGCGCGGACCTTACGGTGGGCGCGTTTGGGACCAACAATCTCCTGCACATCCTGAACGCGGGCGAGCTGACCAACGCGGAGCTGTGCGTAATCGGAAGTTTCGCTCAGGCGGGTCACAATCTGGCGCTCATCGAGGGAACCGGTTCGCTCCTGCACGCGCATGACATCCGCGTCGGCGGCGAGGGTTCCAGCAACCGGATGCGCATCCTGAACGGCGGCGCCGTCAACCACCTGGGCGGCGACGCCTACCTTGGCTTCGGCGTTGATTCCCAAGGCAACGAGGTGACGGTGGATGGGCCGGGATCGCTCTGGCAATTGAATGCGCTGAACATCGGCCAAGAGGGGCGGTTCAACACGCTTACCGTGACCAATGGCGGATCGGTCTATTGCGGCGCCACCTGCTACATCGGCTACGACTCAACCGCCACCGGCAATGCGATCGTCGTGACCGGCGCCGGTTCCACTTTCGATTCCGACACTGTATATTTCGGCCAGGCCAGCTCGCGCAATCGGCTGACGGTTTCGGGCGGCGGCGCCGTGACCTCTCGGGGCGCGTTGCGGCTTGGTGCCGGCAACACGGTTGATAACGAGATTTTGATCGAAGGCGCCGGCTCGCAGTTCCACGTTGACGCTGACATAAACGCCATGTATGACAACGCTTCCCATCATCGGTTGATTATTCGTGACGGCGGCCGGTTGGACAATGCCAGCGGCTACTTTGGCTGGAGTTCAAGCGCGGTGAGCAATGCGGCGCTCGTCACCGGCGCCGGCTCGGTCTGGAGTAATCGCGGCGCGTTGTTTGCCGGTGTTTTTGCTGAGTATACGACGCTGATCATCAGCAACGGCGGCGCCGTATATTGTCAGGAGGGCATCGTCGGATCGGGTGGCGGAGCGCATAACGCCCTCACGGTTATCGGCACGGGTTCGCTGTGGCAGTGCGACCGCGCCGTCGCCGTGGGCAACGGCGGGGCATCCAACGCGCTCTTCATTCGCGATGGCGCAACGGTGCAAAGTCAGGGCGGCTCATTGGGCAACGTTGGCAACAGCGCCCTTGTGACGGACCCTGGTTCGACGTGGATCATGAGCGGATCGCTCAACGTCGGCGGCGACGCAAGCGACTACTATGGACCCGGCAACACGCTTACGATCAGCAACGGCGGGGTGGTGTCCGCGCCCACAGCGGCCATCGGCCAGCCCAACGGCAATGCCATCCTTATCGGCCGCAACGGCTTGCTGATCGTCACTAACGAAACCGGCGACGCCGAACTCACGCTCCGCGGCGCCCTGTGGCTCGACGGCGGCACGGCGCGCGTGGACCGGGTCCTTGTGAAGGTTTACGATGATTCGGGCTTTGTCACTAACGCATGGATCGGCGGCAGTGGGACGATTATCGGCAGCCTGCTGGTCGAAACCGGCAACGCGGTGTACGTGGAGTCCGGCAGCCGGATCGCCATCATCGGCGTGGTGACCAACCACAGCGTGATCCGCGGCGGCCAAACCGGCGCGCTGGATTTCTACGGGCCCGTGATCAACGAGGGTTACGTGGAGGACATCTACGGGACGATGTGTTTCCACGCCGGCCTGCAGAACCAGGGCGCGGGCATCCTGCTCGACAGCAACAGCGCGCGAGTTGCGAGCTTGGCTATCGCGGGATCCAACACGCTGCTCCAGTTTCTCGGCGCCTCGAACATGCCATACAGCGTATCCGTGACGACGAACTTGCATGACGGTCAGTGGCAGGAGGGAATCGGCGGTCTTACCGGCAACGGCGCGCTGATGACGGTCACGAACTACGGCGCGGCCGGCGCGCAACAGTTATTTCAGAAGATCAATCTGAGCCTGCCCGATTACGTTCCATAACCCCCCACCAAACGAGAACCATGCAATACGACAATTACGATAGGAATGGAGTTTTCCAATCATTGGAAAATTGGCATCCAGGATTTCCAATCATTGGAAAAATGGTAGTAGCAGCGTTCCTCCTGATGGCCGCGCCGTCCGGCGCGATGGACATCTTTGTGGACGCGCCTTCCTTCGGCCGGCTTACGCTCGACGTGGAGCCAAGCGATTCGATTGAAAATGCGAAAGCCAAGATTCAGGATCAGACCGGGTATGCCCTCGAACGGCAATGGCTGTTTTTTGCCGGGAGGTTGCTGGAGGATGGTCGGACCTTGTCGGATTATAATATCCAAAAAAACAGTGTGTTGCTGATGACGCTTGGCGCGGTTCCGTTTTCCGGCCCGTGGTTGGGCGGTAACTCGGTAACCATCTGTGGAACCAACCTGTGCGCCGGGGGCGATGTGACAAACGTGTCCCTGTGCGGGGTGGTGGTCGCAAGCATCACGAGCGCGGATGCGACGCAGGTGGTCGTCGTGGCTGGAAGCGGTCCTTCCTCCGGAAGTAGTGGAGACGTGGAAATTTGGTCGGAAAGTCTCGGCGCAACCATCTATTCAAACGCTTACACTTACAATCCGGCGGGCGTGATCCCGCCCGAAGTGCATAGCGGCTTACAGGCTTCGGTCACGTTGAGCAGGAGATGGCTCAACGGATCCAGAGGTGTCACGCTGGCGGGCGCGAACGCCGAGGATGCTAGCGGCTGGTCGGTGGATTCGGCGGGCGATGTGAACGGGGACGGTT
>CAZMXS010000091.1:2397-4812 GCA_964570325.1 uncultured Verrucomicrobiota bacterium | reverse complement strand
GATGTGAACGGGGACGGTTATGGCGACATGCTGATCGGGGCGCTGGGTGCCCGTTTGTCCGGGCCTTGGAGTGTGGGCGAGGCCTATCTGGTGTACGGCCGCAGTAACGGCCTACCGGGGCTGATCGTACTGACCAACACCTGGTTAAATGGCACCAACGGCGTCCTCCTGTCAGGCACAAAGTCGGGTGGCCGGTGTGGCAAGTCCGTGGCTTCGGCGGGGGATGTGAACGGGGATGGTTATGACGACATGCTGATCGGCGCGGATTCGTACGGGGGAGGTAGTGGTGCGGCAGGTGAGACGTATCTGGTATATGGCCGTAGCAACGGCTTGCCGGCGCAGATCACGCTGACCAACACCTGGCTCAACGGAACCAACGGCATCATTCTGGCGGGCGCAGTGTCCAATATTGTCTGCGGTTGGTCGGTGAGTTCGGCGGGGGACGTGAATGGAGATGGATTCGCCGACATGCTGGTGGGTGCGCCAAAAGCATGCCCGTCCGGGCGGGATAATGCGGGCGAAGCGTATCTGGTGTTCGGCCGCAGTAATGGTTTGCCGGCGCTGATCACGCTGACCAACACGTGGCTCAACGGCACCAACGGCGTACTCTTTACGGGCGCGAGGGTATACTCTCAACTCGGCCTGGCGGTGAATTCGGCGGGGGACATAAACAGGGATGGTTGCGACGACATTCTGATCGGCGCGGGGGGAGAAAATAAGGCGTATATGGTATATGGCCGCAGCAATGATTTCCCGGCGCTGATCATGCTGACCAACACATGGTGCGACGGCACCAACGGCGTTACCCTGGCGGGCGGTGGTCCATCCGATGCCTGCGGTTCTTCATTGAGCCCGGCGGGGGACGTGAACGGAGACGGATTGCCGGACTTTCTGGTGGGTGCGGATCGGGCTTCTCCCGGCGGGCGGGGGTCTGCGGGCGAGACGTATGTGGTGTATGGCCGCACCAATGCCTTGCCTGCGATGATCACGATGACCAACACGTACCTCGATGGAACCAACGGCGTTGCCCTCGCGGGCGCGATGGTGAACGATTGGGTCGGCTGTTCCGTGCGTTCGGCGGGGGATATGAACAAGGATGGTTACGACGACCTGCTGATCGGTGCGGTCTACGCTGACCCGTCCGGGCAGAATATAGCCGGTGAGACGTATCTGGTGTATGGAGGTGTCTTGTTCGATGCGGTGTACATCATCCCCAACTCCGGCCCCTTTGCCGGCGGTTATCAAGTGACGATCATCGGGTCGAATTTGTGCGATGGATTCGACATCACCAATGTGACCTTGTGCGGCGTGGCGGTGACCGGCATCGTCAGTCAATCGGCGACCCAGGTCGTGGTTTGGGCCGGAGCTTCCGATCACGTCGGCCTCGGAGAAGTGCGGGTGTTTTCCACGAGCTTCGGGGAAACCATGCAATCCAACGCCTTCACCTACAACGGCGCAGCCATTCAGGTGACCGGTCCGCCCTTCGGCCCGGTGATGGCCGGTGGAAAAGCCACGAACTTATTCACGGTGACCAATTTCGGCACGGAAGATCTATTGATCACGGCGGTGACCAACGATGGCCCCGGCGCGGCATACTTCAATGTATCGGCCTTGGCGGGAATGACCGTTGCCCCCGAAACGGCAAGCAATTTCCCCGTTGTCTTTACGGCGGGTGCGGCCGGCACGTTCACCCCGACCTGCTACGTGGCGAACAACTGTCCGATTCCGATTTATTCGTTCGGATTGACCGGCAGTGTCTTTCAAATCTCCACCAACGTCGGGCCCTACGGCGGTGGAAACACGATTACGATCACCAACGGGCATTTCGGCACGATCACCAACGTTCTGGTCGGCGGGGTTAATGCAACCATCACCGGCACCGGCGCCAACTGGGTGACGATTACGCTTCCGGCAACGGAATCGCCGGGCGTGAAGGATCTCGTTATCCAGACGAGCGACAACGGCGACACGACCTTCGCCGGCGCCTACACGTACAACCCGGCGGGTCGAATTGGGGCGGACGGCTATACCAGTTGGATGAACCTGGATGTCGGAATGAACAACTACGTGTATGCCCTGGAAACCGATGCGAATGGTCAGCTCTATGCTGGTGGCGAGTTTACGCTGGCGGGCGGGGAGTCGGCCAATTACATCGCGCAATGGGACCCTGTGGCGGCGGCTTGGACGAATCTGGGTGATGGGTTGGGTAGCTACAGCTCTGTCCTTGCGCTGGCGACTGACACCAACGGGAATCTCTACGTGGGAGGTTATTTCACCATGGCGGGCGGGGTAACCGCGAACTGTATTGCGAAATGGAATCCCGTGACGGAAGAATGGTCGGCCCTGGGGGACGGGATGGACAACGGGGTCGCGGCGCTCGCTTTTGACACAAACGGGAATCTGTACGCCGGCGGT
>CAZMXS010000091.1:0-2297 GCA_964570325.1 uncultured Verrucomicrobiota bacterium | reverse complement strand
GACACAAACGGGAATCTGTACGCCGGCGGTGGGTTCACCACGGCGGGCGGAGTGACCGCGAACTATATCGCGAAATGGGATGGCTCCAGTTGGACCAATCTTGGCAGCGGGATGGACAACGTGGTCTCTGCACTGGCGATTGACACGAACGGGAATCTGTACGCCGGCGGTGGGTTCACCACGGCGGGCGGAGTGACCGCGAATTATGTGGCCAAATGGAACGGAACGACGTGGACGAACGTGGGCGATGGAATGAACAATGGAGTTGCTACACTAGCATTGAACACCAGCGGGGAGCCCTACGCTGGCGGCTATTTCGACAGGGCCGACGGCCTGACGGTGAACTATGTGGCGGAATGGCGGCGTACACCGGACTCGACCGGTATTTCGCCGTCGTCCGGATCATCGGCGGGCGGTTATCCGGTGGTGATCGCCGGGACGAATCTTTGCAATGGCGGCGACGTCACCAGCGTCACACTTTGCGGTGTGACAGCATCCTCGATTGTCAGTCAAAGTTCCACGCAGATCGTAGTCATTGCGGGCGCGGCGGGCGGTGCGATGACCGGTGATGTGCGCGTGTGTTCAATCTCGTATGGCGAGACGGTGAAGTCCAATGCCTTCGTTTACGAATATGTTGAGGCGTCGGCTATCGAGGTGAGCGGCGCGGTTTTCGCTCCGCTGGTCCTGTGCCGGGTGGCGACGAATATCTTCACCGTCACCAACGCAGGGGTTCTGCAACTGGAGATCACGGCGGCGACCAACGATGGCCCCGGTGCGGCGTATTTCGATGTGTCGGCGCTGGGGGGCCTGACGGTTGAGCCCGGCACAGCCAGTAACTTCCCGGTGGTGTTCAGCCCGTCTGCCGTCGGTGCGTTCAATCCGACCTGCTTCACGGTCAACAACAGCACGAACCCGAATTATTACTTCGGGCTGAACGGCTCCTGTTTCGCGCTCTCCACCAACGTTGGCCCGTATGCTGGAGGGAACACGCTGGTGATCACCAACGGCCATTTCGGCACGATTACAAATGTGATGGTCGGTGGTGTGGCGGGCGTGATTCAGGATGCGGGCGACAACTGGGTTCGGATCACCATGCCGGCGACCGGTTCGGCGGGTGCGAAGACCATCGTCGTCCAGACGGACGGTGGCGACGTCACGCTGGCGGGGGCGTACACAGTTAACCTGGCGGGGCAGATCGGTCGTGCCGATCCGATTTCGGACTATCCGATCGCGGCGGGTTTGATTCACTCGCTGGGGTTGAAGGCGGACAGTACGGTCGTGGGGTGGGGGTACAATGCGAGCGGCCAGACAGATGTGCCGGCGCCGAACACAAACTTCGTGGCGGTGGCGGCGGGCAGAGATCATTCGCTGGGATTGAAGTCGAACGGCACAATCGTGGGATGGGGCGATAATTCCGAAGGTCAACTGAATGTGCCGGCGCCGAACACGAACTTCGTGGCGGTGGCGGCGGGTCTGTTCCATTCGCTGGGATTGAAGTCGAACGGCACAATCGTGGGATGGGGCGATAATTCCGAAGGTCAACTGAATGTGCCGGCGCCGAACACGAATTTCGTAGCGGTCGCGGGCGGCGGTGGGCATTCGCTGGGTTTGAAATCGGACGGCACGATTGTGGCGTGGGGCCAGCACGATTTGGGCCAGACAAATGTGCCTGCGCCAAACGCGAACTTCGTGGCGGTGGCGGCTGGCGGCGTTCATTCGCTGGGGTTGAAGTCAGACGGCTCGATTGTGGCGTGGGGGGACAACGAGGAAGGCCAGTTGAATGTGCCTGCGCCGAACAGGAACTTCGGGGTCGATACCGGTATTCGGCCGGATTCCGGGTCTTGGACCGGCGGATATACGGTGGTGATCGCGGGCTTGAATTTGTGCGACGGGGCGGACCTGACCAATGTGACGCTATGCGGCGCGAGTGTGGCGGATATCGTGAGCCAGTCGCCCACGCAGATCGTGGTGACGGCAGGTGCGAGTGCGCCGGGTAGGGGCGACGTGCGGGTGTACTCCGTCAGCTTCGGCGAAAGCCTAAGATGGAACGCTTTTGCCTATGTTAAGCCCGACGCCACGCTGACGATTCAATCGCCTTGGGGCTTTGGCGAGCCGCCGGTGGGCGTGTACACCAACACGATCGGCATGGTTCTGACCAACGTCATGAGCACGACAGACACGCAGGGCTCGACACAATTTGTCTGCGCGGGTTGGGCGATGAGCGGCAACGAGCCCGCCAGCGGTGTAGATACGCAGGTGGTCATGACGGTGACAAACGACGCCGTGCTGACCTGGTT
>CAZMXS010000090.1:0-16086 GCA_964570325.1 uncultured Verrucomicrobiota bacterium | reverse complement strand
GTCGCCGACGTGGTGGTCGCCGCGGTCGCCGACGTGGTGGTCGCCGCGGTCGCCGCCGTGGTGGTCGCCGCGGTCGCCGACGTGGTGGTCGCCGCGGTCGCCGACGTGGTGGTCGCCGCGGTCGCCGGCCGGGGACGCCATGCCCTTGGCGGTCATCCTCGACGGAGACGCGGATCAGCGCGACCAGCAGCAGGTGGATCAGCGCCCGGATCAATCGCCGGGATCAGGCCGGGATCAGTCAGCACGTCGGCGGGGGTCAGGACAGCCATGTGGATCAGCACGTCGGCGGGGGTCAGGACAGCCATGTGGATCAGCACGTCGCCGGGGGTCATCCTCGACGAAGACGCGGATCAGGACGGACACCGGGAACATGACGATCATCGTCATCGAGTAAGTGCCGCAGGGGTACACCGGGGACCAGCAGCAGGTACGATGCCCCGGACGGCCCCTAAACGGCCCGTGAACCGTCGTTCAGTCTCGGGGGATGCCGGGATAAGGGTCCGGCCGGGATCGTGGCGTATAGGTCAATTCTGGCGGTCTGGCGGTCGCCGGGGATACAGGTGGTGATGCATGGGTCCGGCTCGGATGCCGGCTGGAAAGTTCATACCTGTTCATACTCCTACCCGGTACGGGTATTGATGCCGGGGTGCGGTACGCGGTGCAGGACGGCCGGGAACGGCCCCCAGCGGGCGCAGGTGGGGCGATTGCCCCGCCGCCGGTATCGGGCAGCCCCAGGCCGGGTTTCAATCCTTCGCGACGATCAGCACGCCGTCGCGGAGTAGCTTGGTCAAAACGCGCCGCACGGCTTCGGCCACGTCGGCCCGGTCGGCCGCCGGGTCAGGCGGGCCGTGCGCCTCCACGTCCGGTTTGGTGCCGTCGCCGGCTATTGCGGCCAGCGCCTCGCGTTGCGCCGCCGTGAATGTTCGCCCGCTTTGGGCAAGCGCAAGTAGGTTTTCGACCTCGCGCTTTTGGGCCGCCAGCGCGACGGCGGAAAGGTTTTTAGTCGGCTTTTGGCGATGTTTCATATTCCCTCCCGATTTCTTGCTGTAAGTGTAAATCCGTTTTGAAGCTGCTCATGAAAAAATACCGGGGCCTTGGCGCGTAACCCCGGACAAGGCCGGCCGGGAGAACCTGTACCCCCCCTGCCGGGTCGTGCCGGGTCCGGCCGGGGTAGGCCAGCCGGACCGCGTGCGCGTGATGACTGACCGATTCACTTGCGGCTCTTGCCCTTGCTGGCCTCGCGTTCGACCGCGTTCGTCATCACAATCCCGATGTACCGTTTCTGCATCGCGGCGTCCGCGTGCCGCAGGTCGCGGACCGTTTGCGAAAGCTCGCTCGAAAGCTCCGGGATGCCCTTGGCGTTACTGCCCGCCAAGCTCTTGAAAAACATTTTCGGCGTGACCGTCCATTCGACCCCTTGGCTCGGTGGCAGTCGGACCACGCCGACAGTTTCAAGCCGGACGCCGTCGGCAAGGGCCATACCGTCAACCCATTCGCCAACGCGGCCGCCCGCATAGGCGCGGTACTCGACGCCGTCCACGCGCCAACTTAACGACGGCGGCAGCTTGAAAAACCGCTCGATCTCTGCGAAGTCGGCCGCGCCGTCGGGTTCGATAACCAGCACGGCAAGCCGGCTCGCTTGCACGTCCACGCCATACGCGCCGCCGTGTTTCCGAATCCGGCCGGCAACGTCGCCGTCGCGCTCGTCGTCAATGACGTGCTTCCCGTGCGCGCCCGCGCCGTCGCCGACGGGCAGAAGTTCGCCGCCGACACGCTTGACGGGCAGCAGCCGCCAGCCGCACAGGTCGCCGAAAAACGACACGGCCTCGGTTAAGCTGGCCGGGGTCGGAATGTCGAACCGGCGTTGCGCGTACTCGATGCCCCGGCGTTCGTTTTCGACGCGCCGCGCCTCGACGGCCGCTTGTGCCTCGCTGATTAGGTCGGCGCGGGCGCGGATAACCAGCCGTTCGAGTACCAAGGATTTCAACGCGGCTTCATAGGCTTCGGGATTCTGTAAGAGCGCTTCCGCTCGCTGAATGACTGCTTGCTGTTCGTGATCCATTGTCATGCTCCTATGGTTCATTGTTCGTGCCCGCCGTCATCGGCCGCGGGCGTTCGCCGAAAAGGTGCCGCAGCGGTCCCCGGACCTGCCGCAGCGGCGTGGATTTCGCGTCCGGGCGCCGGCATGAAGGTGCCGCTCCGGGCGGGCGCGAAACTGGTTGAAAAAACAGGGTCACTTGCCTCTCCGCAGGCGGCGCGAAACAATGGCGTTCATCCCCTCCATCGCGGTCACGGCGGCCTCTGGCGTGACCTGTACGCCCTCAACGCAGGCGGGTGGCATAGCGGCATCGGACGGGGCGGCGGCGTGACCTTGGCGGGCCTCGCGGGCGGCGTGGTGGGCGGCCTTGGATTGCCAGTATGCAGCACGTTTGAAACAGGCCACGATTTCCCGCTCGGCTTCGTCCGGTAATTCGGCGGCCAGCGTCCGATAAAGTTCAGCTTCCCGCAGGCAGGCTTCGGCCGTGCAAGGTTTACGGTGCCCGCCCCGGTTGCGGCGGCTCCGGCGGCGGTGCTTCGGTTTGACTGGCCGGTCAGATAATTTGTGGTGGCTCATTGGTTTAATCCAGCTTGTGAATGTCGAACTTTTTGAACTCGGAAACCTTTTCGATGAACAGGCTCAAGGCGTCGGTCGTCATCCATGTCTTGTGGCAAAGATGCAACGCCCAGCGGAGCAGGGCGGCCAAGTCGGGGACGCGGTCAAGGTCCACTTCATAGGGGTACGCAAGATTGATGGTGCAGGTACGCTTCCGGCGGTTGACCGTAATCTTGCGCTCAAGCGGGTTCTTCCATTTGCACAGGTCGGTAAAGGTCATCACAACGTCAATCTCGGGCCGGTCGCCGGATTGAAAAACCGGCCCTTGGTTCCCGGCGCTGTCAGTTGTGGCGCTCCCCCTTAAGGGGGGGAGCGCACCACAACTAGACTGACAGTTCTGGTTGCCACAACTGCCGGAACCTTTGTTTATGCAGTCCGGCCGGGGGTCGCCATGTCGCCGGACTAGTTCTTTATTGGGTTTCACGTTTTCAGCCTCTGGTTGTGCCACTCGTTTTCCATGCGCTCGATGTCGGCCGGTGTACCGATGAACTTGCGGCCGGGAATCTGGGGTTCCCGGATGGAAGTCTGGATAGTGCCATCCTCGGTCAGTTCGGCCCGGACCAGCCGTTCCTTTTTTTCCGGCAGTCCGGTCTTGCGGATGAACTTGGCGATGAACGCATGAACCGGGACCGGGCCGCCGGCCACGATCTCAAGGGCGGCATCGGCCATAGCGTCCATGTCTGGCGCGGGTGCTTTCGACCGGGTCACGCTGGTGCGCTTCGCGGCCAGCACGTCATCGCGCCGGACGAAACAGCCGTTGTTCCATTCGATGCTGAACGGCGCGTCCGGGGGATACCCGTTGCCCCCATGCTCGACGTGTACAAAGGCCGGGTCGCCGTTGTCGTGCGGGGTCAGGGCGCAGGACCAGTATGCGGCGCGGCCGACCACGTTTGAACCGGAACCACGATCCCACAGGCTCTTGTCGCCGGACTCGCCCTTGCAGTCGTGATGCACGGCCCAGACAAAAGCGCCAGTCTCAACACTCATGCGGTCCAGCGCCAGAATCAGCGGGCGCAGAAACTCGATGGATTCATCACCGTTCGGCTGAAGCCGGAACAGCGGGTCCACAATTACGACCTCCGCGCCCCACGCTGTCGCCGCCGCGCCGATTTCGCGCAGGGCCTTCACGCCCCCGGCATCCCACGCGCTCGCCTTGGCGTTTATGATCTTGATTCTCAACTGGCCGGCATCGTCGCGCAACTGGTCGGGATGGATTTGCAGCGCGTCCAGCATGGAACGGAAACGGCGGTGCATATCGGCGGGATGAACTTCAAATTGAACGACCAGCACCTTGCGCGGACGCGGGACCGGCCAGCCCAGAAAATCGCGACCGGCGGCCAGACACAGCCCCGCTTGCAGCGTGAAAAACGATTTCCGTTTCTTGGGTGACGCTATCAGCATCCCCAGCCGGCCCATGTCCACCACGTTTTCAAAAATCGGGTCATGCTCCGGTGCCGGCTCGCGCAACCATGTTTCCACGTCCACGGCCGCGGCGGTACAGTCGGCGGCGGGGGCCAGGTCGCGCAGTTCGTCGGCCACCTCGCGCAGGTACTCGCCCACAAGCTCGGGACTCACGGCAGACAGCTTGCCGGCGGCATCCTTCATGAGGGACGCGGCGCGACGGGCGCGGCCGTCGACGGCGTAGTCTGCAACGATTGCCGGCAGGTGCAACGCGATTGTGGGCGGGCAGGCGTCCACGCAGTCCGACAGCGTGACAGCGTCAATGTCGCCGTGCCCTTGGCGGCGCAAGTCGGCCCCGACCGTTTCAAGCGTGACGTACGCGACGCCGCGCTTTTCGATCAGCCGTTCGACGGTGCGGAAAACGGCTTCGGCCGGCCCGGTGAAGTCGGTCGCGCTCAAATGCTTGGAGACAATCGGCACCGCGGCGGCGGCGTCCAGCAGCAGCGCCCCGATGATCGGCGCGGCGGCCGGCTCGATCAAAGCCCGCTCGGGTGCGGCACGTTGGTGCGCGGTCACGGATTGCGGCCCTCGACTTCGAAAAGCTCGCGCAGGCGGATCCGGGCATCTTGAAGCATGGCCGGGTCACGGCGCACAAGTCGCAGCACCTTAGAACACGCGGCATAAAACTCCCGCCAGTCTCCCTTGGGCAGGTCGCTCCCGCGACCCTCGGTCCACTTAAGGAACGCCTCCCGCTCGGTTTTCAGCGCGGCCTTCCAATGGTGGCGGAGCGCGGTCCCGTGATCCTTCTCGGCCGGCGCCGGGGGCGGTACGCTGGCCTTGGCTGTGGTCGGAACCCTGCCCGTTCTTTCCTGCACAGCTTTCTTAATATCCTGCGACGTGACCGTCGCCCCGGTGGCTTTGGCGTTCTCGACAACCGCGCCCACCACGGCCTTGATCGCCTCCGGGTCATGCTTCAGCGGGACCAACTCGCGAGCTTGGCGCTCGGATTGAATGTGTCCCGTGGGACACATTTCTGTAATTTCAGCCGCCTCTATCATCCGGTAAGCGTGTCGCCGCTCCCAACCCCATCGCTCCCGGCAGTAGTCCTCGAAGGTGTCGAAGTTCAGCCTGTAGAGTTTACGATCCCGTATGTCCGCCAGCGCGGTCCCTACTTCGATGAACGTCTTGACGTTCTCGGTGATCGTCTTTTCATGACGTTGAAAATCATATTGCTCCTGCGCGGACAACTTCATGGGTAAATCGCTCATGGCTTCACCCCGCCGGCCAGCAGGCGCTCGACGCTCGCGGCGGTGAAGCCCACGGCCCGCTTGCGCCCCGGCAGCGTGACGCGCTCAAGCAGCCCCTCGCCGGCCAGCTTGAAGACCATCCTCTTACTCTTGTCGAACAACTCCGCCACGCGCTCGGGCGAATACACTCGCGGCCCGGTCGGGGTCGCGGACGCGGATGTCGCCGGCGGCGTCGCGGGCGCAAGTTCGCCCAACAGGATCAGCTTGTCCTTTCGAGACAGGTTGCTGATTAGCAGGCGGACGGCTTCGAGATTCGCGGAGCTCACGGTTTCACCGCCGGACCTTTGAACATTTCCGGGAAAAGGATTTCCGGCGCGGTGTTCAGCGCGGCGCTGATCCGCATGGCCTCATCCCTGTGAGGCTGATAGCGCCCACGCTCGAACGCGAAAATCCGTACCTCGTTGCTCCCGGCGGATTCCGCCAGCGCGACCGCCGACAGCCCGGACCTTTTCCGCGCCTCGATCAATGCCGTTCTTTTCATTGGTGCCCTCTCGGTTATCTTGTTGTCACCAATAACGAAAGGTGGTAATGTGTTACACCATGAGATTGAATATCAGCCAAGCGGCGGCGGTGGCGGATACGTCACGAATGACGGTTCATCGGCTCATCCGGGCGGGCAGGCTGAAGCATTATCCCAACGGCAAGGTGAACGTGGCGCAACTCATCCATGCGCTGAAGCACGGCAGAAATAAGCGCCCAGCACTCTCACGGTTCAACCTGCATCCCGACAAACAGCGGATCATGGTCTTGCTGATTAAGGCGGCGCTCGAAGATCAGGCTGATTTTGATTTCATGGCCTATTGCGTCAGGCGCGTGATCGAACCGGATCAGGATTTCATCCGGCATCTGCTCGCGCCTTTGAAGCATCCGACCACGTTCGACGAATGGGTAGCATGGCGAATCAATCGCATGGCGCAGGACAAGCCTCCAGTCCGCGCCCCTACATGGCGGCAGGTGATCGGCGTACTCGCAACGCTACCTTTCCAATCGCACCTTTGCATCGAATACACGGCGCACGGGGAAACGGCCATGCTCTGCCGCGTGCCCAACTGGCTTGATGAAAAACCGGACTCCATTAAACGGATGCCGATTGACAGCAGCAGGGCATCATTCATCCCCGCGAAAAGTCGGGCCTTGCAGCGCGTGCTTAACGCGATGTGGTCCGGCATTTGCGGCGGCGCTCTGCCAGATCGAAAAGCGGCATTCGGACAGGCCCTCGACGGGTTCGTAACGGGCACGCTCTCCGCTACAGAAACGGTGAAGACTCTGGAACGTATATCAGGCTGGCCGATGGAGCAGGTGCGGGCGGCGCTTCGGCCATTTCTCGCTGAACGTAATCGCTGCATGGTCCGCGCCACCAGCTACAATGACGAAGCCCCTCCAGGATCGTCAGACTTCGATTACGACGCCGTAGACGCGGCGCTCGGATGGAAAGAAGAAGAACGTGATCGCAGGCAATCGCGCAAGGTCCGGGTCCGCCGGGTGCCGGTGGCGACGATGGCGGCGGCGCTGGGTGTATCGCGGCTGACCGTGCGCCGATGGTGCGGACGATAGCCTATCCCTCCACCAGCGCCAACAGTTCGGCCTTGATGGTCAGCCCGTTCTTCCCGTCCAGCTTGTCGGCCAGCGCCCGGACCTTGTCAGCTTCGACCATGCGCGGCTCGGGCAGGGCCTTGGCAGGCGCGGCGTCGCCGTAGATGGACGGCAGGGACGCCACGGCCAGCCCAGCGGCCTGTTCGGACACATGGGTGTAGTGCCGGGTCATCGCTGGGTTGCTGTGCCCAACAATGGCCTCGACCACGGCCAGCGGCGCGTTCGCCTCCCGGCAGAGGGAAACGAAGGTATGACGAAGGCTGTGGAATCCGACCTCGACCACGCCGCGCTTGCCGGTGTGGACTTTGGTCACCTTGCCGTCGGCGTCGGTCGTCGTCTTGAATCCTGTTCCATCAGCTACCTGACGGATGCCGCATTTCTCGAAGTGAAGCCGGATTAGGCGGGCCACGGCAGACGATGCCCGCCGATAGGTCGCGGCCATTTTTGGCAAAACGTATTCGCCGCGCCCGGGGCGGGGTGTTTCTGACAGCATACCGGCGAGTACCGGGTGAATGGGGACGATCACCGGCTTCGGGTTGCGCCTCGCCGTCTTGTTCGGGATGCGGGTAATGCGCCCGCGCTTCAAGTCCACTTCGCCCCATCGGAGGGTCGCGCAGTCGCCCCGGCGCAAGCCGGTATAAATCCCAAGCGCGAACAAAAGGCGCATTTCACCCTTCGCTGACTGGCAAACCTTTTTCAGTTCGTCGGTAGTCAACTCGCGCCGGGAATGGGGGATCATGCGCTTGCGCTGAATATCATCCCACGGGTTCAGTGCCAGCTTGGCTTTATCTTTGAGCACGCGGAACACAAGCGCCAACAGGTTCACGTACTTGTTGAACGTGTTCGCGGATTTCTTTTCGCGGGTGAGGTGTGCGGCGAACGATTCGGCAATTTCCTTGTTCACGTCGCGCAGGGCGGTCACGTTCGGATAGTGGTCATGCATCCAGCGGGTGAAAATGTCGAATTGGAAGGCATACTGATCCAGCGTAGCCTCGCCGCTATCGGGCCGGGTGGGGGATGCCAGGTATTCATCCCACGCGGCGGCGAGGGTGAGCGCCGGGGTAGCTTCATCTTCGGCCTGCGCTTGCTCTATGCGGGCGTCGCCCAGCTTGGCGGCCACGGCGGCGAGCGCCTCCGCTTTGTTGGCGGCCAGGATCGGACGCATGATCTCGCCCCGCACGGATTCCGCTTCCTCTAAGTTTTCCGTTTCGAGGGATCGGTATATGCGCTTGCCCTCGACCATGTACTTGAGCCAGTAGATGTTTCCGCGCTTGTAGAGTGTGCCGGTGCGGTGCTTGGTGGTCATATTGTCGCCCCCTTCAGCTTTGTGCATCTTTGTGCATCTAGGTGGAAAGATACGGGGACAATATGGGACAGTCAACGATAAACATACTGTAAACATTGATTATGCTTCAGATTGTCGATCTGGGTGTTGCGGGTTCGAGTCCCGTCGTCCCCGCCAGTTTTTTTGGCGGTTTTTCCAAGTGGATTGCCGATATTCCGCCCCCCTGTTTACGGGCGTTTGCTCAACGTTGTCGGTTTTCCAGTGCTCGCCTGATGAAATTCCATCGGTCCGCCTCTTTTTCGCGGGTGGCCTATCCATGTGGCCTATTTGCAGGGGTGGGGTGGTGTTATTCCTGCTTACCAACCTTAAGCCGGAGCATCCTGATCTGCTGGTCCAGTGGAATGAAGTACACCGCATTCGTCACACCCGGCGACATGTAATTTGTCAGCGACAGCCAAACTTGGCTGTGCGGCAGCCGGCTCTCGCCCTCGATCCCATACAGCCGGCCGGAACTGGCTTGCCAGTTCAGCGCGTAGCCCAGCTCGTTGCAGATCGTCTGGGTCATCACCACATTGCCCTGCCGCCAGTTGGTGTAGACCCGCTCCCAGCAGTCTGTCCCATACACCATCGCCGGCCCATCGCCGTGAAAATACGATGCCGGGTTCGTCGGGTTCGTGTCCGCGATCTCCTCTTCCCACGTCGGCACCCGATCGCCGTCCTGGTCGCCCGCCGCCGCTTCCTCGAAGTTCGTCGTGAAGCCGTACCGCGCCAGCCACCACTCCGGCGTGCCCGTGTTCGCCGTCCGATTCTCCGCGAAGTGCGCCATCAGCGCCTTTGCGCCGTCCATCAGCACTTCGATCGGATTGGCGAACGACGCCACGTCGCCCGTCCAGTTCGTGAAGTGGTAGTACGCGTCCGGCGTCGCGCCGACCGACACCAACTCTCCATTGGTGAACCAGCCACCGGTTCGGTCCACCGTCCCGTGCGGCCCCGCCGTCGGGTTCAGCCAGTAGTTCGTCGTCCACCGCCACGTCAGCACCGCGTCGTTCGTTACCGTCATCACCACCTGCGTGCCCGCGCCGCTCACGGGGTCGTTGCCGCTCATCGCCCAGCCCGCGCAGATGTACTGCGTCGCGCCCTGACTGTCGGCCGCGCTCATGACGTTGGTCAGGACCGCGCCGATGGCGTTCGTATACAGGCCCACGGGCGGCGTGCCGTCGCCGTGGAGCGACCGGATCGCGAGCGTGGCGGGAGCTGCGAGATACTCGAAGGCGTTGCTCTTGGCCGTTTCGCCGAAGCCGGTCGAAAAGACCCGCACATCACCGAGGCCCGCCGCGCCCGCGCCGGCCACGACCACAATCTGCGTGGCGGACCAGCCGGGCTGGATGGCGGCGCTCACGCCGCACAGGGTCACATTCGTCAAATCCAGCGGATCCGACGGATCGCACAGGTTATTCCCGCCGATAACCACTTCGTAGCCGCCGGTCTGCGCGCCGCACAACGGGAGCACGCCGAAATGCGTCTCGCCCAGCGCCATGCGCAGGACATTGCTGCGGGCGCCGCCGACGATATAGAGCGCACCGTTCAACGCGGATGCGCCGGAATAAGGATAAGTGGAATACGGCAAACCTGATCCATTGAGCCAGTTCGTGCCGTCAAAATAATCGGTCGCCTGCGTTGGATTGTAGTTCACGAGGCCGCCGACCGCATACAGGCGATCCGGTGTTTCCGCCGCGGCCAGCCAGCCGCGAGTCGCCGCCATGCCCGGCGCGGCGGTCCATGCTGCGCCGTCGAAGCGCCAGGCGTTGGTGGCGTCGTACGCCCCGGCGATGTAGAGATAACCGCCCAATACCCCTCCGGCGGGCGCTGTCCAGTCCGACTCGACCGGCAGCCCGACGGTCTCGCTCCAATTGGTGCCGTCGTATACGAACACGTTGGTGTAGGTGCCGCCGCCCAGCACATGCAGCCGATTGCCGAACACACACACCAGCGGATTCCGGCGCGCGGCCGGCAGCGCCGCCACGGTCGCCCATGCCGCGCCGTCGTAGCGATACACGGCGGTGGCATTGTTGCCCGCGGCGTAAATCGCGCCGTCCCACGCCGCCGCGCCAAGGTTCATCGCCGCTACTGGCAGGCCCGCCACCGACATCCAGTTCGTGCCGTCGAAGCGGCAGACGTTCGTGTAGATGGTCCCGCTGGCGAGCGCGGTGCGTCCGCCGATGACATACAATGCGTTGCTGTAGTTCACGAGGGGCGCCCGGATGACGCGGTACGGCAGTGGAACCGTCGGCTCCCACGCCCCGTCCGGATCCCGCCAACCGATCGCGCCCGGCGGATTGTAGGTGTAGGACTCCGTGAAAACGGTTTCGCCGACGCTGGCGGATTGCACGACAATGTCCGCGCGGCCCGCGTGCGTGGCGGCGCCCAGAACGAATCGGACCCAGTTTGTGCCCTGGCCGTCCACGGTAGCCGTGACGCCGCCGACCCGCACGTTGGTAATGTCGCCGCCGTCGCCGATTGCCGTGATGTTGGTGAGCGTCACCGTGTTGCCGCCCGCATACGGGCCATGCCACGGCGAGAGAGAAATATACGTGAAGGCGTTGCCGCGTAGCGTCGCGCCATAGGATGCGGAATACACCACCACATCGCCGTTAGTCATCCCGGGCGACGCGCCCGCCAGCACGACGATCTGCGTGGCGTTCTGGCTGACGATTTCCTGCGCGCTCACGCCGCAGATTGTCACATTCGTCGCGTCGCTGCCGTTGCACAGGTTGATTCCACGGATCGTCACCGGATAGCCGCCGGACATGTCGCCAAAGGCGGGGACGACACCCGTGTGGTCCAGCCCCGGCACGTATTTGAACACGTTGGTCAGCGCCATGCCCAAGTCGTCGGACATGCCGCCAAGGTGGTAGAGCGC
The DNA here is from genome assembly GCA_964570325.1 of uncultured Verrucomicrobiota bacterium. Taxonomy (GTDB): domain Bacteria; phylum Verrucomicrobiota; class Kiritimatiellia; order CAIQIC01; family CAZMXS01; genus CAZMXS01. The sequence goes on along the minus strand of CAZMXS010000090.1, from coordinate 4,927 downwards.
GTCATTCAGAACGGCCGCCGCGCCGGACGAGATGCGCTGGGGCAACGCCGCCGCCGAGGTCCAGTTCGTGCCGTCAAAGCAATAGACCGTGCTCTCGGCTACATCGGCATAATTCAAGCCGCCCAGCGCATAGATTCTATCGCGCCACACCGCCGTGGCCATGTAATACCTTGCAGCGGGAAGCCCGGCGATGGCCGACCATGAAGAACCGTCATAACGCCAGGCATTGGTCGCGGCCGCGACGGCAAACCCGCCCCCGGCGGCAAACAGCAATTCCCCGAACACCCCGCCCCCGCCGCCAAACAAGTCAAACCCGCCGGGTAAGCCCGCCAACTCCGCCAAACTGGCGCCATCGTATTCCGTCATATTCGTCACGCCGCCTGACACCACCACCAGACGGTTGCTGCGCAGTGTCATCAATGGCCAACGGCGCGCATCGGACAGCGTGGCGGCGGTTGTCCACGAGGTTCCGTCAAACCGCAGCAATGCGGTGGCGGAGTTGCCGGACAGCCAGATGTTCGTGCCATCGCCGCACGCGCTGATCTCGGCCATGGCGCCCGGCAACGCCGTTTCAACCGTCCAGTTGGTTCCGTCGAAGGCATACACCGTATCGCGGGCCGAGCTATACTCGTCATACCCGCCGATGGCGTAAATTCGGTTACTCAACGTTGCCGCCGCATGATGGAACCGGGCCTCCGGCAGGCCGGGCACGTCCACCCAGGCGCCGGGATCGCTATAGCCGATGAAACCCGCGGGGTTGTAGGTGTAGGCATTGACGACTGTGAAATCGGCAAAGCCGGCGCGTTGCAGCACGAAGTTCACCGCCCCCGCCGCGGCTCCCGCCGGCATCGTGAGGACGAAGTTGGTGGCGGTCGCCGAGTCCGGCGCGACAGCCACGCCACCCACGAGCACGTTGGTGACGACGCTGTTCAGCCCGTGCGTGACCGTCACCGCGGTTCCGCCTGCGTACGGACCGTTGCTCGGCGCCACGATGAACCATGCCGGCGCATAGGTGAAGGCATTGCTCAGCGTCACATCGGTGTCGCTCGCGCGCTGCAGGACGATGTTCATCGGTCCCGCGGCCAGGGCCGTGGGCATGACGAAGGTCACATGATCCGCGGCGGCCTCGGTCGGCGCCACCCCCGCCGCCGCGCCCACGATCACGTTGGTGAAAGCACTGCCATACCCGTGCCAGATCGCGACTTCGTACCCGCCCGCATACGGTCCGTTGCTCGGCACAACAAAACAGGCCGCGCTGGCGCCGGCCAGGTTGATTATGCGCGTGGCGATCGCCGCGTTGTTGCTGAACGTCAGCGCGGCCGCGAAACTGCCTGCGTTCGTCGGATGGAAAACCACGGAGAAATTGCCGGCTGTTCCCGGCGCCACGTTCGTCGGCAGGTCGCGCGCGGTGAAGGATCCGGCCCCCGCGCCGTTCGTCGCCCAAGCCGTCAGCGCGATGGGCTCCGCCCCGGAATTCGTGATGGAAAAAACGTTGGTCCACGCATAGTTGACCAGCAGCATGGGAAACCGCGTGCCTTTGGCCGGCGTGGGCGCCTCGCCGCTGGTGATCATCATCCCGTTGGTTCCAAGCACCGCTAATGGCAGCGCCACCTGGGAAAAGTTCGTGCCGATGATGATGTTGTCCGTTAGCGCATACCCGCTGTCGCCCCAGTGCGCGATATAGAAGCGCGCCGCCGTGAACGTGGTGCAGGTGGAGGCGAGCACCTCGTGCGGGTCCGTCTCCCGCGAGGCGTCAATCCAGGCCCGCATCGTCGAACCCGTCGCGTAAAACTCTATTTCCGCCGTCATGCGGTGCCACTTGCCGTAAAGCCCCGTTAGCTCCACCGGCTTGGGCTCATTCCAAGTGCTGTTGACCGGGGTGTAGGTGATCAGTTCGCCCGGCTTGGCCGCCTGCGACTCAATGGAAATGCCAAAACCGCCCAACGTGCCCGACACATGGGTGTTGGCGGTTTCCGGCGTGTACATGTCCAGGCAGAAGTAGTACTTCGCGCCCGGCGACGTATCGAGCGCCTGCCCCAAATCGCGGTAGAGCCGGCCACCATGCCCCCAGGCATATGCGGTTTGCGGCTCATAGGTTTCGTAGTCGTTCGTGCCGAAGATCGCCGCCTTGGGCACCGGATGCCCCGGCTGCTGCGTCAGGTCCACCTGCCAGGTGTTCGTCCCCCATCCCGTGCCGCCGTCGAAGAAGCCGGGGACATTGGTGTCCCAGCGCGTCACTTCATAATCGAACGGCTCCGTCGCGACCGCCTGCGCCCGCGCCGACATCAGGCCGCCACCCGCCAGCAGCCAGCACGCCAAGGCAGATTGTACAAGGATCGGGAGACTTCCGGTGGTGGCATTCAGGATCTTTATCACGCATCGTCCTCTAGATTTACACGACAAAGCTCAAACTTTATGCAATTACCACAATTTTGCACGCCCAATCTCAGACATTACGCATCCTCGCATCCTCCTATTGTCGCGCCTGCCAAGATCACCTTCTGATTGTTAAGCCGCAGACAAACGGGCGCAGGCGCAGGGCTTGTTGCCTCAAAAGTAAAGAGTCATGGGGGAATGGCGCTTAGTTAAGGCTTAATACACGATCCGTTAATGGCTTGCGGCGAGGCGTATCGGGTAGGGTCCGAAAGATCACCAACCGCGATATCTGTTCCATTCGCTCCAGGATTTGCTGGATCTGATGCCAGTTCGCGATGGCGGCTTTCATCGCCGCGTACTGTTCCCTGGACCGAGCGACCGAAACGGTCTTCTTCTGCTCCTTGCGGGTCCACTGGTAACACGGCCCACCCGCCCCCGGACCGCGATCCTGCACATAACCGTGACTGATCCAGCCAACCGCCGCCAGTTTCCGTTGCAGCCGGCCGTATTCGGCGCGCAGTTTGGTGAGCTTCGGTTTCATATGGAAAAGAGTAGCCTACCGGTCAACAAGGCGGTATGTATACCGCCCTATGAACACTCCTTACTTCCCGGTCTGGCGTCGGAAACTGGCGGCACTCGGGCGGGCGACGGTTCTGGGGCCGCAACCCTCCCCCATCGAGATTGAAGCACAGTGCGGCGGATGGCTGTCGGAGCGCGCCCTGCGGGCCCCGGCGGACGGCAAACGCCGGCGCAAGCGCATCTTCTTCCTGTCGAGGGTATTCTGGTGTTTTATCTGGCAGGTTTTGCAACCCCGGACCGCCTGCCGGGCGGTCGTGCGTCAGGTTCAGGCTTTCTGTGAAACCGAGCGGCGCACGATTGACGAAAGCACCAGCGCTTGGGGCCGGGCGAGTGGTTGCTCGCCTGCCGCTTACCTGCCTGCAGCAAGCCCTGCACGCTTCCGCCGCCGCCGCAGACCGCTTGTCCACTCCGGGCGTGGCGGGCTGGACGCGGCCGATCAAGGTCGTGGATGCCAGCAGCGTGCGCTTGCCCGATACGGCCGCTAATCGCCAGGACTATCCCTATCCCAGCGGGCAGCGCCCCGGCTGTGGCTTCCCGGTGATGCAATTCTGCGGCCTGTATTCGCTGACAGTTGTGTCCGTCAAGTTCAGCAAATTGATTGATCCGGTATCCATAGGGGAATGGTTGTTTCTTTCCTAAGGATCTCCAGGGGGTACCCCCTGGAGATCGGCGCCGCGCCCTCTTCGGTCCGTCCCTCTCCCAGTAACATCAGTTGTTTCTTGTGCTCCTTCAGAATGACCATGTTCAAGTACCGGGTGGCCTCGATCCAATCCTCGTGGATTTCGGCGGCGAGGGCCCGGCTCAGGCGCAGGCAGCTCTCCTCGTTGGGGAAGATGCGCGCCACCTGGGTTCGGCGCTTGAGTTCCTCGTTCAGCCGCTCAAGCATGTTCGTTGACTTCAAGTGCTTGTGGTGCTGCCGGGGAAGCCGGTAGAACGTCAGTATCTCCTCGATGTTCGCCTCCACCCAGTCGCACAGCTTCGGGTACTTACCCTGCCACTTGTTCAGCCAGGCCGCCAGATCCCGGCGGGCTTCCTCCAGGCTCTGACGGTCATAGAGCCAGCGCAACTCCATCAGGCAGTCGTCCGGTGCCTTGCGGGGCAGGTAGTCCAGCGCATTGCGCAGGAAATGCACGTAGCAGCGCGGCCAAGCCGCCGCGGGTAGCAGTTCCCGGATCGCCCGCTTGAGCCCCGCATGATCGTCGCTGACGACGAACTCCACACCGCTGAGCCCCCGTTCCCGCAGCCACACCAAGAAGTCCCGCCAACTGCTCTCCGACTCCCGGTTGGCTAGTTCCACCCCCAACACCTCCCGCCGGCCATCCCAGTTCACCGCCACCGCGATCATCACCGCCCGGCTTCGAAAGATGCCCCCTTCGCGGACCTTCTCGTAGCGGGCATCCAGGATCAGATAGGGGTCCGGCTCGTCCAGCCGCCGCTTCGCAAAGGCATCCAACTTCGCGTCCAAAGTCTTGTTCATCTCGCTCACCGTGCTGGCACTGAACTCGTGCCCGCACAACTCCTCGGTCACCGCCTTGACCTTCCGCGTCGAGACCCCCCTGCACGTACATCTCCGCCAAGGCCGTCACCAACGCCTGCTCGCTGCGCTGGTATCGCTGGAACAGATCCGTCGAGAACCGCCCCTGCCGGTCCTGGGGTACGCGCAGTTCCAGCCTGCCGACCCGAGTTATCAGCCCGCGCCGGTAATACCCGCGCCGGTAGCTCTGCCGCTCTCCCGTCCGTTCGTGCCGTTCGGTCCCAATCGCCTCGGCCATCTCTGCTTCCATCACCTGCTGCAACACCTCTTGAATCAACGGCTTCAGAAAGGCCCGCTGTCCCTCCAGCAACGCTTTATAGTCCACGCCACTCGTGTTACGTTTCCTCCCGGTCATGGCTCTTACTGTGTTGGGGTTGTTACTAACTTCCCTGAGGATTACCATGACCTCTCTTTTTGCTGAAGATTCAAGACACTACC
>CAZMXS010000089.1:0-16356 GCA_964570325.1 uncultured Verrucomicrobiota bacterium | reverse complement strand
GACGCCGCCGCCCTTTGCTTCAAGACCTCCAACGCCGTGATCCTGCGCGGCGGCAAGGAGGCAATGAACTCTAACAAGGCCATCGCGGACGCGCTCGCCGCCGGCGGCAAAACCAAGGGTCTGCCGGACCATGCCATCCAAATGATTGAGTCCACCGATCGCGACGCGATCCGCGAGTTAGTTCAGCTTGAGGGCCGCGTGGATTTGGTCATGCCCCGCGGTGGCGAGGGCCTGATCCGCGCCGTCACCGAGCAGGCGCGCGTGCCGGTCATCAAGCATTACAAGGGCAACTGCCATGTGTATGTGGATGCAAGCGCGGACTTAGAGATGGCGCTGCGGATTGTCGAGAATGCCAAGTGCCAGCGGCCTGGCGTGTGCAACGCGATCGAGACCCTGCTAGTCCACGAAAAGATTGCGGCGGCCTTCCTGCCGCCCATGAGCGAACGCCTGATCACCCGCGGGGTCGAACTACGTGGCGACGAGGCCAGCCGCGCGCTGGTTCCATCCATGAAGCCGGCGACCGAGGATGATTGGTACGCCGAATACCTGGCACTGATCCTGGCGGTGCGGATTGTGCCGGACGTGCGCGCCGCTGTGGAGCACATCAACCGGTATGGCTCACATCATTCCGACGCCATCGTGGCGAATGACGCCAAGGCGCAGTCCGTCTTCACCCAGGAGGTGGATTCCGCGGCGGTGTATATCAATGCTTCGACGCGCTTCACGGACGGTGGCGAATTCGGGATGGGCGCCGAAATCGGAATCAGCACCGACAAAATTCACGCGCGCGGCCCGATGGCGCTCGAGGAATTAACCACCTACAAGTACGTGGTAACGGGCGCCGGGCAGATCCGAACATAGGCCGCCTGCTCGTCTTCTCCAGGTTAATCGTTTTGCGCACCATGGTCCTGTCGCAACAGAATCGTTTGGCTGCAGAACCACGCTGAAGACCCGCGTTATGTGGTGCATTAGCAAGGCGCGCAGACAGCACTAATCCTATCGAGGGCCGTTCGGCCGGCAGCCAGCCGAACTGCTCTCCATAGGGTCAATCCTACGCCCCAAAGAAGATCCTCGGCTCCAGTGCTGCCGTTCGCCGCAGAAAGAGCTTCCCAACAAATCGAGTCCATGCCGGCCGCGAGCAAGCCAACTAGCCATGTGCGCTGTGTTACCCGCACACTAATCGCACCAACGCGCGCAAAATGACCCAACTTTGTAGGATGCGCAAAAAAAACAAGAACGGGGTCAAACCGAATCGGCTACTCCTGCCGGATCACCACATTGTCCACCAGCAAGGCGCCCTGCCCCGCGCGCTTGCCATCGTGCAGGTGAATGCCAAAGCGCGCGGAAACCGCTTCCTTGGGCGCTTTGACTTTTTCCATGCATAGCGCCGTCCATTTCAACTTCGAGATGTTACCCCATTCAGGGCTGCCGTTGCGGCCAATCTCCTTGCCCTGGGCATTGATCCACTCGATTACGAATTGGGCCCAAGCGCCGTTACTCAATGGACCGGCGGGGTCGTCCCGCACATCCGCGCAAAATGTGTATTTTTCCCCACCCACCACCTCAAGCTGCTGGACCAGCCCTTGAAAGGCATTGGCCACGCCCTGGCACTTGATCCGAACCGATTGGGCGCCGGTTTCATGAATCTTGGTGGTAAGCCCCATTCCATGAGTTTTGGTCGCAAACACCGACCACTCGGCGGGCATCTGCCCCTCCGCGTCCAATGGATCTTCAAAATCCCCATTGCGCGCCAGGTTAAGCGCGGCGTTGGTTGGAGCAATATCAGCCGCGCCGGCAATAGCAACGGAAACAAACACCATGGCAACTACCCAGACGGATTTTTGCATTGTGCCACCCCCCCCATTTTCGTTGTATTATGCTCTCGCGCGGTCATAAGCGCAAGCGAATGGGCTCGGTCGGATCAGGACAGAGGCTGGATAACCACTCGCCGGCGCTTATGGCCGCGCGCTGTTCAATTGATTGTCTGGCTTTGCTTCACCCTCACACCAGCCCGCTCCCGGCAAGCATGGAGCGGAGTGTTATCGCTTTGGAATCCAAGTCGTCGTTTGATTTGGAATACGAGCTGTGAGTATAAAGGCTATTCCACCTCCACCCTGAAATAGGTTGTCGCCGTCGGCAACGCATTAGTCACGGTGTTGACCGGCGGCGTTGCCGGCAGATGCGTCCAGATGCGCTGGAACCCGGCGGCCAAACCATTGGCCCGATATACTGAATAATACTTGCCGGCGACGCTCGGCCAACTCAACACACCCTTGAGCCCGCCGTCATTGATATGGTTCATGGCATCAATCACGAAGGCCGAGGCGCGATTGGTCGGATCAGATCCGAGATAAAGCTCGCGCGCATCGGAAAGGCCATCGCCATCACTATCCCCGGACAAGTCGAGATTCTGGGACACCTCGCGGATAACCGTCTGACCGCCGGAACTGAACCGCAGCCGCCAGCGCGGGAGGAATGGCGAAACATCGTGATCCGGATCATAAACCAGTTGCGCGTCAATCAAACTGGGGCCCAACACCCGCTGCGCCAGCGCCGCCTCGTCCATTTTCAGCGCCGCCCCGCTGGCCTGGATGCCGCCGATCCAGACCGTGCAGCGCACCCGGCCGGTCCCGGTCGGCGCGCTTCCGCGCACCGTGACCGTTTTGAAACCCGGTGTAAGTTGCGCGTAAACATTGCTGGCTGCGGCGCCCAGCGGATCGCCCGCCGCGGTGAACCATTCCAACTTGAGTTCGCATACGCTGGCGTTGAACCCGGCGTCCTTGTCGGCCCGGATGCTGAACTCGTAGTCGCCGCCCGCCTGGCCGGCGGCATAGTCCTGGTAAAAATACGCATAATCCATACCCCGCCAGCCGCAGGCGGCCATGCCCCACCCGCCGGCGCTGGCGGACCACGAATGGATTTCAACCGCGCCGCCGGAAATCCAGTCCACAGCCTGGCCGCCTTCGCCGGTGTTCGTTTCAAAACTGGCATTGCGCAGCGAAAGCGCGCTAAGCGTGTTCGTCTCCGGCAAACCGCGCCGGGCGCTCCAGACCGCCGCCGCCAGCGAGACTGGCGGGAACATCGAGCTCTGAACACTCCAGGTAGCCTGCTGAAACGCCCCGTTGGTCGGGTCCAACTTCATAATGAACACCGTCGAACCCGGGCCGCGTTCGCCACCGGCCGCCAGCACATACTCCGCTCCGGGGATGCCGGCGTTGACCGGATAATAATTAGTCGTCCCGGCGCGATAAAAGGCGGCGGCAAAGCCGGTGTCCTGCCGCAGCACAGGCGGCACCAGCGGCCAGAGATCGAAGGCCGGACCGCCATCGCCGCGCCGCCGCGTCGGGCTGGCGCCGCCGCTCAACGTCCGCAGAAAAGCAGCGGCGGCGGGATCGCCCGCCGGCGCGGCCAGCGTGAGCGCCGCGCCGTCAATCCGGCTTTGCGCCGCAGCCATTTCCGTCGGGTCCTCAGGCGGCTCGGCCACCAGCCAGTAGCGGCCATCGCTTTCGGAAGGCCGGTACACCTGGCTCATTTCAGCGGCGGTGGCATAGACGTTATAGCCCAAACCATGAACAGCGGGGTCATTGAACCACATCCCGTAAACCGTGTAGTTGCGCCCGTTGGTCAGGCCGCTTGCGCCGTCGTAGGGCTTGATGTCGGTCTGGAAGCCGCGCAATACCTTGTAGGACCAGTTCGTGCCGGACAGGATGAAAACCGGCGCTTTCTGTCCCGGCGGAGGCACGAAATCCATCCAGTACACGCTTTCCATCAGCGCGCCCGTCAGGTTGGTGCGGCTGCGGGCGCTGAAGTAGTAGCCCGGATCCACGGCGTTATCCAGCCAGATGGCGCAACTGGCGGGCGTGATCTCGCCGCCATGCGCGGCGCTGTGCGTGGTTTGATTGTAGATCTGTGTCTGGGTCAGATTAAAGGATGGGCCCGCCAGATAGCGCGCGACCATCCACGCGGACGCGGCACCGGTGAAGTTACTGCGCTCGGCGGCCGCCCAGGGGAAGAGATCGTTCCCGTTGGTGTAGGCCAGGTGCAGGATGTAATCGGACCCGCCGTTATTCGGCGTCAGCGGATCGGTCCCGGCCTGGTACTCCTCCAAGTTCGTCAGGCCGTCGCCGTCCAGATCATCGCCCGGCCGCAACGCCGTGTTGCTGCCGCTGTAGAGCGTCTCCCAGGCGTCAGGCAACCGGTCATTATCCAGGTCGAAATCGTTATCCATGGAAAACAGCCCGACCTCGTCGTGATCGAACAGCGCGGGGCCGGCCGCGCCGCGAATACAGAGGTGCGTCCGCGCGCGCGCCGCAAAATTGCGGTCGAACCACCAGTCGGCGCCCGCCGGCATGGCGTGTGCGAGATGATCAATCAATTTGCCGACCGGCAATGTGTAGGTGTTGGTCAGCACCAGGCGCCCGCCGGCCGGGAGCGCGCACCCGGACCAAATCTGCTCGTAGTCTCCGCACAAGCGCCCGCCACGCCGAGTCTGTTCGCTCATCCGGGACTCGACGCCAGGCGACTCATCGCGCCAATAGGTGACCTCTGCATATTCCTGCACCGCCTGGACGGACAACCCGGACAGGGCGGCGCCGGAAAGATTCTCGATGGTCAGGATCTGGGTAACGGTTTCGCCGGGATTGAAATGCGGCAGGCCCTCGCGGTCCGTCTGCGGGGCGGATTGGAATTCGCTGCGGACGCGGATGGGATCGGCGATGGATCGCACGCGCGAGGCCGTCACCGGATTCGTGCCGTCGGAACCGAAGCCCAGCGCGCGGATTGTGGCGCGATTTACGCCGGTGAAATTCGTCCATGGCGCGTCAATCCGCCGCGGCAGCGAGCCGGCATACGCAACGCAATTGGTAAAATACACGCGATTGCTGACCCCGGCCTGGTCCACGACCCAGACATAGCCCAGCCGCGCATCCGCGCCCGCAGCCCAGAAACTCAACGCCTGCTGCGCGCGCACATCGGCGGCAACGTCACCCTCCCAGTAGCCCGTGCGCAGGCGGTTGGTAACCACCGTGCCATTGATCTGGCTGAGAACCCGGATGTCGTCGAACAGCACATCGGCGGCGGCCGCGTCATGGCCGCCGACCCACAGCAGCAAGCGATCGGTCCCGGTCACCGGCGCGATGCGCTCGAAATCCACGTTCAGCCAGATCCCGGTCTGCGCCCCAGCCACGAACTCGCGCCCCGCCTGCGAATAAGCGGCGCCATTGGTGCTCTCCAACTTCACGCCGCAGGCCAGCCAGTTCGTGCCGGCCTTCGCCAGGCGGCCGATGAATACTTTGCCGATGACGCGCAGTGTCTCGCCGGAAACGCAGGGGATTTCCTGCTGCAAATTGTTCCAACTCCAGCCGGTGAAACTACCCTGCATGCGCGCGGCATACTGACCGGAATAGGCCCGCGCATTGTCCGCCCAGATGTCGAGATGGTCGCCGGCCGAGGCCCAGCCCAGCACGTCGCCGGACTCAAAACCGCCATTGGCGCATACTTGCCCATACTGATTGGTCGTGATCGTGACATTGGTCGCGCCGTTCTCAACGAAGCCGAGCGTCGGCCCGACCTGCAGGCGCGTGTTGGACACATCGAAACCCGCGCGCCCGCCGCTGATGGGCCGGGCGGTGACTTTGATGTAATAGGCGCCCGGCGCGACTCCGGCGGTGTTCCACACGCAACGGCCGCGGTGCGTGTTGGTCGGCACCGCAATCTGTTCGCCGGTGTTAATCAGATGCCACTCCCCATCGCGGCCGGAACCGTAGAACACCTCCGCTTGCAACGGGCGATCCTCGCCATCCGTCGCGTCGAACTCGATCAGATACGCGTTGTTCGACCAGTTCTCCGCGCCACCGGTCTCATTGGGATTGATGATGCTCACCCCGGGGGCGTACAGCCCGCGGTAACGATATTTGTAATGCGCGCGCTCGCCGGCCGCAAAATCCTTGCGAATGTTGCAGGCGATGACCACATTGTCGTTGATCTCGGAGATCGTGTTCTGCTGATACACGTCCAACCCGCAGTCGAGGCCGCCGTCATCCAGCAGGGTGATCTCGAACGAGCTGACCTTGCGATACGGCGCTTCGGTGTCGAAACCATAGGATTGCGCACCGCGATCCTGCTGCATCAGGTAAACCGTGTCGTTGCTGCGGAACGAGCTGACCGTCACGCGCGCGATATTGGTCGGCGGGTTCACCGGCAGGTGCGTGACCCATTCGCCGTCCGTCCGCTGAACCATGATCTGGTCGAGGTCGTGGCCGTCGGTGTGGTCGTTGATGCCCTCGCTGCCGCGCCAGAACATATCCACCTGCGCGAAGCAAGCCAGCGGGCCATCGTTGCTGCGGATCAGCGGGCGATGCGTCCACGTGTCCGCCGTGATATCCAGATAAACGCCATTGGATATCACCTCATCCGGGGCAAAGTGGGCATCCACGCCGAGCAAACCAATCAGCGCCTGGTTGGTCTTGGATTGGAACGGCAAATGGAACTGCGCGAAACTGTTGTCCGCCTGGTTGCTCGGCGTGGTCCGGTCGACGAGCCGGGTGTAGGCCTGCGGCATCAGCGGCGCGTCTTCGCGGTTTTGGTAGAGACCGAAAATATCCGCCGCGACCGGCCGGAAGCTGCCGCCCATGACGCCGTTGTAGTCGGTCATGCGGAAATAACCGTTGCCGCGGACCTCGATCACTTGCGGATACTGGGGTTCGCCAAACTCGTTGGTGCCGCACTGGTGCCCCATCTTGAAGCCAACGTGGTAAGAGCCGGGCCCGGGCAGACGATGGACATCATCGCCATCCAGCAGCGAGCGCACCCCCGAAGCGGCGTTAGGCCAACTGAACAGGTATTCCTCGTAAACTTTCTTCAGCCAGTTGCCCCCGCGCAACGGATAGAGGTCCATCGGCTCGATCGTCGCGCTGCCGCGCGGCACTTGCAACGCAAACCAGCCGTCGCGGTCCAGCAGGCTGTAAAGCCAGCCGGCGCGCAGGGCGACCTCGTTGTGGTCCTGGTAGGTGCAATTCGGGTAATCAATCTTGCCGAAACACTCCTCATCGCCCGCCCAGCCCATGTGGATCTCCTGGGTCTTGAGCGCGAGGTTGGTGGCGGCGGGATCGTTCGCGGACAGAAACAGCTTCACTGCTTTTGTGCCGGTCGCGGCGCCGTTGGAAATCACCGTGTCGAGCATGAAATATTTATCCCAACTGCGGTCGAAATTGACGAAGTTCTCGCTGAAGACCACATTCAAGCGCGTCGGCCAGCGGCCATCGTAGCCCGTCACCAGCCGACGCGGGAAGTTCGACAGCGGCGTGCCGACGATGTAAGTGTGCTCCGCCGGGAACGGACCGTTACCGAACTCGGCGCTGGCGCCGTCGCGTTCACCGAGCGCGAAATACGGCGGGTTGGTCGCCAATTGCACGGCCGCGCCGCGGACGGTGTGCCAGAAGCGCCCGCAATAGGCATAGCGATCGAATTCGATGTAGGCGGGGCCGCGGGCCAGTTCGCCAATGATAATGGTATTGGTGACAGCGAGCACTACATCATTGGTGAAATAGCGGAAGCGCCAGCCGGCAAAAAGGCCCTGCACGGAGGCGGGAAAACGGATTTCATTGGTCTCATTGCCAGGATAGCCGTAAGAATAAATCGGCGGATAAACCACCGGCGGGATTGGCGCAGCCGGATTCGCGCCGACCGTTTCGGCCGCCGCGCGCAGGCGGTCTGCGGCGGCGGACGGCGGCTCCAGCCCGGCGGTCGAGCCCTCCAGCGTGACCGCGTCGAAGAAGATATCCGCGGTGGCGGCGCGGCCGGGTCCGCCGGCAGTGCCGACGAACTTCATCGTCAGTGTCGCGTTGACGACCGCGCCGGTCGGTTCGCCCTGCTTCCAAATGCCGATATCGTCGAAGTAGACATCGCAGTTGGCGGCGCCACCGCCAACATCGCCGCAGGTCATGCAACGATAGACGTACCAGCCCTGGTTGGTTATGCGCGTGTCGAACGCCAGGTCCAGCCACTGGTCCTCGGGGGCGTTGTTGTCATACACGCTCTCGACGCCGTAGCCGCCGGCGGCGGGTTCGAGCTTGATGCCGGAGACGAGCCAGCCGGCCGAAGCGTCGAGCCGGTCAAGATAGATCCGGCCGCGGGCCGCGACCACATCGCCCGAGCGCAGGTATACCAGTTGGTAGGCCTGGTTGAAACTCCAGCCGTTCCAGCCGCCGTTCATGCGCAGCGCATAGGCGCCGGAACTGCGCCGATTGGTGGTCGCCGCGGTCGCCAGGTGGTCCGCGCCGATGGTCCAAACCGCGGCTGTGTTGGTGCCGCGCTCAAAACTGCCGTCCGCGACGCCGACGGGTTTTTTCCAGACGCGCACATCGTCAAAGCTCACGTCAGCGGTGTTGACGCCGGCGCCGCTGTCACCGCAAACCATGCAGCGGAAAACGTAACAACCGTCCTGCGGAATGAACATGTCGAACTGCAGTTGCGTCCACACGCCCGTGGCCGCGCCGCCTTGAACCGCCGCCTCGGCATAATGGGCCGTACCTTCGAGTTCCAGTTTGATCCCGGCCACAATCCAGCCGGCCGGATGATTCCGCAGATCGCGAACCTTGATCCGGGCGTTGGCGTTGATGACATCGCCCGACTTCAGGCACAAGATTTGATAGCCTTGGTTGAAGCTCCAACCGCCGGACCAGGCGCCGGCAAAGCGCAGCGCATTGTCGCCATCAAACGCGTCGTGATCCATTGTGGCGACCAAGTGGTCATTGCCTATGTTCCAATTTCGCAGCGTGCCGGATTCAAAATGGCCGTCAATCACGCCAAAGAGCCAGCCGCTCAAATCGAAAAAGCGCCAGCCATTCGGCGGCGCATCCCATCGCTGGCGGCCGCCGGATACCGCGCCATCCAGCGCGACCTCGACATAGCCCTGCGCACTGGCGGTTTCCGTGTTAAATGCCTTCCAATTCACAAAACCGAGCGCCTGCAACTGGTCGCCGGCCATGGCGGTGATGGTCTGCGAAATGGAATTGGTGACCCAATTGGCGCCCACGATACTGCCGGACATACGGGCGCTATAATTCCGATTGAACGTGTCGTTGGTGGATGCCGCAATCGTCATTTGGTCCGCAACCAACTGCCATCCATCCAAATCACCAGTCTCAAAATCCGGATTCACGAGCGCCGCCCCATGCGCAAGCGGCAAAGAAACGAAAATAATTATTGCAACCGCTCTCAATCGCATGTATTTTGCATCAAAAATGAGTGCGTACATGGCAATTACCTACCCTTTTTTGACCAAGAACAAGTTTGAAAACAACCTATGCACACGTTAAAGCATATAATTATTAACAGTTTTAGTGATGTCAATACCGTTTTTGACTTTTTTTTATTGCATTTTTATTGGCATTTCTTACAAATAGATGAGCGTGTGCATAAAATAGTGGTGTAACAATGAGTAAACGCGTAACGATCAAGGATGTGGCCCGTTCGGCTGGAGTGACGCACACGACGGTGTCGCGGGTCATTCACAACGATGAGCGGATCAGCGAGGTCACACGGCAGCGGGTCTTGGCGGCTCTGGAGCGGATGGATTATCAGCCAAACCGACTGGCCCGTGGACTCGCCCGGCAGAAAACACAGGTGATCGCGCTGATCACGCCGCAATTGGAGCCCTATACCCAGCCGATCGTGCAAAGCGTCGCAGAGAGTTGCTCGCGGCGCGACTACGCGCTGATGCTTTTCCCCACCAACACGTGGACGCGCGAGGCGCTCTCGTTCGAGCATGTCGCCCAGAACTGGCTGGTGGACGGAGTCATCGTTTACAATGTCATCTACTATCCGGCGGTGCCGGACGAAGTGCTCGCGCTGCAATCGCGCAAACTGCCGTTCGTCTTCGTCAACAAGTTCCTCGATTCTCCGCTGGTCAACGCGGTCGGAGTGGACCAGTTGCAGTCAGTGGCGCTGGCCATCAATCATCTCGCGGGGCTCGGGCATCGCCGGATCGGGATGCTGATGGGCGATCTTTCCTCTGAGGACGGCATGCAACGCAAGACCGGCTTCCACGCAGCCATGCGCGCCGCCGGCCTGCCGGTTGACCCGTCTATCTGTGCCCCCGCCTACTGGCGCGAGGAGCCCGCCTACCAGGAAACCCGCAAGCTGATCGCGCGCGACGACCGGCCGACGGCGATCTATTGCGCGAACGATTTAATGGCGATCGGCGCGGTCCACGCAATCCGGGATGCCGGGCTGCGCGTGCCGCAGGATGTCGCGGTCGCCGGCTACGACGACTTGGAGGCCGCGCGCTATTGCGCGCCGCCGATCACCACCGTGCGGCCGAACCTGTTCGACGTCGGCGCGCGCGCGGTAGACCTTTTGCTGAACATCATTCAGCATAACCACCGCCGCCCCGAACAAATCCCGGTCGCCTCCGAATTGATTTCGCGCGGGTCAACCGTGGCCTGACTGCGCGCATGTGGATTGACTGCGTGCTGTACGAACAGCCGTCCAAGGCTACCGGACGCGCGAACGTTTCCCGTTTGTCTGTTATCTTGAGGCTGCGGCACCTGACTGCGTGCGCCAAGAAATCTCGTTTTGCCCCCCCCAGTTTGAGATTCCTTGACTCCGACACCGCCGTTCGCCTCGGAATGACAATCGGACGCGGACGCAAGGATTCACCCGCCCGTCGCGATCAACCCGATTACGCGGAATCACGCGCGTCAAGGCTTGAACCGGGAATCCCGTTCTGGTATCGGAATCTGGTCCGTATGAAATCAATTCGTGCCGGCCAACAACCCGAGCCTGAAGGGATAGAAACATAATAATCGAGCTGATTATGGTTGCTGGCGGTCTGATGGCGCTGACGACCGCCGGGGACGAGCCCTGCTCGTCGCCCATCCGCCCAATCTGAAAACGGACTATGGATATCAATGCCATCTATGCGGAGCGCCGGCGTTCGCCGGAAGAGGCGGCCGCCTTGGTGCAGACCGGCGATACGATCGTCGTGGCCACGAACATCGCGGAACCGCCGGCGCTGCTGGAAGCAATCGCGAGACGGGCGCGGGCGGGTGAATTGCGCGATATCAAGGTCTACAGCTTCAATCCGCAGGAACACCTGGCGCGCACGTTGTTCGATGTGGGCGTCTGCGACTGCGTGCAACCCAATGCCTGGTTCGTCAGCCGTGCAATCCGCAACGGTGTGAAGGTCGGGCTCATTCACTATGTGCCCAGCTATTTTCACCAGGTGCCGCGCCTGCTGCGGGAAAATATGCGCGTAGACGTGGTCGTTTCCACCGTTTCGCCGATGGATCGGGCGGGGTTCTGCAGTTTTGGCAACGCCGGCTTCATGTCCGTGGCGGCGCGCCACTGCCGCCGCCTGCTGCTGGAAGTCAATGTTCACCTGCCGCGGGTGTTCGGCGACACCTTCGTGCATGTTTCCGAGGCCACCGCCATCGTGGAAAATCATGCCCCACTCCTCGAGTGGGACATCTCACCGCCACGCCCGGAGGATGCGCCGATCGGACGCCTGATTGCGGAGCAGATTCCTGACGGCGCCACTCTCCAACTGGGCATCGGCAACCTGCCGAACGCCGTGGCCGGCAGCTTGATGAACCACAAAGACTTGGGCATCCACACCGAACTGCTGGGCCCAGGCACAGTGGAGTTGATCCGGGCCGGGGTGGCCAACGGCCGCCGGAAGAATTTTCATCCACGCAAGCATGTCTTTTCGTTGGCTTACGGGACGCGCGATACGTTTGAATTCCTGAACGACAATCCGAGCATGGAGAGCCTGTGCTCGGAATACGTAATGGATCCGGCGGTTATTGCCCGTAACGACAACATGATCGCCGTCAATTCCATCCTCGAAGTGGATCTGACGGGCCAGTGTAACGCGGAATCGCTGGAAGGCGCGCAGGTCAGCGGGACAGGTGGGCAACTGGATTTTGTTCGAGGCGCCTACCAGTCGCGCGGCGGCAAGGCCATCCTGGCGTTTTATTCGACCGCAAAAAACGGAGAGATTTCGCGGGTCGTGCCGCGCCTGGCCGCGGGCGCAATGGTGACCACGCCGCGCATGGACGTGCATTACCTGGCCACGGAGTACGGCATGGTCAACCTGAAAGGGCTTTCGTCCCGCGAGCGGGCGCTGGGCATTGTCAGCATCGCCCATCCCCGGTTCCGGGACGACCTCCTGCGCGCGGCGGAGGAGATGCGCCTTTTTTAATCCGACCCCCGCTTGACAATCCCGCCAGTTTTGTTGAAGTTTCAGGCAATCGTGATGAACAATCAGGCTCATCAACCGCATGGCGCCTGGAAGATCTCCTGCCTGCGCAGCATCGCCACGCAATACCTGTTGTGGGTGCTGCCGGCCATTATCTTGCTCCTGGGCGGATTGGGCCTGCTGTTATATGTGCGCGAGCGCGCGCATGCCATCGAGCAACACCTGGAGATGGCCGGCATCATCGCCGACAAAACCAATCAAGCGCTGATCCAGTGGATTGACGCGCAAATCCGGCTGGCGCAAACCATCGCCCTCGACCCCCGCGTTCAGGCCCTCTGCCGCCAGCCGCTCGATCCCGAAACACGGCGGGCCGCTCAGGCCTACCTGTCCACCATGCACGGCATCCTGCCCTACTGCGAAAACATTCCCGTGGCGATCCACCTGCCGGCCAACCAAACCCTGACCTTGGACCTGACCAACGGCACACGGAAGATCGGGAACGGCAATTTTGTCATGGATACCGTGGACGGAAAAACCATCGGCAAATGCGGGCCGCAATACAGCTACATCCAGAAGGTCTTCGGCGGCAGCGAATATTTCATCAGCGAGGTTTATCCCAGCATCCTGCGCGGCAATCCGATCTTCGTGGTAGCGGCGCCCATCCGGGATGCGGACCGGCTGCTGGGCGCGCTGATCGTGGCTCCGCGCATGGATTATTTCACGGACTTTTTCCTGAACGAGGCCCGCATCGGCCAAACCGGCTACCTGGTCATGCTGGATGAACGCGGGCTGATCATTTCCCACCCCCGCAAGGAATGGATTTTGCAGGCTGACGCCGGCCAACTCGTGGCGCCAATCATGGAACGGGTACGCGCAGGGCAAACCGAGTTTGACCTGACGTTCGAGGGTAAACGCAAAGTCTACACCGTGGCGCGATTTTCCTCCGAACGTTTTAATGTCCTGCACTCGTGGTATATAGTCAGTTGCCGCGACTATGATGAAGTCATCTCCGCGGTAACCTTCAAGTTCCGACGCCTGCTGACGTGCATGGCCGTGGTTGGGGCGGTGGTGATCATGATCATCATGGCGCTGACCCGGCGCCTCGTCTCCCGCCCGCTCGCGGCGCTGACCCGGTCGGCCGAGCGCGTGGCCGCCGGCAACCTGCAAACCGATTGGGCCGGCGCCGCGCGCCGTGACGAGATCGGCGTCCTGGGCCAGGCCTTCGGGCGCATGACCGCCAGCCTGCAGGATCAGACCCGCTTGATCCGGCAATCGGCGGACATGCTGGAACAGGCCGCCAGCCGGATCACGAACATCTGCCGGGAGCAGGAGGAGACGGTGCAGGCGAACAAGACGACCACCGCGGAGGTGGCCGCGTCGGTGCATCAAATATCCGCCACAGCGCACGAACTGGCGAACACGATGCAGAATGTGCGAGAAATGTCCGCCTCCACGGCGGCCCATGCCGACGCGGGACAGGCAAGCCTGAAGCAGTTGGCCAGCACCATGGAACGGCTGCTCCAGGCCACCAGCGGAATTTCGCAGCGTCTGTCCGCCATCAACAGCAAGGCCACCAGCATCAATTCCGTTATCACGACCATCACCAAGGTGGCGGACCAGACCAACCTGCTCTCGCTCAACGCGGCCATTGAGGCGGAAAAAGCGGGCGCGTATGGCGTGGGCTTCGCCGTCGTGGCGCGGGAAATCCGCCGGCTGGCCGATCAAACAGCAATCGCAACGCTGGATATCGAACGTATCATCCGCGACATGCAGGAGGCCGTGGATGCCGGCGTCCGCGAAATGGATATTTTTGTGCGCGAAGTCAAATCCGGAACGCAGGTCGCCGGTGAAACCGGCAACCGGCTCGGAGCCACGATTGCCCAAGTCCAAGCCATGGGGCCGCGTTTTGAACAGGTCAACAACGGCATGCGCGAGCAGTCCCAAGGCGCCGCCGAGATCAGCCAGGCTATGGGCCAGATCAGTGATAAAGCCGTTCAGACGACGGCCGGCCTGGCCCAAATCGTCGCGGCCGTGCAGGATCTGCGCGCGGCGGCGGCAGAACTTCAACGCCAGGTCGCCCGCTTCACCATGTAACCCAGCCCGTTCCGCGGTAATCCGACAGTCGCTTGGCATTCATATTCCCGGCCCTCTCTGCCAACCCATGATCACGCAGAATCCACTGGTTATGCTTTTTCAACAGACCATCTTGTTCGGCCCATTCACCAACGTACCGGACGGGCGCAAACACGCATAAAGAACTGAACCAGGCACGATAATCTTGAGGGGAATCTTGAGGGGTCAGGTCTATATTTTTAGACAAGTCTCCACCACCCGATGTCGAGCGCGCCGCCACCGGTCCTTTTCCATGCGCCGTTTACGCCCCATCAGCCGGAAAGATCACCCGCCCTCCACATCGATTCTCAGCGGCCTTGCCATGCCCGTATGAAACCACACCCTCCCGCCAATCCATTTGTATGGTTATATAGACCTGACCCCATTAGCCATAAAAGAGTCTGAAATCGGCGTCCCAAGCGTCCCGCGCAGATTCCCGGCCCAGCCCGTTACCGGACAAAGAGCTTGCAATTTCACCACGTAATGGCGAGATTGTCGCCATGTACCAGAGAAATATCGAGCAACATATCAAGACAGCCTTGAAGGACACCCCCGTTGTCTTTCTGAACGGTGCCCGACAGACCGGTAAGACCACCTTGGCCCAGAAGATCGCTCAGGACGTGCCGTCAGCCACTTATCTGACGCTCGACGACGCAGCTGTGCTCGCGGCGGCCACTCATGATCCGGCAGGATTCCTGCAAGGTCTGGGCACGGCTGTTATTGACGAGGTCCAGAAGGCCCCGGCGCTATTCCCGGCCATTAAGGCAAGCGTTGACCGGGACCGTAAACCCGGCCGCTTTCTCCTGACCGGCTCCGCCAACATCCTCCTGCTTCCGAAAGTCTCTGAATCCCTTGCCGGCCGCATGGAGATCGTTTCCCTGTGGCCCCTGTCGCAAGGCGAATTGGAAGGCGTGCAGGAGAACTTCATATCTCGTTTGTTCAAATCGACACCATTCCGCGCAGGACAAATAACCTCTCGGAAGAACGACATTGGACAGAAGGTGCTCCGTGGCGGCTTTCCCGAAGCCGTCGGACGCAAGGATGCAGAAAGACGCCGCGCTTGGTTTGGCTCCTACCTGACATCCATTCTTCAGCGCGACGTAAGAGACCTTGCGCACATCGAAGGGTTGTCTGACATGCCGCGCCTTCTCTCCATCCTGGCCGCCCGGATCGGCGGACTGTTGAACATGGCAGACATATCCCGCGCTATCGGCATACCGCACAGCACCTTGAAGCGATACCTCACGCTTCTGGAAACTACATTCCTAGTACGCACTATTCCCGCATGGTCCGCCAATCACGGCAAACGCCTCGTCAAGGCGTCCAAGCTCTACCTGTGTGATTCAGGACTCGGGGCCTATCTGAGCGGCGTCAACCAGTTGACCTACCAGGACAGCTCGCCGCAGAAAGGCCCTCTGTTTGAAAACTTCGTTCTAGCCGAACTACTTAAACAGGCGTCATGGTCGGATACGCCGGTCACAGCCTGGCACTTCAGAACGGCTACCGGAACAGAGGTGGACTTCATTATCGAGGCGGCAGACGGCCGACTTGCCGGGTTGGAGGTGAAAGCCTCCTCGACGGTGCGCTCCGACGATTTCGAAGGTCTCAAGGAACTCGCGCACCATCTGAAAGCACGGTTCGTACAAGGCGTTGTTCTGTACGCGGGCGACACCATCGTTCCGTTTGGAGATTGCCTGTGGGCCATTCCGATCGAGGCCCTGTGGAGGACGCGGGAGTAAACCCATAGGAAAGATCTATCGGTACACGTCTTATGATCTCGTAACCGTATCCAGGCGGATCAGAATCTTGAGGGGTCAGGTCTATATTTTTATACAAGTCTCCACCGCCTGATGTCGGGCGCGCAGCCACCGGTCCTTTTCCATGCGCCGTTTACGCCCCATCGGCCGGAAAGATCACCCGCCCTCCAGATGGATTCTCAGCGGCCTTGCCATGCCCGTTTGAAACCCCATCCTCCCGCCAATCCATTTGTATGGTTATATAGACCTGACCCCAGCAGCCGATTTTGACCTGACCCCAGCAGCCGA
>CAZMXS010000088.1:0-16651 GCA_964570325.1 uncultured Verrucomicrobiota bacterium | reverse complement strand
GATAGCCGCCGCCGATCACCGAATCAAAGGCGCCGAATCCGATCTCATTCGCCCGGCCACCCACCACCACCGTGTTGGTTGCCTGGGCCGAAATCCGGTTCCGTTGCCCGCCGCCAATAAAACTGGCCGTCCCGGCGGCCGCGTTGTTCGAACCGGCCACCACCACTGCATATTCCGCATCGAAGACGCTACCCGCCTCATTGCCCGCCACATTACCCACACCGCCGCCGACAAACCCGTAATTGTCGCTCACACGGTTGGGATCCTGCCCGAACTACCCGCCGCCGCCGCTAATCGTGCCGCCCACCGCGAGCGGATTAACCAGGTTGCCCGACTGGCCGCCGATGATGTTTGGCGACGTGTATTCGCCCGACAAGCGGAACACCCGCTGGCTGTTGGCGTAAAGGTCCAGCGGCTGGTTGTCCGTCGTCCCGACGAAGTGGGCGCCCGGCGTCGTGCCGGCGTTACCGCGCGTCTGCCAAAAAGTGTTTGTGGCCACCTTGTCCGATGTAATGGCTCCGTTCTGGATCTTGGCCCCCGTCACGTTGCCGTCCGCGATGACCGACGTGGAGACCGCATTGAAGGCCAAGTGCGAGTTGGATACGGCGAAGTTCGCCAACTGCGGGCCGGTAATTGCGCCATTGACCATATGAAAACCATAGATCTGGTTGTCGGCAATCATGTGCGACTGCAGCGCGCCCGCCGTCAGCCCGCCGGCGAAGCGCGAAAAAGCGACGGTCACCAGTTGCTCGCGCGGCGCCAGAATGTTCGTGCCGTCAATCGCCACCTCGATCCAAACCTGGGTCTGCATCAACGCGTTATCGAAGCTGCCCTGGACCACGTTGTCGCCAATAAACGTTGAGTACAGGCCATCCACCACCGGCACCATGCCCGTGTCGGTGCAGAAAGACATCGCCCCGCCGACCGGCATGTTGTAGAGCCGAAAGGTCATTGGCACCAAGCCGTTGACCAGGTTGGTTCCGGAAACCAGTTTGCCCTGGTAATTAATCAGGTTCGTGATCGTTTGCGCCGGCGCCCGCCAGCACCCTAACACACACCACACCGTCACGCTGATTACCGTTAATTTTCTCATGGTTCGCTCCTTGGTTGCCTCAATCCCAGCCTTCGGTCTTTTGCAGGGGTCAAGCGCTTGTCCGCCGGAGCCCGGCGCCGGCAGATACTCGATCCCCATTCTGGGACGCAGCCAGTTGCGCCCCGACAGCCCTCACCATCCGTGCGATCCGCGAAATCCGCGGTTATGATTCTCCCCTACCAGCTTTCAATCACCTTATACACGGTTGTCGCCCGCTCGACCGCGTCGGTCACCGCGTTGTATGGCGGCGCGGCCGGCAGACCCGTCGCCAGCGGCGCGCCCTGCGACAACACCAGGTTCGTGAGCGCCATCACCGTGTAGGTCCGCCCCCCGACGCTCGGCCAGCGAATCACCGGGCCGGCCGGCGTTCCCACCACGCTGTTCGTGCCGACGAACATCAGATCCGCCGGCGGCACGCTTTGGTCCCGCAGCGGCGTGGTGTCGCCGTTATATTGCGCGAACGCCACGATCCGGCAGTTGCCGCGCGGGATGCCCGCGTTGGTCCACGTCACGCCCAGCGTCGTCGAGCCGCCGGCAACCAAATTGGAGAAGTCCTGCTGGAACTGCTCGATCAGCGAACCGTCGTCATTGAGCACCTGGATGTAGAGGATCCCGCTCAAGTTCAGGTCGCCGTCATTCTCGAACCCGGCCGTGATCCCCACACAGTCGCCCTGGTAGAAAGTTTTCGGCGCAATCGCCAGGTTCGTCACCAAGCCGCTGACCTCGCCGATTGTGAACGGCAGGCTCGCGCGGTCGTAGACCGCGCCGTTGAGGTCCATCAGTTCCACCTCCAACGTGTACTCGCCCGCGCCATGCGCCGCGCTATCCCACTCAATGGCGCAGCAGGCGATCCCGGCCAGGTCGTCCAGCACGCGCAGCGGCAGGCTCTCCGCCAGCGCCGCGCCATTGGACAAGATCGCAGCCGCCAGCACCACATCGCATCCGATGTCGTTCGTGTTGTAAACCCAGAGTTCAGCGCGCATCGCGCCGCCGACATCATAGCGCGAGCGCTCCATGAACAGATTGGCGATCCGAATCGGGGTGTACACGTACTCGATAAAGAATATGTAATTCGAGTAGTACGTCGCGGCGGTGGTGTTGGAGTTGTAATAGAAGGGGAACAGCGTCATTTCCAGCGTCGTACTGTCGTCGGGATTGCGGGCGACGAGCCACTCGTAATCGGACTGCGGCCACCATGGGTCGTCGGCTCCGCAGGTCGCCGCCGGCGCGCGCCGGCCGGCGATTGCAGGGACGCAAGCCGGAATGACCAGGCCGGTGCTGGAGTTGATCCCGCCGCGGTACTGCAGATTGATGTCCCGCACCGTGTAGTGGGGCGGGAAGGAAACCGTCACGCCGTAAATCGGGACATTGGGCCGGCCAGGCTCGCCTGTGCCGCTTTCACCGGGAATCGTAACGAAATCCACGCCGTTGGTGTGCAGCACTTCGTAGCCGGGCAGCGTCAACTGGAGCGAGGCCACCGGTCCCGTGAAAGAAACGCTGTCCGCCGCGCGCGCGGCCGCCCCACCCCGGGTGGGATAGCCCTCCCAAATGTAGTTCAGCTTCGGATCCCCGTAAAAATGGCAGATGGCGCAGTCATACCGCCGATAGGGCCGCGTGGAACTGCCGCCCGAGCCATACTGGGCCTGCTTGGCGTTGCGCAACGCCTTGGCGATCGGCTTGTCCCCGCCCATCCGCCGGATGAAACGCTCGATGGGCGTGTACACCCGGTTATACTCAACCGCCGTCTCCGTGTTGCCGATGTAGGCGGCCACGCCCTTCTGCAGGAAAGCCTCCGCCAGCGAGGTGCCCGGCACATAATAGCCCGTCAGACACGAGTCGGCGTAGATCACCGGCCGAATGATCGTCAAATCCTGGTAACGCAAGAGCACATCGTCGGAATCCACCACATCCCAGACATTCCAGTTCCCATGCCCGGCCAGGTAACAGAAAGCGCGCGTGCAGATGTAATCGGCGAAGTTTGTTTCATTGATCCGGGGTACGCCGCGGTCAGTGGCATAGTGGGCCGTGCGGAATCCCTGGTCGGCCAGCAAGTGGTTGATGGCGGAGCTGTTGCCCCAGAAATCAATATTGTCCGAATCGTCATCCGGTCCCTTGTCATAACCCGAGAGCGCCACCGTAATATTGGTATTGTAGAAACGCCACCGGCCGTCCGCCTGCTGGATCGAATTAAGCACCGGCGTCAGCAGCTCATCCGCCGTGTTGCCAATCATGCGGCCGACGGTCAGATTCGGGTAATCCAGCTCGTCGGACCGCGTCCGTGCGTAGTCCCGATCCATCACACGCACCCGGTTGCGCTCGCCGCTCAAGGTATACGCGCCGGAAAATGCGGGGATGATGGAAGTTTCGCCCAATATCAGGAGATAGCCTTCGTTGACCCAGTTCGTCGCCATCTGATTGGCCCAGGCCCCGCCCTGGTTGAGCAGTTGGTCCAGCGTCCGCGCGTTGCCGATGCTTTCCCCGCTGCCGAAGGGGCACACCTCCATGTTGCCGCCATCATGGCGCAGGAAAACCAGTTCGGCGTAGCCATCCTCATATTTGTTGCCCGCCACAAAGAGATCATTACTCTGAAACAGCACGTCACGCATGACGCCGACCTGCCGATAGTCCGCGGTTAGCGGGAAGTAGGCATACGCCACCGCGCGATGGGCCGATTGGTCGGCGATGAGAATTTCCGCGCGCGCATCGCCCCAGACATTGGCGACCGCCAGTTGATCCCCCGGCTCCAAACTGTATGGGATGGCGGTCCGATACCCATATCCGTCGGCGCCGATCGGTGAACAATAAATCATGATCTGGCCGCTGGCCATATCGCCGATCACGATATCGTCATAATAATAGCCGGTGATGTCGCCGGAGGCGAGCAGGTCGCCCGGGTCATAAGCGGAGGCAAACAGGCCCACGCGAAAACGGCTGAAAATCCGAATGATCCCGGTCGTCGGGAAGGCAATGAGCAATTCATCCCCACTCCCGGTCACCCCGCCGCCGGGCGTATCCATGTCGTAATTCCCCGCCAGGAACCCGCAACCGCTCGTGAACGGAACATTGGTGGTGGTGACCCAGAACAGGTTGGAACTCGAATCATATTGGTAGAACGCGACATAACCCGGGTTGGTGTGCGCGTTGCCGCGCACCACGATAATTTCCGCGAGGTCATGCGCCGCGGCGCTATACGGGATGGTCCGCACCCAGTTGCCGGCCGCCACCCGGTCGCCGTCGCGCAAATCGCAAATGAAGGGAATCGCGAACGGCCAGAGCCCGGAGGTCGAGCCGCTATCCACCATTTTCTGTCCATTCATATTGTAGGCGCGCATCAGGCCGTCCTCGAAATCGGGCAGGATCACCTCCGCCGCCGCGTTGTCAATGAAGTTGGCCACCACGGCCTGGCGCGGCGGACGCAGCATCGTGGGTACCACCCAATAGGCGTTCTGATACGCCAGCACACCCCGGCGCCGGGCGGCCAGTTCCGCCGCATGCCGCAACAGCCGGTCCACGGAATTGCTCTCGTTGAGCGCGAATAGCTGGTGCGGGCCGGTGACAATCAGATAGTCGGAATTGGTCGAGGCGGCGCGCACCGCCGCGGCCACCGTGCCGGTTGTGCCATCCGCCGGGCTCCACACCGCCGCCGCGCCGGTGTTCATCTCAACGGTGTTCGTGGCGCCGCCGAAAACATAGCGCACGGAACCCGTGACGCCGAACGCCTGGTCCACGTGGGTGTTCAGCGGGTCAAGGATCGGCACGGCGCCGTATTCAACGACCAGGCTCTTGCCGGGCCCGACCGTCGCGGCGGGCGTGAATTCCACGCCGAGGTTCATCTTACGCCCGCTGGGCTCATAGTGCGCCGTATGGGTCGCGCTGACCGTCGCGCCCGTCACACTGGCCCGAACATTGGTCATCAGTTGCAGGCCGACCAGAACATCATTGAAATGGGAAATCCGAACATCCGAATTGCCGACATTGTGCAGACTGACCGCTACCCGGAAATAATTGGTGATCCGCGTGATCGCGCGACTGAACTCCAACTCGACGGCGCGCGGCTCCACCGTGAAGGCGCGAGTGACGCGACGCACGCAGCCATTGGTCAGGCGCGCCTCGGCCGCGAAAACATGCCGACCGGTGGCCAATCCGACCACATCGTACCGGCAATAATAAAGCCATTCCGCTGGCCGCTGTAACAGCGTGTTGGTCACCCGCGTGTTGTCCACATAGAACCGCACTTCGTCCACGTCCGTCCATTCCTCGTGCCAACCGGATCGCCCCGGCGGCAAACCGGGAATCATCGGGTCCGCCACAAACTCTTTCTTGCGCGCTTGCGCCTCCAAAAGGATATTGGTCGAAAGCGCCACATTGGTCGGCGTCAGCACCACGCAGCGATTCCACGGGCTGAAAATGGTCACCTCCACCCGCCCGTCATCGCAGTTCTCGAAGAAATCCCAGTTCACTATACAGGTGGTGGCGGTATCGCCCGCGTGCGCCACCAACTGAACAAGGTTGGAACCATAATAATCGGACAGGTTGCGCCGCTGATAAAACGGCAGCAGCGGCAGGCTGTACGGGGCGTCGTAGGCCGTGCCGATGCGCCGGCCGTTCATCTCGAAATCCAACCGGCGCGGTTCGTTGGATATGCCGGTCATGAATTGCGGAACCAGATTGGCCAGGGAAACCACCCGCACCATGCTGGTGACGAAATACGATGGCGGGCGGGAGTCGCGGGTGACAAAGTAAGCCGCCGCGCTGGTCACGTTGCTGCCCGCCATGTCGGTGGAGCGGACCTGATAGTTGTAACCGTGACTGGATACCAGGTTGGTCAGGCGCAATTCGTGGTCGGTAACCCACGCCGCGTCCTGCCGGTAATTGGTGAACGAATGCCAGTTCGGACCGTATTGAACCCGGCTGTCGCTCAATTTGTCCGTGGTCCAGCGAATCGTGGCGGCGGAGGCGGTGATGTTGGTGGCGATCGGCCCGGTCAGGATGAACGGCGGCTGGCCGTCATGCCAAATCAACCGCGACAGGAATCCGTCTTGCCAACCGACGGCGGACTGCCCCGCAAAGCCGCCGATCGTGTCGCCGGCCGCGAATATGCCGTTCGCGCCATCGTTGCCCACCGCGCGCGCGGCGGCGTTGCTCGCGCCCCAACGAAACGACCAACGGTCGCCGCCGGCGGTGTATGCGCGCGTGACAAACAGCGCCCCCGTACCCGCCACACCGTCAAAAGCCACCCCGGACGCGGCGGCACCCGCGACGTCCACATAAAGGTCTCCGCATACCTTGACAGCATATCCGTAGTCGTCGCCGGTCGAGCCCCACAGGCTAGTGCTGCCGCAGATGCCGTTGGGCCAATACTTGAGCAGAAATGCGTCGGCGCCCCCCACCCCAGACGCGCCGCCAAACGCCGTCGCGTGGCCCGTAACAAAAACATTGCCAAACCGATCCACATCCACGCCCGCCGCCTCCGCGTTGGTGGCGTCAAAGATCCGGGTCCAGACCTGCGTCCCACCAGCGTTGAATTTGACCAAACAGCCGCCGCGCGCGCCAGTGAACGGCTCGGCATCGAATGGCCCGGTGGTGTAGCCCGCAACGTAAATATTCGTGCCGGCATCCAACCCAACACCTTTGCCCCCCTGCTCATCACCACCGGTCCCGCCGCGCAGCCGCAGCCATTGCAGGCCGGCGTCCGGATCGAACTTGGTCAGGCAAATATCCGTGCCGCCATAAGCCGGTTGCCCTTCGACCGCTCCGCCGGCAAAGCCGGCCACGTAGATGTTGGTGCGGCTGTCGAGCGCCAGGGCGTACGCCGCATCGTCGTTGGTCGAGCCCCAAATGCGCACCCAGTCCCGGACACCGCCCGGACCAAACCGAAACAGCGCCAAATCGCTGCCGCCCGCAACCGGCAGCATTTCAAAGTCGCCGCCGATCAAGCCGGCCACATAGATATTAGTCGTAGCGTCGAGCGCAACCGCACAACCTTCGTCGTGATGGGTCGAGCCCCAAATGCGCACCCAGTCCTGCGATCCGGCCGCCGTATATTTCACCAGGCAGAGATCCGCGTCCCCGGCGTTGGTCTGGCCGCCGAAGGCGCCGTAGGTGTAGCCGGCGATGTAGAGGTTCCCAGCGCTGTCGCGCACCATGGCCCGGGCGCTATCGTTAGTGGCGGAGCCCCAGATCCGCGACCAGTCGGCGAGAAACTGCTGGGCGCAAACCCATACGGGACATAATGCGGCCATCAGGCCGAGTGTAAATTCCCTCATGGAATGATTCCTTTGCGGCAAACAAACGACGAAACAATGAATCAAGGAAGGCCGTTGCGACGGCTCAACGGCAATTTGACTACCCGGTCAGACCCGATACCCGCCACCATAATGTCTTCCCCCGTTGCCGCTCGATTATCGCCCCAGGCAAGTCATTTGGCAAGGCTTTGATTCTTTTTTTCGCGGGCGCGGCTCACCGCAGACAGGTCGCCTTGCCTGAAAAAGGGGGCTCGACAGACCAAGTCTCCCGCGGAGCCATCCGGTCAACGGCCTCAGCGTACGAGTTTGGCGTTTACCCCGCCGCGGCGGCCGCTATACTGCCCTTTCATGCGAGCGCGGTTTCAAACGGCGGGCCGTATTTTCCAAGCATTGGAAAAAATCATGGCGCTTTTTCCAATCATTGGAAAAGTCAGCGCCGTCGCGCTCCTGGCCGTCATCGCGGCCGCCGCGCCGGCGCGCGCCGCGGAAACGACCGACGACGTCGCGGCCATCACCGTGGTGGCCGACGACAATTATCCGCCTTATATCTTTCGCGACACGTCCGGCAACCTGTGCGGGGTGCTCCCCGACGAGTGGCGGCTTTGGGAAAAGAAAACCGGCGTATCGGTTACACTGCTCGGAATGGACTGGAGCAAAGCCCAGCAGTTTCTGCGCGAGGGGCGGGCGGATGTCATTGACACCATTTTCCTGAATTCGGAACGGGCCCGGCTGTACGATTTCACCAAACCCTACGCGCGGATCGAGGTTCCGCTGTTTTTCCACCAGGATCTGGGGCCGATCGGTGAAATTGGCGATCTGACCAACGCCGTCGTCGGCGTCAAGGCGGGCGACGCCTGCATCGGCGTGCTGCAAAGCAAGGGCTTCCACCGATTTAAGGAATACAACAGCTATGAAGCGATCATCCATGCAGTGGCAGACGGCGAGCTTCAGGTGTTTTCCATAGACAAACCGCCCGCGCTTTTCTATCTGAACCAGCAAGGGCTGGCGGCGCGGTTCCAGCAGTCGTTCACGCTTTATACCGGCGAGTTTCATCGGGCGGTCCAAAAAGGCCGCAGCAAATTGCTCAAGCTGGTCGAAGAAGGATTCGCCGAAATCACCGAGGAGGAGCACGACGCGATCGCGCGCCAGTGGATCGGCACCTCCGCGATCCGCGAGCGACGGCTCCGCTATTTGTGGCTGACGTTCCTGATCGCCGGCGCGGTGGGGTTGACGCTGCTGGCATTCAACCTGGTGCTGCAAGCCAAGGTGCGGCAGCGAACCGCTGCGCTGAACCGGGACATTGCGCGGCGCCGGCAGGTTGAAGAAACACTCCGGCAGTACCAGCTCATGATCGAGGAATCCAGCGACGAAGTCTATATCGTGCGGCCGGACGGCGCCGTACAATACGCCAATGCGGCGGCGGCCCACGGCCTGGGCTATTCGCTGGAAGAAGTCCAGCGCCTGCGCGTGGCGGATTTCGATCCGGATTACGGCCCGCGTTTTCACGAATACTTCCTGAAACTTAAGGCCGGCGATCGGCAGCCGGTGGAAACGGTGCATGTCACCAAGGACGGCCGGCGGATACCCAAGGAGATGAAATGCATCCTCCTGCGTTGGGGGGGCGAGGAAGTTGTCTGCGGCTTTGGCCGCGACATCTCCGCGCGCAAGCGCGCCGAGGAGGAACGGCTGAATCTCGAACGGCAGATGCTGCAGGCGCAGAAGATGGAGAGCCTTGGCGTGCTCGCCGGCGGCATCGCCCACGATTTCAACAACCTGCTGACGGCCATCCTCGGCAATCTCAACCTGGCGCTGGACGAACTCTCTCCAACCGCGCCGGCCCGCGAGGAGATACACGCGGCCGAACGGGCCACGCGGCAGGCCGCCGATCTGGCGCGGCAAATGCTGGCCTACTCCGGCAAGGGCCGCTTCGAGGTGCGCCCGGTGGACCTGCGGCGAATCATCGAGGAGATGACGCACATGCTGCAGGTGGCCATTTCCAAGACCGCCATCCTGCGCTTCAACTTCGCCGCCAACCTGCCGGCCATCCAGGCCGATGTGACTCAAGTGCGGCAGATCATCATGAACCTGGTGATCAACGCCAGCGAAGCAATCGGCCAGCGCAGCGGGGCCATCGCGGTCTCCACGGGCGTGACCGAACGCGACCCGGCCAACCGCCGGATCATCTGGATGGATGACGGCCCGGCGGGCGGCATCTATGTTGTCCTTGAGGTCGCGGACACCGGCTGCGGGATTGAGCCGGACAAACTGGGGCTGATCTTCGACCCGTTCTACACCACCAAGTTTGCCGGCCACGGATTGGGCCTGGCCGCGGTTTTGGGCATTGTCCGCGCGCACCGCGGCGGAATCGAAGTGGATAGCGCGCCGGGATGCGGCACCACATTCCGGATCTTGTTCCCCGCCCTCGACCTGCCGGCAGCGGAGGCAGAGCACCCGGCGCCCGCCAGCGGCGCGTGGCGCGGCCAGGGCCGACTCCTGTTGGTGGACGACGAGGAAAGTGTTCGCGTCACCGGCAAGAAGATGCTCGAACGCCTCGGATTCGAGGTGCTCACCGCCGCCGACGGACGCGAAGGCGTGGCGGCGTTCCGCGCCCGCGCGGCCGACTTGGCCGGCGTGATCCTGGATCTGACCATGCCGCATCTGAACGGCGAGGCCGCGTTCGTGGAAATCCGTAAAATCCGCGCCGACATACCGGTCATCCTGGCCAGCGGCTACACCGAACAGGATATTGCCGAGCGTTTTACGGGGCTCGGCCTTTCCGGGTTCATCCAGAAGCCTTTCACCCTGGAACATCTGCGTCATGTATTGCAGCGGGTGTTCCAGCCGTCCGCGCCACCGCCCCCTGCATCCGCCGCGACGCATTGAATCGTCTGGGGGGCCCACGTTCCGGTTGGGAACACGGGCGGCTCGCTCGGAAGAAAAGGAAGAAGTTGGGATGGGGCAAGCGGTTCGCAAGTCTGCGCTCAAACCCCGGCCCGCGGCTACTGCCGCGGCTTGCGAATCAAAATCCGGTAATCAACCTCCAACTGCGCGCGCGGCTCAACTTCGGTCCGGAAAAACAACCGCTGCTGACGTAACTCGTAGTTGCGATTCGCGCGCAACACCTCCCACTCCAGTCCGACCGGCGGATTCTCGTCCAATTCCAGCCGCACGGCGCGTTCGCGGGTGTTGAGAATGACAATCTGGAAATCAGATTCGACCGCGCCATCCACCCGCAGATTCACGCTTCGCGTACGACGCAGGGCGCGGACCTCGTCGGACGGTCCGAGCTCGACGCGGATGGTTCCCCCCGCGGGCGCGTGACTGAACCAGCCCTGCTGCAGCAGGTGGGTCCGCTGGCCACCCGCGAAAATCTGGACGACGCCGGGCGGCAGGGCCAGCCCGAGGCCGTTGGCTGTGGTGTTGCGAAACTGGATAACCTTGGACAAAGGATAACCGAGCCGTGAGGAATCCACGGGAAAACGCTCGGATTGCATGACGTAGATGCGCTCGGCGGGGCGGCGCGCGACCTGCGCAAACAGCACGCCGGTCCGCGCGCGCGCCGTGATCCGCTGGCGCCCAGGCAAGCGGTACGCGTAACCGGCGCCGGCGCGAACGGGAACTTCGAGCCAAAGATCCGACAACGGATTATCCAAGTTCAACTCAAGAAAGCCCGGATCGGCGGCGGGCGGCGGGGGTCCGGGCCGCGCCACCTCGCCGACCAGCGTCACCAGCGCGTCAACATACTCCCGGCCGGTCGGATTGAAAACGCGGGCCATGCCGGTGAGATCAATGGAAACCGGCTCGTTTTCCTCCGCCTGGTCGCCGCGCACGCTCAATTGATAACTGACCGACCAATCAAAACCGGGCACCACGTACAACAGCTCCAGGGTAACGCGCCCGACGTTAAGCGGACTGGATATCCGGACGCGCAACGGCCCGGCCGGTTCCGGCGGCAGCGCGGCTGCGGATTGCCGCGTGGCGTTGAGCGTATCCGCGGCATCCACCGCGAGCGCCACGGCCGCCGGCGCATGGCGGGTGGCGTCCACCCACCCCCAATCCAGCAGGCGCAGCGGCACGTGCCGGGCCCGCGCTATGAAACTGGATAGATCAGCAGCCGCGGGAATATCTTCAAAAAATAATTCTTGTTCGCCGGCCATGATGGATACGCTGCGCAGTTCGCGGACCAGCGCCCAGCCATGGCCGACCGTTAATTGCGCCTCGCGCAGGGGCGGCGCGGCCGGGGCCCACGCCGCGCCGCACAGCCAAAGCGCGCCCGCCGCCACGGCCGCGATGGGCCGGACATTCCGCGAATGGCGTTGGAGCGAGGGCACCGCCGGCACTCCCGGTTCACCAGCGATAACGGACGGTGTAATGCAGCGTGCGCTTGCCGCCCGGCTTGACCTCGGCCCGGAACTCGATTGTCTGCGGCGCGGTGGCCACATACTCGGTGTCCGACTTGACGATCTCATACTCGTGCCAGCGATACAGATGCTCCACCACTCGGATCTCCGCCGGGTCAGCGGTTTGGTTGTCGAGGCGGATTTCGAAACTTTCCTCGTATTCGTGCAGCGGCACCACTTCACTGTAGCCGGTCCGCTCCCGGGCGCCGGAAAGGCCGCGCGCGGGTCCCAGTTTGACACCCGCCAGGCCGCCGACCGGCACCGCGCGCAACAAATCCTGGCCGGCCAAATCCACCGTGCCGTCCGCCTGCTGGAGATACAGGCGGAAAACACCGGGGGGCAACGCCAACCCCAGACCGGCCGGCGCCGAATTGCTGAATTGCAGGTACGTCTCGACCAGCCCATGGCACTCGGTCCCGTAATTCCAGTCATTGCGCCGGTTGCGCTGGAAGCGATCGAAAACCACGCCATCATAGACATAGAAGCGGCTGACCGGCAGGCGGTCGGCCAGTCCCAGTTGCACATGGAGCGCTTCACCGTGACGCAGGGTAACGGGGCGCGGCAAATCGAACTGGGCCAGGGCGGACATCCCCGGGCGGGCCCGATCCAGCGCCGGCGCGTTATCCCCATACGCATACCGCTGGCCGCTCGCCGAGCCCGAGCCGGAATCCGTGGCGCCAGGGACAATACCCTTGTCGGTGGCAACCAGACGGATCCGCGCCTCGGAGAAATCGCCGCCGGACGCGTTGACCAGCCGGACGCGCGCGCTGAGGCTGGCCTCAACCGCCGCCGGCGCCATGATGGCCTCGTAGGCGGCAAACCATTGCAGCCCGCCTGCCGCATAATTGAGCCGGAAGTTCTGCGGCCCCTCCTGTCCGGCCAGCACGCGCCAAAGCAGGGTCGGCTGGGTATAGAGCCCCACGCCAACGGCCGGCATGGCCAGCCGGGTGACATCCGCAACATCCGGAATGACATTGAGCACACCATCCGCGCCGCGTAACGCCACCGGTGCCGGCGGGCCTCCCGGTTCGGCCGGCGGCACAGCCAGCAGCTGGCCGCCCACCGAGCCGGCGGCGTTGTACACCGTCACGGTCCGGCCGACACCGCGCGCCAACAGATGATCCAGTCCCGCCAGGTCATATTCAAAACGCTGGTCAATGATCTCCAGTTGCGCCCCGCCCAACGGGCTCAGCGAGACGGTGTCGGGGTCCGTGCGCACGGGGATGGACTGGACCGCCAACCGGCTCTCGCCCTTGGGCAGGTTGGCGCGGCGAACCTCGCTGACCAGGCCGAAGCCGCTGTCATAAATCGAGAGCGACACGCCTTGCGGCGGGGACGCCACAATCTCAACGCCGTGCGCCATCGCGGCCGCACACCAGCCAATCACCAGCGCCCGCAACAAACAGGTTTGAATGTTCACTGTGGCAAACCTCCGGTTAACATGGGTCCAGCATAACAGCCGCCGTCGGCCCTGTCACGCGCCACGGGAAATCCGGGCCGCTTGCGCCCCATGCGGCGGCGGGATTATGGAATGGATTGATAATGCAAGCGGGCAGGATGCCCCCGCTCCTCCGCGCTTCCCCTGAAGCGGCATTTTTCTGGCATTCCGGCTGTGTCTGTAGTTATATCACGGCCGTTTAATCACACCTGCTTGAGCAAGTGGGGACGTTCAGGGAGCGTTGGGCTACGATTCCAGTAATCCCTTTGAAAGGCGGATATCGGCATGAGCGAAAAAGTCGAGGAAAGCGGCGTGAAGTCCAGGGAAAAATCGGCGGGCGGCAGCCAGAAATTCCGAAGCGCCGAGTGGGTTACCTACCGGCCGGAAATCAAGGTTCTGGATTGCACCGTCCGGGATGGCGGACTGATGAACGACCATCGCTTCGACGATGATTTCGTTCGCCGCATTTATCAGACCTGCGTGGAGGCGGGCGTGGATTACATGGAGTTCGGCTACAAGGCCTCCAAAAAGATCAACCCGACCTCCAAGTACGGCCCATGGAAATACTGCGACGAACAGGATCTGCGGCGGATCGTCGGTGAAAACAAGACGCCGCTCAAGATCGCCGTCATGGCGGACGCGGAACGCACCGATTATCGCGAGGACATCCCGCCCAAGAGCGAGAGCGTGGTGGATCTGGTCCGGGTCGCCTGCTACGTCCACCAAATCCCCACCGCCATTGACATGGTGGTGGACGCACACAACAAGGGCTATGAAACTTCATTGAATCTGATGGCCATCTCGGCGGCCCCCGAGTTTGAGCTGGACACCGCGCTCGACGTCATCGCCGCCAGCCCGGTGGACATCATGTATATTGTGGACAGCTTCGGTTCGCTCTACTCGGAACAGATCGAGGATCTGATGAATCGCTTCCATAAGCTCACCCGCGGCACCAAGCGGGTCGGCATTCACACGCACAACAACCTGCAACTCGCCTTTGCCAACACCATCGCGGCGATCATCCACGGCGCGACGATGATTGATGCGACGATCTGCGGCTTCGGACGCGGCGCCGGCAACTGCCCGATGGAACTGCTGCTGGGCTTCCTCAAAAACCCGAAGTTTAATCAGCGTCCGGTCATCCAGTGCGTCCAGGAGGTCTTCCTTCCGCTCCGTCAGAAGATTGACTGGGGCTACAGCATTCCCTACGCGATCACGGGCCAGCTCAACGAACACCCGCGCGACGCCATCAAGCTCCGGGAGAGCGAGCGGCGCGACGAGTTTGTCGAGTTCTACGACGAGATGAGCGAGTAGCGCGGGAACCGCTTCAACTGAAGAGCCGAATAGCCTGGTCAATCTGTTCCTGGCGGCCCAGGAGCAGAATACGATCGCCGGGCAGGATCATCTCGCCGGGACCGGGATTCACCAGCGTCTGCCCAGCCCGCTCGATGCTGACGGCATTGGCCCCGGTGCGCGTGCGCAATTTCAGGTCGCCGATCCGCTGTCCGGCAGAGGGCGAGCCGGCGCCGACGGTGACGGTTTCCATGTGAACCGACAGCAACCCGTGCCAGGCGACGTCCGCTGATTGCGGCGCCTCCCGGGCGAACATGTCCAGCAGGTCCGACTGCGCGCGGGCGTAAACGCCGATCAGCTTGCGCCAGCGAATCCACATGACCAGCGCCAGCACCGCCAGCAGCCCCAATAGCTCATACCAGGAGGACAACAGCGTGGAGCTCAAAACGAAGGTCATCAGGCCCAGCCCCAGGATGCCGAGTAGCAGCGTGGTGTGCGCGATCAGCAGGCGCAGCCGCTGCGCCCAGTTGGAGGCCAGCGCGGGCGGCACACAGATCTCGGACAGGATCATGCCGAGCGCCTGAATTTTCCGCAGGCACGAGACATACAGCGGCAGCGCAACCAGCGCGCAACCCAGCCAGAGCAGGACCATGCCGGCGCCCGGCCACAGATGAAATTCGGGGAGGTAGATGGCTTTCTGATTCGCCACCAGCGCGCCGATCAGGAATATGGCGCAAATCAGGGCCGCGTTGATCAACACCACCCAGATGGAACGTCGGACGGCACGAGCCAGAGCGTTACCCCGGCGTTCGCGGCCGATGCGCTGGAGCCAGTTGTCGTACGCCGCAATCGCCGCGAAAAAACGCGGACTGAACCCCGGCCGAAAGAACGCCGCCAACCGATCCGACCCCCGCAGCAAATATGGATTGATCACCGTGGTGAGCAGCGAGACCGAAACCGCGATTTGATAAAGATATTGATCCGTCATCCCCAGGAAGATTCCCATGGCGGCGATGATGTAGGCAAATTCGCCAATCTGGGCCATTCCCAACCCGGCGCGAAACGCCGTGCCCGGGTCGCTGCCGGTCAGCAGGGCGCCCAGCGTGCAATTGATCTGCTTGCCGGCAATCACGATCAACGTCAGCAGCAGGATGGGCGAATAATGCTGGACCAGTAGCGCCGGCTGCACCATCAGGCCCACCGTGACAAAGAACACGGCGCTGAACATAAACCGCAAGGGCGCCACCAACCGTTCGATCCGATCAATGACGCGGGCCTCCGCCATGATAGCGCCCATGAGAAACGCGCCCAGCGCCAGGCTGAATCCCAGTTTCACCGCCAGGAGCGAGACGCCAAAACACAAGCCCAGAACGGTGATTAACAACAGTTCGTCGTTCCGATAGCGCGCCAGCGCGCCCAGCAGGCGCGGCACGGCCAGCAGGCCGATGACAATCAGCGCCACCAGGAATATGCCCAGTTCGCCGAGGCATCCGAACAGCGGGGCGGCTTGGATGGTCCCGCTCAAACTCAACCCGTTGAGCAAGGCAATAATCACGATCGCCAGCAAATCTTCGACGATGGTCATGCCGAACATCAGTTGGGCAAACTTTCGGTGGCCCCAACCCAGTTCCCCCACCGTCTTGGCCAGGATGGTCGTGGAGGAATCGCAGATGATGGCCCCGAGGAAAACGCTCTCCATCCGGCCCCACCCCAGCAGACGGCCGACCGTGTAGCCGAGCCACACCATCAGGACCACATCCAGCGTGGCGGTGATTGCGGCCGGCGCCCCGACCCGGCCCAGCTTCCGGAAGTTGAACTCCAATCCCAGTGAGAACATCAGGAAGATCAAACCCAGATCGGCCAGCGTCCGAATCGAGGCTTCATCGGTGATGAACGAGAACGGCGGCGTGTGGGGCCCGATGATGATGCCGGCCAGGATGTATCCGATCACCAGCGGTTGCTTCAGCCGTTGGAAGACAACGGACACCAGGCCGGCTACAATCATAATGATGGCCAAATCCTGAATGAGTGTGATGTTTTGCATTGCCTCGATTCTACGGCACCACTCCTTCCCGTCAACCACGCCATGCGCGGAGCATCCATGCCCCCCCCCAATTGGTCAGGCGCATTCCGCGCGCCGATTCCGCTGGAGTCACAACTTGACCCCAGCCCACCCTTAACC
>CAZMXS010000087.1:0-19470 GCA_964570325.1 uncultured Verrucomicrobiota bacterium | reverse complement strand
CCGCGGCGGCCGCCGCGGCGGCGCCACCCACGCGGCTGGCCTTGAGCCAAACCACGGACAAGGTGGTGGCGATCGGGGCTTCGACCGGCGGCACCCAGGCCATCGAACGCGTGCTGGAGCGCTTTCCGCACAACGCGCCGGGGACGGTAATCGTCCAGCACATGCCGGAGCATTTCACCCGCTCCTTCGCCGAACGCCTGAACAGCCTGTGCGCAATCGAAGTCCGCGAAGCGCAGGACAACGACACGGTCCTCGCCGGTGTCGCCCTGATCGCGCCGGGCAATTACCACATGCTGCTGCGCCGCAGTGGAGCGCGCTACTACGTGCAGGTCAAGAGCGGGCCCTTGGTATATCATCAGCGCCCCAGCGTGGAGGTGCTGTTCAAGAGCGTCGCCAAGTACGCCGGCGCCAACGCCATCGGCGTAATCCTGACCGGCATGGGCGCGGACGGCGCGGCCGGCCTGCTGGAAATGCGTCAGGCCGGCGCGTACACGCTCGCGCAGGATCGCGAAAGCTCGGTGGTGTATGGAATGCCGGCGGAGGCCGCCAAGCTGGGCGCCGCATGCGATATTGTGCCACTCGACCAAATCGCCGTCCGAATCATCGGACATGCGGGAGCGGGGATCGTTCAAAGTTGACCGGATGTTGAACTTTGAACCTTGCACTTTGAACTCATTCGCGATTGAATGACCGCGTTGCGACCGGAGAACTGGCTATGCCGATGACAAAAGAAGACATCTTCAAAAAACTGTCGGCCGTCAAGAATCTGCCGACGCTGCCGGTCGTGATGGAGAAACTGCAGAAAGCGATGCGCGATCCCCACTCGGATGTGGCCCGCATTTCGCGCATCATTCAGGACGACCCCTCGATGATGGCCCGCATCCTGAAAGTGGTCAATTCCGCGCTCTACGGCGCGCGCGACCCGATCACTTCGCTCCAGTTGGCCATCGCCCGGATGGGCCTGAACGCGATCAACAACATCGCCATGTCCACCTCGGTCTTCGCCACTTTTAGCAAGGCCAAGCAGTCGGACTTCAACCGCGAAGAATTCTGGCGGCACTGTATCTCGACCGGCATCGCCGTCAACGTCCTTTACAACCGCTGTCGCGCAAATCTCGGGCGCACGATTGAGAAAGATCTGCTCCACCTGGCCGGCCTGCTCCACGACATCGGCAAGATCATCTTTGAGACCTACTTCCACGCGGAGTTCATGCAATCCATCCAGCTCTGTCGCGAGCAGCACGTCCCGCTCTTCCAGATCGAGCTGGAGACCATCGGCGCCGACCACGCCCAGGTGGGCGCCTGGCTGGGCGAACGCTGGAACCTCGCGCCGGCGATCATTGAGACCGTCCGCTGGCATCATGAACCGGACAATGCGGATGAGGAATTACGCGACCTGGCCATGCTTACGCACGCGGCCAATTACATTTGTAATCTCGTCAAGGTCGGCGACAGCGGCGATGCCGTTGCGCCGGCGTTTTTCCGCGGGGTTTGGAAACGGCTCGGAATCAACGTGGACGACATGTCCGCGATCATGGACCAGGTCAAGGAAGAATCCAAGCAATCCGAGGTTCTGCTCGCCTTTGTTTGAGCGGGGTCCGGGCCGCGATGAAAAAGCGCCGCCAGTTGCAGCCGCCCAATCCCACCGCCGCGCCTGAAATGCTGTTGGCCGCCCGATTGGCCGAGGGGCGCCACCAGCCTCTGCCGCTGGCCGTTATCCAAGCCGGCGGGCGTGTGCTCCAGGCCAACCCGGCCGCCGCGCGATTGCTGGGCCTGGCCGGCGGGCGCGGCCGGGATCCGATCCGCCAAACCATCCTGCGGACGCTGGATCGGAACGGGCGGCCACTGTCTGCCGGCCGCCAGCCCTGGAGCCGCGCCGTACGTTCAGGCCGCGCCGTCCGCGATGCCGTCATTGGACTGGCCGATCCGGATGGCGCGCACCGCTGGCTACAGTGTGTCTGCCTGCCGACGGCGGCGAACGTCGTCGGGCGCGCGCCGGCGGCCTTGGTGATTCTGACCGATATCACCCGCCTGCACTGCCACGAAGAGGAACTGGCCGGCCAGTTGCGCTACGAGGCGGCCCTTACCACCTGTGTCAACCAGATGCTTTGCGGACCGCGATCCTGCGGGCACTGCGCGGCCATGCGGCACCTGCTGGAGACCCCGCTCACCGCCCTGCCCGGCCTCGCCGCCGCGCACCTCTTCGAGAACACCCCGGATGCGGCCGGCGCCCGCCGAATTGCGCGTTTCAACCGGGGCGGCGAACCTCCGGGGGACCCGGAGGCTCTGTATCTGGACTGGTCCGGGCCGGGCGCCGGCTGGGCCCGGCGCCTGGCTGCCGGCAAAATTGTATTGGCTTCCGGCCGCGCCGGCGACCGATTCGGTCGAACATTATTGCGGCAGATCGGGGCGGCAGCGGTGGCGGTTGTCCCCCTGTTCAGCGGGCGGCACTGGCTCGGCTGCCTGGCGTTCGCCGCGCCGGAAGCGCAGCGGGTCTGGCCGCCGGTCCAACTGCGCCGACTGCGGACCACCGCCCGCTTCGCCGCCGGCATGGTGGCCCGGAAGATGTTCCAGGA
Organism: uncultured Verrucomicrobiota bacterium; assembly: GCA_964570325.1. Lineage (GTDB taxonomy): Bacteria > Verrucomicrobiota > Kiritimatiellia > CAIQIC01 > CAZMXS01 > CAZMXS01. The sequence goes on along the minus strand of CAZMXS010000087.1, from coordinate 16,894 downwards.
GCGTCTGCTGCAGACCCAGAAAATGGAAACCATCGGCGCGCTGGCCGGCGGCCTGGCGCACGATTTCAACAACATCCTCACCGGCATCCGTTCATCCATTCAGTTGTTACTGCTCGACCGCCGGGAACAGGATGGCACCTACGAGGATCTGGAGATCATCCAGCAGGAAATCATGCGCGCCGCGGACATCGCGCGGCAATTACTGTCCGTCAGCCGACCGGCCACCGGTCATAGCCAGCCGATTGATCTCAACGACCAATTGCTGCACTTGAGCCGGTTGTTCCGGCGCACGCTGCCGAAAAACATCCAGATCCAACTGGAACTGGCGCCCGACCCGCTGATCGCGCGCACCGATCCGACACAGTTCGAGCAGATTCTTTTAAACCTGATTCTGAATGCCCGCGACGCCATGCCGGCCGGTGGCTGGCTGACGATCCGTTCCGGGCCGGTGGACTGGGAAACGACGACGCCGGCCATCCCCGAAGCGCGGCCCGGGCGCTACGCCGGGGTGGTTGTGGAGGATTCGGGCCCCGGCATTGACGTCAATGCGCTGCCGCGGATATTCGAGCCTTTTTTTACCACTAAATCCCGTGGCGCCGGCACGGGCCTTGGGCTATCCATGGTGCAAGCCATCGTGCGCCATCACCACGGGTATGTCACCGCTCACAATCGGCCGGAAGGCGGAGCCGCCTTCACCATCTATCTGCCGCTGTGCGTGAAAGAGACACCAGGGCACCCAATGCCCGCGGCAGGCGGCGGGCGGGAACGCTCGCCGGGGGGGCACGAAACGATCCTTGTGGTGGATGACGAACCGCCAATCCTCAAAAGCACTGCCGCCATCCTTTCCAAGTACGGGTACCGGGTTTTCACCGCATCGAGCGGCGCCGAAGCGCAACGCCTCATCCGCCGTCGCCGGGACGAGGTGGCGCTGGTTCTCCTGGATATGGCCATGCCGGACATGGACGGCCGGGAATGTCTTGTGGAGCTGCGGAAGATCAAGCCGCACCTGAAGGCCGTGTTGATGAGCGGCTACGGGTTTGATCGCCGCGCCATGCCGGCCGCGCAGGCCTTCCTCGAAAAGCCATTCGACATCAACCGGCTGTTGGTATTCATCCGCCAAGCACTGGATCGAGATTAAGCGGGCGGCGCCCGAACTTCAGGTCCAGCGCCGGATCCCATGCCTCGACTTGCGCCATCATCTTATCGAGACACTCCGGGCAATAGCCGTGTGAGAACAAGGCGTCCGCGACCGGCACCTCGTGCTCCGGGATCCAAGCATTGTTCAAACGGATACGCTGGCATTCGCAGCATTTAATCAGCAGACTCATAGATTGTTCCTTCTCGGGTTTCCCGCGATCCATCCCTTTCAGGCCGGGTACAGCAGGCGGGGTGCCATAGACCAAGCGGCAGGTATTGCCGGAGCGCGGGCCCCGGGATTATCAATTTATGATCGGCAATCAGGGCGTAATCCCACCGCGATTTCCACCGGACGCATCAATCGCGGTTGGAAACAACGAGTAAGTCGCGTGCCATCTGGAGGTTGCCCACAGGACCAGTTCGCCGATCGCCAGGCGCAATCAGAAAATCATGCCGCGCGCACCGCCCCGGCATCCGTCCTGCTTGACTGCCGGTAGCGAAACACAGCATTTGAGGGCAACCACATGCGCGTCAGCAATCAGGCCATGTCCAACATGATGGTGGGATACATCCTGAACAATCGTTCCGGGATCTACCACTTGCAGGAACAGATTTCGAGCGGCAAGCGTGTGCTCAAACCATCGGACGATCCGGGCGCCTACGACTTGATCGCCCTGCTCAAGCAAAACGAGGCATGCCTCAAGCAATATACCCGCAATGCCGAGGGCTTGAAAGCCGACCTGAATGCGGCAGACAACGCGCTGCAGCAGGTCAGCGATATTCTGCATCGCATATCCGAGCTCGCCGTGTCGGCCGGGAACGGCACCACCTCGCCCGCTGATCGTAAGGACATGGGCGCCGAGGTCAACCAGTTGCTGGAAGAAATGGTCAACCAGGGCAACGCCAGCGAGGATGGCCGCTTCCTGTTCGCCGGGCTGCGGACTGACACGCCGCCCTATGCCGTCACCCGCAATGCGGAAGGGCTAATCACCGCCATCACCTATCAGGGCAACGCCGAAGTGCGGCAAGTCGAGGTCGGTCGTGGCAATTACATTGCGGTCAACGTCCCGGGCACGGACACCGCCGGCGGGCTGGCGGCGTTCCAGTCGCAGGATCTCGACATCTTCAACAATCTGATCCAACTCCGCGATCGGCTTTATGCCGGCGAGAATCTGGTGCAAGCCGCGGAATTTAGCGCGGACCCCGCGACGGACACGTTAACGCTCCAGGGCATATACAAGACGGGTTCTTTGGTTCAGCTTTCGAGCACCGGCACGCTGCCGGCCGGCCTCGATGCCAATACCAAATATTACGCGATCGTCACCGGACCGAACCAGATTCAACTGGCCACGTCCCTCGCCAATGCGCGCGCCGGCATCGCGGTTGATTTTACCGACGCCGGTTCGGGAACGCACTCGCTCAATCAACTTTCCCTAGAGGAATGTACCCAGGCCATAGACCAGATCACGAACATGCTGGCCGTTTTTGGCGCGCGCGAAGAGCGGTTGGACATCGCGGTCAAGATTCTGGCCCAGCGCGAACTGGATGTGGCGGATACGCTCAACGACCTCGAATCGGTGGACGTCGCCAAAGCCGTCACCGACCTGACCAACAAGAAAACCGCCTACGAAGCCTCGCTGCAAATCACCGGCGCCATGCTCGGCACCAGCCTGCTGGACTACATTTAGAAATTAATAGCGGTGACGGATTACTGGTAACGGATCGCCGGCTTGAGCCACCGCACCCGGCTGGATCGGCATTGCGCCCATGCTTCGGCTAAACTGATCGCTATCCCCGGCTCACGCCCCCCCATCCCGCCTCACGCGATCAGATGAATATGTGGCGGCGGTGTGGGCGGCTTTTCTTCAGCCGCTGGCGGACTGGGCGGAACGGGGAGCGACGGTGCGCCAGGCGTAACCACGGCGGGCGCCCCAGCCGCCGCCGCGGGCCGAAGCATGTGCTTGGCGCGGGGACTGAGGATTACATCATCCTTGATGGACTCGATGCCGGCCGGCGCGTCTGTTTTTTCAGGCGGCAGTTCGGAACTGCCCGCGCCCTCCTTCTCCTCTTTCTTGCGCTTTAATTGCTCCTCAAATTGCTCATGCGGGTTGCGATCCTTGGAGTCCGGGTCCAAGGCTTTAACATGATAAACCGGTTCGGCGGTATAATCGCCGCCGCGCACCGGGATCTCGCCGCCGCCGATATTGTCCGGCATACCGGCTCACCCCCTCCCCTCCCGGGTGAGCGCCACCCGGAGCTTGGCTACCGCCAACGCGTGCAATTGGCAGATGCGCGCTTCCGTCAACCCATAAAGCGACGCAATTTCGCTCAGCCGCAAATCCTCATAATAATAAAGATAGAGAATCTTCTGTTCGCGCGCCGTCAATCGCAGAAATGCTTTGTGTAGAAAGCGATGCATATCCCGCGTTTGCGCTTCTTCGTCCGGCTTGACCGCGCGCGGATCCTCGATAAGTTCTTTCAGGAGCACGCTGCGGCTGTCGCCTTCCAGCACCATCTCGTCGAGCGACAGCCACGGCTGGGCGCGATCCAGCAGATCCGCCAGCTCGGCCACGCTCAATCCGACGCCAACGGCCAGTTCGCTTTCATCCGGCGCCCGGCCGTGGTCCTGGAACCACTGGCGGATCACCTGCTCAACTTTGCGCAACTGCGCGCGGCTGGAGCGCGACATGCGGTCGGCGGCGCGCAGTTCATCCAGGATCGCGCCGCGAATCCGCCGATACGCGTACGCCTCGAAATTCTGGCCCTGCCGCGGATCGAAGTGTTCGATTGCCTGGTACAGGCCGATCATGGCGGATTGCATCAAATCCTCGACCGCCACGTGCGAAGGCAAGTGGATGGCCAGCCGCTCCAGGACGCGATGCGCAAATGGCATCAGCGCCTCCATCAAGCGGCAGACGGCGACATCGGAATGCCGGTTACGCCAGAATTCGGCCCATAACTCGGCATTCGGCAAGATCGCCGGCAGCGCCGGTTTCTCATCCGCCTGCTTGGGCTCGTCAGTTTTCATCCCGGGCCTTCGCCAGTTAACAGTAGCCAGTATTCGCCAATCCGCAGCCCATGATACTTACCGACCACTGATTACCCGGCCCCTTCTTCACTTCAGCTTCTGCTCCGGCCCAGCGGGCTTGCCTGGCGCCGTTTTATCCGCCGTTGGTGGAGCTTGCGGAGCCTGCTCCTTCAACCGATCTGACACAAAACGATACAAGATGCCGGTAAAATAGCGAAAGAAAATTGCCGTAATCATTGTGCCTAAACACATGGCGACCGCCGCGCGCAGGATGGCGACCAGCACGGGCACGCCATTGAGCAGCGCCAGCGCCAGAGCGATGATGAAAATCAACGCCCCCACGCCCACCGCAAGTTGTCCCAGTACGCCGCTCATCCGCTTTGCACCAATCCGCCGGGGTTCATGCCCACCTCGGTCAGTTTATCGAAGAATGATTTTTGCAGCCGACCCTGCGCCCGCAGCCGCATCGCACCGCCGGCCATGAACTGCGCGAGATCATCCAGGCACTGCGCCGGGGCTGACTTCGGCGCGAAATCCATAACCGATTTCCGGGCGCGAATCGCGTCGCCCACCACGCCGTCGTAGGTGATGACGCCGGCCACCGGCAGCTCCGCGCCGAGAAACCGGCGGGTAATCAGGTTGAGCCGCTCCGCCAGCGCCGCGCCTTCCTGCAGGGAGCGCACCATGTTCACCACCAGCATGATTTCCGGCGGACTGGGCGCCTGCCGCAGCACCTTGATCAGCGAGTAGGCGTCCATCAACGAGGTGGGCTCGTTGGCGACCACCACCAGCACTTCGGGCGCGGCGGCCAGAAAGGTGGTCACCCCTTTGCCGATGCCGGCGGCGGAGTCAATAATCAGGAAATCATAGCGGGCGGCGAACCGCACCAGCTCATCCACGAACATCTGGCGGCGGGCGTTGCCCAAATCCACCATTTCAGGCGCGCCGGATGCGGCCGCCAGCACCGCCGGACCGTTTTCAAGCTCGACCACGGCCTGCTCCAGCGCGCAGTGGCCAAAGAGCACATCCTGCAAGGTGAAGGCCGGATCAATCCCGATCTGCAGATCTACGTTGGCCAGGCCGAGGTCGGCGTCCAACAATAAAACGCGGTGACGCCGGCGGGCCAAACCAAGCGCCAGGCCAACCGACAACATGGTCTTCCCCACCCCGCCCTTGCCGCTGCCGACGGCAATGCAACGCAGCCGGCCAACCGGCGGATCGGTTCCCCCCGGCGGGGCGGTGCGCGACGCCGCATTCCTCAACTCGGAAGCCTGGTCTTCCACTAGATTGGTTCCTCCGGAACCAGCATTTCCACCAGTTCGTCCAGCGCGGCCGGCCGAATGTCCTGGGGCACACGCTGGCCATTCGTGATGAAAGCCACGGGACACGCGCTGTGCGCGGCAGCCGCCGTCAACAACTCGTAATGGCGTGTCTCATCCACCTTGGTGATCACGAGGTAGTTGAAATTCAGCACTTCAAAACTCTCCATAATCTCGGCCACGTTCCGCCGGTCCGCCGTGGCCGGCACCAGCATCAGCACCGTCACGGCGCCCATGCCCTGCAGAACCCCCCGCAGCCCCAGCAATCCAGCCTGATCGTAATGGTTGCGCCCCGGGGTATCAACCAGGATCACATCCCGATCCGCGAGCGACTGCGCCGCGCGCGCCGCCTCGCCGGCCGAGAAGGCGACCCGCAGGTCGAGGCCCAGCAAGGTGGCATATTCCCGGATTTGGTCCACGGCCGCGATCCGGAAAGTGTCGGTAGTAATCAGGCCAACCTTGAGCTTGCGGTCCAGGCTCCAGCGCGCCGCGAGCTTGGCCAACGTTGTCGTCTTTCCGGACCCGGTCGGCCCAGCCAGCACCACAATGTGCGGGCGCCGGCCCGCCGCAACCGGGAACTCCGGCTCCACACGCAGCAAGCCGCGCACCACCGCGCGGCACTCCGCGATCCGCCCCTCGTCGAACAGGCGCGGTTCCTGCGCGCGCGCCGCCCGCAGAAACTCGGGATCCCAATTGCCGGCAAACTCGGGCACACCGCCGGCGCCGTCGGCGCCGCGCCGGACCGCCTGCGCGAGATCGCCACGCAGGTCGCGCAAAGAGGTTTCCAACTGCTCCAGCCGGCGCGCCTGGAGCGCCGTGAGGCGGCGCAATTCCGCGTCCCCGCCGGCGGCGGTCAACAGGTGGCGATCGGCCGCGCGGTCGTCAGCCACGGCGATCAGCTCGTACGTCGCGCCACCGATCAGCCCCAGCAAACCGCTCGTCTTCGGCGCCGCGGCGGTAACCACGACGGCCTCCGGCCCCAACTCCTGGCGGATCGTGTCATACAATTTATCGAGCGCCGGCCCCTTGTAGCGTCGGATTTTCATGATTTATGCATCACGCCTCCAGCACCGCCTCCGCTTCGGCGCCCTTCGGCAGCGGAATCAGGGTGATCATGTCCACCTGCACGCTGTCGGGCACTTCAGCAAACGAGAGCACGGCGGTGTCGCGAAATTCATGCTGGGCGAGTTGGCGCACTTGCGGCCGGATCGAGGGCGAGCACAGCAGCACCGGTTCCACGCCGCGGCGGCGCGCCGCTTCAAGCGCCGTCTTAATCCCGGCGATGATCTCGTGGACCAGCGGCGGACTGAGCGCCAGGGCGCCGCCGACGCCGCCCTCCTTGTGGATGGATTTGCGAATCAGGGATTCCAGGTTGGGGTGCAGGCCGATGGCCTTCAACACGCCGTCGGGCATCAGGTATTCGCGCACAATATGGCCGCCGAGCGCTCGGCGGCACAATTCCACGAGCAAGGCGACATCCTGCGTGCGGCCGGCGTTATCGGACAGGGTCTCGAGAATCACCGCCAGGTCGCGGATCGAGACACGCTCGCGTAACAGGCCCTGCAACACCCGGTGGATGGCGCCGATCCCCATCTTGTTCGGGGTCAGCTCCGCGACCACGGCCGAGTGCGTCGTCTTGACCTGTTCGATCAAATCGTTCACGTCCTGCCGCGTCAGGATATCCGCGGCATTACGCTTGACCACCGCCGCCAAGTGCGTCGTGATCACGCTTGAGCAATCCACCACGGTCAAGCCCTTGGATTCGGCCAGGTCGCGTTTGGCTTCAGGAATCCAATACGCCTGGAACCCGAAGGCCGGCTCGCGCACCGGCACGTAGCCCTCCAGTTTGACCTCGCCGCTGGGGTCAATCGCCAACAGCGAGCCCGGCCGTACGCTGCCGCGCGCCACTTCCAGCCCGCGCACTTTGATGCAATATTCGGTGTTCTTCAGATTGACGTTGTCGCGCACGTTGACCGGCGGCAGCACCAGGCCCAGTTCCTCGGCAATCTGGGTGCGCACCATGCCGATCCGGTCTATCAATTTGCCGCCCTGGTTGCGGTCCACCAGGGGCACGAGGCCAAAACCAATCTCCAAGTCCATCGGCGAAACCGCCAGCACATTTTTCAATCCGGCCGCGGTGGACGGCAGCGCCGCCGGCGCCTTGGCGTCGCCGCTCGTCACGCCGGGCGCGCCCGGAGCGGCGCCTTTAGCGCCGCCAACCGCGGTCGGAGCGCCCGCCTCAGCCGGCCCCGCGCCGCGCCGCCGGAGCATCATCCCCAGGCCCGTCACCGAGCCGCCGAGGACGATGAACGGGAGGAACGGCAGGCCCGGCACAATCGCGATCGCCGAGAGAATCCCGCCCGTGATCAACAACTGCTTGGGCTGGATGAAAAGCTGGCGGGCAACCTGGGTGCCGAGGTCGTCATCGGCCGCCGCCCGCGTGACCAAAATGCCGGCCGCGGTGGAGATGATCAGCGCCGGGATGCTGGCCACCAAGCCGTCGCCGATGGTCAGCAGCGTATACAGGCGGGCGGACTCGCCGGCGGTCATGTCGCGCTGCAGCATGCCGATCGCGAACCCGGCGCTGATGTTGATGATCGTGATGATCAGGCCGGCCACCGCGTCGCCGCGGACAAATTTGCTGGCGCCGTCCATCGCCCCGTAGAAATCGGCCTCCTGGGCCAGCTTCTTGCGGCGGGCGCGCGCCTCCTTGTCGTCAATCAACCCCTGGTTCAGGTCGGCGTCAATGCTCATTTGCTTGCCGGGCATCGCATCCAGGGTGAATCGCGCGGCCACTTCGGCGATGCGGCCGGAGCCCTTGGTGATAACCATGAAGTTGATCACCATCAGGATGCAAAAGATCACGATGCCGACGACGAAGTTGCCGCCGACGACGAAGTCGCCAAAGGCCGCGATGACATGGCCGGCGTACCCTTTGAGCAGGATCAGGCGGGTGGTCGCGACATTCAACGCCAGCCGGAAGAGCGTCAGCAGCAGCAGCACGGAGGGAAACGAGGAGAACTCGAGCGGCTCGCGCAGTTCGATAATAAAGATCAAAACCAGGATCGAGGCGCCGATGCTCAGCGCCAGCATAATGTCCAGCAACGGGGCGGGAATGGGGATCAGCAACACGCCCAGAATCATCATCAGCACGCCGGCCATGATGATATCCGTCTGCCGTATCCGGTGTCCCAGCATGGTGCCCATCGTCATGTGCGCTTGCTCCACTTAAATCCTTGCCGGCGCCGCGCCGGCGCCGCGCGCCTGCACTTGCTCGCGGATGCGGCCCGCGCCGATGCGATACAGGTACGCCAGGATCTCCGCAATCGCGCCGTACCACCGCGCCGGGATCTCCCGCCCGACCTTGACGTTCTTGTACAGGTCGCGCGCAACCTCCGGCCGCTCGATCACCGGCACGTTATGCTCCCGCGCGATCCGCTTGATCCGCTCCGCCACCAGCCGCAACCCTTTGGCCGTCACGCGCGGCGCGCCCATCGCCGCCGGATCGTACTCCAGCGCCACCGCCACGTGGGTCGGGTTGGTCACAACCACCGTCGCCTTCGGCACGGCCGCCATCATCCGCTGCATGGTCAATTCGCGCATCTTCCGCATCTGGCTGCGCTTCACGATCGGGCTGGGCTCCTGCTGCTTGCGTTCGTCCTCGACCTCTTTTTTGGTCATCATCAGATCGCGCTCGTAGCGGTACTTGCGGAAGCACCAGTCTCCGGCGGCGATCAGGATGAAGAGGCAGGTGACGATCAAGGCAATGCGGTAGATCAGCAGCAGCATCCACGGGACCGCGTCGCCCACGGGAATCCGCCCCAGTCCGACGACCTCGGCTATACGCGAGCGCAACAGCAGATAAACGACCAACAGGATCAGGCCGATCTTCAGGAAGGCGGAGATCATGCTGATGGTCGCCTGGGTCGAGAACAATTGCTTGCAGCCCTTGACGGGATTCAGCGCGCCGAATTTCCAGTGCAGGGTTTCGGTGCTGTAGAAGGGACCGGTCTGCAGCATGTTGGCGATAATCGTCGCGGCCATCGCGGGCAGAAAGATCGGGGCCATCAACACGGCAATAAACAAGCTGCCATTGATGAACCAGCGCTGCACCGTGTCGGCCTCCCACCGGCCGCCGACAGGCATGCGCAGGAGTTCGGTGTACAGGTAGCCGATCTGATCCATGAAGTGGGGCAAAGCATAACGGATGCCGAGCAATCCCAGCAGCAGCACCAGCACGGTTACAATCTCCTGCGATACGCAGAGATTGCCCTTGCGGCGCTGTTCATTGCGCCGCTTGAGCGTCGCTCGTTCAGTCCTTCCGTCCTTGCCTTCCATGTTTCACCCGCGCCCCGCGGCGGCGGCCGGTCTGCTAAACCGACAGCAGCCGTGCGCAAAATCGCAACATCATTTCCATCAACCGCGCAAAGAAATCGCCCCCGTAACGGATCATAAAACCCAGAATCACAATGCCGCTCAACAGCCGGATCGGGAACGAAAGAAACAGGATGTCGAACTCCGGCGCCATCCGCGCGATCAGTCCGAGGCAGGCGTCAATGATCAGCACGCCGGCCAGCACGGGAAAGGCAAACCGGACGCCCCACTCATACATAAAGCTGCCGACGCCAATAATGCTCTGTATCAGCCCGCCATTCAACCAGTCCAGGCTCGGCGGCACCGCGGCGAAACTCGCGCCCATCATCCGCAGCACGGCCAGGTGCGCGTTGCTGATCAGCAGAATGACGATGAACACCATCTGGATGATCTGCGCCAGGATGGCGTTGTTGGCCCCGCGCACGGGGTCGAAGCTCTGCGCCACCAACAGCGAGGTGCCCCACCCCGCCAGCTCGCCGCCGATGACGCAGACGCCGATACACAGGTTCATCACCAGCGCGACGGCCGCGCCCAGCAGGATTTCGTTCAGCACGGCGAACAAGAGGTCCGGCATGGTCCGGATGCCGGCGGCGGCCGCATGCCAGGCCGGCGGGACGGCCGGCAGCATGACCACCGCCACCATAAAGCCCAAACCGGCGCTGACCTTGAGCGGAATCACCGCCCGCCCAAATATCAGCGCCGGCCCCATGATCGCCAGAACACGAAAAAGCACCAGCAGAAAGATTTGTGGCAGGCAGCCGAAGGTGATTTCCATGTCAACCCCCGGTCGGCAAAACCCGAAATCTGAAACTGGAAAACTGGATATCCGGGATTGTTTTCATGCTAGGCCGTGATCGAGCCGAACATTTGGAAGATTTGCGCAAAGAAGCCGCCCATTACTTTAATTACCCAGGGCAGCGCCAACGCCGTCACGACACCCGCAACAACCACCTTCGGCACAAACGAAAGGGTCATGTCGCGGATCGAGGTCACGGTCTGGATGACATTGACCAACACGCCGACGATAATCGCGCTTAACAGGATCGGGGCGCTGATTTTCGCCGCCGTGTAGATCACCATGTACGCGAGATCGAGCGCCATTTCCTGCGACATTGCGTATTCCTCCCCAGGCCGCTTCCCGCGGCCGCTACACCGAGAAGCTGGAAACCAGCCCTCGGATCATCAAGTTCCAGCCGTCAGCCAGCACGAAAAACAACAGTTTCAACGGCAATGAAATCATCATCGGCGGCAGCATCATCATGCCCAGCGACATCAACGAAGCGGCGATCACCAGGTCAATCACCAGGAAAGGCAGATAGATCAGGAACCCAAGCTGGAAGGCGGTCTTCAGCTCGCTGATCATGTAGGAAGGAATCAGCACCTCCAGCGGAATGGGTTCCTGCGCGTTCTTGCGCTGCGCGCCGCTCAATTCGACAAACAGCGCCAACTCCTCCGCGCCGGTCTGTTTCTCCATGAATGCGCGCAATGGAGCCACGCCTTGTTCCCACGCTTCCTGCTGGGTGATCTGCTCGGCCAGATAGGGCTGAATGGCCTTCGTGTTGATTTGTTGCCAGACCGGCGCCATGATGAAAATCGTCAGGAACAAGGCGATGCCCGCCAGAATCTGCCCCGGCGGGGTCTGCTGGGTGCCCAGCGCCTGCCGCAGGAAGCCGAGCACGATCAGGATGCGCGTAAAGCAAGTGGTCATGATGATCGCCGACGGCGCGAGACTCAAGGCGGTCAGCAGCAACAGAATCTTGATGGACTGCGAATACTCGCGGGGCGAGTCGCCCGGGTCAATCTGCACCCGCAGGCCCAGCGGCGCCAGCGTGGCATTCGTCGCCGCCGGTTCATCCATTTGCGCGTGCGCGCTCTCGGACGCCGGCGCCATGGCCAGGATCAGCGCCACCAGCGCGCCGCGCAGCATACGGCTCCGACGCATCATGGCAAAACCTCCTCCGGCGCCGCATCCGGCTCCGGCCCCAAGTCCCACGCGCCCGCCGCCTTGTCGGCGCGCGCCGGCCGGTTGGCCAACGCGGTAATCTGGTCTGCGCCCACCCCCAGCAGCAGTTCGCGGCCATCCAAGCTTACCAGCAGCAGGCTCCGCTTCGGATCCAGCGCCAACCGCTCAAGCACCCGCATCCGGCGCCCGTTGCGCAACCGTCCCACGCCCCCGTTCACCCGCTTCTTCAACCACCAGTTCACGGCCACCAATCCGCCAATCACAACTGTCAGCGCCGCCATTGAGCGCCACAGGCTCATGTCCCGGGCCGGCGCCGGACGCTCGCCCATATAAACTGGTTTACGGGTATGCGCCGGATCGCCGGCCGGCGCGTCGGATGCCGGATTCTGCGCCGCGACGATTGATGCCAGCAGACTGATCGCCAGCGCCGGCAGGAGAATGCTTGTGCGGATGTTCATGGCGTTCATTATTAAGCAGGCGGGATGCCATTATTCATATCACATTGACTATCAATATGATATCGCTCGACGCGAGCGGCCGACCGGGATCCTTGAGCCTGGCGTCCCGGGCGCGATGCAAGTTGCGACACCCGGGATACAGCGCAAATGGCAAATAAACTGCTTGTCACCAGTCTCGAAGGACGGGACAAATATGGAAACGATATTCCCCAAGCCCGCGTGGCCGCATGGCCGCGCCAACCGAATGGCAACCCGATGGGTGAAAACAACAGAGCCGCCGCCCGGGCCACCGCCAGCGGGGTCGCCGGGATCTTGCCGGCCGACTGCCGGACTGCGTTGGGCCTGCTGGATCCGGCCCTGCCGGTGGCCGAAATTTTCCAGCGGCGCCCCAGCCTGAAACGACTCTATCTGGCTGAACAGGAAACCGGCCAATTCGCGCGTTTGCGCGGCGCACCGACCGCCGCGGCCTGGTTGCCAGATCCGCGCGTGCGCATTATTCCGTATCCGCCGCCGGTCAGCCTGGCCGACTTTTTCGCGCCCGACTTTATGTTCTTCGTGGAAGGCAAAATCGGCCTGCTGCTGACGGATCGAGAGACCGCCGCCCGGCCGGAGCTGTGTCAGCGCCTGCAGACGGAACTGCTGAACACGACGCGCCGCACGCTCAGTTCGGTCGCGCTCCGCGCCACGCGCGGTTGGCATGTGATGGCCAACCTGCTGCTGAATCTGCCGCGCGCCGCCGGGGAGCGGCGCGTGGACGAATTGCGCGGACTGGCCGCCGGCCGGCCGGTCGTGGTAGTCGGCGCCGGCCCCTCGCTCGACCGTAACATCCGCGCGCTGATCCCGCGCCGCCAGGACGTGGTGATTGTCGCGTGCGACGCCGCCTGCACCACCCTCGAACAGAACCGGATCACGCCCGACCTCGCCGTGACCACCGACGACAGCGAGAAAATCTGGCTCTATTTCGCGCCCATGCGGGAACTCTACGCGAAGGTGCCGCTGGTCTGCCTGGCGCAGAGCAGTTGGCCGCTTTTCCGCTACTACGCCGGCCCGCTGCTGGTCGGCCGCCGCGACACCCCTTCCAACGCGGCGATTGCGCGCCTGATCGGCGGGTTGCCGATCCTCGACAGCGGGCAGTGCGTCGGCCATGCCGCCTTTGAAACCGCGCGCCTGCTGGGCGGCAACCCCATCATCCTGATCGGATTCGATTTGGGCTACAGCGGCGACCGATTTCATCCCCGACACATGGCGGTACCCTATTTTCACCTGCACCCGCCCGCCCCCGAGAATCTCACCCAGGTGCCCGGGTTCGATGGCCGGCCAGTAACAACGGATATCAGCATGGTCCTGTACCTGCGCGAGTTCGAACGGCGAATCGCGGCCGCCGGCATCCCCGTCTGGGATGCCACTGAAGGGGGGGCGCTGAAAGCGGGCGCCCGGGTACTGCCGCTCAAAAGCGCCTTGGAAGAAGTCCGCGGCCGAAGCAAGCGCGGCGCGTTGTCGTTGCCGCCCCGCGCCGCCGCCCCCGGCGCACCGCCGCCGCTGGCGCGAATCCGCGAAGACGCCGCGCGGCTGATCGGCGATATCTGCGAGGCGCGCCAGGAACCGGCACAGGCCCTGGCCGCGTCCGGTTCCGTCGCCCTGCCATTCCTGCAGTCGCATCGCGAACTGCTCGAACTGATTGCGGACACCGAGAATCCGGCGGAAGTGGCGGAGTTTCTCTTCGCGTGGGAAGACTGGGTGCGGGCAGGCGCGCCGCGCGACGACCTGGTCACAGGATTGGCCATCCGGCACCTCGGTGAAATCGAAAGTTACGTCCGGCTGGTTCCCTTGCTGGCGGAAATGGCGTCGCGGCCGGAACGGACCGCCGCAAGCGCACGGCGGCTGATGGTTTTCACTGGCGGCACGCATCCGGAACTGGCTTGGGATGATTTTTTAAGTTTTCTGAAAATCTCCGGCTATTCGCTGGCGACGTATGCGGGTGAACCTAACGATATCTCCGGCATCTGGTCGCGACTGACAACGGAAGCGGTGGACGGCGTGATCATGTACAACGGCGCGCTGCTGCCGGCCGGGTGGGCCATACCCGGTATGGCCGCGCTGGATTTCATCACCCATCCCCCCGATGCGAACGTGATTCCCGAGCAGTGGCTGCCCGGCTATTCCGCCGTTTGTCCGGCAGCCGACCTCGCCGCGAGCTGGCGCGAGCGCATACCGGAACAGCGGCCGGTCTGCATTTTTACCCCGCCCATCAAACTTGCCCGTTACGAAGTTCCGGACGCCCTGATTCCACCGCACGAGTTGTTGCAGTTTTCATAATGCGCGGCTCAAGGCCAGGTCACGCTGGCGGATAACAAGCAGGCGGAACGCGGGAGGTTCGACCGCCTGTGGCACCCGCGCTGCTTGATGGTCGCCGGTCCGGTTGTCTTCCCCGGGCCGGGAGGGATGGCCATGAGTAACAACGCCTGTCCGCTCGAAAGTCTGTCCGGCGCCTCCGGATATTACGGAGTCTTTCTGACGTTTCGTTGCGCCTTCAACTGCTCGTTCTGCGTGAACCGTTTCCACGCCGAGACGCTGGCCAGTTACCCGGAAGTTGCCGGCCGCGAATGGATCAAGTTCTTCCGACTGCTGGACCCGGGGGACACCACCCTGGTGCTGCAAGGGGGCGAACCCGGACGGCATCGTGATTTCATTGAGATTGTCCAGGAACTGTCATCCCGCTACCGGGTCGCCATCATCACCAGCCTGGGATTCGATGTGCGGACATTCATCGGCTGCGTAAATCCGGACTGGTTGAACCGCGACCCGGCTCGGCCGGCCATCCGGGTTAGCTACCATCCGGAGCAGGCGGACGCGGAGGATATTATCCGCAAGGCCGGCATCCTGAAGGAGGCGGGTTTCCGCGTGAGTTGCTTTGGCTTCACGAATGGAACGCAAAGCCGGCGGATGCTGGCGGATCGCGAGCTGTGTCGGTCGCTGGGCATTCACTTGGAGCTGCTGCCGTTCCTCGATTGGTATCAGCGGCGCTTTTACGGCGGAGAATACGGCCGGGACACGGCCGGCCTCCTGTTCGCGCCGGACGGTTCGATCTATCACAGCCATCACCATCTCTATAACCGGCTCCCGCCGGCCGGCCACATCCAGAGGCCGCTGCCGCTGCAAGCGCCCCAGCCGCTGGCCGCAGACTTCTGCGCGCCCCAGGCCGCCGCCACCGGCTGACCTTGGCGTCAACAGGAGTCGGGCAAGAATGCCCGTCTTTCGGTCCCGCGTCATGCGATCAAATTGCGCGCGCCAACCGCCTGAAATCCGCATTTGCGTTAAGCGACGGCATGGCGGACGGTGTATGTTGTTAGCCTGTTATTTGAGCCACGGGGACTGCCATTATGGAGCACAAACCTGAACCCGCGCCGCGTATGGCGGCATATTCAGCCGGCATGCTTTCCCGCCGGGCAGCATGATGTTCACCCGCAGGCGACGATTGCGGATGTTGACGGCGACCAGGAGCGTTTCTGCGCGCGTCCACCGCAAAAAGCTGACCACTTCATCCGGCTGGCTGTTGTCGAGCACGGTCATGCGCCCGCGCATCAGCGACGGATGTCTTTGGCGCAACCGGATGAGGCGACGGTAAAACGCGCCGACCCCGGGCATGGCGCGCGCCCACGGCAAGGGACGGCGAGTGAAGAAATCCGGGCGCTCGGTGAAGCCGGCTTCCTGGCCGGCATATAACAGCGGAACCCCGGGCAACGCGAAGATCAACGCCGCCGCCGCGCGATCGGCCGGCGGCTTGAAAATGTCGCGGGTACGGCCAATATCGTGGTTTTCCGTGAAGCGTAGAAAATGCCGGTCATCCTGATGCTTCCCCGCGCGCTGACGCAAATGCGCCCCAATCAAGCCGGCGCTCTGCCCCTCGCAGAAGGCGCGCCACATCGCCGTCCGCAAGTCGCCGTCGTAGCTCAAATCAAAACCGAGCGTCTGCCACCAGGCGCTCTCGGCCTCGGCCATGAGGATCAGATTCGGGTAATCGCGGCGCAGCCGTCGGATCGTTTGTTTCCAGAAATCATTTGGAACACGGTCAGCGGCGTCCACCCGAAAACCATCAATGCCGAACCGCTCGATCCAGTAGCGGATGATGGACTCCATCTCGCGCCGCAGTCCGGCATGGTCATAATTCAAAGCATAGACATCATTCCATTCGGGATGCGGGTGCTGGGGCCGGCCCCGCGCATCGCGTCGAATCCATTCCGGATGCCGTCGCAGGTAGGGGTGATCCGCCGCGCAATGGTTCGGCACCAGATCCAGCATAATCTTCATTCCGCGCCGGTGCGCCGCCCACACCAGCGACCGCAAATCGGCGTCCGTCCCCAGCGCCGGATCAATCGCGCGAAAATCGCGCACCGCGTAAGGGCTGCCCAGCGGGCCCTTCCGTTTCTTGACGCCCGTCGGATGGATGGGCATCAACCAGATCGCGTCAATGCCCAGCTTGCGAATCCGGTCGAGACCGGATTCAACCTCGCGCAGGGTGCCATTGGGACCAAAATCGCGCACGAATATTTCGTAAATGAACCTAAAAAGAGCAGTTCCCTCGCGCGGTGCGCGAGCGAACTGTTCTGGTTTTGCC
>CAZMXS010000086.1:0-19507 GCA_964570325.1 uncultured Verrucomicrobiota bacterium | reverse complement strand
GCCGCGGGGCGGACGGGGGGGGTGGTGGTGGGCGGGCTGAATCCGATTGCGGCGTTGCAGGAGGCGGGCGCCAGAGCGGTCATTCAGTCGCTGGCCGGCTTGGAGGAGTTTGGCCGTTTCGAGCCTTTTCATGTTGTGCGTGATCGGTTTTCGGTGTGATTGGCGCGCGGCTCAGCGGGAACGGGTTGCCTTGTCGGCGGCCCGGCAGGGCGAACCGTCCCCGCGGAGCCGAAGAGACAAAGCAAAGTAAAGGAGACTCGTATGAACGTCAGGAAATTCATAGCGCAGCAGGTGGCGGAGATCCAGGCAACAGTGAAGGACGGCATCGCGATCAATGCGCTTAGCGGTGGGGTGGACAGCTCGGTTTGCACGGTGCTGGGGCATCGCGCGCTGGGGCGCAAGCTAAAGACCTTCTTCATTGACAATGCGTTAATGCGGGAAGGCGAGCCGGAGCGCGTGCTGAAAATTTTCAAGGGGCTGGGAATTCCCGTGCAGCGGGTGGACGCGCGCGCCGAGTTCCTGGCGGCGCTGCGCGGCGTGACCGATCCGGAAAAGAAACGGCAGGCGATCACCGACACGTTTTATTCCAAGGTCTTCGGGAAGCTGGTGAAGGAGACCGGCGCGAAGTTCCTGATCCATGGCACGATCCTGACGGACATAGAGGAGACCGTCGCCGGCATCAAGCGCCAGCACAATATCCTGGCCCAGCTTGGGATTGATCCCCAGAAGGCTTACGGTTACCAGGTGCTCGAGCCGTTGAAGACGCTGCGCAAGGACGGAGTGCGGGTGGTGGCCAAGGCGGTCGGACTGCCGGCGGAAATCAGCCGGCGCATGCCGTTTCCCGGCCCGGCGCTCGCCGCGCGGATCGTCGGCGCGGTGGATGCGGAAAAGCTGGCGACTGTTCGCGCCGCCACCGCAATCGTCGAGGCGGAACTCCGGCATACCAAAGCGTTTCAATACCTGGCGGTTCTGCTCAATGATTATGCCACGGGCATCCGGAACAACCGGCGCGAATTCGGGCAGATTATCGTGGTGCGCTGCATCAACAGCGTGGATGCCCGGACCGCGACCTGCACCCGCCTGCCCTGGGCGAAGCTGGAACGAATCTGCCGCCGGATCACGACTGAAATTCCCAACGTCAACCGCTGCCTCTACGATCTAACCCCCAAGCCGCCGGCTACCGTGGAATATGTTTAGCAACCTGAAGGATGAGACCGGAAGTCGGAGTGGATCAATAACTGAAATCGGGTGTCGAATCCGGGTTCAAGTTTGCGCTTCCAGGTTTCGTCCGTGAAAGAAAGGCCCTGCCCATGCCCAAGATCAAGGACATCAATAAAGTAATGATTATCGGCTCCGGTCCGATCGTGATCGGCCAGGCCTGCGAGTTTGACTATTCCGGCACGCAGGCTTGCAAGGCCCTGCGCGCGCTGGGTTACCAGATCGTATTGGTCAACTCCAATCCGGCCACCATCATGACCGACCCCGGCCTGGCGGATGCGACTTATATCGAGCCGCTTAATCTTCAGCGGATGACCGAGATTATCGAGAAGGAACGACCGGACGCCTTGCTGCCGAACCTGGGCGGACAGTCCGGCTTGAACCTCTCGTCCGAGCTGGCGCGGGCCGGGGTGCTGGCCAAGTACGGCGTGCGGATTATCGGCGTCGAGGTGGATGCGATTGAGCGGGGCGAGGATCGCAAGGCGTTCAAGGAAACGATGCAGAAATTGGGCATTGACTTGCCGCGCAGCGAACTGGCCTACACGGTTGAGGAAGCCGAGCGGATTGCCGGCACCCTCGGTTATCCCGTGGTGGTCCGCCCGGCTTATACCATGGGCGGGGCCGGTGGCGGACTGGTGTATAATGTCGAGGAACTGCGCACCATCACGGCCCGCGGCCTCACCGCGAGCTTGATCGGACAAGTGCTGATCGAGGAGGCGGTCGTTGGGTGGGAGGAGTTGGAACTTGAAGTCGTGCGGGATGCGCAAAACCGCAAGATCACCGTTTGCTTTATCGAGAACATTGATCCGATGGGGGTGCATACCGGCGACTCGTTCTGCGCCGCGCCCATGCTGACGATTGCCGAGGAACTGCAGCGCAAGCTGCAGAAGTGGTCGTATGACATTGTCGAGGCGATCGGGGTCATTGGCGGCACGAACATCCAGTTCGCGCACGACCCGCGGACGGGCCGGGTCGTGATTATCGAAATCAATCCCCGCACGTCGCGCTCCTCCGCGCTGGCTTCCAAGGCGACGGGTTTCCCGATTGCGCTGGTTTCCGCGAAGCTGGCGGGGGGAATGACGTTGGCCGACATCCCATATTGGCGCAAAGGCACGCTGGATCAATACGAACCGTGGGGCGACTATGTCGTGATCAAGTTTGCGCGCTGGGCCTTTGAGAAATTCAAAGGCTCCGAAGACCGGCTGGGCACGCAGATGAAGGCGGTCGGCGAGGTGATGAGCATCGGCAAGAATTACAAGGAGGCTTTCCAGAAAGCGATTCGCTCGCTGGAAAATGGGCGTTATGGCCTGGGCTTTGCGAAGGACTTTAACCGGCGGTCCCTGCCGGAACTGCTGGAGATGCTCCGGCAGCCGACGAGCGAGCGGCAGTTCATCATGTACGAAGCCCTGCGCAAGGGCGCCACGGTCGAGCAGTTGTTTGAATTGACGCATATCAAGGCATGGTTCATTCAGCAGATGAAGGAACTCGTGGAATTGGAGGAGCGAATTCTCCAATACCGCAAACGCGAACTGCCGGATGATTTATTGGCGCAGGCGAAAAAAGACGGGTTTGCCGACAAGTACCTTGCCAAGCTGCTGGATATTCCGGAGAAGCGGATCCGCGATCGCCGCCGGGAACTGGGGATCGTGGAGGCTTGGAACGCGGTGCCGGTCAGCGGTGTCGAGAACGCGGCCTACTACTATTCCACATATAACGCCAAGGATACGGTGCCGGTCAGCCGGCGGAAGAAGGTGATGATTCTTGGCGGCGGCCCGAACCGGATCGGGCAGGGCATCGAGTTCGACTATTGCTGCGTGCACGCCGCGTTCGCCCTGCGCGACCTCGGCTATGAGACGATCATGGTCAACTGCAACCCCGAGACCGTCTCGACCGACTACGACACGTCCGACAAGCTCTACTTTGAGCCCCTGACCGTCGAGGATGTGCTCAGTATCTATGAGAAGGAGAAGCCCGAGGGCGTGATCGTCCAGTTTGGCGGACAGACGCCGTTGAACATCGCCGCCGAGTTGGCCGAGGCAGGGGTAAAGATTCTTGGCACGAGCGTGGACACCATCAACCTGGCGGAAGACCGCGACTTGTTCCGCAAGATGATGGATCGGATGAAGATTCCAATGCCCGAGTCGGGCATGGCGAGCACATTGCACGAGGCTTTCGCGCTCTCGCGGCAGATCGGCTATCCGTTGATGGTCCGGCCGTCGTTCGTGCTGGGCGGGCGCGGCATGGAAGTGGTGTACGATGATGCCATGCTGCGCGAGTATGTGTCGCGCGCGGTGGACCTGTCGCCCGAGCGTCCGATCCTGATTGATCGCTTCCTGCAGGATGCGTTGGAGTGCGAGGCGGACGCGCTGGCGGACGGGCAGGATGCCTTTGTGCCGGCGGTGATGGAGCATATCGAGCAGGCGGGCATCCACTCGGGCGACTCGGCCTGCGTGATTCCGCCCGTCAGCATCCCCGAAAAGCATCTGAAGACGATCACGGACTACACGCGCCGGATCGCGCAGGAGCTGAAAGTCGTCGGCTTGATGAACATGCAGTACGCCATCGAAAACGACAAGGTGTATGTGCTCGAGGCCAATCCCCGCGCGTCGCGGACGGTGCCGCTGGTGTCCAAAGTGTGCAATGTGCAAATGGCGCGGATCGCCACGCAGTTGATGCTCGGCGGAAAACTGGCTGACCAGAAACTAACGCACCGTAAAATCCCGCACTTCGGCGTGAAGGAGTCGGTTTTTCCCTTCGACAAGCTGCCCGAGGTGGACCCGGTGCTGGGTCCCGAGATGCGCTCGACCGGCGAGGTGCTGGGCATGGCGGATTCGTTTGGCCTGGCGTTCTACAAGGCCGAAGAGGCCGCGCAGACGATCCTGCCCGCGGAGGGCGCCGTGCTGATCAGCCTGGCGGAGAAGAACAGCGCCGCGTTACAGGTCGGCCGCGAGTTTGCCAAGCTGGGTTTCCGCATCCGGGCCACCGCGGGCACCTACCGCTTCTTCACCGAACACGGCATCCCGTGCGAGCCGATCAAGAAAATGCATGAGGGGCGCCCGCACATCGGGGACGGGATCATGAACCGTGAAATTCACCTGATCGTGAACACCCCGATTGGCAAGCGCGGCCAGCATGACGATTCCTATATTCGCAAGGCGGCGATCAAGTACAAGGTGCCGTATGTGACGACGCTGGCCGCCGCGCTGGCGTCCGCCAAAGGTATCGCCGCCAGCCGCAAGGGGAAGGCCGGCGTGCGCTCGCTGCAGGCGTATCACGCCGGGATCAAGTAGCCGGAGTGCCGTTCCGGTTCGATCAACCCCCGACATCGCGCCCAGCTTGCAAGAAACATGGCCCGCTGGGCTGTGGATGGCGCCCGCGACGCGCGGCGCCTGTCGCGGAGAGAAAAAACAAGGCGGCGGCCGTAAAACTATATTCGCGGCAGGTCGCCCGGACCCTTGGTCGGCAACGCGGAGTATTGCATCAGCCAGCGGTCCACATGGCGCGCGGCCTCGCGACCCTCGGCTATGGCCCAGACCACAAGGGATTGCCCGCGGCGCATATCGCCGGCGGCGAAAACGCCGGACACGCTGGTCATGTAATCCGGATTGGTCTGGATGTTCCCGCGCGCATCCAACGCCACGCCCAATTGGGCGATAACATTGTCCGGTTCCGGGCCGGTGAACCCCAGCGCCAGCAGCACCAGTTCCGCCGGCCACTCGTACTCGGAGTTTGGAATTTCGCGCATTTGTGGCCGACCGTCCGGTCCGGCGCCCCATTCCAAAGAGACGGTTTCCACGCCGGTCACGCGGCCCGCGCGGCCGATAAAACGCCGGGTGGAAATGTTCCAGAAACGTTCACCGCCTTCCTTGTGCGAAGAACTGGTTCGGAGGCGGTTCGGGTAATAGGGCCACGGTTGCGCGGCCGGGCGCTCGGCGGTTGGCATGGGCATGATCTCGAAACTGGTGACCGATCGTGCGCCCTGGCGCAGCGCCGTGCCGACGCAGTCGCTGCCGGTGTCGCCGCCACCGATCACGATCACATGCTTGCCCTGCGCGGAAATCGCGCCCAGCCCGAGCGTCTCCAGGTTGTCGCCGGAGACGATCCGGTTCTGCCGCACGAGGAAGTCCAGCGCCAGGTGGATGCCGTCGAGATTGCGCCCCGGCACGTTCAGATCGCGCGCCCGCGTGGCCCCGCCGCAAAGCACGATCGCATCGTACGCTTTCAGTTCCGCCGCCGGCAGGTCGCGGCCGACAAAGACGCCGGGCCGGAACACGACCCCTTCACGTTCCATTATGGCCAGCCGGCGGTCGAGCACCCATTTCTCCAGTTTGAAGTCGGGGATGCCGTAACGCAGCAATCCGCCGATGCGGTCGGCGCGCTCGAACACGGTTACCGCGTGTCCCGCCCGGTTGAGTTGGGCCGCGCAAGCCAGACCGGCTGGTCCGGAGCCGACTACGGCGATGGTCTTCCCGGTTCGTTTTTCAGGTGGCTTGGGAATAACCCATCCGGCGTCGAACCCGTGCTCGATGATGGCTTGCTCGATCAACTCGATGGTGACGGCGGGTGTATTGATTCCCAGCACGCAGGCCTCCTCGCACGGCGCGGGACAGATGCGGCCGGTGAACTCGGGGAAGTTATTGGTCGCGTGCAGGCGGTCGAGCGCTTCGTGCCATCGGTTGCGGTAAACCAAGTCGTTCCAGTCCGGAATCAGGTTGCCGAGGGGGCAGCCGCTGTGGCAGAAGGGCACGCCGCAGTCCATGCAGCGGGCCGCTTGCAGGCGGAGCCGGTCCGCCGGAAGATTCTCATACACCTCGCGGTTGTCGCGCAGGCGCTGGGCGACGGGGCGCGCCGGCGGCAACTCGCGCGGATATTCCTTGAAACCTGTGGGCTTGCCCATGATGGTTAGTCTCCGAATATAACGATTCTTTAACCGGCTCGGCGGGGAAGCCTCGCCCTACCATTCCGCTGGCGGGGCGAATCTCCGCGGAGAGCCGCGCATCCAATATGATCCTCACCCGCCCGTCTTCTGCTTGGCCTGCTCGATGGCCACCAGCGCCAGCGCGCGTTTGTAATCCACCGGCATGACTTTGACGAAACGGCTGATAATTCCCGGCCAGTCGTCCAGCACGCGCCGGGCGACGGCGCTGCCGGTATACCGCCAATGATTTTCGATCAATCCCCGGACCTCCGCAATTTCGCCGGCGTCCACCAGTTCCTCCAGTTCCACCATTTCCAGGTTACAGCGGAATTCGGCGAAGTCGCCGATCTCATCGAGAACATAGGCGATGCCGCCGCTCATCCCGGCCGCGAAATTGCGGCCGGTGGCGCCCAACACCACCACGCGCCCGCCGGTCATATATTCGCAGCCGTGATCGCCGACGCCCTCGACAACGGCGCACGCGCCGCTGTTGCGGACGGCGAAGCGTTCGCCGGCCAGCCCGCGGATGTACGCCTCGCCGGAGGTTGCGCCATAAAGCGCGACGTTACCGATCAGGATGTTGGACTCGGGGACAAATGGCGATTCGGGCGGCGGATGGATGATCAGTTTCGCGCCGGACAGTCCTTTGCCGAAGTAGTCGTTGGCGTCGCCCGCGACGATCAGTGTCAGGCCCGGCGCGCCGAACCCGCCAAAGCTCTGGCCGGCCGATCCCCGGCAACGGATCGTGATGGTATCCGGGGGCAGTCCATCGGCGCCATAGCGCCGGGAGATATGGTAGCTCAACAGCGTGCCGACGGTGCGTTGCACGTTGCGAATCTCGATGTCCATTTCCACTTTCTGCCCGTCCGCCAGCGCGGGTGCGGCGCGGCGGATCAATTCGTTATCCAGCGCCCGGTCGAGCCCGTGATCCTGCCGCTGGGTGCAATAGGTGCCGACTGCTGGCGGCACGTCCGGCCGGGCGAGGATCTGCGTGTAATCCAGCCCGCAGGCCTTGGCATGTTCCAGGGCGCGGCGCATTTCCAGCCGCTCGGTATGGCCGACCATCTCGTTGAGCGTGCGAAAGCCCAGTTGCGCCATGATCGCGCGCAATTCTTCAGCGACGAAGCGGAAGTAATTGACGACATATTCCGGTTTGCCCGCGAACTTGCGCCGCAATTCCGGATCCTGGGTCGCCACGCCGACGGGGCAGGTGTTCAAGTGGCAGACACGCATCATCACGCAGCCCAGCGTGACCAGCGGCGCGGTCGCGAATCCGAACTCCTCGGCGCCCAGCAGACAGGCGATCGCGACATCGCGCCCGGTCATCAGCTTGCCGTCGCACTCGACCACGATCCGGCTGCGCAGGTTGTTCAGCACCAGCGTCTGGTGCGTTTCGGCGATGCCCAGTTCCCATGGCAGTCCCGAATGTTTCAGCGAGGTCTCCGGCGAGGCGCCGGTGCCGCCATCCCAGCCGCTGATCAAAACCAGGTCGGCCTTGCCTTTGGCGACGCCGGCGGCGACCGTGCCAACGCCGACCTCGGACACCAGCTTGACGCTGATGCGCGCCTCGGGATTGGCGTTCTTCAGGTCGTGAATCAATTGCGCCAGATCCTCGATCGAATAGATATCATGGTGCGGCGGAGGCGAGATCAGTTGCACGTAAGGGGTGGAATGGCGTGTGCGCGCGATCCACGGGTACACCTTCTCCGCCGGCAACTGGCCGCCCTCGCCGGGCTTGGCGCCCTGGGCCATCTTGATCTGGAGTTCAGCGGCGTTGGCAAGATAATGGCTGGTGACGCCGAACCGGCCCGAGGCCACCTGCTTGATCGCGCTGCGGCGCCAGCGACCGTCCGGATCCGGGCGGTAGCGGTCCGCATCCTCGCCGCCCTCGCCGCTGTTGCTCTTGCCGCCGATCCGGTTCATGGCCATCGCCAGCGCCTCATGAGCTTCCTGGCTGATCGAGCCGTAGGACATCGCGCCGGTCTTGAAACGCCGCGCGATCGCGGTCCAGGGTTCGACCTCCTCCAGCGGCACAGGCTGCGCGGCCGGCTTGAACTCCAGCAGGCCGCGCAGGGTCATCAGTTGGCGGTCCTGGGCGTTGATCAACGCGGCATATTCGCGATAGGCCTGCAGGTTGTTCTCGCGCGCGGCCTGCTGGAGCTTCGCGATGCTCAAGGGATTGTAAAGGTGCGCTTCGCCGCCGCGGCGCCATTGGTAAACGCCGCCGACATCGAGGTCGAGATTGTCCGGGGCGCTGGCCGGCGGATAGGCGCGGGCGTGGCGGAGTTGCGCCTCGCGCGCGATGTCATCCAGGCCGATGCCGCCAATGCGCGATGGCGTCCCGGTGAAGTAGCGGTCAATGACGGCCGATCCGATTCCGACCGCCTCGAAAACTTGCGCGCCGCGATAGCTCTGCAGGATCGAGATGCCCATCTTGGACATCACCTTCAGGATGCCTTTGTGGAGGGCCTTGATATAATTTTTCAAGGCCTTGCGCGCGCCGACGTCGAGCAGGTTGCGGCGCACCATTTCCTCGATTGTCTCAAAAGCGAGGTAAGGGTTGACGGCGCTCGCGCCATATCCGATCAACAGACAGCAGTGATGCACTTCGCGCGGCTCGCCGCTTTCAATGACCAGCCCGCAACGAGTGCGCAGTCCCCGGCGCACCAGGTGGTGGTGGACGCCGGCGGTTGCCAGCAGGGCGGGGATGGGCGCCCGCTCGCGATCGGCGCCGCGGTCGGAAAGGATCAGGAACGCGCAACCTTGGCCGATAGCCGCCTCGGCCGCGGCGCAGAGTTCGTCCATGGCGCGCTCCAAGCCGGCTCCGCCGCCGGCCGCCGGGAACAGCATCGGCAGGGTTGTGGCGCGCAGGGGGCCGTCGGCGAGGGCGCGAATTTGCGCCAGTTGTTCGTTGGTCAGGATCGGCTCGTCGAGCCGGAGTTGGTGGCAGTGCGCCGGTGTTTCCTGGAAGAGGTCGCCCTCGGCGCCGGTCATGGTGACGAGCGAGGTGACCAATTCTTCGCGGATCGCGTCCAGCGGCGGGTTGGTGACTTGGGCGAACAACTGCTTGAAATAGTTGTATAGCAACTGGGGTCGGTCAGAGAGCACGGCCAGCGGGGTATCCACACCCATCGAGCCGATCGGCTCCAGGCCCTTGCCGGCCATTGGAGCCAGAATGACCTTGAGATCCTCCAACGTATAGCCAAACAGTTGCTGTCGCAGCAGGGTGGCGCTGTAATCCGGCTCGGGCACGCGCGGCGGGGTCGGCAGGTCATCCAGCCGGCGCAGGTTTTGATTCAGCCAGGTCCGGTATGGCCGGCGCGACGCGATCTCGTGCTTGATCTCCTCATCATCCACGATCCGCCCTTGGGCGAAGTCCACGAGGAACATGCGGCCGGGCTGGAGCCGGCCCTTGGCGCTGACCTTGGCCGGTTCGACCGGCAGCACGCCGGTTTCGGACGCCATGATCACGAGGCCGTCCCGGGTTACCGTGTAGCGCGAGGGGCGCAGTCCGTTGCGGTCAAGCACCGCGCCGACCACGCGGCCGTCGGTGAACGGGATCGAGGCTGGGCCATCCCAAGCCTCCATCAGACAAGCGTGGTATTCGTAGAAGGCCCGTTTCTCATCGCTCATGGTCCGGTGGCGCTGCCAGGCCTCCGGGATCAGCATCATGATCGCGTGCGGCAATGAACGGCCGGTGTGGTACAGCAGTTCGATGGCGTTGTCGAGGATGGCCGAATCGCTGGCGCCGGGGGTGGCGATCGGGAAGAGCTTGGGCATATCCGCCCCGAACAGTTCCGATTGGAAGAGGTGCTGGCGCGCGTTCATCCAATTGATGTTGCCGCGCAAGGTGTTGATTTCTCCGTTGTGGCTGAGGAAACGGAAGGGTTGAGCCAGATCCCAGGTTGGGAAAGTATTGGTGCTGTAACGCTGGTGCACCAGTGCCAGGCCGCTTTGCAGGTCCGGATTGGCCAGGTCGGGGAAGAACGGCGCGATTTGATCGGCCAGCAACAGACCCTTGTAAATGAAGGTGTTGCCGGAAAGGCTGGGCACATAAAAATAGCGGCGCTCGGGCAGTTCCGACTCGCGCACGGCTTTTTCCATCACCTTGCGAATCACATACAGCTTGCGCTCGAAATGCTGGGAATCCCGGATGCCGGGCCCGCGGCCAATGAAAATCTGGGAGATGAAGGGTTCGACACTGCGGGCGGTGGCGCCGAGCACTTCGTTGCGGACCGGCACATCGCGCCAGCCCAACAGGCTTTGCTGCTCGGCGCGGACGACGGATTCAAATAGTTCGACGCAGTATTTCCGTTGGGCGGGATCCCGCGGCAGGAAGACCAGCCCGGTCCCATATTCCTGGAAGTCGGGCACGCGAATCCCGGCGCCGGCGCCCGCCTGCTGCATAAAGCGGTGGGGCATCTGAAGCAGGATTCCGGCGCCGTCGCCGGTCTTTTCGTCGCAGCCGCAGGCGCCCCGATGGGTGAGGTTGATGAGAATCTGCAAGCCTTTCTGGACAATGTCATGCGACGGGCGCCCGCGCAGGTCGCAGACCAATCCAACCCCGCAGGCATCATGCTCGTAATCCGGATGATAAAGCCCCTGCGCTCCTGGCGGCGGCCCCTCCACTATACTCCTGCTCGTACTCATGCTTTCTTCCCCAAATCTCATCATCGCCTGGTTTCATCCTACCCGTCAACGGCCCGCTGCTTACGGGCTTGACCCGCATTATGTTGTTATTCCACAACCGCCCGGTGCAACGGGCGATTGCGGAATCTCCGGTCGGCCTTGCGCGCGCAATACGTAATCCTTCACCTCATCCGCCGAGGCGAATGGGGATTGGGGCTCACCAAGGTCGCCCCCCCATATCCCTCTGGGTTGAGGTCGCGGTTACGCAGCGGCCGCATTGCCTGCTGATCACCGATCACTGATCACTCCCGGTTGTCCACTCTCCTGCGCATCCTGTTCCAGCGCCAATTTGTTCATTTCGCCGGTGATCTCGAGCGGATATTTCCCGCTGAAGCAGCCGGTGCAATAGTCCCCGGGGTGGTCAAAGGCGGACAGCAGCCCCTCCAGGCTGAGATAGGCCAGACTGTCGGCGCCAATATAATCCCGGACCCCCGCCAGGTCGTGCTGGGCCGCAATCAACTCCGCGCGCGACGGAAAATCAATCCCGAAGTAGCAGGGGTGGCGTGTGGGTGGACAGGAAATCCGCATGTGGATTTCCCGGGCGCCCGCCCGTCGCAGGGCGGCGATCCGTCGGCGGCAGGTGGTGCCGCGGATAATCGAATCATCCACCACAATTACTCGCTTGTCGCGCACGACGCCGGCCACCACGGCGAGTTTCAAGTCCACGCTGTCAATGCGCTGGTCCATTTCCGGCATGATGAACGTGCGGCCGACATAGTGATTGCGGATAAAACCGTAATCAATCGGGATGCCGCTGGCTTGCGAGTAGCCGAGGGCGGCGGCATTGCCGCTGTCGGGCACCGGGATGACGATGTCGGCGGCGACCGGGTTTTCCCGGGCCAGCCGCTGGCCCAGGCGCGTCCGCGTTTCATGCACGAACTGGCCGAACACCTGGCTGTCGGGGCGGGCAAAATAGACGTGTTCAAAGATGCACTGGCCGAGCGAACCGGTTACCGGCTCGCAAAAGGTGCTGCTGCGGATGCCCTTGGCGTCGGCCACGACGAGTTCGCCGGGCATGACGTCGCGCACGAAGGTCGCGCCGACCTGATCCAGCGCACAGGTTTCGCTTGCGAAAACGTAACCATCGCCCAGCCGGCCGATGGCGAGGGGGCGGAAACCATAACGGTCGCGCGTAGCCATGACACAATCCCGGGTCATCAAAACAAATGCGAAGGCGCCCTCCAATTCCGCCAATGCCCGCTCGACCCGTCGCGTCCGGGCCCGGTACATCGGATCGGCAATCAGGTGCATCAGGATTTCACTATCCGTGCTGGTCTGAAAAATCGCGCCGGCCTCCTGGTAGGCTCGCCGCATGCGC
Organism: uncultured Verrucomicrobiota bacterium; assembly: GCA_964570325.1. Lineage (GTDB taxonomy): Bacteria > Verrucomicrobiota > Kiritimatiellia > CAIQIC01 > CAZMXS01 > CAZMXS01. The sequence goes on along the minus strand of CAZMXS010000086.1, from coordinate 7,364 downwards.
TGCGCATTGGTCAGATTCCCGTTGTGCGCCAGCGCCCAAATGCCATCCAGACACTCGAAAACAATCGGCTGGACATTTTGGGGGCGCGATGAGCCGGTAGTCGAATAGCGGACGTGGCCCAGTCCCAGATGCCCCTCCAGTTCTTCCGGCGTGCGGACGGCAAACACCTCGTTGAGCCGGCCCATGCCCTTGATTGAACGAACCCGGCTCCCGTCGCTGATCACAATCCCCGCGCCTTCTTGTCCGCGATGCTGCAGCGCGAACAACGCGTTGTAAATCAGCCGCGCGGCCCCGGGAATCCCAAAGGCCGCCACCACCCCGCATGACTCCCGCGGCCCTTCGCTCCTGTGCATGCTCCAACTCATGTTTGTGCCCGCTTCTTCACAATAAAAAAAAGGAACCGCGAATTATCACGAGTTCATGCGAGTTTGAAACCAAAGCCCAACTCGCTGTGATGTATAAGCTAGAATCGTTCCAAGAAAATAATGATATTTGCAACATATTGTGCCGCAAAGTGATAAATAAACTAGCATTTATCGCGCTGTCTGTGAAATACAATAATGTAACTATAAATGCGGTGGTTCATACATTCTTGTTGTGCAAATTGGGCGCCGATTTATAGAGGAGTGCGGGTATCGTGCCCGCTTTAACCGACCATTTGTTTCGTATTCCAACCGCTTTAATCTGGAACGAGATTCAGCGGCTGTGGTGGAGTCGTTTGCCGCGGCTGGAACATCGGTTCGCCCAGACGAATACAAAATGGTCGGATCCCGTAGCGGGGCGGGCGTATCTGGTTTTGATCACTCAAGACGCCATCGCGCCAAAGAAAAGCCCGGCCATTCGGCCGGGCTTTCCAAGCTGATTGTTAGCTGGGCAGCTAGAATGTGTAATTGGCGGAGCCGCCGAAGATCAGAATGGTGCCCTTGTTGAAATAGAGATCCTCGGCGTTGTCGCGGATGGTTGAATCCAACAAGCCGCCGACAGTGAAGAATCCCTTCAGCGAGAGATTGTCCAGCGCCGCATATTCGGCGTTCAACGTCAGATTGGCGTCGTTGAAGGCGTTCGCGTTCTCGGCAAAATAATAGTCGTTATAGGCCGAGTTGCCGGCGCCGACTGAAGCGGCCGCGCCAAGGCTGAGTTTGTCAGCGACTTCAACGCTGTGGCTGATGGAGAGCGATCCATACCAGCCGTCTACCTCGCCAAAGTCGTACCACACGGACAACGTGGGCTCCAAGATGACCGGGGCGCCGACGCTGGCGAATGCCTCGCGGGTGCTGGGGTACGCTTCAGTGGTGGCGTTGCCTTCCTCGTCCACGGTGGTTTTGGTCTGGTTCGGGAATGTGTATTCGGTGACCCCGAGGTTTACGTTTACGGCCTCGATTGGCAAGGTATAGGACACCAGGAGGTCGCACTCATTGAACTTGCGCGCGTCGCCGACGCGATCGGTCAGGTTGAAGTTATTCCACGAATTGAGTGTGAACCCCATGTAGTTAATCGTGGCGGACGGCTGCAGCACGGGCTTGTCGTTCAGGACCTGCCCGCGCCAGACATAGGAATTGAGCATGGGCAGATCGAGGCTGACTTCGGGCTTGGGCGCTGTCTGCGCTTCCTCGGCGCGCGTGGCAACCGTGGAAAGGCTGGCCAGGATGAGGGCCGCGTATGCGAAACGATATGGGGTAGCTGTCATGGTTGGTCTCCTTTTTTAGGCCGGATAGAATCCGGCGCCTTGGTTCTTGGTTCGGGTTGGGTTAGCGTTAATTATCCGTCATTTCGATGTCAAGCCTTGCCGGGGGCCGCCCAACGGGGAGTCAGGGAGGGGGCCGCGCGGGCGGCCCCCGGACCAGGACAACGGGTTATCCGATCGCGACACCTCCAGTTTCCGCGGTTCGAATCCGGATGCATTCCTCGAGATCCAGGACAAAGATTTTGCCGTCTCCGACCTGGCCCGTGCGCGCCGCGCCGGTGATGGCCTCGATTGTCGGTTTGACATACGCGTCGTTGACGGCGATCTCCAGCTTGACCTTCTTCAGCAGGCTGCCGGCCTCCTTGTGGCTGCGATAAACGGTCGCAATGCCTTTCTGGCGGCCGCGGCCCATTACGTTGGAGACGGTGACCAGGTGGATTTCCTTTTCAGTCAGCTTGTCGAGCGTTTCTTCCAGCCGGTCAGGTTGAATGATGGCAACGATGTATTTCATGTTTTGGCTCCTTAATCCAGCATGGTGTATCCGGTTTCACGGTGATCGGTCAGGTCGAGGCCGATCCGCTCGCCCTCTTCAGTGGCGCGCAGCCCCATGACGGCTTTGATTATCATCAGCAGCACCACCGAAATGGCGAACGAATATCCCAATGTGACCAGAACCGCCTTCAACTGGATAAACAACTGCATGGCGTTGCCGTAGAACAGGCCGTCCGCGCCGGCCGGGTTGATGGTCTTGGTCGCCCACAACCCCGTGGCCAGCGCGCCCCAAATGCCGCCGATGCCATGCACACCAAAAGCGTCTAGCGCGTCGTCATATCCGAGCTTCGGCTTAACGAACGAGACAAACAACCAGGGAATCACACCCGCGCCGATGCCGACGCCGATCGCGCCCGCGGCATTCACGAAACCCGCGGCCGGCGTGATGGAGACCAGACCGGCCACGGCGCCGGTGATGATACCCAGCACCGTCGGCCGCCGGTTGAAAATCCAATCCATCCCGGCCCAGGTCAGCCCCGCCACGGCGGCGCCAACATGCGTTACGACGAAAGCGCTCGCGGCCAGCCCATTGGCGGACAGCGCGCTGCCGGCGTTGAAACCAAACCAGCCGAACCATAACAAGGCCGCGCCGATGACGGCGAACGGCAAATTGTGCGGCGGCGAGATTTTGTGCGGATAACCCTGGCGTTTGCCCAGAACCAGCACACAGGCCAGGGCGGCGATGCCCGCATTGATGTGGACCACCGTGCCGCCGGCGAAATCCAGCGCGCCCAGTTTGCGCAGGAAGCCGCCGACGCCCCAGACCCAGTGGCAGACCGGATCATAGACCAGCGTCGCCCACAGCAGCATGAACACGACAAACGCGGAGAACTTCATGCGCTCGGCGAAGGCGCCAATGATCAGCGCCGGTGTGATCACGGCGAACATCATCTGAAAGATCATGAACGCCTGGTGGGGAATTGTCGCGGAATAACCCGCAAATGGCTCCAAGGCCACGTTTCGCAGCCCGATCCAGTCCAGATTGCCGATCCACCCCCTGATGTCCGGCCCGAATGCCAGGCTGTACCCGAACAAGATCCACTGTAAGCTGACCAGGCAGGTGAGCATGAAACATTGCATTAGCACCGACAGCACATTCTTCCTCCGCACCAAACCGCCATAAAACAGCGCCAACCCCGGAATCGTCATCAGCATCACCAACGCGGTGCTGATCAGAATCCAGGCGGTATCCCCCGTGTCCACGGCCAAGGCCGGGGCGGTCGTATCCTGTGCGCCGACCACACCCGCGCCTATCAGCCAGACAAGCCCCGTCCATAACAGCCCACTTTTTCCGCTGTGCCTTGTTCTCATATCCATTGTCTCCATTACAACTTGGTTGCGCCGTTCCAAGCGCCGCCGCCGGGAACTATTCAGTTGGCTGCTCGTTCAGCAAAATACATGCCAATTACATTAACCAATATTGATGCGCGTATCTAATAAGTTGATAATAAACATGATATGTAAAAAATAATATAGTTCATTGATGTTGTTGTTTGTATTAAATAATACATTATTGTTTGATATGTGTCGTAAATGTACGATATTGTTGTGTCGCTGATTAAAGAGTGTATTCCAGGTCAATTTGCCCGTGGGCGTGCCAAGGGCCGATTCCTGGCGCTGAACGTTTATCCCGCACGACGACGCTGCAAGCTGGGTTTGCTTCGACTGTCTGATCCGACGCGCCATCCGAGGCAACACTATCTGATCTGCCTTTGCGGCTGGACGCAGGCGCGGCGTCTGGCGATAATATAAGCCATGAATACGGGCTGTTTGACTCTATCGGCCCTGGCTAACGCTGGGAGGGCACAGCGGACTTGTTTGCGGACGGGTGGGTTTGCCGGGTGGCGGCGGTGCTGTGGACTGCTCATGTTTCTTTGCGGCACGGTGTGCGCCCGGGCGGACACGACGCTGATTGTGTATAATCATGTGACGAGTGCGCCGCCGGAGAAAATCGTTCTGCAGTTGAATTTCAAGAGCGGCGAAGTGGCCCATTTGCTGCCGGCGGAAATGACCAATCGACTCCACGCGGTGCGGCCGTTCAGCGGCGCGGTTAATTCTTGGACCCTGACGATCCACCATGTGGAATCAGGCAATCTGCGTTTCGGGCATGACCCAGACGACCTGGTGCAAAGCGGGGTCGAGACAGGCTACGAGGTGCTGTACGACGGGTTTGTGGAATTCACGGTGAAATCCACCGACGCCACGGGGTGGTGGAACCTGTCCAACGTGGACTGGATTGGCGTGTTGTGCGGACTGCGTTGCACGCATGGCGGCTTTGATCCCGGGCCGACTTGGACGATGGGTTACGGCAAGCGGGCCGCGGAGATGATCGGAATCATCAATGATCTCTACGAGTTTACCGCGGATGAGTCCAATCAGGTCATGAAACTCTTCCCGCTGGGCGTGAAACTGATGGCGCCCACGAAATATCCCAATACATACGCCGAGTCTGCCGGGGGGCGGCGTTCTGTGCGAACTTACCTTGACGCTTTGTCCACCAACCACGTGCCCGAGTTGTTGCTTGCGGACTGGTGGAATGTGGATGCCGGCTCGCCGGCCAATAATCCGGTCAATTGGAACAATCGCGTGCCGACCAATACGGCGGTGGAGTTTGAGGGTGGATTTCGGTGGTACGAAGATTTGTCGTCCATCGGCATCAGCGACGGCCGGGTGGTGCATGTGTTGAGCAATCAGGAATATGGGGTGCAGATGTATCTGACAACCAACGCGCTCAACCCGGCGACGATTCTGCGCGGGGATAGCGAGGGTGGTTGCTGGGTCCGCTATCTGCAACACACTAATCAGCCGGACGATTGGACGTGGACCTTTGTCAACGCGCACCTGAACTGTATTGCGTCAAACTCCCCCTTCGGCCAATGGTGCGCGAGCCTGACCAAGAAGGTCATCACGCCGATCAACAACGGTCTCATCCCCACGAATGCCAACCCCGCCACGGTGTTCAACTACTCCGGTTTCGATTGGCGCATGCCCCTGGAAACCAATACTTGGGCGCGTCCGCCTTATCCCGTCAATCTCTACAATCTCGCTATTGTCACCAACTCCGATTCCTACGGGATGAGTTACTCGGATGCCGCCTATTCCACCAAGGTTCTGGCGCAAACCCAGTCTTCCGAGGATCCGGTTGTCGAACTGCACATTCTCGACCCTCAGGCTGACCCGAGCGCCTACTATTCCAAGACCAACAGCGGCGGCAACTATCAGCTTGTCTATCGCGCCGGCGCCGGTGGTGCGATCTCCGGCGCGGCCACGCAGTCGGTCGCAAGCGGTCAGAACGGCGCCGCGGTCACGGCGATCCTGGGTGACACCAGTGTCGTGTTCCATGCCTGGAGCGACGGCCGGTCTGACAATCCGCGCATCGACACCAACGTTCATGCCAATGTGATTGTCAACGCCTTGTTCCGCAGCCAAGGCGGCGCCGACCTCGATTGGTACGTCGCGCATGGATACACGCCTGAAGCAGGCGAGGTATGGAGCGATCTCGACGCCAAAGTGGTTGCCGCCAAGAACAGCACGCTGCTGCGCGAATGTATCGCCGACACCGATCCCAGCGAAACCGGCGACGTTTTTCGGGTCGTCGGAATTAAACCCAGCCCGCCGGTGACAGTCCAATTTGAACCCGGCTCCACCGGCCGGCTTTATACTTTCCAGTTCGCCGGCATCCTGGCGGATGGATTGTGGTCGAATGTTCCGGGCACAGCTCCGCGATATGGCTCCGGCGGCCCGGACGAGATGCTTGACACCAATGGAGCGCCCGCGGCGATTTATCGCATCCAGGTGCAGATGCCCTGAGTTGGCGGCTACAACCCCAATCATATCCTTGTTTTTCACAGGCGGGACGACCATGCCCCCGCTGGGGCGTGAGCAGCCTGCTTGCTTGATCAGCACGCCGTTTCGTATTCCGCGGCCCCGGGCGTTTCGGAATACCAGAGTCGCGCGCTCGGCCACGCGCCAAATGGCTGATCCCGTTGCGCGTAGTCCGCACTACGACACCACTCAAAACAGGGGTTGCTTTGCCTGCCGGGTCGGGTGTACAAAAATGCTATCAACGGCAGTTGCCGCCAACCAGAGGAGGTAGCAGATGAGAATTGTATGTCTCGGCCTGATGGCTGGATTGCTGGCGTTAGTCTGCGGATGCTCCACCGTCGCTCAACTCCGAACGCCCGATGTCCCCAAAGACGTGACTGTGCTTGGCGAAGGGCAGGGCACCGGCGCCGGATTCCTGCTCTTCGGGTTCATACCGATTATGCAGAACGGTCGGTACACGCGGGCATTTGATGAAGCGGTTCTGAGCCGGGGCGGCACCGCCATTGTCGATCCCACCGTTCATGAGCGCTGGTATTGGACCCCGGTCGGCAATGGGTTCGTCACCACGATTCGCGGTACGGTTGTCAAATAAATGATTAGAAAGGAGCCAGATTTAATGAAGAAGTTGAGCCTATTGATTGTATGCGCTTTGCTCGCGGCCGGTTCAGTCCTGGCGCAGGAGCCTTGGACTCCGATCCAGTTGTCCCTCGTTGATCCCGTCCAGGTGCCGAACGACGAATACTCCGTGGTCGGCCTGCGGCTCAATCTGATCTATGGCAAATGTCAGGACATGTGGGGCGTGGATGTCGGTATCGTCAACCAGACCGAGAAGAACATGAACGGTTTGGAAGCCGGCGTGGTGAACATTAACAAAGGTCATGTGGCGGGCGTGCAGTTTGGCCTCGTCTCCTTGGTGGATGGCGACATGGAAGGTATTCAGGGGTTGCCCTTCATCTGGGGGCATATCTACGCGCGGGTGAGCGGCAATATGATCGGTCTGCAAGATGGCTTGGGCAACCGCGTCAAGGGGGAAACCAAGGTGGCGCAGATCGGTATTGTTAACTATGACGATCTGGATATGCTGGGTTTGCAGATTGGCGGCGTGAATATCGTCAAGGGCGACATTGAAGGCTTGGATATCGGGGTCGTCAATGTAAGCGCCGGCATGTACGGCCTGCAGATTGGGTTGTTCAATTATACGGAGAAACTGGAAGGTATTCAGATTGGGCTGATCAACTGCGCGATGGCCAAGGAAACCTTCAAGGTGCTGCCGATCGTGAACGCAGCCTTCTAGTCCGCCATT
>CAZMXS010000085.1:0-19699 GCA_964570325.1 uncultured Verrucomicrobiota bacterium | reverse complement strand
TATCGCGGTTGGTGATCTTTCGGACCCTACCCGATACGCGTCGCCGCAAGCCATTAACGGATCGTGTATTAAGCCTTAACTAAGCGCCATTCGGGTCAGCCCCAAAGAAATCCATCAAGCGGTCAACCAGCGTCACACCGCCTTGAATGACTTTGACATCGAACCCGCACTCCAACAAGGCTTTCGCTACGCTTACTACCGAAGATTCAGGATATTTTTCGATGCGCGGACGCCCCAACCGCGCCGGCACAACATCTGAATCGCTGTTTCAGACCACGGCGATTTTCACATGTATTCCCTCCGAAATGCCATCCGGCTCTTATCATAACCGTGGGCGCCCATTGACGCAACCGCTCGGTAGGGAATATCCCAAGGGGAACAGGATCACATCTTCACTTTAAACTACTCAAACGGCGAGCTCGATTGAGTAAGGCTCAAAGACGGAGTTTGGGTCGCGTGCAAGATGTCGAAAAAATGGATAGTGAAGATGTGGTTTTCATGCGCGTCGCTTTTCAGAACACCGGCGTCCGCACGCCCGGGTTGTGCCGGATGTCGTCGGTCAGGCGCCGGCTGAGCTCGCGGTACGCCGGACCGGGCTTACCGTCACCGATCGCGCGGCCGTCGAACTCGACCGCGGCGGTAACGTCCGGGGTGGTGCCGAAGATCAACAGCTCGGCAGCGTGCGCGACGTCGCCCAGCGTGATATCGGTCTGCTCCACGCTCAGCGCCCGCCCGTTCACGGCCGCGCCCTGCGCGAGGGCCAGCACCCGCAGCATCGTCGTCCCGGCAAGGATTCGCTCCAGCCGCGGCACCTGCAGCACGCCGTCCGCCGTGACGATGCCCGCGTTTTCAGTCGGGCCCTCGGCCAGGAATCCGCACTCGTCGAAGTTCACCGTGAAATCCACCCCGGCGTCCGCCGCCTCCTTCTTCATCAGGACGTTCGAGAGATAATTCACGCTCTTGATCCGGACGTACGGCGATGGCTTCACGGCCACGTGGCTGGTCCGGACCCGCGCGCCGCCCGGGTGCTGCTCCATGAACGGCGGCTTGAGCGCGGCGATCACGACGTACAGCGCCGGCGCCGGGCAGTCGTACGGGCTGATGCCGAGGCTGCCCGGCCCACGCGAAACGAACAGCCGGACCAGACAGTCGGAATGGGCGCCAACCCGCGTGGTCTGGATGATGATATCCTCCAACTCCGCGCGCGGGCAGGGCAGGCGCAGGTAGATGCTGGCAGCCGATTTCTCGAGCCGGTCAAGATGCGCCTTTAGATTGTAGATCGCGCCGGCGACGCACTTAAAAGTCTCGAAGACCCCGTCACCGCGGTGCGCCATGTGGTCATCCACCGGGATCAGCATCAACGCCGGGTCAGTGACAATCCCGCCATAAACGCTGGAATACATCGCAAAATACTGCGAATGCCACGGCCGACCCAGTTGGCCATGGATGGCGTCAAAAGATGAAATCAACGGTATGGGTTTCATATGCGCTTCCACGGGCCGGATGCCCGCGCTCCGATTGGCGCAGAGGCATCCCGCCCGTGCTTTCATATCAATTAAAACAAGCGTTCATGGTTGTTCAAAGAGCGCCGCGGTGATCCGGGATTTCAGCAGCCACACGCGCAGTTCGTCCATGTACGACCGCAGCAGGTTATCCTGCGCCTGCAACGCCTCGCGCACGCGGTTTTGCGCGAGCAGGCTTTCGCACAACAGGCAACCGGCGTCCACCACTTCCTTGGTCCGGCCCTCCTGGTGAAAGGCTTGCGCGGCCCGGTAGAGACTGGTCGCCGCCGCGGAGTATTGTCCCAGGTCGTATTGCAACTGGCCGGTCCAGAGCAGCAGGTCGCCATCCCGCCGCGCCGGGAAACGCTCGCGCACGCCGCCGACGCGCGCGAGCAAGTCCGCCGCGCCGGCGTCGCGCAGGCCGTTGCGGGCGTCGAGGTAATCCGCGAAGGCCAGCTTGCACTGGAGCTTGGCGGCGTCGAACGCTATCGCGTTGGTTCCCGCGGCGGCCGGCGCCAGTTCCGCAATTGTCGCCGCGCGCGCCGGCGGGGCCAGCTTGCCAAGCAACAGGCGGGCGCCGGCGTCATCGGGATAGCGCGCGGCCCATTCCCGCGCCCAGGTCAACGCGGCCCGGTCGAACAGGCACGGGTAATATTCCGTGAATCGGGCGGCGTTGCGCAGGTCGGCGGCTGTTGGCGCGCGGTCCTTCAGATAATCGTGAACCCACAAGCGCGCGTTGGCGGGCGCGCGGGCCCGGCCGTCGAGCGCCTTGACGCCGCCGGCTTCGGAACCGATGAAAAATCCGCGCGGCGCGCGATACTCCAGGATCGGAAAGAAATCGGAATGCACCGCGTGGAGCCACGGAATATGCGCGGGCGCCTGCGCGAAATCCGCCATCTGCAGGCTGAGGACGGTCAGCAGGCAGGACGCGCCGGTCAGGGCCAGGTCCGCTTTCACGGGCGCCGCGGCGAGACGCGCCTCCATTTGCGTAAAGTCCGGCCGGTATGCGCACGCGGCGCCGATCAGCATCGTGTCCGAGCGGGTCGGGTTCCAGAGCGTGTAATATGGATAGACGCTGGTGAATGTTTCGAGCATCAGGTAGAAGGTTGTGTCCTCCAGTTCGTAGGCCTGGATCCATTGGACGAAAAACCCGCCGTCCGCGAGACGGTTGCGGCACGACTCGAAATACTCCTTCGAGAACACGCCGGCGACGCCGGCGATCCACGGGTTGGTCGGCTCGCTGATGATCACGTCGTACTGTTTCCTGGTGATCTGCAGGAAAGTCTTGGCATCCTCCCAATAGACTTTTACGCGCGGATCCTGCCAATAAGACCCGTTGACCTTGTCGAACAGCCGGCTGGCCAGAATCACATCGCGGGAGATCTCGACCACGTCCACCTCGGCGACCTCCCGGTAGGCCAGCACCGAGCCGATTGTCGCGCCGCTGCCGACGCCGACGATCAGAACCCGCAGCGGGCGGGGATGAAGCAGCAGCGGCAGATGGGCCATCAACTTCTGCGTGGCCATATCCTGCGCGGTCGAGGCATCCACTTTGCCGTTGATCGTCAGCAGCCGCTCCGGTTGGGGATCGCGGACATCCTCGATCGCGATCGTGGCGTCAATGCCGTCGCGATAAAAGAGCAGTTGCCGCTTGGCCACCTCCTGCTGCAGGCTGGCAAAACTGGGGATGCGTTTGCGCGTGCGATAGGCGCCGGAGGCGAGCACCTGTTGGTCCCACGGCCCCATCATGACGAAATAGACGCCGGCGGCGGCCAGCGCGGCCAGCGCGGTCCCGGCCACCAGGCGCCGGCGGCGGGCCGGATTGACCTCGGCGGCGAGAATCGCCAGGCCCATCGCCAAGTTGAGCGCGACGGCCAGCAGCAGCGTCCCTTTGAGTCCAAGCCATGGGAGCAGCACGAATCCGGCGGCGACCGAGCCCACCAGCGTGCCGACCGTGTTGATCGCGTAGACGAAGCCCACGCGGCGACCGAGGCGCCGAACGTCGGCGGTGACGACCTTGATCGCGGCCGGGAGCGTGATCCCTTGCAGGATCGTGGGCACGATCATCACCAATGCGCAGAGCGCGAACGTGCAAAACTGGTAGAGGCCGAAGGTTGCCGGCTCGCGATTGAGCGAGGTGGCGAGCTGGTTGAAGACGAACGGCAGGCGCGTGTAGAACGGCAGGGAAAGCAGGACCGCCAGGCCGACCGCGGCCTCGGCCAGGCCGAAGATCACAAGGTATCCGGTGGTCTTCTTCCGGAACGCGAGCAGGAAACTGCCGAGCGCGAGGCCGAGGATGAAGGTCGCGAGCATCAGCGAGAAGGCGTAGGTCGAGGTGCCCAGCACGAGCGCGAGCAAACGGATCCAGGCGACCTCATAGAGCATCGAGACCGCGCCGGAGAGCGCGATACAGCCCAGAATCACGAACGCCGCCCAGCGCGGCAGGGCCAGATCCGCCGGCACCGGCTCGGCGGGCGGCGGGGGCGGCGGCGCGCCGGTCCACTCGCGGCCGAAGACGATCAGCGCGGCGAGGCCGACGAGGATGTTCAGCGCGGCGCCGACAATCATCGAGAACTGCAGGCCGAACGTCTGGATCAGGTAGAAGCCGGCAAGGAGGCACCCGAACACCGCGCCGAGGCTGTTGAGGAAATAGAGGCGCGCGATCTGCGGGCCGACGCCGCTGAGCGAGCGGACGAGGAACCGGCCCATTGCCGGCAGCGTGCCACCCATCAGGAAAGTGGGCACGAGGATTGAAAGCACGCAGGCGGCGATCTTTCCGAGAATCAGTCCGCCGGGGTTGATGCCCAGCACCGCAACCGAGCCGAGGAAGACCGCGCGGCCAAGCACAAAGATCTGGTCGAACAGAATCGCATACAAGCCGATGCCGAACTCGAGAAAGGCGTAGAACTTCAGCGGGTTGGCCGCGCGGTCGGCCCAGCGGCCGAGCACCTCGCTGCCGAGCGCGAGCCCGCCCATGAACGTCGCGAGCACGATCACCTGCGCGAGGCCGGTGCTGCCGACGTAGAGCGCGAGGTACTTCGCCCAGAGCACCTCATACACCAGCCCCGCCGCGCCGGAGACGAAGAAGCACGCGTAAAGCGCCGCAAGACTCGCGCGCGAGACAACGGGGGAAGGACGGGAATTATCCGACATGCCGGACCTCCTTTGGCTCCAGGAAACGCATGGCGGGATGCTATTACGGCGCGGGGCGGCGGACAAGGCCGGAGGGGGCAAATTCGTCGTGCGCGCGGCGCGGGACGGAAGCCCCGCGCCACGGGGATCGGCCAGCGGGCCCGCTTGCGGAGGGCGAGATCCAACACCCCATGGCTATTCGAGCCAAGCGGCACTTGTCCCGTCTGGTCACCACCCGGCTCAATCCTTGAGCCATAACAACCGGTATAACTTCAGCCGGTCGGGAACGGCGCCATCCGTGAGTTGGATGCTGTACGTGGTGCTGGTCACGGGTGCGCCGAGGCTGGTCCATGCGCCGGTGATGTTAAGGCTGGATTGCAACTGGCACTTGGCGCCGATGAAGGCGCTCCAGGTGAGCGCGACGGGATTATTCGACGCCAGGCTGGTGCAGGCGATGACCGCCTCGTCGGCGCCGATGTCCACCCGCTGGTTGAACAGGCGGGGCTGCCCGAGGATGTCCGTCCCCGCGGTCATCCAGGCTTGATTGGTGCCCGCGTCAATGCAGGGGGACACGGCTAGCAGCGGCCGCGCGGGGGTCGCGTAATCGAGGCACGGGCTGGCGTTGAGGTTGCCGGCGCCGTTGGTCAGCGGCGCCAGGCAGCAGAACTCGTAGGACGGGCCCGCGCCCAGAAAGGTCAGCATATTGCTGGAGCCGGTGAACAGCGTGGCGTAATTGTCGAAAATGACGCAGTTCCGGTACCGGCCGCCGTAGCTGCTGCCCACGCCGCCGCCGCCGTCCGCGGCCGAGTTGCTGACGACCGTGCAGTTTTCAACCAGCGCGTCGAACTGGCTGAACAGGCCGCCGCCGTAGCGAGGGGAGCGGTTGTCGCGCAAGACACAGTTGCGCACGACGCTGTCGTTGTAGTTGATGAAGACGCCGCCGCCGTCCGCGGCCGGGTCCACCAAGGAGTTCTCGTAGACCAGGCAGTTTTCGATGCCGGTGTCCCGCGCAAAAATGCCGCCGCCGCCCACGTCGCCGCCCACGCAACCCGTGTTGTGGTGCACCTCGCACCGGCGCACCCACGTGAGCGCGCCGGAGGGCGGATCCCAGCAGTGCACGCCGCCGCCGCTGTAAAACGACGTGTTGTACGCGATCTCGCTGTCCTCCAGGCTGGCCCCCGTGAGGTAGGCCCCGCCGCCGTTGACCGCGCGGTTGCTGACGATCGCGCAGTCCCGGATCGCCGCGTACAGCGCCGCGAAGACGCCGCCGCCGTTCCCGCCGGAGCCGTTCTTCAGCGTAAAGCCCCGGAAGACCGCGTTGGAGGCGGCGATGTAAACGCAGCGTGATGTGTTGCCGCCGTCAATCACGGTGGCATTCCGCCCGTTCACGCCGATCACTTGAATCGGGCTGACAACGATCACCACGGTGCCTGTTTCTTCCGCCTGTCCGCCGAGCGCCTGGTAAACGCCATTGGTCACCAGCACCGTGTCGCCCGGGTTGGCGGCATTCACGGCGTCCTGGATATTGTGCGCGGCCTTGCCCCAACTGTCATAGGGGAAAGTTTGCGAGCCCGAGTCGCTGACATAGCGGTAGGCGCCCAACAGCGGAAACGGACCAAGCAGGATGAACAAAAGCAATACATGCCAAAAAAAGCCCTTTGAACTCATACTGGTTCCCTTTCCTGGTTGACTCACTGTTTCACTCCGCCGCGGAAAATGGCCGCGCCCGCCGCCTGGACGGGCGTCGTGAAGGAATTCACGGTCGCCGGCGCGTTGGTCAGCAGCGTGACCCACGCCGCGTTGGTCAGCCGCGGACTCCAGGCCAGCGAATACAGGCGGTTTGACGCCGTCGGCCACGTCAAAACGAACCGGCCGGCGCCGGCCGTGGCGGACGCGATACTTCGGATCTCGTACACCGAGGCGGCGTTGGTCGGGCAGGTGCCGGCCAGCAGCTCGTCGCCGTCGGCAATGCCGTCGCCATCGCGATCCGTCCGGAACAAAGCCGCCGCGAGCGCATACCAGCCCAGCGCAACCTGCCGGCGGCCGACCGCGTTCAGGTGATAGTCGCCGCCGGGCGTCTCCGCATAGCCGGACCAGATCATCTGGTTGGTAACGCCGCCGGAAACATAGGTGTTGGGCGAGCCGTTCGTGCTCCAGGATTCGATGTCCGCGACATCATACAGCACCTTGCCGTTCGCGGCGCAGTAGGCGCGGATAACCCGGTTGAAATCGTTCCGCAGGTCGTTTTCGCCAGAGGTCTCATCGGTCAGGGGCATGGTCGTGTAGACAATCAGCGTTTCCGGGAAACGGCCTTCCAAGTCGGCCATCACTTGATAGGTGTTGGTCGGGTCCGCATAGGGGTCAATCCAGCAGTACTTGTCCATCGCCACGTTGACCTTGGGGAAGCGCCAGCCTGAGACCACGAGCGAGTTACTGAAGCAGGTCAGCTTGTTATCCCAATTCGGATTGCCGCGCATGCAGTCGTAGATCACGCCATTGCTGGTGACGGTCGGATCGGCGGCGGCGCGATAATCGGCCCCGCCCTCGGCACCCGCCGTGGCCACGCCGCCGTCATAGTTGTAAACGGCCAACGGGTAACGGGCCGCGTCGCCATCATTGAGGTCGAACATGCCGGTGATCATGTTGCCGCCGACGGAGGCGTGGCTGAAGAACCAGCGCAATTGGCCGACCTTGGCCATGACGGCGGCGGGCACGTTGGTGAGGCCGGGGATATCGGCGTGATTGACGATCAGCGAGGGGGGCGGCGGGCCGTCCTGCCGCGCCAGGCGCCAGACGTTTGTGCGCGGTTGCCAGTACGGATCGCACCAGCCACCGTGCATGATGAGGCTGTTCTGGGGCGGGAAGAAGGCTAGGGCGTAATCAATGTTGCCGCCGGGGTTGGTCGCGCCGTTCAGCAGGTGCCAGTCGCCGCCGTTCCAGGCCCAGGTGTGGGCCGGATAGGTATTGCTGGGCCAGATTCCGGCTTCGCCCCCATACTGGATAAGCAGCTTGGAGTTGGGCTCGTATGCCATCTGCGTCACCCACACGCCCGGCGCGGGCCGGGTGGCGGGCGCGCGCTGCGTCCAGTTGGTTCCGTCGAAGGTCCAGGTTTGCATATCGGTCATCGTGAGCAGGACCATTTCGCCGCGTGCGGCATCGAACGCCATCGCTCCGCCAGCCGCCCCGGTGGGCGAGTGCGCGGCATCGGCTGCCAGGGTCCAATCGGCGCCGTCCCACAACCAAGTTTCTGATGCGGCGTTGGTCGCCGGCAAGCCCGCGGCGCCAACCAGCACCACGCGCCCGCGCACCGGATCGTATTCCATTAGCGCGCCGTCCGGACATTGAACCGGCATGGTTGCGGCGGCGATGCGCGACCAAGTTGAGCCATCGTATTCCCAGACGATGTTGGTGCCCGTGTACACGACCGTCACGCCGCGGCCGGCGTCGTAGGCCACTTCGGGGTCCGCGCCCGTGCCGTCCGGCAACTCTCCGCCGGCGGTCCATGTCAGGTTGGAGTCTCCAAAAAAGACAAACCAATTGGTGCGGGGCCAAACCGTGATATCTGTTCCCACCATCACCAGTTGGCCGCGGGCGCTGTCGTAAGCCATGTCGTGGTGCGCCAAGGCCGGCGCATTCGTGCTGGCCACCGCCAACCAGACGCCGGTGGGCCAATCGGCCCAGGCCGGAACCTCAACCGCCAGCAGGATAATCAATCTGAAAAGAACTTTACCCAACGCGCTCATAACCGCCCCTCTTGAGCCCAATGACATTCCCCGCTTGTCTGCCGTTAATTGAAATTCATGACTTCCGGCTCATGCGGCCAAGCGTAGTCCTTCGGCCCGGTCGAGGTCAATGCGTTGGCGCTAGAGAGCGGCGTTTTGAAAGCCTTCCAAGGATGCTCATGTCCGGGGCAAATGTTTTGAATTCCCGTCCGCCAATTTGTATCATTGCCATGAAGTATCCAATGGGGAGGGCGATCATGCAGGATTTCGAGAAACTGGGCGTGTTTTACCTGGGCAAGGTCTATGATCCCCAGGCTGGCCGGCCGGCCGACGACCTGTTGCTGTATGACGCGCGCGATCTCACCACACACGCCGTCTGTGTCGGCATGACCGGCAGCGGCAAGACAGGGCTGGGTGTGACGTTGCTGGAAGAAGCGGCAATTGATGGCATTCCCGCGCTGGTGATTGACCCCAAGGGCGATCTTGGCAACCTGTTGCTGACCTTTCCCAACCTCGCCCCGGCGGATTTCCGACCTTGGGTGGATGAAGCCGAGGCCGCCCGCAAGGGGCTCGCGCCCGATGACTACGCGGCGCAGGTTGCGGCCAACTGGCGGAAAGGCCTGGCCGACTGGGGCCAGGATGCCGCGCGGATCGCCCGCCTGCGGGATGCGGTGGAGATGACCATCTACACCCCCGGCGCCGAAGCCGGCGTGCCGCTCTCCATCCTGCGCTCGTTCGCCGCGCCACCGCCCGAACTGCTGGCTGACGGCAGCGCCCTGCGCGACCGTATTTCCGCGACCGTTTCCGGCATCCTGGGTCTGCTGGGTCTCGCCGCCGACCCGCTCCAGAGCCGCGAGCATATCCTGCTCGCCAACCTCCTCGACCGCGCATGGCGCGATGGCCGCGATCTCGATCTGCCCGGCCTGATTCAAGCCGTCCAGAAGCCGCCGTTCGAGAAGGTTGGCGTCTTCGATCTGGAATCATTCTTTCCCGCGAAGGATCGGTTTGGTCTGGCGATGGCGCTCAACAACCTGCTGGCCGCCCCCGGCTTCGCCGTCTGGCTCGCCGGCGAGCCGCTCGACATCCAGCGCCTGCTGTACTCACCCGCCGGCAAACCCCGCCTCGCCATCATTTCGATCGCGCACCTGTCGGATGCCGAACGGATGTTCTTCGTCACCCTGCTGCTGAACGAAACGCTGGCCTGGATGCGACGGCAACCCGGAACCTCCAGCCTGCGCGCGCTGCTTTACATGGACGAGATCTTCGGCTATTTCCCGCCTACCGCCACCCCGCCCGCGAAACTGCCAATGCTGACTTTGCTCAAGCAGGCCCGCGCCTTCGGGCTGGGGATCGTGCTGGCCACCCAGAATCCGGTGGACCTCGACTACAAGGGCCTGGCGAACGCCGGCACCTGGCTGATCGGGCGCCTGCAGACCGAGCGCGACAAGGCGCGGGTGCTCGAAGGATTGGAGGGCGCGCTGGCGGCCAGCGGCGGGTTCGACCGCGCGGCCATGGAAAAGCTGATTGCCGCGCTGGGCCAGCGCGTATTTCTGATGCGCAACGTGCATGAGGATCAGCCGGTCTTGTTCCAGACCCGCTGGACGCTTTCCTATCTGCGCGGCCCGCTGACCCTGCCACAAATCCGGCAGTTGTCCGGCACGCAACCGACGGCCGCGCCGGCCACCCCGGCGCCAGCGGCCGCAGGCTCTGCCGGGCCGGCCGCCGCGATCGGCGGGGGCACTCGCCCGGTCCTGCCCGCGGGCATTGCCGAGTATTTCCTGCGCCCGACCGACCCGGCGGCGGAAACCGTGTACCGGCCGGCCGTGATGGGCGCCGCGCGCCTGCATTTCGCGGACGCAAAATACGAACTCGACACCTGGGAGACCGCTGTGTTTCTAGCTCCGTTCACGGATGACGGCCAAGCCGCCGACTGGAGCCGGGCCGAGCGCCGCGCCGACCTGAAAGCCGGTTTGGAGCGCGGGCCGCGGGAGCCGGCGCGGTACGCCGAGTTGCCCGCCGCCGCAACCCGCGCGCCCAATTACGCCGCTTGGGGGCGGGAGCTGGAAGCGCACATTTACCAGAACGTCGTGCTGGATCTCTTTGAAAGCCTGCGGCTCAAGCTGGTTTCCCGACCGGGAGAAAACGCCGGCGATTTTTCCGTGCGAATCGCCCAACGCCTGCGCGAGATCCGGGACGAGGAGGTCGAGCGGTTACGCCGCAAATACGCGCCCCGGCTAACGACGCTGGAGGACCAGATCCGCCGCGCCAACGAGCGCGTCGCGCGGGAGAAGGCCCAGTACGGTCAGCGCCAGACGGACACGCTGATTTCAGTCGGCGCCACCATCCTCGGCGCCTTTTTTGGGCGCCGCGCAATCAGCACGGGAACGATCGGCCGAGCCTCGACCGCGGCGCGCGGTTACGGCCGGATGTCCAAGGAACGGGCCGATGTGGATCATGCGACGGAAAATCTGGCCGTGCTGCAGGAGCGCCTGGCCGCGCTGCAGAACGAGTTCGAGCAGGAAGCCGCCCGAATTCAGGGCGAATACGATCCCGCCGCCGCGCAAATCGAAGAAGTTCAGGTGCGGCCGCGCAAGTCCGATATCATGGTCAATGAGATCGCCTTGGTCTGGCTGCCGCATACCGCTTCAATCTGACTAAAAAAGAATAAAAACTGCAAATAAAGGCGCGAAAACAGTGGGCACGCGCGGGTTAGCCCGCTGACGCCGGTGGGGTATATTTTTTGTGCGATCGTTGCATTTTTTCTAGTTCAACGGTCCTTTCAGGTTGAAATGGCACGCCGTATGCTATCTCCATGCATGGCAAAGGAGAGTGGCGTCTGATCGGCTTGGGGCCATGGAAAACACGCCTAAAACGCAGATTCTCGCCGTCGGCGGCGGCAAAGGCGGCGTCGGGAAAAGTTTTGTCGCCGCGGGCCTGGCGACCGCGTTGGCCGGAATGGGCCGCAAGGCGCTGATTATTGACCTTGACCTCGGCGGGGCCAACCTCCACACGATTTTTGGCCTGAAGGTCACCGAGCGCGGCATCGGCGACTTCATCTACACGCACCGCTCCGACAATCTGGCTGACTTCGCGGTGGACACCGGGATCGAGAACCTCAAGCTGATCTCGGGCAACGGGTTCATTCCCGGCATCGCCAATCTCACCTACCAGCAGAAGGTCCGCGTATTGAAAGCGATCACGCGCCTCAACATGGATTACATCATCCTGGACTTGGGCGCGGGCACCAACTACAACGTCATTGATTTCTTCTCAATCACGCAGTCCGGGATCGTGGTCACCATCTCCGAACCGACCGCCGTGCTCAACGCGTATGAATTTCTGAAGAATGTGCTGTTCCGCATTTTCAGCAAGCATTTTTCCCGGCAGCCGGAAGTCATGGAGGTGATTGACGCCTTCAAGGTGAACGCGGGCGAGCAGTCGGCGCTCGACTCGCTGGCGCGGGCGGTCGGCGCGGTGGATCCGGCGGCCGAGGACGTTATGCGCTCGATCTGCTCGTCGTTCCGGCCCGGCCTGATCATCAACATGAGTCGCGGCGGCGGGTCCGGTCTCGGACAGAGCCTGCGCGAGATTTGCCGGAACTTTCTCGGCATTGAGGTGGCCTTCCTTGGCGAAGTGCCGTCGGAGGATGCGGTGCGGCAGTCGCTCCTGCGCATGAGCCCGGTGCTGGTGGAGGCGCCAGACAGCGGCGCGGCGGAGGCCCTGCGCGCGATCGCGCGCAAGACGATCGCCGGCCGTTGGATGGACCGCGGCCAGGCGGAGGCGCTGGCCGAGGCGGTCGCCGACGGCGAACCGGAGGACGGCGCGCGCCGGCAGACCCAGAAGATTTTTGACCTGCTCAAGGGCCACAAGGATGGCGAACTATCGTCGCTGCTCAGCGGTTTCCTCAAGAACGTGGCCGCCGATGTCCGCAAACACGAGACGGCGGAGCCGCCGGAGGAGGGCCGATCCACTCCCGCCGCGGCGCCGCCATTGCCAGACGAGCTGCCGCTCTCCGATCTGCTCAGCTTTGAACCGCGCATGGATCCGCGCACGACAATCCCGCGGTTCATCCCGCTGCCCCTGGAGCCCGCCGTTCGGCGTCCGTCGCGGTTCGCGCGCTGGTTCCAGGGCGAGACGGAAACAGACGAGCTGATCCGTCGGATTCGGACCGTAGCCGGGGCGGAGAACGTGGCTCTTGCCATCGAGCAGGCGGATGACCCGAGCTATCCCGCCGATCGGCAGATCGGCCGCGCATGGCTGGAAACCGGCATGAAACTGGTCGAAATGAACCAGCTTTCCTGTGCCACGCTGGCATTCGCCCGCGCGCAGGCCAATCTGCCCGGCAACGCCATCGTCGCCAACAACTGGGGCGCCACCCTGCTGGCCGCGGGCACCGTCAAGCCCGCGGCCGACTGCCTGCAGGAAGGACTGGACCGCGCGCCCGACAATCCGGTCCTGCTGTTCAACGTGGGATTGGCCCAATTCGCCTTGCGCAAGTATGACCGGGCCCGCGCGGTTTTCCAGAAACTGCGCGAACATCATGACCGTACGCCGGCGACGTTAAGCCTGCTCGCCTTCTGCCTCTACCACGGCGCCCGGTACGCGGAAGCCCGGGCGTTGTTCGAGGAAATCTTGTCGCGTGACGCGCGCGACACCGCCGCGCGTTTTAACACCGGCCTTTGTCAGTTACGCGAGAACCTGTTCGCGGAGGCCGCCACTACATACACTTCATGCCTGTTCTTCGCGCCCGAGGATGCCGAGGCGCTGGCCTGCCGCGCCCTGGCCGCCTGGTATATTGGCGACCGCAACGAGGCCCTGCAGGATCTGGCCGCAGCGGTCAAAAAGCAGCCGTCCAATCTCTCGCTGCGCGCAATCCGCGGCACGCTTTGCTACCTGATGGGGCGCTACGACAAGGCGATCGAAGACATCCACGTCATTACCCAGTTGCTGCCGGACAACCAAAAATATCGGGAAATGCTGGGTGTCATTCGCGCCCGCCTGCACGCGGATGATTAAACCTTATCCGCGCCGCTTTACCACTTGCCGCCGATTTCGATGTATGGGCCGTGGAACCGGTCGAGCACGAACTTGCTGGTTTCGTTAAATTGCAGGTAGCGATAGCCGGCCGACGCGGACAGTTTCTCCGACAAGGCATAGGAGAACCCGCCGTCCACGGCGAAGGCAACGGTGTGGTCGTTCATGTCGCTGGTATCGCCGTATGGATCGGTTTGACGGTAGTAGGTCATCATATACGGAGAATAAGTGAAGGAGCCATAGAGCGA
This sequence comes from uncultured Verrucomicrobiota bacterium, assembly GCA_964570325.1. Taxonomy (GTDB): domain Bacteria; phylum Verrucomicrobiota; class Kiritimatiellia; order CAIQIC01; family CAZMXS01; genus CAZMXS01. Next base: position 6,061 of record CAZMXS010000085.1, on the reverse strand, counting down.
CAGCTTGTCCACCAACCCGATACCGCTGCCGATGAACATTTCGGGACCGTGGCGGTGCGTGAGGGCCGTGTAGCCGTCGTCGCCGAGGTGTTCCTTGCCAAAATAATAATCCACGTCATCCCAGATGCCGACGTAATGATAATTCAGGCCGAGCGTGACCGGCCCGACAACGCGGCCGAAACTGGCTTGGATATCCGTCCGGCGGGACTTGACGTTCATCTGGACAGGGGTACCGTCAATCTTGCCCAACTGGTTTTCTTCCGACCAGCCCGCGCCGAAGCCGCCCATCAAACCGAACTTCCAAACCTTGTCAATGGACAGGTCGTAATACAGCATGTTCATCGGCGCCCAACCCTCGTTCACGTTGAACCCCGGATTCACGTCGGAGCCGGAATTGTAATAGGTGTAATTGGCGATCCATTCCCGGACGCCGACCCCCTGCTTGATTTCCGTCGCATTGACGGTCGTCGTCGCGCCGCCCAGCACGATGCCGGCCACGGCCAGGACCATGAAACCCAGACTGAGATTACGCATGACTAATCCTCCTATTCTGGTTGGCTTGCGATCCAGAGCCTGCAGGCTCACATCCCCAAAGGGGACAGTCTGTAATAATATGAGCATCAAATGAAAACCGTCAATGGTTTTCTCTTTCCAGCCAGGTATACCAGGCCGGCAGACCAGCCCCGGTTTTGGCGGACACTTCCAGGATTTCGGCGCGCGGCGCGACCTGCCGGACGTTTTGCAACGCGGCCGCGCGGTCGAAGCCGACCGCCGCGGCCAGATCCGTTTTGGTAATCAGCACGAGGTCGGCCGTGTGAAAGAGCACAGGGTATTTGAGCGGCTTATCCTCGCCTTCGGTGACCGAAAACAATACCACGCGCTCCTTTTCGCCCAGATCGAACGCGGCCGGACAGACCAGGTTGCCGACGTTCTCGATGAACAACAGCCGCACGGTGGAAAGATCCAGCCGCTCCAGCGCGTGCGCGACCATGTGGGCGTCCAGATGGCAGGCTTCGCCGGTCGTGATCTGCACCGCCGGCGCGCCCCGACCCCGGATCCGATTGGCGTCGTTCTCCGTCTGCAGGTCGCCCACGATGACGCCGATCCCAAGCCGGCTGCCCGCGTCCGTGATGGTTCGTTCCAACAGCGTGGTTTTGCCCGAGCCGGGCGCGGAGAGCACATTGATGGCCCGAATGCCGCGCCCGGCGAAAAAGCCCCGGTTGCGCTCCGCCAGCCGAATGTTCTGTTCCAGCACGGCCCGGCGCACATCCACTTTCTGGTGCGCGGACTCATGCTCGTGCGCATGATCGTGATGCGCATCGGGAGCGGGTTTGCCGCAACCGCAACTGTCGCACATGGTCGCCTCTCTGGTTCAAAGAAAATATACATCCAGATCATACCCCATCCCGCCGGACTGGCAAGCGGGCTTCGCCCACCACCCAAACGGATTTTTTCTGGCTGGGAGGCGCCGGCTCGCGTATGATGCGCTTGGTTGGAGCAAAGCGATCATGGAAACCGAGGCCATGCCGTCAGCCCCGCCGGGCGGGATTGTTTTCGTCGGCAGCAGCATCATGCAACAGTGGGCCACGCTGGCGCAGGATCTGGCGCCGCTGCCGGTGCTGAACCGCGCGGTCAGCGGTTGGCAGACACGGGACATCCTGCGCTGCGCGGATGAACTGATCGCGGACCCGCGGCCGCGTATCATCGTCTATTACTGCGGCAGCAATGACATTAACGCCGGTGAACCGGCGCCCGGGATTGTCGCGCGCTTCCGGTTGTTTGCGGAGCGCGCCGCCGCGCGACTGCCCGGGTTGCGGCTGGCCTATCTCTCCGTCATCCGCGCCCCGCAAAAGCGCGATCGCTGGGAAATCGTGGATGCCGTCAACCGGCTGGCCCGCGAGCATTGCGCCAGCGCCCGCGGCGCGGAATTTATTGATATCAACCCTGCCTTGTGCGACGCGCAGGGCCGGCCTTGTTTGGAGCTGTACCAGGAGGATCAATTGCATCTGCGGCCGCCCGCCTATGCGCGCCTGGCCGCTGCCATCCGGCCGGCCTTGGAGCGAATGTGGGCGGAGGTTGGCGGAGGTGTGACATGACGATCCGAAAGTCCCCCCTGAACGCCGCGGACCGGGAGCGGGTGCTGGCCGAACTGCGGCGTGATGTGGCGCAGCGCCAGCAAGGCTACCGAGAGCGGGCAATGCGTATTTTCCCGCATATTTGCGCCCGATGCGGGCGCGAGTTTTCCGGCAAGCGCCTGAAAGAGTTGACGGTCCACCACAAAGATCATAATCACGAAAACAATCCGCCTGACGGCAGCAACTGGGAGCTGCTCTGCATCTACTGCCACGACCATGAGCACGAAAAATATCGTCTGGCCGGGCATTTTGACGGCGCGCGCGCGGACGACAGCGGGCCCGGACCCGCTATCTTCACGCCATTCGACCAGTTGGACAAGCTGCTGGGCGTCCCGCCGCCGGCGGACGACGAAGCGCGCGAACCCGGGCCGGCGGATAAAACCTGAACCGCATCCTTCCGATTAGTCGGGGCGCGCATCACCGACGTTGCGGCGCCGGCAGTCCGGCGCGCGCTTTAGTCGGCGTCCGTCCGCGACTAGACCTTGCCGCGCCGCTTTTCCAGTTCCGCGCGCACGTTGTGCGCGGACTGCTCGGTGATCTCAAAGCAGAATATCGCCAGGATGGCCAGCGCGCTGGTCAGGATCGGCACACCGACATCGAAAACCCGCAGCAGGAAAAGGGTCCGCGCCGTCTGCGCGCCTTCGAGCGCAACGTTGAAGCCGGTGGCGTTGAGCAGGAAACCGGATAGGGCGAACGCCAGGGCCATCCCCAGCTTGACCACCCACCAGTAAATCGCGCCGAACATCCCCTCGCGGCGGTGTCCATGGCGCAGTTCGTCCAGGTCGCAGACATCCGCCATCATCGCCCCGACCAGCGTGAACAGGCCGCCCAGCCCGAAGGCGATCGGCGGCGCGCACAGCAGCAGCAGGTATGGCTTTTCCGGGTTGTAGCAGAACCACTTCAGCGCGTAGCCGGCGATTGAGATCCCGGTGGCGATGAAAAACGCGCGACGTTTGCCAACCTTCGTGGACAGCCAGGTAATCAACGCGATCACGCAGAATGTGCAGACCGACGAGAAGGTTCCGAACCACCCCATCAATTTGGCGCCGGCATCCTTGTCGCCGCCGAAGATATAGTAAATGATGACATACGAGCCAAACCCCGAGACCACCATGAACCCGTTGAACACCAGGAATGTCGCCGCGCAAAGCTTGAGGAAGGGGCGGAACTTGATGGTAATGAAGAAACTCTTGAAAAAATCTGTGATGTTATGAATCAGGCCCTTGATGGCGCCGGGCTGCTCTTCAGACTGTGCAACCGCCTGGTAGCGCTCCTTGAAGAAAACGGCCGGCAGCACGCCGGCAACAATCACCACCAGACCGACGGCGATCGCCAACCCGCGCGCGCCTTGCACGGAATTGTCAAACAGGCGGTCGTTTTCCATGATGGCATAGAACCAGGGCACCGCGATCCAGGCGAACTGGCCCATGAAATTGCTGACGCCCATCAGGCGGGTGCGCTCGTGATAGTCCGGCGTTACTTCATAGCCGAGCGCAATGAACGGCGTCGCGAAGATCGTGTAGGCCAGATAGAAAAGGTTGGTGCCAATCAGGAAGAACCAGAAATAGAACCGGGTGCTGTGGCCGGCGGGCATTTGCCACATCAGGGCGAAGATAAGCCCGGCCAGGATCGCGCCGGCGAAGATGTACGGCCGCCGCCGGCCCCAGCGCGTGCGCGTGTGGTCGGAGATATAGCCCATGATGGGATCGGTCAACGCATCCGTGAATCGGGAAAACGACATGATCATGCCGATCGCGGCCGGATTCATGCCCAGTCCAAGATTGAGCACGATGGCCATGCAACCCAGCGCGGCGGCCAGCAGGTTGTTGCACAGCGCGCCCAACCCATAGATGATCTTTTGCAGGAAGGAAATGCGGTCTTCCGGCGCCGTCAGATAATGCTGCTCCTGGCTCATGCGTTCCTTTGGTTCCGCCGCTCCCGCGGATCGCGCGTTGCTTTGAATCACCCCGGCCGTCAGTCATCAAACACACGTCCGGGGGAGCGCTTGCGAACACCCGAACCGGCGCTTTCTGACCCAATATGTTGACGTTCTTTACAATGCCTTTAACGACCTGTCAAGCAACTAGTATGCATATAGATTGCATCATAGCTTTGTCGGTATGTAACCATTTAACATTCAACATAATATGTATTTTTCTATCGCTTTTGATGCGGACACAGACACGGTTGGCGGGCTAACTTCAGCGTTGCGCGGCCGCCGGGGCGCTGATGCCGCGGCGTTCGAGCAGCGACCCTTCCAGGCGGTACAAAGTGACCAGGAATTGCAGGTGATGGATAACACTGCGGATTTCGGCCAGTTGGCTGACCAAATAATCCCGCTGAGCCTGGGCCACCAACAGCGTGGTGGATTTGCCGACGTTGAACTTCTCCTTCTCGGCCCGCAGGGCTTCCTCGCGGAACTGGCGGGTTGCGGTCGTGGCGGCGATCTCCTCCTTGGAACGCAACACATCAAGGTAAGCGTTGCGAACGTCCACTTCTACCAGTTGCGCCAGGTTGTCCAGCGCCTCGCGGCTGCGCTCGAGGTCCAGCGTCGCGCGCCGGTGCCGCGCTTCGGCGTCGCGATTGCCCAGCGGGTACTCCAGCAGCAGGCCGACCGTATAATCGGGATAATCCCCGTCGCCCATGCCGGAGACCGACCGGCCAAACGAATCCGCGTAGCCGCTGCGCCCCAGATTGACAAACAAATCCAGCTTCGGCAGCAGGCCGTTTTTCGTCTTCACCACCTCCAGTTCGCCGCGCGCGATATTCAACCGGGCCTGGTTGAGTTCGGGCCGCTGCCGCAGCGCGACCGCGACGTGTTCCGCCACCGGATCCAGCCGCCCGCCGGGGTCGTCCGGCAAATCCTGCAGCATGAGGTCGCGATCCCAAAGATTGGCGCCCGGCGGGTTCAGCAGGCGCAACAGGTCCAGCCGCGCCTTTTCCCGCCCGCTGTCGGCCGCGATCAGACCCTCGCGACGCGAGGCGACCTCTGCCCGCGCCGCGGCCAGTTCAACATCCGCCATCTTGCCGACGGCAACGCGCCCTTCCGTATCCGCCAGTTGCTGCTCGGCCACCCGCAGCGCGTCCGCGAAGATCTCCGACTGGCGTCGCGCCAGCGCATACTGCCAATAAGCGGTCTCCACCTGGGCGATCAGCGCCTCGGCATAGCCGCGCAATTCATATTCGGATGACAAAACATCCAGTCGGGCCTGGCGCAGGCTGGCGAGGTTGACGGCCGGTCCAAAGCCCTGAAGCAGCGACTGGGTGATCGAAATTCCGGCGCGGCTTTGATCGAAGTCATCGCGGTAAAGCGAGGAATCCAGCAGGGACGTGTTGCCCTGCACGCTGACCCGGGTGCCGGTGGCCAGCTTCTCAGTCAACGCCGCCTGGCCGGAAACCGTCGTGGCCTCCACGTTGGTGATGCTGCTCGCGCGGGCCTGTTCGCTGCGGGCGTCCTGCCAGGATGCCGAACCCGCCAGCGCGGGGTCAAAAACGGCCGCCTGCTGGACTTCATAGGTCTGCGCAATCGCCGGGCCCAGTCGTTCCAACTGCAAGGCCCGATTGTTCTCCAACCCGAGCAGGACCGCCTCGCGGACCGTTAGCGGCAGTGGTCCCGGCGACGACTCGCTGGCGCGTCGGTTGAGCTCCCGACTTTCGGCCGGGTCGGTCGGACCGATGTAATCAGACGGCGCCGATCCGGTGGCGCAACTGCCGGCCATTGCCAGGCAGAGGAGCGGCAGTAACAGGGCCGCGGCGCCGCGGACCGGCGCGGCCGCGCCGGCGTTCCCTCGGCGTGCCCGGCGTCGCTCCTGCAGGCGCTCCATCAGCATGTAAAACACGGGGGTTACATAGAGGGTCAGCGTCTGCGAAAACCGCAACCCGCCCCCCCCCGCCAATCCCCGCGGGCGGCGCGGCGCGGCCCCCGG
>CAZMXS010000084.1:0-19911 GCA_964570325.1 uncultured Verrucomicrobiota bacterium | reverse complement strand
CATCGCGGATGCCGACGATGTGCTGGATCGAGCCGGCCACCCCCACCACCAGGCCGAACGCGAGAAAATGCCGGAAGAGAGCCGCGTTGCCATAACCCAGCGCTTTCAGGGTGCCGACAACGATCCGCTGTTGCTCGGCCATCCGGCTCATCAGCACGTTCAGCACCATGGCGGCAACACTGAGAAAGAGCAGCGGGAAAAGCGCGGCCATGGTCTGCAGCCCGCTCATTTCGGCGGATACATTGAGATTGGAGAATTGTTGGGCGCGCGACGTGACGGCGAAAACGCCGTAGCCGGCCAGGCGGTGATCCAGTTCGCGCAGCACGGCCGTCGGTTGCGCGGCGCCCGCCGGCGTAAAGGTCCCGACCACCTGGTTGCACGCGCCCCGGAAATTGAAAATCTCCTCGGCATAATCCCGCCGAATGAAAAAGACGCCAAACGACCGCGAATCGCTCACGTAAATGAACTCCGGACCAATCGCCAGACCGGCCACGAACAGCGATTTCCGCTGGCCATTCATGACCACCTCAATGGTATCGCCGGGCGCGATATTCCAAATTCGGGCGAATTTCTGCAACACGATGACCTCGTTGCGGCGCTGGCCCGTGAAATAGCTGCCGCTGCGGATGATGATGTTATTCAGAATGGGCGTCGGCGTCGCCGGCAACGCGACCACGATCCCTCCAACAGGCAAGGCTTCGCCGGGCAGGTCCATCACTACCGGGAAGGCGATCCGCGTCTGCGCAATCGAGACTCCGGGAACTGCGGCTGCGCGCAGCGCGGCCGCGGCCGGCGCTTTTTTGAGATCCACCCAGAAGTCAGCCATCCGGCAGGACGCGTAATAGTCGCGGCGCGCGTCCGCCAGGTTGCGACAGGCGGTCAACATGCCGACAAAGCCGCCAATGCCCGCCGCGATGATGGACACGACCGCCAGCAGCATGCCGCGGGAACGCACGAGGTCCCGCCGCAGTTTTATGTTGAGGACGTCTACCACTCCAGTTGGTCCGCCCGCTTGGGATTAGGGTTGATTTTGATTTCCTGGACCCGGCCGCTGCCGATCCGGATCACCTGGCGCGCCATGGCCGCGATCGGCGGCGCATGCGTAATCATCACGATGGTCGTGCCCAGGCGCGCGTTCAAATCCTGCAACAATTGCAGCACTTTAACGCTGGTCTCGTGATCCAGCGCGCCGGTCGGTTCGTCACACAGCATCAGCCGGGGATTCTTGGCCAGCGCGCGGGCAATGGCCACCCGCTGCTGCTGACCGCCGGACATCTGCGCAGGGAAATGGTCCACGCGGTCGCCCAAGCCGACTTCTTGGAGCGCAGCGACCGGATCCATGGGCTGGTCGGCAATCTCGGTGGACACCTCGACATTTTCGCGCGCGGTGAGCGACGGCACGAGGTTGTAGAATTGGAACACAAAACCGACGCTCTGGCGGCGGTATTCGGTCAGTTGCTGGTCCGTCGCGGCGCTGATTTCGCGGCCCTCGAACAGGATCCGGCCGGATGTCGGCCGATCAATGCCGCCGATGATGTTCAGCAGCGTGCTCTTGCCCGAGCCGGACGCCCCGAGGATGACCGTCAGCTCGCCGGAGTGAATGTCCAGCGAGATACCGCGCAGCACGGGCACATCCACCTCGCCCATGATATAGGTCTTGTGGATTTCCTCCAGGCGGACTTCTGGATCCCGCGCGTTCGTTTGCGCCGTCATACGCCTCCCTTTCGGGCCGGTCGCCCTTCCGCCACATGCTTCCCAGCGTTGCGGTGTTGCGATCCGTGCCGCCGCGCCATAACCGAATATCTAAATGATATATTTTTCGATACTGGTTATTCAAGCGTGTGATTACGGAGTTGAAAGTTATCTGCGCGCTCTATGCAGAAAACCAGGCTCCGCGTATTGATATGAGCATGAAAAAGGGAAAAGTCCTCGCCGGCTGGCTGGCCGGCCTTTGCGTCGCGGCCACCGGCGCCCGCGGCGAGCTGCAAGTGTCTCCAACGGCGGATAACACGCTTCAAGTTTCATTCTGGGCGGGCCGATTGTCAGTCGTCACCGCGCAGGTCATGCGTCTGGGGCAGACCACGGCCATGCCGGCCGTAGTCCTCGATAATGCGCAACCGGATCGCACGCGGTTCGGGCAGCCCGCCCTGCCGTTTTTTACGTGCCCGGTGCTATTGCCGCCGGGCATGACCGTGCAGGCCGCGCGGGTGGCGCGACGGGCGCGAGTCGAACGGGTGCCGCTGACCGGACCACTGGCCTTCAACAACCAGCCATATACCGGCTACGACATGACCGATCCGGCCCAAGCGCGCGCCTGGGCCCTAGCCAATCACGAAGATGCCCGGCTTTACGCGACAGACGCGGTTTACCCCGCCGCCCCGGCGACATGGCGGGAGTGGGAGTTCCGGGGCTACCGAATCGCCGATCTGGCGTTCACTCCGTTCCGCTACAATCCCGCGCGCGGCGAGTTGGAACTGGATCGCGAGCTGACGCTGGAACTGGACCTCGCGGACGGGGCGGCGCTGACGCCGTTCGCCCGCGACCACGCGGCAGACCGCGAACTGGTCGCGCGCCTGGTGGCCAACCCGGAGCAACTGGCGGCATACGATGCGCTGGCGCCGCGGCGGCGGCGCGGCGGCGGCGCAACAAACTACTATGTAATCATCACCAGCACAAACCTGGCCGCCGCTTTTGAGCCTTTGCGGGCTTTCCATTCCACGGATGCCGAGCACCAGGCGGGGATCATCACCCTGGACCAGATCTACGCCGTGTATACGAACACGGCCGAGGCGGACTGCCAGCGCATCCGCCAGTTCATCATGGAACAGCTCTACCCCAACGGCGCCGAATATATCCTGCTGGGCGGCGACACCGAGGTAGTGACTAACTACTGGTACAGCTCCGACTTCGCCTATGCCCAAGGCCAGATTCCCGTCGGCCGGCTCCCCGCCGAGAACACGTGGGAGGCCGACCAATGCGTCGCAAAAGCCACGAATATCTTCCGCGCGGGCAGCGACCGGGTGCAATTAATCCCGCGCGCCGACGAGGTCGGTCCGACGCTGCTGGGGTACACCAACATCTTTCATCCCTACCTGCCGCTGGACGTTGATGGAACGCTCTACAATGCCCCGCCCGCCCGGCTTTTTCCGGCGTTGGACGCGCACACGCTGGTCTGGGCGCGGGGACACGGGTACTACCTGTATCCGCAATGGGCCAGCGGCTGGTACTCCCCCAACAACGCCTCCAACCAGCCGATCGGCGTGAACTTCGGCTGCAGCGGCTGCGTGCTGGACCCGTTCAATGATCATCCCTGCAAAGTCTATACCCGCGCGCAGTATGGGCACACGGCCTACATGGGCACGGTGGAGGACGTCACCTACAACGGTTTCGACGCGGATTTCTTCCGCTCCTACCTGGTTTGCGGGACAGCCGGGCCGGCCATCGGCGACATGGCCCTCTATGCCTGGCTGCGGAACAGCTCGCTCTACACGTTGCTGGGCGACCCGCTCTTCCCCGCCTTCAGCGAATCATTCCAGGCGCGGATGCGCGTGGCCCTGCCCGGCGGCGGCAGTGTGTTCTCGCGCAGCTACAACATTGACCAGGGCACGGGGGTAATCGCGGACATCACCTTCGACATCAACTCCTTCAACGCCTGCCCCTGGGTCATCACCAATATAGACTGCGACACCAGCCTCTCCAACCACATCGCCTTCTCCTGTCTCGCCAGCAATGTTTCGCTGACCGTCCACCTCGGGTTCCTGGATGTGACCAATATCGCCGCCGGCCAGTATTGGATCCGCTGGGAAGTGCGCGACGCCACCAATGATTTTCACATCAGCGACCTGGCGGCGCAATTGACCGTCACGGACAAGAACATCCTGACCGACGAAGATTTCATCCACAACGGCAACACCAATATCCTGCCGGCCGGCGCCTACGTGCTGGCCGCCGATCTGGTTGTGGGTAGCGGGAAAAAGCTGGTCCTGCTGCCGGGCGTCGAACTGATGAACGATTGGGAGTTCGGCGGCTCCTGGCAACTGATTGTGGCCCAAGGCGGTTGCCTGGAAGCGTTGGGCGCGGTGACCAGCGCGGTGCGGTTCAGCTCCACCGCGGGCAGTCCCGTGGCGTTGCAAATCCACCGCACGGATCTCATACCGCTGGCCGCGGATTTCCGCCACTGCCAGTTCAGCGCCCCCATTCTGGCGTCCAACGCCCCCTGCGCGAATTTCCGGAATTGCACGTTTATCCTCCCCAGCGGGATGAACGCCCTGTTTCCGGGGCACATCACCGGCACGATGAAAAACTGCGTTATCACCTCCGCCGGAATGGGCGCCGTTGGCCCGCCGGGCGACCTGTCCGGCTTCGACATGAGTTACTGTTCGATTGCCGTCTGCCTGACCAACAGTTTCAGCTCGCCGCGCCAGCCGCAGTATCATAAACAAGGCCGCGAAATCACCTGGGCCAACGACGCCTTCCAGTTCAATTTCCAGAGCGGGCTGGGCTCCACTTGCATTAACGCGGGGGATCCGGACGACCCGCCGGACCCCGACGGCACGCGCGCGGACATCGGCGCCGGCTATCACGACCTGGCAGGGGCAATCCGGGTGCCCGGCGATCAGCCGACCATTCAGCAAGGGCTGGCGGCCGCGTTGGCGGCGACGACCGCCGTCGTGGTCGCCCCCGGCGTTTATCACGAAAACCTGCTGATCCCGCCGCAGGACTGGGGCATGGCGGCGCGCCTGATCGCAGCCTCGCCGACCAATCGGCCCGTGCTGTGGACCACCAACAGCGGCACTCTGTTGTCCTGTGAAAGCAGCGTCTTCATGGACGGCTTCATTTTGCGCCATGTCGGCGAATCCGGCAACGGCGCCGCCGTCTGGGTGACGAACGACAATATCAGCGTCGGGTTCCGGAACTGCGAGTTCTCCGGCAACCGGGACAACGCGGCGGTGTTCGGCCTGGCCAACACCTCCGGCTGGGCCGGCGTCGGGTTGTACATGTGGGATTGCGATTTTGTCAGCAACACGGGCAATAGCGCCGTTTTCCGCATTGACCCTGGACTTTCGAATCCCAACATGGCGCGAGACACTTGGAACTGGATGAAGCACTGCCGCTTTGCCCAGAATCAGGGCGAAGCAATCTTTCAATTCAGCGCGCCGGACCGATACTTTCTGGCGCGAGACTTGGAGTTCCGGGAAAATACCGCCGACCGGCTGATCAACCACCAGTCGGAAGACACCGCGGAAAGCGCGTTGCTGGAATGGGAAAATGTCCTGGCGTTGAACAACGCGGGCGATTGGCGCGTCGGCAACACCGCGCATCTTCTTCTGGAAAATTGCACGGCCGCGGCCAATTCCTCCAATATCACGGCGGACGGCAACGCCACGCTCCGGCTTAACAGCTCCATCATCTGGAATAACGCCATGACCTTTGAACAAAACGCGGCGGCGACCGTCAGCGTGGTTTACTCGGACTGCGACCTGCCCCTGCCGAACGCCGGGGAGGGCAATTTGAACACGAACCCGCTGCCGGTCAGCGCGGCGGCCGGCGATTGGCGCCTGCTGTCGGTTTCGCCGTGTATTGACTCCGGCGACCCGGCGCTGGATTACGCGAACGAGCCAGCGCCCAATGGCTCGCGCATCAATATGGGGCATCTGGGAAACACGCCGGCGGCCGACGCCTGGTTGCAATGGGCGCGCATGGAGATCGTCTCCACGGCCCACTGCGCCGGCTTGTGCTTCGCGACGGCGTCCGGCCAATGGTACCGGACCGAATTTGCCACCAGCCTGCTCGGCGCCTGGACCAATGCCGGCGCCGTGTGCGCCACGAGCGACACCGTGCGCCTGGACTGGCCGATCACGACGGACACGGGATATTTTCGCACGCGCAACTTCCATCCTTGAGCGGACCGCGCGGTTTCGATATTAGCATCTTTCGGTTAATACCACTGGCGACCGGATAACCGATATAATGGGTTTCGCGCGCCGGGTCCAGGCGGGGGCTTTTTCATGAGAACCATGTTCACCATCAGCCGGCGCATTGGTGTGGGACTCTTTTGCGCCGGCATGGCCGCAGCCATACCGGAACGCGCCACGGCGGTGATCATGCGCGCGCCCGAGCGCATCTCGCGCACCGAGTCGCTGTTCTACGCCCACAGCATGACAATGGACGCGCAAACCAACACCTACCTCACCGGCCGGCAGTTTACAAACGCGGTGACCATCAAACTGGACGCGGAGGGAAACCCAATATGGACCGCGCGCTTCTTCGGCGGCTACCACCAAGGAATGTCCATCGCCCTGGACGAACAAACCAACGTCTATGTGGCAGGGCGCGACGGCAGCGGGCTCTTTTTCACCGCCCGCTATTCGCCGGCGGGTGTGCAAGACTGGCTGGTCAACACGCGCACCGGCATGGCCGAAAAAGTCGTCGTGAGCGGCGGCGCGGATCCTTACATCTACGTGGGCGGAGTTTACCGCTACAGCAACACCGGCACCATCGGGGTGATCCGCTACGACACCTCGGGCAATGAGGTCTGGTTCCGCGAGCACCTCAACTACGGACACAGTTGGGAGTCGCCGCCGGACATGGCGCTGGACGGCGACGGCAACCTGTATGTGGCCAGCTATCACAATGTCTCGGGCGGGTCGGCAGGCTTGCTGCTGAAATATGCGCCGGACGGAACCTTGCTCAAGGAGATTCAATATAACGCACCGGGCCACACCGCTGACCGGTTCAGCCATATCACACTGGACGCGGACACCAACGTGATCCTGACGGGCACGACGACCATGAAGTTCGACTCGGAAGGCAACCCGTTGTGGGCCGCGGCCGGCACGAATGGCAAGGCGGTGACGGTGGGCCCCTCAAACGCGGTCTGGATCGCCGGCGACTACCAGTTGACCAAGTACGACGCCAACGGGATTATGGAATGGACGCAACCGACAGACTGTCGCTTCATTTTCAACAACAACGGGAACGAACGCGGGATGGCGGTGGACGACCGCGGGCAGGCGGTCATCACCGGGATCGCCTTCAAATCCGGCGGCGGGCTCCTCGTTCAATGGTTCACCGCCGACGGCACGCACCGCTGGAGATCACTCTATCCCGCAACGGGCGGCACGGCGAACTGGGGGGTCTGCGTGCGGCTGGACTCGCGCCGCAACACATACGTGGCAGCCAAGCTAAACCAGGCCGGCATGGGAGATCATTCTGCGCTGGTCTATTATCCGGTGGACTTTTTCCAGATGGATCTGGCCGCCAACACCACGCTGGCAACGCCTGGCGAGACCGTCTACTTCACGAACACGATGGTCAGCGGCGAGCGCGAGTTATCCGGACTGGAGGTGGTGTTGCCGCTGCCGACAGGCGCGGTCTACGCAGGCGGTGGGACCTTTACCGGCAGCAACGTAACCTGGTCTTTCCCAGCCATGCCCGTCAACACCCAAACCAACCTGACCTTCCAGTTCCTGGTTGATCCCGCAATCGAGGCAGAGGCCCGTTTATCAGTCATGGCCCGGGCTGACAGCAGCAGCCTGCCCGGCACAGAGACCTCCACGGTAATCGAGGTGCAGGCATTGATGCCCGGGCTGGGCGCGGGGCAGGATATTCCCTATGCTTCCGATCCCGTGCATCCCGGCCTGGGCAATTACGTGCTGGTCAAGCCGTTGTGCGCCCTGCCGGCCAACAATCTCCCGGTCTATTTCCAAGCCTTTTACAATTCCAAGGGCGCGTCGCGGCTGGGACCGCTGGGCTACGGGTGGAGTCATTCCTACAACATCCAAGTCGTCGTCACCGGCGACTTGGCGATCGTCCGCTGGGGCGACGGGCGAGAGGACCTCTACCAGCGTGGGACCAATGGGGTCTTCAGCGCCGCCGACCCCGCTAATCGAATCCAACTCACCACGAACTTTTCGCAGTACGTGGTCATCCGACCGGACGGCCGCCGCTATCTGTTCGACGCCAGCGGATACTTGAACTACATCACGGATCTGAACAACAAGAACCTCGTCTTCACCCAGAACGGCTCCGGCCCCAAACTGCTCACTGAAATGCGCGACGTGGCATACCGCTCGATTACCTTCACCTACACCAACGGAGTACTGACCAACATCCTGCTGGCAACCCCCATCAATTTGTCCGTGACCCTGCAATATGATGCTCAGACCAACCTTGTTGCGCTGCGCGACCTGCGCGGCCACCAGTGGCGGTTCGCCTATGACGATCAGCACCGCCTGGTAAGCGAAACCGATCCGCGCGGGGTGCAGGTCAACAGCAACGCCTATGACGCGGCCGGCCGCGTGATCCGGCAGACGGACGCGCGCGGCGCAATCACCGCGTTTCGTTACTTCACCAACGGGACGGACGGGTTGTATGGCGTTGAGATCACCACGCCCGACGGCGGGCATTCCTTTCAATATTACGATTCGGATTTCCGCATCCGGCGCCTGGTGGACGCGGACGGCCATGCGGTTGAATCCCAGTACGACAGCCGCGGGCGCCGGGCGGGCGCGTCCGACAAGCTGGGGCAAAACCGCACCTTCCGGTATGACGCCGACGGCAACGCAACCACACTCGTGGACCGCGCGGGCGCCGTCGTGCGCGCCACGTATGGCCCGACCAATCGCCTGGTTCAACTGCAGAATGAGTTGGGCCACACATGGTCTTATGGATACGACGCCAAGGGCAATCCCGTCAGTACGACCGATCCGCTGGGCAGCACGCTGTGCGGCAGTTTCAACTCCAGCGGCGTACGCACCAATCTGACCGATCCACGCGGCAACACGTGGCGCCTGACCTACAATGGCAACAACCAGTTGACTCGCGTCACGGATCCGCTGGGCGGGGTGGTCAACTATCAATACGACGCGCTAGGCCGGGCCTGCGCCGTCAGCCAGCCCGGCAACACCAACGCCGTTGTCCGCCTGGGTTTCGATCCCCTGGGCAATCTGACCAACCTGACGGACAGCCTGGGCTATCAGACAGTCAACCAGTACGACGCCGCAGGCAACCGGATCAGCCAGGAGTTTGTGCCGCGCGGGGTGTGGACCTTTTATGAGTACGACGGCAACGGGCGCCTAACCAACCTGGTGGACGCCCTTGGCGGGCGGCATACGTATATGTTTGACGCCATGGGGCGGCTGCTCCGAAAAACGGATCCGGACGGCGTAAGCATGACCTACACTTATAACCGCGCGGGGCAGCGCGTCACCGCGACCGACACGGCCGGGCGCACCCGAGTTTTCAGCTACGATGCCAACGGCAATCTGGCAACCGTCAGCAACCCAGCCGGGCAAACCTGGCACTACACCTACGACAGCGAAGGCCGCCTGGTCCAGAGCGCGAACCCGTTGGGCGACGCGCGCCGCACCCGCTACGACGCCGCCGGCCGGGTCATTGGGCTGACCGACGAATCCGGCCGCGCGCAGACTTTCGAGTATGACGCGGCCGGCCGGCTCACCGCGCATATCGCGCCCGATGGCGGAACCCGGCGTTTCGAGTACGACGCCAATGGCAATCTCACCCGCCTGACGGACACCATGGGGCATGCCTGGGAATTCAGCTACAACGCCCTGAACCGCTGCACCACCAACCGGAATCCGGCGGGCGCGGAGGAACGCATTCTGTACGACGCGCGCGGGTTCCCCACCCAATCCACCCTGCGCGACGGCCGGATCATTCAATGCGGCTACGACCTGAACGGGCGCCTGGCTTGGAAGCTCCTGCCGGACGGCGCCGGACTGATCACTAATGCTTATGACGCGGCAGGCAACCGAATCCGGGTCGCGGATGCCGCCGCCACCAACACTATGGCCTACGACCTGCTTAATCGCCGCACCGCTTTCACCAACCAGTGGGGCCAAGCAATGCAGTATGAATACACACCGGCGGGGCGTCCCGCGCGGTTCATCTATCCCGGCAATCATGCGGTTTCCAACCAGTACGACGCAGCCGGTCGTTTGACAGGCATCCGGGACTGGGCGGGGCATGCCACGGTAATTGCCTACGACACGGCCGGCCGGATGAATCGCATCGAGCTGCCGAACGGCGCGCGCACGCTAATTGAGCACGATGCGGCGGACCGCATGCTGACACTGCGGCATGAACGGGCCGACGGATCATTAATTGTGCAATACGACTATGCCTACGATCCGGCCGGCCGGATCATCCGCCGCACGCGCGCCACCGCCACCACCGTCCCGCCCGCGCTGGTCGCCGGGTTTGCCACGTCGGTCTACGATTCGGTCAACCGCCTGTTGACGCAGACGGCGAACGCCATCACCAACCAGTGGGCCTTTGACGCGCGCGGTTCTGTAACCAACGCCCGGGTGGCAGGCTTGGAAACCCGTTTCCAATATGACGCTCAACTCCGCCTGTTGGCCGTCAGTAACGCGCTGGAATACGCGCAATACGCTTACGATGCATGCGGCAATCGCGTCTGCGTAATCACCAACGGGGTGGAAACGCGTTATCTGAATGACGACGGCCGGATCTACACCCGCTGGAAAGACGGCGCAACACCGCGGCATTTCATTTACACCGGCGCGCTGCTGTACAGTCTGGACGAGGATGGGCAAATGCGTGTTTATCATGCCGACGAGCGCGGCAGCGTGGCGGCCATTAGCGACGCGGCGGGCGACGTGGTCCAGACGTACGACTACGACCCGGACGGGCGGGTCGTCGCCGCCGCCGGCGCGCTTGACAATGAGTTTCAGTATCTCGGTACGCATGGCGTGACCGCCGAAGCGGCCGGATTGTATCTGATGCGGACGCGGTTTTACGACCCCCGCGCAGGGCGTTTCCTGCGCGAGGACGACCTGGGCTTGGCGGCCGGTCCCAATTTGTACGCCTATGCCAATGGCGATCCGATGAATCTGATTGATCCCAGCGGCCAGGAAGTTCCGTTCATGTATCAGCTCGAGCCTTATGGCGGCAACACCGGCGGGGACATGGAGTTCAGCCGCGTCATCTGGCCCGACTACATCTCCGTTGGCGGCAATCTGGCCGGATTCGGCTTTTCAATCGGCGTGGGCGTTATCGTGGATCGCAACTGGAACGTCTACTTGACCGGCGCCGGATCCGAAGACCCCGCGGCCATGGTGAAAGCGACCAAACCCAGCGCCAGCGCGCAACTGGTCATCGGCTATTACCGGCCGGACGGCGTAGAACCCACATCGCCGGACAAACTGAAAGACTTCGTGGGCGGTTCGGCCATCGCCTACGGCGTCGGCTTCGGGCCCTACATCGGCGCGTCGTCCGCGCAATCCGGCACGGGCATGGAGTTCGGCGCCGGGGCCGGCCTTAACCTTTCATCCTCGCGTTCCTGGCTGCTCATCGAGCCGGCCAATCCCACCGAGCAAGTCCACTGGTCGGTGTTCAACGATATGTGGAAGCAGGCGACCACGTGCCCGATCGAACGCGCGCGCGATCTCGGTTACGACGTCTATATCGATCATACGACCGGCAGCATGTTTATCAGCGACCACGCGCGCGAGAACGAGCGCGGGCATATCAAGCTCGCCTACCGCTTGCAATCCGGCGAGATCTATTGGATGGATCAAGGGAGCGGCGTGAACGGTCGGTAAGCCAGGCCACGCATGAAGACGATTATGAAAGCATTCAGGATATTGATGCTGCTGGCCCTGTCCATCCGGGCAGGCTGGGCGGAATCGCGAACTGAAGAATACGTCTATGACGCAGCCGGACGCCTGGCGGCGGCCCATTGGAGCACGAGCGCCGTGCCGGACACAACCTTCCTGTACCAACATGATGCGGCCGGCAACCGCGTCCGCACAGCAGTTTACGGGGCCAGGGAAACCAACACCGATTACGACGCGGACGGCATCGCCGACCTGACGGAGATCGCATGGTTCGCATCACTCGTCTACGGCCCACTCGATGATCCGGACGGCGACCGTTGCGACAACGCCAACGAACTGGCCGCCGGCACCAGCCTGACCAATCCGGCTTCGTTCCTCGGCATGCAGGGGACCGCTCTGCCCGTCGCGCCCGGCGGCGCCGGCATCGTGATCAACTGGGCCAGCGCCACAGGCCGGCACTACCAGCTCGAGCGCGCCACCAACCTGGCCGGCGGATTTCCCTTCACCGTGCGGACCAACATCCCCGCAGCGCCGCCGATGAACGTCGAAACCGACCGCACCGCCACGGATGGACGCCTGTGGTTCTATCGGGTCCGGCTGGCGCCTTGAAGCAAACCGCGCCGGGCAACAGCCGATTCGTCGCGATGCATTTCTCCATCAGATCCACACCTCCCGATCGAAGCAATAAGGAACGGCGTGTTGGGAAAAAGAGGCAGAATGTTCGCGCTCCGCTTCAGTACAAACTTTTTGAGTTGTCCATGCGGGCCTGATACAAAGGCGGCATGGCGGCCGAACCGATTGCGGTGAAAAAGGAGCTCGCGCCGGGGCCCGCGAATCACCTCGCCATCCTGCTGGCGGCAGTGGCGGGGTTTATGGACGTCCTGACCGTGCTTACGCTATACCGCCTGTTCGCGACGATGCTGACCGGCAATATCGTTTTTTTCAGCATCTCGCTGGTGCTTCAGACGGCGGATAACACCCGCTGGCTGCACGGCATGGTAATTCCGGTTTTTCTGCTCGGGACAGTGGCCGGCACCGCGCTCACGGAAGTGCTCGCCTTGCGCCGCGTCAATGCGTGGCACATCACGACCGCCATGTTAATCATGGAAACGCTCACGCTGCTCGTCGCGTTCGCCGGCGGGCGCGCGTGGGTCGAGCCGGTTCCGTTGCCGCCCGACTCGTGGCAGATCGTCACCGTGGGGAGCCTGATCGCGCTGGCCATGGGGCTGCACATGATCGTCCTGGAGAAGGTCGGCGATGTCCCGGTCATTACCTCTTTCGCGACCGTTACGCTTGTCGGCATCGCGCGGATCGCCACCCAATGGTTGGTGGACCGCGTTTATCCGGATCGGGAGGCGTCCGCCCATCCCGCCGCCATTCGCGCGGCGGACCGGGCGTTCATCCGGGTCCGCTCGCGCGTGCTGGGCGGGTTTATCGGCGGCATCCTGGCCGGCAGTTGGGCCACCCATTGGCTGGGTTTTTCTGCGCTTCTGCTGCCGATTGCCGGATTGACGGGCGGCATTTTCTGGTTGCTCCGGCGCGGGCGCGCCGAAAGCGGTTCGGATTAGCCGGCGCGCCGCTTACGCGGGACGCAAGTTTTACGGCGTGCGCCCGGCCTTGATGATGAATCCGCCGGATTTCTCGTCGCGTGTCAGTTCAAGAATCCCCTCGGCGCCGGCCCCTTCGAGCAACTCGCCAAATGAGCGGAAGCCGAACTGCGACTCGCTGAAACCCGGCTTGCGGCGCTTGAGCGCCTGCTTGATCATGGAACCCCAGATTTTCTCCTCCTCGCCGCGCTCCGCGACCAGCGCCTCGTATGTCTCGAGGATCAGTTTGAACGCCTCGGCTTTCTTCTCTCCCACGGGCGCGGCGGCGGAGCGGGCGGGCGGCTCCGTCGCGGGCTTGCGCCCGGCCGTGGCGCGCGGCGCCGGCGCGCGGGCCGGCTGGCGGCGGACCAGGTCGTCATAATAGATAAATTCATCGCAGTTGGCGATCAGCAGGTCGGAGGTCGAATTTTTTACGCCGACTCCGATCACAATCTTGTTGTTCTCGCGCAGTTTGCTGACCAGCGGGGAAAAGTCCGAGTCGCCGCTGATAATCACAAAGGTGTCCACGTGCCCCTTCGTGTAGCAGAGATCCAGCGCGTCCACCACCATCCGGATGTCGGCTGAATTCTTACCCGCCTGGCGCACGTGCGGAATTTCGATCAGCTCGAACGAGGCTTCATGCATCGCGGCCTTGAATTCCTTGTACCGGCTCCAGTCGCAATAAGCCTTCTTCACCACAATGTTCCCCTTGAGCAGGAGCCGCTCGAGCACCTTGCCGATGTCGAACTGGGCGTAATTCGCATCGCGCACGCCGAGCGCCACGTTCTCGAAATCGCAGAACACCGCCATATTTTTCGTTTCCGCCGGATGTGTCATAAGCCCGCCTCCCGCCTTGATAGCTTCATGCACTCTACACGGCCGCCGCCGCGGCGACAAGGGATTCGCTTACGTTGGCGCGGGCCGGCAGGTCGGGCATTCTGGCCCGACCGACAAAGGAATGCATTGCGGGTTAAAGGCAGGCAAGCGGCCCGCGCTCCATGAGGATGCGTCAGGGGCGGACCGCGCGGGCGGTAAGCTGGATCCCACCGCGGGCGGCAAAAGCGCCGACCACTTCGATCCGGCGCGGCCGCAGTTGCGCGTATAGATCATCGGCGATCCGGGCCACCAGCACCTCGTTGAAAATCCCCTCCTCGCGAAATTGCTGGAGATACAGTTTCAGGGACTTCGTTTCCACAATGTGCCGGCGCGGAACATATTCGATTGTCAGCCGACCGAAATCCGGCTGGCCGGTGACCGGGCAAAGGGCCGTGAAATCCTGGCAGAACAGGCTGACCGTCAGCGGGCCGCCGCGCCACGGGATCCGATCCACCTGGGTGACCGGGTTTCGGCTCTGCCGTCCCAGATGTCGGGGAACATACGCCGTTGGGATCGTCGCTTTCTTCATAAATTGACCGCATACCAGATTCCCGGCGCTTTTCCAATCTTTCATCGCGGCTTGGCTTGCATGAGCCGGCCATGCTAGTTTGCCGGCCGTCTGCCGACACCGACAGGACAACGCATGCGAATTGCCGAGATATTCTATTCCATCCAAGGGGAAGGCGAATTAACGGGGGTGCCGTCGGTGTTCGTCCGAACCGCCGGCTGCGACCTGCGCTGCCGCTGGTGCGACACGCCCTACGCGGCCGGGGAAACGAGCGGCGCGGAATTTAGCGTGGACCAGGTGCTGGAGCGAATCGCGGAGTATCCGGCGCGCCACTGCGTGCTGACCGGCGGCGAACCGATGCTGGCCGCGGATTTGCCCGCGCTGGCGGCTGCCTTGCGGGCCCGCGGCCGGCACATCACAATCGAAACCAACGCCACGCACTCCCCCAACGGCATCGCCTGCGACCTCGCCTCGCTTAGTCCCAAACTGTCCAACTCGCGGCCCGCGGATCGCGCGCCGGCCGACTGGCGCGAGCAGCACGAACAGCGGCGCTGGCGGCCGACGGTCGCGCGCGAATGGATCGAGCGGTATCCCTATCAGTTGAAGTTTGTCGTCGCCACCGCCGCAGACGTGGATGAGATCCAGGAGTTCATCCGGCAACTCGCCTGCCCGATCCCGCCGGAAAAAGTGTTTTTGATGCCCGAGGGTACGGACCCCGCCGTCCTCCGCGGGCGCGACGCGTGGTTGGTGGCGTGCTGCAAGCAGCACGGCTATCGCTACTGCCGCCGGCTGCAAATTGAGCTATTCGGGAATCAACGCGGAGTCTAGCCATGCCCTATCGCATCTGTAAAATCATCGAAGTCGAGAGCGGACATATCCTGTCAAAACATCCCGGCCACTGCCGGTTCCCGCACGGCCATTCCCGCCAGGTGGAGATCGTCCTGGAAGCGGAACAACTGGACCGCAACGAGATGGTCTGCGATTTCCACGTGATCAAGACGGCCCTGCGCGAACTCTTGGCGGCGCTCGACCACGCAACGTGCGTCAACACCGACGACCCGATGTTCGCGACCCTGCAGCAAGCCTATGGCGACCGGGTCATTCCTTTTCAAGGCATGGATCCGACCACCGAGGTGGTGGCCCGCTTGATCTTCGACCGGGTCAAGGCCTGCCTCGCGGAATACGCGCGCCAGGAACACCCCCAGTTCCCGCTGCGACCCGCGGTCCGGCTGGTCCGCGTCCGGCTTTGGGAAACCAGCACCGCCTGGGCTGAATACGCCGAATGACCGCGCCGGCCGGCCGGGCCACCCGCACGCCGGGGAAGCCGCTCAGACGCACGCGGGCGTGCCGCGCATAACGCCGGACGGCAACCGCGCCGCCGCGTAGTCCAGAACAGCCGCCACATAGTCACGCGCGGAAAAATGGATTTCGGCGCGGCGGCGCAAGGCCGCCCCGACCGCGCGGCGGCGCTCGGGCAATCGGAGCAATTCATCCAAGCGCTGGGCGTAGGCGTCCGGATCGGGGCCCGTCACGGCCTGTTCCGGGCCGACCACGGCGGCGCCGGCGCTCTCGGCGTGAACCGCGCTCCAATGCGCCGCGACGACCGGCACGCCACAAGCGCAGGCTTCCATCACACTTTGCGAGCCGCCAACCGGAAACTCGTTCGCATACACATCCAACGCCTTGAGCACAGAACCCGTTTGGCTCTGCTTGCCGAAAAAGCGCACGCGCTGCGCCACGCCCGCGGCGGCGAAGCGCGCCAGCGCCCGGGCCGGCGCCGCGCCGCCAAAAGCCGCGAACCACGCGGTGGGGTGCGCCCGCAACATCCGCGCGATGACGTCCACATAGCCGTCAGACAGCCGGCGCTCCAAGTGATTGCTCAAGGTTCCGATCACAACCGCCGTCTCCGGCAGCCCCAACCGCGCCCGCGCCAGCGGCTCCTGCGCATCCAACTCTTCCAAGTCCACTCCTTTCGGCCGGACAATGCGCTCGCCGGCGTCCGCCGGCCACCACGGCGTTTCGCGCGCAAGGTTGGCCGGATTGTCATAGAAAGCGGCAGCGAACCCCCGAAGGTAGAGCGTCGAGCCGATATGGATGCTGACTTTCACGGGCACCCGCGCGAGGCGGGCGGCGAGCCAGTCAATCGGCGCGCTAAGCCCGCTCTGAAGCACCAGGATGTCCGTGCCGTCCGCCTCCAGCCGGCCAGCCAGCAGACGCGCGGACGCGCCATACGGCATATCGGTCGGCGTCAACCAAACCGGCACCCCCAGCCGCCGCAGTTCCTTCAATGTTCGCCGGCCGCGTTCGGCTGTACCGGCCGCGACGCAGCCGACGGGGAACAGCGGCGCCGCGCGCGGCGCATGGTTTTCCGAAACATAGACCGCGATCTGGAAACGGGCGGGATCGGCCAGGCGCGCGAAATGGAGCACCCGCTGGGTATAAGCCACGACATAATCCACCAGGTTGGGCACGACCAGCGCCACCCGCAACGGTTCGCCGCCCCGCGGACGCGACGGCAAGGGAGCCGGCGCCGGTTCAGCCGCGGCAACCCGTTCGTAGGCGTCCGCCACGGAGCGCGCCGCGGCCGGGTCCGTGGTAATGGCGTAATCGCCAAGCGCATCCAGCATCAGCGCCGCGGCAAAGGCTTCCAGGGCCAGATCGGTGTACCGGAGATCCAGCGCCTGGCGGGCGAACTCGAGGCAGGCGGCGGCGGCGGACGGCTCGGCGCCGCAACGGCGCGCGCTCCACACCAGGTTGGCCAGCAGCGGAAGCGGCCAACAGTCGTGTTCGCGCCGGATCGCGGCCAGATACGCGCATGCCGCCGCGTCGCCGTCGCGCCGCCAGACCAGCGCCGCGCGCCACAATTGCGCGAGGAGCCGACGCTCGGGATCGGGATCGCGGAGCAGGGCGGCGGTGATTTCCGGGCGAACCGGCGGGGCCATCGTAAAATCCCGCGCGATTTCGTCAAGTGTGGCCAGGCGCGGCATCGTGGAGCGGCCCTCCGGTTATGTCTCCACACCCAGTTTGCTCAATAGATAAGAAAGTCCGCTCTGGAGATTGCCGACCGTATTTTCCATCGCCGTGAACTCCGACCAGAGCCGTTTCTCATAGTCGGCCAGGTAATCTTCGTATTGCGCAATGCGCTCATCGGTTTCGTCCATCTGCTCGTCCAGGCGCGAAATTCGGCGAGCGATATCGCCGGTGATCGAGGCCGTAACGCTATCGGAGTACTTGTAGAAATCAGTGGCCACGCCATGGATATAACCCTGCTGGCTGTCATAAACGCCACGGAAGAGTTGGGCGACCTTGTCGAATTCGTTCTCGAGCATGTAATCCAATTTGGTCTGGTCAGTAATCGAAAGCCGGTTGGTCCGATCGCTGGTGTAAACACCGATATCCGCCAGGCTGTCGCAGATGCCGGTCTGACCCTTGTAGGTATAGGAAGCATTGACCTGGTTGAGATAGGGGTACTTGCTGGCGGTGGCCTGTGCGCGCATGTTGTTGAGAATGCGGGCGGCCAACGGATCATCGCTCAACAGACCGTAATCGTACAACTTGGCCCCCTTGGGACTGTTGCCGCTGAGATTAATGACGCTGTAATCCTCAATTTTCTTCGCGGCCGCGTTATATTTTTCGATAAACTCCGTGATCATGTTGCGCGGCACATCCCGATCGCGGTCAATGGTTAACGTCAGGGAATCCGCCACAGTGGTTGTGCCTTTGAGATTCAGAGAAACCCCCTCGATCACGTCGTTAATGCTTGTGTTCGAGGAGCGCGTGACGACGGCGCCATTGACGATGAATTCAGCGTCCTGCGCGCGCAGCAACTGGTTCTTGTACGAGGTATAATAGTCTTCGACTTCGGTGGCGCTGAGCGCCCGGTTGAAGATGGCCACTTCATCCACCGTGCCGGTGTAGTATTGCGTGTCCACCCCGCCAGCCCAACGGCGGCCGACCTCGACCGTGTCATTGACATTGGTGGTGATGACGCCGACGCCGGAGCTATCAACCGTGTCAACCGCGGTTCCGTCAACAAACAGAATAAGGTTCGCGCCGTCGCGGGTGATCGAGATCTGGTGCCACTGGCCATCGTTGATTGCGGCCGAACCGGCGACGGAGACCTGGGTGCCGCCGTCGTTGATATAGGCCTGCGGCACGCCGCCATTCAAACGCAGCAGGATGCCGGCGTCCGTGGTGATATCGCCGTAGGACATAATGGACATGGCGCCGGCGTCGGTGGTCTTGATCCAGGCCGACATGGAAAACTGATCATAGTTGTCAATGTCCGGCGCGGCGGCGACCTGGATGTAGTCGCTGCTGGCCGCGTCAAGATTGTACCCCCCCTCGTAGCGGCCGTTCGCGGTCCAGGTGGCGGCGCCGCCCTCCGTGCCATTGTTGCCATGACCGCTCATATCCTGCACCGCCGGCGAGGTATTAGCCGTCATTTCGAGCCAGAGCTGGGCGCCCGCGGGGATTGGCGGCTTGTAGAGCAGGCCCAGGGTCGTCAGCGGCGCGCCGGTCGTGTTGGCGATATTGATCTGAGTCGAACCGGTGTGGTTGCGCTGGATGCAAAGGCGCCCATCGAGAATCGTGGCGGTGAAGCGATTAGCCGCCGGGACGGCGGCCGCCGCGTTATTAATCTTGCCCTTGAGTGTATTAAGGGTTTCGCTCGCGCCAATGGTGATGGTCTGGCCTTCAACCGTGAACTCCTCGCCGGCGGCCAGCACACCGGCGGCGACCAGGTCGGTGTTGGCGGTGCCGCCGACAACCAACTCGGATGCGCGGTCCGTGGCGATCGTATGGGCCTGAGCCAGCCGGTTAATAACAAAGGAATAGATCTGGTTGAGCGCGGAGGGGTCGGCGGTGGCGGTCAGCTTGGACTCGTTGGAAGAAGTGGCCAGCATCTGATTCCAGGTGTCCCACTTGCGCAGGTCATCCAGGATATCGGTCAGGGCCTGCATATCAGTGTCCACGTCCGTCCAAGCGCCGATATCGTTCTCGTAGCCGGTCTTTTCCTCCTCGTATCGCTTCAGCTTGACCGACTGGAGTTCGATGAGCTTCTCCACAAGACCGTTGACGTCCATCCCCGTGAGGAGCCCGCCCATGTGGATGCCATTGCTGGTGTCCGTCGCCATAATTCAGCCTCCAAGCCGCCGTTCCCGGGCGGATTGCGCCGCCGGCTAACAAGCAGGAGGGGTGCCAAGCCCCTCTTACTCTTGAATCTTACTCTTACTCTTCTCCTGCTCCGGCCCTGGTTTGGGCGAGCGCCGGAGCAAGCGGCGAGAGGCAATAATTGCCCGGAGCGGCCCAGACAGACAAGCAAAGGGGGCGGGACTGGGTC
>CAZMXS010000083.1:0-19947 GCA_964570325.1 uncultured Verrucomicrobiota bacterium | reverse complement strand
TCATTGTGGCCGGACGGCGGACGATTCCGTTGGCGAGGCGCGTGTTTACCGACGAAGCGCGTGATCGCACCATCCTGGTCGTGCCCGCCCGCTATCCAACCACGGCGGCTCGGCGGCTCGAACAGCGCGGCGTTCAGGTCTGGCGCTTCCCCGCGCCGGCCGGCCGGGTTGCGCTCAAGGCGCTGTTGCGCCGGCTTGGCGGCGAGGGGATTATGCATGTGCTTTGCGAGGGTGGGGGGGAACTGGCCGCCAGCCTGGTTAAGGCGGGGCTTGTGGATGACCTGGTGTTCTTCATTTCGCCCTGCTTGATCGGCGGCCGCCGCGCCAGCGGAGCGCTGATGGGAACAGGCTGGCGGATGCGCAACAAACCGTTGCTCGATATCATGGCCATTGAAACCATTGGCGCGGACCTTCGAATTCACGCGCGGCTACGCGGCGCGCGCGGCCAAAATCGCAAAGCACCAAGCATGCATTGAAGAAAATGATTATGTTTACGGGCTTGATCCAACAACTGGGAAAATTAGAAAGCATCCGCTGGCAAGGCACAGCGGGACGGTTGAGCGTGCGCGCGGGCAATTGGAATCCGGCGCTGACTCTGGGCGAAAGCGTGGCGGTGCAGGGTATTTGCCTGACGGTGGCGGCCGTGGCTTCGGAAACCGTGGTGTTTGACGTGCTGGAGGAAACTTTGGCGCGCACCAATCTGTCGGCCAAGCCGTCAGGCGCATTGCTTAACTTGGAACGGGCGTTGCGTGTGGGCGACGCCTTGGGTGGGCACTTGGTGACCGGGCACGTGGATGCAACCGGCACGGTCCGTTGGATCCGGTCGGTCGGCCGCGACCGCGAGGTGCGCATTGCGTGCGCTGCGGAATGGCTTGCCGGGATGGTGCCCAAGGGTTCCGTTGCGCTGGATGGTGTCAGCTTAACGATTGTGGATCTGAACGCCGATTCGTTCTCGGTGCACATCATTCCGCATACCTGGCAGGCCACATCTTTTTCCCGCCTGGCCGTTGGCGACGCCGTGAATATCGAAACCGACATCCTCGGCAAATATGTTGCGCGTTATCTGCAAAAAGGACATAATGGGACCGGTTTAACGATGGAAGCTATTCAAAAAGCGGGCTTTATATGATTGGGATTCAGGTGTAGATTGCTTTCGATGAAAAGTAACCCCGCGAAATCCATCAATTTGCGCCAGGTGGCCAAACTGGCGGGTACGTCCAAAAGCACGGTCAGCCGGGTATTGACCAATCATCCCAGCGTGTCGCCTGAAACGCGCGCCCGGATCGAAGCGGTGATCGAACGGCATAAATTCCGCCCGAATCTTTTCGCGCGCGCGCTTGCGGGCGGCAAGACCGGCTTGGTGGCCGTCTTGGCCAGTGAAATGAACAGCGGGTTCTTCGCCGAAGTCATCAAGGGCATTGACGAGATGGCCGGCCAGAACCAGTCGCACTTGCTTTCCAGTTTCGCGCATGGGCCGGACGATTACATCCGCCTGTGGCGCGAGTTTGCCCGGCGTGGGCGCGCAGACGGCCTGATCCTGATCGCGCCGCCACTGGATATTTTCAATCACAAGATCATGTCCGAAGATATTCCCGTAGTACTATGCGCGGCGCGCGCCGCACCGGCTCTGGGCCAGTGGAGCCAGGTGGATAGTGTGTGCGTGGATAACCGAAAGGGGCTCGATCAACTGCTCTCGCACCTGGCGGAGCGCGGATGCAAACGCTTTGCACACCTGGCCGGCCCGCCGGACATCTTTGATGCGGCGGATCGGCGGCAGGAGTTCGAGCATTTTTTTGCGGTTCATCCGGAACTGCAGAGCGAGGTCATTCAAGCCCATCTGACCCGCGATAGCGGGCGGAATGCGGTCGAGCAGTATCTTCAGGCGCATCCGGGACCGCCGGACGTTTTTGTCGCCGTGAACGATCTGTGCGCGTTTGGGGCGCTGGAGGCGTTGAAGGCGCGCAACCTTAACGTGCCGCGCGATGTGGCGGTCACCGGCTGCGATGACGACATTGCCGCCGTGATTCTGGGGCTGACGACGTTGCGGATGCCGATGGTGGAAATCGGCCGCCAAAGCGGCCGGTTCCTGTTTGATCGGATCAACTCTCAACGCACGCCGCCGGCCACTGCTCGCCAGGCCACGCTGCAATTGGATTTGTGTGTCCGCGCCTCAACGCCTTGAAGCGACCGGCCGTTGGCCGACGCTGCGGCGGTGGCCCTTCAGGGATAAATCCCCAGCAAGCGGACGGCGGTAGCCACCCGGCTGACGGCCAGAATGTAGGCGGCCATGCGCATGTCGCATTTCTCCCGCTCGGCGATGGCCACGACATCCCGGAACCCGCGCGTCATGATGCGCGTCAATTCGCTGTTGATGTCGTCGAGTTCCCAGAAATGGGATTGCAAATCCTGCACCCATTCGAAGTAGGAAACCGTCACGCCGCCGGCGTTGGCGAGAATATCCGGCAGCACGAAGACGCCGTTACGATGCAGGATGGCATCCGCCTCGGGCGTGGTCGGGCCGTTGGCGCCCTCGACCAGAATCTTGGCCCTGATCTTGTGCGCGTTCTCCGCCGTAATCTGGTTTTCCATGGCGCAAGGGGCCAGGATATCCGCATCCATTCCGAATAACTCGGCGTTGGCTTTATTGACATCGGTTATATGATCGCCATTCGGGAATCCCTGAATCGTTCGGGCCGGATGCGCCTTCACGTGCGCGAGCAAGGCGGGGATGTCCAGTCCTTTAGCGTTGAACACGCCGCCATGAGCGTCCGTAACACCGACAATTCGGCAGCCGATTTCCGCCAGAAACTGGGCGGTCGCGCTGCCGACATTACCAAAACCCTGGATGGCGACGGTGCATTGGCGGGGATCCAGCTTGAGGTATTTCAGCGCTTCGTTCACCACGATCATGGCGCCGCGGCCGGTGGCGGTCAGACGCCCCTCGCTGCCGCCAATGTCAATTGGCTTGCCGGTTACCACGCCCGGGGCCGAATAGCCGATCGTCATCGAATAGGTATCCATCATCCACGACATGACCAGGGGGTTGGTGTTCACGTCCGGCGCCGGGATATCCTTCTCGGGGCCGATGATGATCGAAATCTCGGCGGTAAAGCGCCGGGTCAGTCGTTCGATCTCGGCCAGGGACATTCGGGTGGGATCGCAGACGACGCCGCCTTTGGCTCCGCCATAGGGCAGGCGCACGACGGCGCATTTCCAAGTCATCCACATAGCGAGAGCCTTGACCTCATCCAGGGTCACATCCGGATGATAGCGTATGCCGCCCTTGGCCGGTCCGCGTTCGAGGTTGTGCTGGACGCGGTAGCCCTCAAAGACGTGAACCCGGCCATCGTCCATGTGAATCGGAATGGAAACAATCAAAGCGCGTTTGCAGTGACGGAGCTTGGCATGGATGTTCGGATCGAGATTGATATGGCGGGCGACGGTATCGAGCTGCTGGCAGGCCATTTCCCATGGATTAAAAGATTTCATGCAACGCCTCCTCTGGATCCAGTATGGCCCCGCCCGCGCCGTTGTCGAGCTAATGTTGGTCGCTGCGGAAACAACACCTTGTTTTGCGCAAATAGACACTTCCCGATGTTCGGCGCGATCACCCGGCCGTTGCAAGCGCGCGTTTGCGAAACAAGCTGTTGCAAGACTCGGAGCCTTGGCGGCTCCAAATGGCGCAAGACGAACCCTGGCCAGAGCGCGGGGACCATTCTGCAGCCCTTTGAAAGAGAGTATTAGAACAATGCATCGCTATTTTATCATCATTCTATTGCACTTCGCGGGGCAAAGGTGTATGCGTCAGGAAAAGTGGATATGATAAACGCAACAAGACATGAAATTCAGCCGCTCACGAATTGTTGCGTTTTTTGTATTCATTTTTTAAGTCATTTACTATCAACAACTTACATAGGATTTGTGTCGTCATGTCCGCCCGGATATTTAAGGAGATTCTCCCCGCATTATCGGCTTTGACAAGTCGCGCTGCTGTCTTCCCGTTGGTCGGCCGTCCGCCATGGCGTGAACCCGTTGTCTTTTCTCCCGCTCGCGATAGAACTCATGCTCCGCCCAATGAACTGCGGATGGTTGCCGTCGGTGAATAAGTGTCGGTTTGCGCCGTCTGTACCTGTGCTTGTCCGCTAATTATTGAAGGAGTTTGGTTCATGTCTGCTCACTTTGTTTCCCGCCACAAATGGTTTCTGCTTGCGCTTGCGTTTTTCATTTTGAATGCATGGGCTGTTTTCCGCGTTGATCACCGGGGGACGCCGCCCGTTGTGAACCGTTCGGCTGCGCCGGCCAAGGCGCGTTTGCGAATCGAATCGGCGTCCGTGCCGGCCATCGCTACGGGGCGCGACAGTATCGGCTGGCGGTTTTCGCAGGATGTCGTGGCCGGTGACCAGATCGGCCTGTGGTTGCCGCGCGGGCCCGCGCGTTTCATGCCGCCGGTCGCGGGCCAGTTCCGCTGGAGCACGCCGCGCGATCTCGAATTTCGCCCGGATTCCAATTGGCCGCCGTGTTCCGCCTATACGGTGGCGCTTGATCCGGCGGCGCTTGTCTTCAAGGAACATGGCTTGCAGCCGGCCGCGCCGATTGAGTTTGTCACCGAGCCGTTGAAACTGCTGGGCGTCAGCCAGGCCGGCATCACGGCGGATCGGCAGGTAACGCTGCGGCTGGAATTCAACGCCCCGCCGGATTTGCCGCGTTTGAAATCTTTCCTGCGCATTGAATACGGATTGGGCAAGGCGCTGGATTATGAGCTGGTCGGCGAACCACGCCTGCGCAATGTCTTGATCCGCACCGCCACCGCGCCGGTGGACACCCTCGCGGTGCGCCTTGAGCCCGGTCTGCCGGCGGCGGGCGGCGCGGGTTTTGTCGAAGAGTTGACGGTGCTGGGCATCAACGTCGCGCGTCATTTGACGCTAGCCGGAGTTGAGGCGAACAGCGATTCGTTCGAGCAGCCCGAAATCATAGCTCGCTTCTCGGCGAATATCATGGCGGATGCCGCGCTGGCGGATAAAGTCTCCGTTGAGCCGCCAACCGCTTTCAGTCTGCAGCAACTGGATTGGTGGGAAGGGGCCGGTTTCCGCCTCGTCGGCGATTTCGCGCCCGGCAAGCTCTATACCGTTCGTTTCAAGGCCGGCCTGGCCGATGTCAATGGCGTCGCGCTGACCAACGACATTGTCCGGCGCGTTCAGTTTCCGGATCGGCCGCCCGCGCTGGCCTTTACGGGCTCCGGCCGTTACCTCTCGCCACGCGGCAGCCTGGCGCTATCCATTTCCACCGTCAATCTCCGGAGTTTCACGGCAACGGTGGAACGGGTGTTCGCTAATAACCTGGTTTTCTATGCCATGCGCGAGACGGGTCGTTTTGAAAACTTTTGGGGTTGGAATGAGCCGGCGCATGCGCAGGGCTTGACCCGATTGCTGGGCGAGCGCGCCTATGCCGTGAATGTCCCCGCCAATGTGGTGCGGGAACTGCCCGTCAATCTGCGAGATCTTGTGCCGGATTCAGAACCGTCCGGGACGTATCTGTTGACCGTGCACAATGCCCAGGCTGGCGCTGCCAGCCGTTTGGTGGTCGTAACCGATCTGGGCCTTAGTGCCAAGCGCTGGCGTGATGGGCTGCTGGTTTGGGTGACCA
Organism: uncultured Verrucomicrobiota bacterium; assembly: GCA_964570325.1. Lineage (GTDB taxonomy): Bacteria > Verrucomicrobiota > Kiritimatiellia > CAIQIC01 > CAZMXS01 > CAZMXS01. Next base: position 14,304 of record CAZMXS010000083.1, on the reverse strand, counting down.
GCCTGCGTGACGGCGCGCCGATCGCCGACGCCGAAGTGCGCCTGTTCACGACGGCGAACCAAGAACTCGGTTCAACCCGCACGGGGCCGGACGGTGTGGCCCGTTTGGATTACACGCTCGCCGCAACGACCGAAGAGCCGTTCCTGGTCACCGCCGCGAAGGGCGGCGATTTGAGTTTCCTCGAACTCAACCGCGGCCGGGTGGAGTTCGGCGAGGCCGTGGCGGGTCCGGCTTATCCGGGTGATCGCTACGAGGCCTGCGTGTTTACCGACCGCGGCATCTATCGGCCCGCCGAAACCGCGCGCGTGGTTTGCGTCGTGCGCGGCGCGCGGCTGGCGTGTCCCGATCCGTTTCCGATCGAATTGCGGGTGGTTCGGCCGGATGGGCGGGTGTTCCGGCGGGAACAGGCCGTGTTGGACGCCGTCGGCGTAGCCGAGTTTTCCGTGGTGTGGCCGGACTTCTTGCCAACCGGGCGTTATACGCTCGAAGCGGCGCTGCCGGCCGGCGGTGGCGGGCTGGGGACGGCGAAAGTCGGATTGGAGGAGTTCGTCCCGCCGCAGATCAAGGTGGCGCTGCAATTGACGCCCGAGCGCGGTCGGGGCGGATCGGCGTTGGCACTGGATGTTAGCGCGGCTTATTTATTCGGCCGCCCGGCGGCCGGATTGCCGGCCAGCGCGCGGCTGGCGTTGGAGCCGGCGCCGTTTGTTTCCACGAACTTCCCGGATTTTGTGTTCAGCGATCCCGAGAAAGAATTCAATGCGCTACATCGGGAGATTGGCGCCACGCGGCTGGACGATCAGGGCGCGGCGCATTTCACCGCCGATCTTCCCGCCGGGTTGCGACCGCCCGCGGCGTTGAAAGCGATTCTCATGGGCACCGTGGTGGAGGCCAGCGGGCGCTCCGTTTCCACCTATGCGTCGCGGCCGGTGGATCCGTATCCATACTATATCGGATTGAAGCCGCCGATTGGCGGCGGCGTGATTCGTTTGGGCGCCGAGCAAAACGTGGAAATCGCGGCGGCGCGGCCGGACGGCGCCGCCGCCGATGACTTGCGGGAAGTGACGGTCACGCTGAATGCCGTGCAGTGGACGACGCTGCTGCGCAAACAGTCCGACGGAACTTATGTGTATGAATCGCGACGACGCCTGACGCCGGTGCAATCCGCATCGGTGGCGCTAACCGCAGGGCGGGGGACGTACCGCTTCAAGTTGGAGCAGTCCGGCGAGTTTGCGCTGATCGTGGCGGATCCGGCGGGCGGGGCGTCCGCCGGCTGGCGCTTGAATGCCTGCGCGCCGGACCAGGATTGGGTCAACTGGGCCATGGACAAACCGGAGCGCGTGGAACTAACCTTGGATCGAGAACGCTATGCGCCCGGCGACACCGCGCGGCTGATGATCAAGGCGCCGTTCAGCGGCGCGGCGCTGCTGACGATCGAATCCGACCGCGTGCGGGAACATCGCCAGTTGCAGTTGGATAAAAACACGGCGGAGGTGGAATTGCCCATTGGCGCGGACTACCCGCCTAATGTTTACTGCGTGGTTTCCGTGGTCCGGCCGGTGCGGGGCGCGGAGTTGTGGACCGCGCATCGCGCGGCCGGCGCCATTCCATTGATGGTCACGCCCCCGAATCGCCGTTTGAACACGGCGATTGCCGCGCCGGCGGAAATCCGGCCCGGCGCGCGGTTGACCGCCGAATTGAAAGTGACGGGCGCGGATGGCGCGCCGGCGGCGGAGATTGAGGCGATGATCGCGGCGGTGGATGAAGGTATTTGCATGTTGACCGATTTTGCGACGCCCGATCCGTTGAGCTTTTTCTGCGCGCGGCGTGGTTTGGGAGTGGAGCTGTGCGACTTGTATAGCGAACTGCTGCCGATTGTGGACGATAACGCCGGATCGGCCGCCTCGCCGCCCGGCGGCGATGCCGGCGCGCTGCGCAAACGCCTCAATCCGATCAGCGCGCGGCGCTTCGTGCCGGTCGCGCTATGGGTTTCCAAGCTGCGAACCGATTCCAACGGCGTCGCAACGGCAAACTTTGATGTGCCCGAATTTGCCGGCCGCCTGCGGCTGATGGCCGTGGCAATTGGCCGCGAGCAGATGGGGTCGGCTGAGTCCGCGGTGATCGTCAAGCGTCCGTTGGTGGTATTGAGCAGCCTGCCGCGGTTCATGACGCCCGGCGACACGTGCCGGGCGCTGCTGAATATCTTCAATGAAACCGGGTCGGATGTCGCGCTGAATATCCAGGTGGAATGCGCCGGACCGCTGAGCGTCTATCAGCCGCCGGTCCCGGCGATGTTGGCGGCCGGCCGGCAACTGGCTGTTCCGGTCGGATTGAAAGCTGGAACGACGCCGGGCCGGGCCACTGTCCGGTGCGTGGTGACCGGCGGCGCGGAACGTTTTGAGGAAACCGTGGAATTGGCCGTGCGGCCGCCGGCCGCGCTGGCCGGCGCGGCCGGCGCCGGCGTGCTCGCGGCGGGGGCGCAGGCCTGGCTGCGGCCGCCAGCGGACTGGTTGGCGCAACCGTTTGAGATGCAACTGTGGTGCGCGGCCCGGCCTTCCATCCAATTGAGCGGCGCGCTGAATTACCTGTTGCAGTACCCCTATGGGTGCATTGAGCAGACGGTCTCGATGGGATTCCCGCTGCTCTACCTGGCCGATCTGGCGCGCGAATTGCGCCCGGAATCGGTTGGTCGGATGGAGACCGGCCACTTGGTGGGCGAATGCGTGCTGCGCGCTCTTTCCATGCAAAGAGGCATCGGCGGATTTGCCGCGTGGCCCACGGATGGCGCGATCTATTCATGGGGCTCCCTTTATGCCACGCACTTCCTGACGGAAGCGGCGCGCGCCGGATTCGACGTGCCGGCCGACCGGCTGCGCGCGGCGCAGGATTACGTGGCCGAGCGCCTGGCCGCCCCGCTCGGCGCGCACGGCGGGCCGGACAGCGATAACTGGCAGGACGAGATGGAGGAGCGCGCCTACGCCTGCTATATCATGGCCCTGGCGGGGCGGCCGCAAGGCGGCTGGATGGATCGGTTGCGCGAACAGGCCGCTGACTTGCGCGTCAGCGCTCGCGTGCATCTGGCCGCCGCGCTAATCCTGGCCGGCCAGCCGCGCGCGGCCATGGAATTGATCGGCGGCGTGGACCCGCTCCAATTGCCCGATCAGCGCCAGTTGGCCGGGTGCCTGAACAGCGCCGCCCGCGATGCCGCGCTCTTGTTAAGCGCCTGGCTTGATCTCGAACCGCAGCATCCGACCGTGGATCTGCTGGTTCAGCGCTTGGACGATCTGAAGCGCGACAACCGTTGGCAGACGACTCAGGAGAACGCGCTGGCGCTGATGGCGCTCGGCAAGTATTACGCGCGCCACACCGTGTCAAATCCGCCCAGCCGCGCCGCGCTGACGTGGGACGGTCAGGCGCCCGCCGTGGTGAACACCGCGGCGCCTTTCCGACAAATCTGGACCAATCGGCCCGGCGCGGCCGTGGCGCTTTCAAACGCCGGTCCCGGGCGCATCTTCTTCAGTTGGCGCGCCGCCGGCGTACCGACTATCGGCGCCGTTGAGGAGCTGGATCAGCGCCTGAAAATCCGGCGGGAGTTCCTGAACGTGGACGGTACTCCGCGCGCCACAATGGACTTCCGACAGGGTGAATTGGCTGTTGTGCGCCTGACCATCGAGCCGCTCGGGCAAATGCTCGATAACGTCGTCATTGCCGAGCTGCTGCCCGCCGGTTTTGAAATTGAAAACCCGGAACTCGCAACCTCGCAGCTTGTGCCGTGGGTGGGGGAAAAATCGCAATGGTGCCGGGCGCGCGATATTCGCGACGACCGCCTGTTGCTGTTCACCGGCCCCCTTGGCGGCAAGTCGGTTTATTATTACGCTGCCCGCGCGGTCACTCCCGGCGTGTTCGCGCTGCCGCCGGCGGATGCCAGTTGCATGTACGATCCGGAAATCCGAAGCGTTCATGGAGCGGGCACGGTGCGGGTGTTGGAGTAGGCTGCGCATGCGCGAGGAGGTTCATCCGCGCGGGAAAGCAGCTCGGGCATTCCGCTTGCGCTTCGGATGGGAGCATGGGCGTCCCCTGTGAGGAATAAGGAAGAGGTTGGGGGAAATAGAGGCCGGATGCCCGTGCTCCGAACAGCAGAACGAACCCGAGTTGCCGGTTGGCAACCAGGCTGACGAAAATATGAAACTTCGTTCATCAATACAGAGCGCCAAACGCAAAGCACAGTTGGCGCTCTGCCTGGCGGCGCCGGCTTCGCTGCTCGCCGGCATGTGGTTCATGGTCGCCGGGTTGGATCATGCGGACCTCCCGCCTTATCCGGCGGCGACTATCCTCTGCGCGGCTGACGGCGCGCCGCTGCGGCGTCTGCTGGGTCCGGGCGAGTTGGACTGCCGCCCGGTGCCGCTGGCAGAAACGGGCGATTGGATCGGGGCCGCGCTGGTGGCGGCCGAGGACCGGCGATTCTGGCGGCATCCGGGGATTGATCTGCTGGCGATCGCGCGTGCGCTGGCGCAGGACATCGCCGCGGGCCGGATCGTTTCGGGCGCGTCCACGATCTCTTCACAGGTTATTCGCCTGGTGCGGCCGCGCGCGCGCACGCTCTGGACCAAGGTCTGTGAGTTCGGCGCCGCCGTTCGATTGGAAGCGCGCCAGTCCAAGGCCGAGGTGCTCGAGCAATACCTTAATCGCGCGCCGTTCGGCGGCAACTTGCAGGGTGTGCAGGCCGCCAGCCGCGCCTACTTCGGCAAGGATGCCGCCGATTTGAGCCTGGCCGAAGCGGCCTTGCTGGCCGGTTTGCCGCAGTCACCGGCGCGGCTGCGGCCGGATCGGCACCCGGCGCGCGCGGCGCACCGCCGGGCCTATGTGCTCGAACGCATGGCCGCCGCCGGGCTGATCACGGCCGCGCAACAAGCGATGGCCAACCGGGTGCCGGTGGCTTGCCGGCGCTCCGCCCCGCCTTTTGCCGCAGCCCACTTCTGCGACCTGGTGCGGTCGGAACGCGGCGGCGCCCTGACCGGCGGTGTCGTGCGAACCACGCTGAACCGGGAAATGCAACGGCTGGCGGAAGATGTCGCGGCGCGATATGCGGCCGATTATCAGCCCGCCGGCGCGGTGGGGATCGCCGTGGTGATCATCGAGGTCAAATCCGGCGCCGTGCGCGCGCTGGTCGGATCGCCGGATTACGGCGACCGCCGACGGGCGGGGCAGGTGAATGCCGCCGCGGCGCCGCGGTCAGCCGGGTCAACGCTCAAACCGTTCGCCTATGCGTTGGCTTTTGATCAAGGCTGGCTGACGCCGGCCTGCGTACTGGCGGACGTGCCCCGCCAGTTTAAGGACTACGAGCCGCTCAATTTCAACGCACAATTCGCCGGTCTGGTCAGCGCGCGCGAGGCGCTGATTCAATCGCTCAACATTCCCGCTTTGCAGGTTGCGGAGCGCGCCGGGCAGCCGCTGTTGCACGACCGGTTGCGGGCGGCAGGATTGCGCACGATTGGCGCTTCGGCGCGGACGTATGGTCTGGGCCTGGTGCTGGGCAATGCCGAGGTGCGTTTGCTGGATCTGGCCAACGCGTACGCCGGTTTGGCGCGGGGCGGAGTTTTTACGCCATATCGTCTGCTCGAGAGCGATCCGCCCGTGGCGGGCGTGGAACTCTTTTCGCCCGCGGCGTGCTGGCTGGTGGCGGATATTCTGGGCGGACCGGAGCGCTCGCTCGATGTGGCCGGCCATTTGGCGGACGCGGCGCTGCCGGGCGTGGCCTGGAAGACGGGAACCTCGTCCGGGCAGCGCGACGCTTGGACGATCGCCTATAATCCGGAATATGTGGTGGGGGTGTGGGTGGGCAATCCAGACGGCCGCCCGGCGCCGTTGCTGATTGGCGGCAAAGTGGCCGCGCCGCCGGCCTGGGATATTTTCCGTTCGCTCTATCCATCCGGCACAGGGCCATGGTTTGAGCCGCCGCCGGAAATCAAGACCCGCATGGTCTGCGCGGCGAGCGGCTGCCCGCCAAACGAATGGTGTCCACAGTTGGTTCCCGATTATTATATGCAGGGCGTTTCCACCTTTCAGCCCTGCCCGGTCCATCGGCCGGCAACTGCCAGCGTCGAGTCGGATGCCGGGCTTAACCAGCCGGAGATCGTCGAGGTCTGGCCGGTTGCGGTGGCGGCCTTTCTGCAAGCGACCCGGTCTGGGGCGGGTGCAGTCGCGCCCAACCCGACGCGAAAACCGGGACTGAAGATTGTCTCGCCGGCCGCCGGCAGCGTTTTTCGATATGATCCGACGGTAAACGCCCAATCGCAACAGCTCGCGTTGTCCGTCGCGGTTGCCGATCCGAACGCGACGGTGTGGTGGTTTGTAGATGACCGTTTGCTGGCCGCGCAACCTGCCGCGCAAACCATGTTCTGGCCGTTGCAGGCGGGCCGGCATGCGCTCGCTTGCGCGGACGCCGCCGGCAGTGGCGACCGGATCGAAATAACCGTCGAATAATCGCGTGGTGTATCCGGTAACAATAAGGAAATATCCACTTGACCGAACCATCGGCGGCCGATATTCTGCGCGCCATGAAAACACCCCATTATGTTCCCCAGACGTTGCGTTCCGGCGCTTTGGATCCGGTCTCCGTGCTTGTGGAGCGATTCCCTGCGCAGTGCCCGAATCCCGCTGCCGTGGACGCGCAATTCCTGGACGCCGCCTCCCGGCGGTTGTTCGGCTGTGCGGGCCTTGCGCCCCGCCGGCCCATTGTGCGCGCGTTATTGAATGATGCGGTGGTCCTGGCCTTTGTTCGGCAAACGCTGGCGGCGGCGGCCGATGGGCTGCTGGTCAAGGGTCGGACGGACGTGCAATTCTTCCGCCGCCTGGAAGGCCGGGTCGAGCCGGTGGCTATTCCGGCGAAGGCGCTCAGCCGGATTAACCGGATTCTGCGCGCCAGCGGCAAGTGGGTGGGCGAAATGAACGACGCGGGCGATTATATATGCGATCCGCGGACGCCGGCGCCGGGCACCCATTTCCGCGCCAACCTGCTGATCGGCGATCGCGGCGGCTTTGCGAATCCATTACTGACCACGCCCAAGGCGCTGGTGGATGAATGGGGCCGCGGCAGCAGTCGCTCGCATGCGGACAAGCAGATTCTGGCAACACGCTGGGATGTCGTGCCGGAAGAGAATGGTTTCCCCGCCAATCGCCAGTTTTACATCGTCGAGAACGAGCGCCAGATTTTCTACTCGGCGGCGCCCGCGGCGAATGTCAAGATGGCGACGCGTCACGCGGCGAACCACACGGTCATCACGTATGAACTTCCCGACGGCCTGAAGATCGAGCGCACGATTTTCATTGTTCCTGCCGAACCGGGCTTGCCGTTGGGCGTCGAAGCGCAGTTGATCCGGCTGGAAAACAGCGGTGGCGCCAAGCGCGATCTCAAAGTCGTGGTTACCGGCATGTTCGGCTGTCTGTTTTCTGATGCGCTGGTGGTGGACGTGATCTACACGTGTGTCACGCTGGAACCGCGCATTCTGCACGATGCCGAAAACGGCGGGCCGCTGGTCGTGGCGCCGCGCTACAACCAGACTTGGTGCCAGGAAGACCACCTCTTCAATTTGAGTCTGGTCCATTATCCGGATGGCACGGTTCGAGGCGCCGAATCCTTCTGCCTGGACTACCGCCGTTTCGTGGGCAACGGCACGCTGGAGCAGCCGCAGCACGTGCTTTGCCTCGATAATGTCTACGCCAAGAAGGGGCCGGGCTTTTACGCGCTGGCCCTGCCGTGCGTGCTGGAGCCGGGCGCAAGCGTGGAATGCCAGACTTTCAATGGTTCCGTCTCGCGACATGAGGGTGAGGAAGTCACGCCGCCGGTTTTCATACGCAAAGTCAGCGGTTTCGCGGAAAAGGCGATGCGCAGCGACTGGGCGCGCGCGGCTTTGCAGCGGGTGAAGGATTTTCAGGATAGTTACCGCGGTGCGGTGCAGGTGACCACGCCGAACAAGGCCGTCAATCGGCTGGTCAACGTGCATCTGCCGTTCCAGATCCGCTATCAAACCTATGTCAGCCGGTCGTTCGCCCTGACCCAGAAAGGTTTTCGCAAGATTGGGTTTCGGGAAATCCAGGATTTGTTCGCCGCGCTGCCGTTCGAAGTGGCAGCCGGCCGTCGCGAGCACATCCGCGACCTGATCGGCCTCTGGGCCGGGCATGTGCATCGCTTCGGCTATGCGGATCACCAGTTCTACTGGACCGGTTTTGAACCAGGCCGCTATTCGGACGACGCGCTCTGGTTGTTCCAGGCGGTGGGCCGCTACATTGATCTGACCGGTGATCAGACGATCCTGGATACGGAATGGCCGGTGGCCGGCGAGAACGGCAAGCGCCGGTTGTTCGACACGCTCCAAGCTTGCCTGATTTACAGCGGCAAGATTTCCATTGGTAAGAACGGTCTGCCGTTGATTGATCACGCGGATTGGAACGACACGCTGAATCTCGATGATGAAGGTATTCACGGTCCGGAAAAGGAAAAGCTCTATCGCCAGCAGATCGCCGACGGCCTGATCAAGGAAGGCGAGGCCTTCCAGTCCGATTTGTCCGAGAGTGTGATGAACGGATTCCTGCTCGAAATCGCGCGCGCCTACATGGTTCGCTTTGCCCGCATGGCGGGCGCCGCGGCAGTCGAAAGAGAATGGTCCGAGTTCGCGCCCGTGCTGGCGGCGCGGCTGCAGAATGCCTGGAAGGGCGATTTCTTCTGCCGCGCGTTCCTCAACCGTCCGAACGCCGCCAATACATCCTATTTGGGCGGTCGCGGCGACAATCTGTCGGACGATCCGCGCCTGCCCGGCGCGTATTTTCTGAACAGTTTCACCTGGCCAATCCTCAGCGGGATCGCCACGGAGGAACAGATCGGAATCATGCTCGAAAGGATCGAGGACGCATTGCTGACGCCGGTTGGGTTGCGCTTGTCGTCGCCGACGAAATATCATGCCATCATGCCGCGCTTCGGTTCGGGCGACTACCTGTATGGCGATCGCGAAAACGGCGCAGTATTCAAACACGCCAACATGATGGCGGCCAACGCGATGGTGCAGGCCGCCCGAACCGTGCAGAACAAGGCGTTGGCCGGCCGCCTGCTGGACCTGGCTTGGAAGGTGCTCCAAATGACGGCGCCGTTCGTGACGTTTGAGGACCCGTACAAGCTGGCGGGCAATCCGCGTTTCTGCACCCAATACACCAATCCGGCGACGGGCGAGCATATCGGTCCATTGTTAAGCGGCACGGCGCCTTGGATGTGGCTTACATATCTGGGCATGATTGGCGTGAACTTCCATGAAGGGCGGGTCACGCTGGATCCCGTGCTGCCGCCCGAATGGAAGGGCGCCGCGATTGAGTTGCATGTGCCGGCCGGCCGGTATCACATTGAGATTGCCAAACCCCGTCGCTTCGTTCGCAAACTGGATCAAGCGCCGACGGTTACAATCAACGGTGCGCCCGGAACGGTCGAATTGCCACGGGCCGAATCCGATGCGCCGGTCAAAGTGGACGTGCGGTTTTAGCCGATCCCAAAAAACGGTTCCAACGGGTAGGGCGACGCATCCCGGCGGAGCCGTCCGGCAAGTTGAATCAGCGTTTGGCACAGCTTTGCGCCATGGCCGAAGTTGTGTCACGTCCGCATGGAAACCGCTTAAAGGCGGGACGCTGAACATGTTCTCGCCATATTTCGCGGTTCGCATGCCGGCTTCAGCGGGCTGAACATGTTTGCCCCCTTTTTGTGAAACAACTTGGGGAACGGCTTTTTTCCCATTTTCCAAGCTTGTCCGTTTGACCTCATGGGCGCTATGCTGTGGGGCATAGGCGGGGCTTCCTGCCATTCCATATTATGGGGAGGTGCGTCATGAACAAAGCGGCATGCGCGGGGTTTGGGCTCGTAGTTCTGGTTTTGATCGGATTCATGGCGGGTGAAGTTCGGGCCGACTGGAATGTCGGCGGTCCGCACAAGATGCACTGGCCGCAATTGCCGGATTTGACGGTCAATGGCATTGATATCAATTGCACTTATCCCAACATCCTGGCGGATGACTTCCGCTGCACGCAGAATGGCCCTATCACGAACATTCATATCTGGGGTTCATGGATGAGCGATCAAGTTGATCCGAATGTCAGCTTCACGTTGAGCATTCATGCGGATATTCCGACCAACGAGCAGCAGGCTTACAGCATGCCGGGCGCGACGCTGTGGTATAAGTACTTTCCCAGCCTATCGTTCAAAAGCCGCCTCTACACCAACGGGATTGCCGAAGGCTGGATGAACCCGCCCTCCATGTATATACCTCCGTTTCCGGTCCCACCCGATACGATGTGCTATCAGTATAATTTCACTATTGATCCGCTGGAGGCGTTCACCCAGGTTTCCGGGACTGTCTACTGGTTGGATGTGCAGGCTTTCACGACTGGCGGCAAGCTGTTTGGCTGGAAAACATGCGAGCCGATCCTGCGCTGGAACGATGATTCCTGTTGGACAACCGGCGAAGAACCTATGGTTAGCGGCTGGACCAATCTGATTTATCGGCCCCCGCATGGACTGGCCGGGCAGACTTTGGATCAGGCTTTTGTGATTGATGGCGGCCTGCCCACCGTGAAGGAACGAGAAACTTGTGCCAAATGGGAACAACCGCCGGATTGCGCGCGCGGTGTGGATGTGTTGTCGTTCTATATGGCGGGCACCGGCTCGGGTGGACCGGCCTTGGCCGATGACTGGCTGTGCGATGGCCGGCCGATCACCGAAATCGTCTGGTGGGGCTCATACATCGGTTGGCGGACCAACGTCGGCGTTCATGTGCCGCCGCCGGATCCCGGGTCGGGCGTCCGGCCGGTGGGCTTCCGGCTGACCTGGTACACGGATAATCCAGGCGACCCGACGCTGTTCTCCCAGCCGGCGGATGTTCTGGCGCGGGACTTCTATCCCTTGGCGCCATTTGAAACCCGAGTGGCCGGCGCGGTTTACGAGACCACCCAGTGCGTCAGCCGGCTAGACTTTGTCGGGTCCAATGTGTTCGAGCATGAATATGTCTATTCGATCCGCTTGACCAACATCTGGAATGAAAAGGACGGCCGCATCTACTGGTTGAGTGTCCAGGCGGCTTACATGACACCGCCCACCAACTATTTCTGGGGCTGGAAAACCACTTCGCCGGAGTGGAACTGGCATGACGACGCGGTGCGGGCGCTCTCGGGCCAGCCTTGGACGAACCTGTTTTATCCGCCGCCCAATTGGGGCTGGGTGACCAACCATCCATACGCGGGCACCCCGCTGGGGTTGGCGTTCCAATTGCGCACCGATATCTGTCCGCGCCGCTGCAAGAAGTGGGCGCAGCCGCCGGATATGGAGCAAGGCCAGGATATGCAAAGCTGGCGCACGGATCTCATTCCAGGCGTTCTGCGCGCTGATGATTTCATTTCGGATGGCCGGCCGATAGACGATTTGCACTGGTGGGGTTCGTACCTTAATTGGATGGCTCAAGACCCCGGTTCGGAAACTAATCCGATTGCGCCGCCCACCGGCGTGGATCGCCCGCTCGGATTCAACTTGAGCTGGCACTTGAATGACGAGGCCGCCGGATGTTTGCCGGGCGCGCAACTGACGAATATATTTGTGTCCGTTACCAACTGCCACGAAACCTACTACGGCTCTGTTTTTCAGAGCTGGTTGGTTCCCCCGGGTTACGAGCACGAATACCAGTACTATGTGGATTTGCTCGACCAGGCCGTTAATTGCCCCTGGCTGGAAACCAACGGGGTTCATTATTGGTTGAATATCCAGGCGGTGTTCGCCACTAATTTCATGCCCGGCAGCACGCACACTGGCTGGGGCTGGAAAATCACGCCCGCACGCGACAACCACGAATGCTTCTCCGCGGTCAGCCGCGACAATGGCGCCAACTGGACGCATGACAAGGTTGAGGTGGATGGCGGCATCATGCACCCGCGGCACGAGCAGGAGTTCGATCTGGCCTTTGAATTGACCACCACTAATGTGCCGTGGAACACAAATTGGTTCGTGGACGTGGTGTTTACCAATATCGCCCTTTCCCGGACATGGGACCGCTTTGCCATGTGGTCCACCGGCTATTGCGGTTGCGGCCGCCAGATTCTGCAGATGTCTCCGGACTTGCTGCTGGGTGAGCCGGCCTGGTGGGATGTCAGCACGAATTCGTTGCCGCGGCCGGACAATCTCTGGTTGGATGCCCCGCTGTCCACCCAGCGGATATTCCGAATCAAGACGGTCAATTAGCCGGCGGCGGTTGATCCATCAGTCCTGTGGCGCCCATCCCCGAATGGGCATATCCGCCGCGGCCGGGCGCCGTCAGTTATGGCGGGGCTTGGTGGAATGGAGTGGTTGCCCGGCTTTTTTTCGTGCTCCATTTCCTGATTGAATTTACAATTGTGCCATCATGAACCAATCCTTCCTCGACTTGGTCCGCGGACGTTGCAGTACGCGCCGTTTTGCCGATCGGCCCGTCCCGCGCGAAATGATTGATCAGTGCCTGGAAGCGGCGCGCCTGGCGCCATCGGCCTGCAACTCGCAGCCGTGGTCGTTTATCGTTGCCGATCAGCCGGCCGCGCGCGACCGCGTGGCGGCGGCGGCATTTACCGGTGTCTATGCGATGAATCGCTTCGCCGCGGCAGCGCCGGTGTTGGTCGCCATGCTTACCGAGCGTTCACGGTTTATGGCCCGGCTCGGCGGGCAGTTTCGCGGTATCCAGTACAGTTTGGTGGATATCGGCATTGCCGGCGAGCATTTCGTTTTGCAAGCGGCGGAACAGGGCCTCGGCACTTGCTGGCTGGGCTGGTTCAATGAAAAGGCGGTCAAACGCGCGCTCCATCTGCCGCGTTCCGCCCGCATAGATATCCTGATTGCTTTGGGTTATCCCGAGACGGAATCGAGCCGTGAGAAAAAGCGAAAGTCGCTGGATGAGATTCGAAAGTATATCGAATAAAGCCTCTGTAGCCTGGTTGCTGTTCCGGGAGTCGCTTCGGTCGTTTTCCGCGAACCGCAACCTGGGCAGCGCGGCAGGCTTGGCGTATTATGGTTTCCTTTCCTTGATGCCCCTGCTCTTGCTGGCCATTTTCGCGCTGGGCCGGGTCATACGTTCCTCCGAGGATGCTTTTGCCGGAATGGCGGGCCTGTTGACCCAGATGTTTCCGGCATTCAGCCAGGCCATCCTGCAGGATTTAATGAACCTGGCTCAGCAGCGCGCTTGGGGCGTGCTCAGCATTGTCCTGCTGTTGTGGTCCATCACCCCCTTTGCCGGCGCGATCCGCGGCGCGGTGGCGTATATCTTCAAGACGGAAAGAAAATTGCATTTCGTTCTGGCCAAGTTGTTGGATTTGGCCGCCGTCATTGCGCTGCTGGTGCTTTTCGTTTCGCTGGTCGCCGGCCGCGTGTATTACAATATGCAAACCGGCGCGTGGCTGGATCCGACGGTGATCTGGGATGATGTGTTGGCGCAAGCGCTGGGGGTCCTGCTGACGGTTCTGGTGCTGGCTTTTTTCTTTTTTGTGTTTGCGCCGGTGCGCTTGCCGTGGACGCACCTGGGCGCGGGGGCCATAGTCACAACGTTGCTTTTTTTCATCATTCGTCCGCTGTTCGGACTGATTTTGAAGTACAACCCGGATTATGGCTATGCCTTCGGGTCGCTAAAGGCGATTTTCCTGTTGCTGGTTTGGGTGTATTACACCTTTGCCGTGGTGTTGTACGGGGCGGAAGTGATGGCGGCTTTGCGCCGCAAGGACGCGCTGCTGCTGCGCGGATTCCTGGCGGCCGGCAACCGGACGCCCCGCGCCCCGGCACATCTGGCCGGCCGCTTTGTCAGTTGGCATGCGGCGGGGGAGGTTCTATTCCATGAGGGCGATGCCGGCGCCGCGATGTATCATGTGCTGGCCGGCGCGGTGCAGTTGACACACGCCGGCCATACGCTCAAGGTTATGGGCCCCGGCGAGTATTTTGGCGAAATGTCGCTCCTGCTGGGCGCGCCGCGAACCGCGACGGCCACCATTGCCGCGCCGGATACGCAACTGGTTCAGATCACGCAGGCTAATTTCGAGCTGATTCTGCGCGAGAATCCGCCGATCATGCGCGACCTGCTCAAAGAGCTGGCCGTGCGTTTGCAGCGGACCAATGAGGCCGCGGCCCGCGCCGCGCGCTGACGGATTTCGTTGGCAAAGCCGACCGGCGCCCAACTCGTTGGGCGCCGGTCGGCCCCAACAGGATCTGATCCCCCGCGTGCGCCCAGGCGGCGCGGAACGCCCCGGGTAGGGAAGGTTGCGGTTGTCCGC
>CAZMXS010000082.1:0-20051 GCA_964570325.1 uncultured Verrucomicrobiota bacterium | reverse complement strand
CAGGTTCTGGGTGTTAGCGAACACGCGGTCGGAAAACAACGGCGACGGCTGGCTCGGCGTATGACCGAAGACGCGGATCTGCGCCTGCGCCTCGATCAGATTGCTCAACGCTACCAGATTAATGTCTATTGTCTAGGTCTGACCCTATTGGCGCTTGGACTGTCCGGTCGGGCGCAGTCCTTGGAGGTGCGCTTACAGGAGGCGACCGGGAACCGGTTGAGCCACGCCGAGTTTTTGGAACTGATCCTGCAGGACGAACTGAACATCCGGCACGAACGCCTGCGGTAACGCCGCGTCAAAACCGCCGCGTTCCGCGAGCTCAAGACGCTGGACGACTTCGACTTCAGCTTCAACCCCGCCGTCCCGCGCAAGATCGTGTATGAACTGGCGACCGGCGCATATATTCGTGAAGCGCGAGATGTCCTGCTGATCGGTCCCCCGGGGGTCGGCAAATCGCATCTGGCGCAAGCCCTCGGCTATCAAGCCATCAAACAGGGACATTTGGTGCTGTATCGGTCCATCTTTGACCTGGTGCGCGACTTGATGGCGGATGAAACGCTCTCCGGCAGCCGCAAAGGACTGGCCCGGTATCTCAAACCGGATCTGTTGATCGTGGACGATATGGGGTTGAAGCAGTTGCCGCGTCAGTCCGGCGAGTACCTGTTCGAGATCATCATGCGGCGGCATGAAAACCGGGCGACGCTGATGACGTCGAACCGGCCGATGGAGGACTGGGGCAAGCTGGTGGGCGATGTGCCGGCGGCCACGGCGATCCTGGATCGGTTCCTGCAACATGCGGAGATCATTCAGATCACCGGGCGCAGTTACCGGTTGAAGAACCACGGCGCCACCGCCGCGGCCGGAAAGAAAGGAATACGAACGGAGTTACCCACAGCCGCCGCCACCCCGCGCGGGGGTGGGCGCGCCCGCCCAGCGGCGGCTATGGATAACTCCGCCATTGCGGAATAATTTGGTTGTAGAATGGAAATTTTAGGATTAAAGAGACGTCAACACTGGCCGGTTTTGAAGTGACCACCGCTGGCCGGTTTTGAACCGACCGGTGACAATGTGATCAGTGATCGGTAATTTGTGATTACTAGAAAGTCTGGCCATGGCTACTGCAGTGAAAATAAATGGGAAAGACGTGCAAAGAGCCATCTGTTGTCCCTCGTTCCCTGCGGCGGATTGAGTGAAAGGGCTCGCTTCGGGCCTGTGAAGCCAATCGGCCATTCCTCAACCGCCAGTTGCTAAAAGACGGTTGAGGGATGACGGAAAGCGTATCTATTCGCCGCCACTGGCTGCTGATTACGGATCTACTGATCTCCGACCAATAGACGCAGCTTATTTCCCGCTGACCACGACGTTAAAGACCACGGTTTGCTTGTCGCCTTCTTTTTCCCATGGCCGGCTGTATTCCAGAACAACGGCAGTCTTTCCGCGGCCAACCACCTTGAAGGTCCAGACTTCCTTGCCGCCGGCGCCGATCAGTTGGCTGTCGGGCCCCAGATAGCGGGAGTCCAGCAAATTGATAACCCGGCTATCGAATGGTTTGGCCACTTTCCACTGGTACCCGGTGGTTGGATTGGCATCTTGTTCGATATGGAAGATGGTCCCGATCTTGAGGTCAATGCGCACCTTGGGATTTGAAAAGACCGGCCCCAGCCGTTTGTAGCTTTGCTTGGTGTTGCCCTTGGGGTCATCCTGGTTAATAGGTGGTGGCGGAGGTGGGGTGGGAGGCAACACCACCGGCCCCGGCACCGGCGGCGTAACCGGTTTAACGGATGCCGGCTCGGCTTTGGGGGTTGGCCCCGGCAGTCCTTTCGGATCAATTGCATCCGGTTTGACCATTTCAGGCCCCCGTGATACCGCCTCCGGTTCAGGCAAGGCTTGCGCGACAGATCGGCTCGCACCAAGAATTATACATCCGGCCGCACATACGCCTATCAGGAATGTCTGCTTCATGGCATATCTCCTTTTAATTTTTCAGACGCATCAGCCCGGCTTGATATTCACCCATCCGTCTTCATGCTTTGTCATTCCCTACAACTCCTCGTCATAGTTCAAAGCATTACGTAATGCATTAGTTTCTTCTTTCTGCTCCATCTCCAGCAGTTTGGTGAAAAGATCCTTGATTTCCTGTGAGACGGCTTTTTCCGCCGTTTTTCGGTATAGACTGATCAGGCAGGCGTCCACTTTCATGGCCAGGTCAATAATCTCGTTGACGGACATATCCGGCCGCCACTGGACGCATTCAAAACATTTGCAACCGGCCATCTCCGGGGGGAATTTAAACCAGGTGTCCAGTAGTTTCCGCGCCGACTCCTTTTCATAACGCGTCAGACATTCCGCCATGTTCTGTTCGTGCCGGCTCATGTAATTAAGCAGAATCCGGATTTTTTCCTTCTCGGAGGCGCTACTGAGTTGCTGGTAGAACTCGCTCAACCGGTTATGAAAGTGCCGGGCATGCTCGATTATGTCGCGAACAGTCTCGAAGGCCATTTCATCCTCCGGTACGAAAATCAGTAATCAGCGAGAAGCGATTGCTAATTATTGATAACTAATGGCTGATTAATGACTTCCGGTCATTTGTCTGCGTTTTTTTCTGCGATACCACCAAGTATAAACCGCGATGAGAATAGCGCAACCCGCAAGGGCCGCGATCGTGGCTTCGCGGGAATACTGGTGAATCAATTCCTGGTTCTGGCCGGCGACATAGCCAATCCAGGTCAAAACGACCATCCAGATACCAGCGCCCAAGCCGGTGTAGAAAAGGAAATGAAGCAGATTCATGCGCGCAATGCCCGCCGGCAGAGAGATGTATTGCCGAATCACCGGAATCAGCCGCCCGGTGAATGTGCCGATTTCGCCATGCGTCTGAAAAAACTTTTCGCCCTTCTCAAAATTCTTTTCTGAAATGAAGAAGTACTTGCCCCATTTGAGTAGCAGCGGCCGGCCCAGCCACAAAGCCAGATAATAGTTGAAAAGCGCTCCCAGCCAGCTTCCGATGATGCCCATGCAGATCGCCAACCAGAAATTCATCTCGTGGCCGGGTACATATTCCGGCGATTGCAAATAGCCGGGGGAGGAAAGATACCCGGCCGGGATCATCACGACCTCGCTGGGGAATGGGAAGCAAGAGCTTTCCAAAAACATCATGATCACAATGCCGACATATCCCCATTGGCCGACGATATGCACGATCCAGTTAATGATTGTTTCCATCGGATGCGCCTCTATCTGAAAACACGTTGCCGAATCTATCCGAACCATGGTCGGATGGCTGTGGCGATGGAGCCGTTGGCTTTAGCCGATGGCATTCCATCATATTGAAACCACAAATTGCTCACGTCTTTCTCCTCCGCTGCCGGTGTCGTAATAGCATGGAAAAGAAACGAATGGTATCGGAAAAGGGCCGGATTTTGCTTTTTTCATCGCCGTAGATGGTGGCAATCCGGACCGCCCCGATTTGAATACCGCGCGCGGCGACGTTCAACAGGATTTCAGACTCTGCGGCAAATCGTTCCGAAGCAGCGCCGATGAATGGAATGACATCACAGCGGAAAAGCCGGTACCCACATTGGGTATCCGGCACGTACTGCCGCATGGCCCGGCTTAACATCCAACTCATGAACTGGTTGGTCCAGCGCCGCACCCGCGGCATATCGGCGGCGTCTGCCATCCGGTTGCCAATCAACACCGGAATGCCGGTGCGCGCATACGCCTCCAGAAAACGCGGAATTTCATCCGGATTGTGCTGCCCATCGGCGTCCAGTGTGATGGCGATATCAAACCCTCGCTCGCGGGCATAGGCGAAACCCGTTTGCAGCGCAACGCCTTTGCCGCGGTTTTGCGGATGGCGCACTACGGTTGCGCCGGCGGCCTCCGCTGTGGCGGCGGTTCGGTCAGACGACCCGTCATCAACCACGACAACATCCGGGCAATGCGCCTTGGCCCGGCAGACAACGGCGGCAATCCGCGCGGCCTCGTTAAAGGCGGGGATGATAATACACGCCCGTTGCCTGGCCCGATCGGCTGGTGTGGTCATAAATGGTTACCGATTGCCGGCTGTTGGCTGTCCTTCCGCCGGCCAGAACGGGTCGAAAATAAACCATTGATAAGGCCGTTCGCCAATTTCTTTTTCCAGGATGCGGGCAATCTTTCCGCGAATCTCATTTTCGGTTGCTTCCGGCTGCGGTTCGATCGGGGGATAGAGCCGCAGCAGGAACGAATCGTCCACCTGGCGGATCAGGAAACCGACGACGATCGGGGCGCCCGTGTTGAGCGCCAGCCAGGCCGGCCCGCGGGGCAGGGGCGCAGGCCGCCCAAAGAAGTCAAGGCAATGCGCGTTGCGGCCGCTGAAATCGCGGTCGCCAAGGACGGCGACCATCTCGCCGCGCTTGAGCCGGCGCACGACGCCCAGCGCCGACTGCCCGACGGAGATCAAATTGATGCCGCGCCGTCGCCGCTGGGCCTGGAACAGCCGGTTCAGTTTCGCGTTGGGCTGCGGCAATTCCAGCGCGTTGACTTTCAGCCCGAGGGTTGCCGCCACCGCCGCGCCCAGTTCCCAGTTGCCGAAGTGCGCGGTGACCACGACCAGTCCCCGCCCGCGCCGGTAGGTCTCGGTGAGGTAGTCCACATGCTCGATACTGACGATGCGCCGCACTTCCTCTGGTGTCAGGACGGAGTAACGGAAGAAGTCCACGAGATATTTGCCGAAGTACTGGAAAACCTTGCGGGCCATGCCGCGAATGGCTGCCTCGGCGGGTTGGATACCGCGGCCCACGTAAATTTGACGGATGTTATCCATGACCGCCTGCCGGCCGGGCCGGTTCCAGAAATAGAATTGGTCGCCGATGCGCAGGCCGACCCAGTAGGCGAGCGGCAGCGGCAGATGGCGGCTGATCGCCGCCCCCAGGAGGTAGGCCCAGTAGATCAGCCGGTTCATGTCGCGATTCCGCGTTGCTGGGGTTCCGGGTGCCCGAGCCGGCCGAGGATCTCGCGCGCGATGTCCCGCGCGGCATCCGGCCGTCCAAGCGCGCGGGCCCGCAGACTCATGGTCGTCAGCAGTTCCTCGTTGCCCAGCAGCATGGACATGACTGGCGGGATGTCGCGGTCGCGCTCGATCTGAACCGCGGCGCCGCGCTGGACCAGCACTTCGGCATTACCCCGTTCCTGGCCGGGCAGCGGCCGCACAATGACCAGGGGCAGTCCAACCGCGGTGGCTTCCGCCGTTGTCAACCCGCCCGGCTTGCTGATCAGGACGCTGGCGCGGTGCATCAGCGCGACTACATCCTTCACATAGCCGCGGATGCGGATCGGATGTTTGAAGATGTTGCGCCGCTTGATCAGGCGCGCGCGCAGGGCCCGGTTGGTTCCGGTCACGACATCAATCGTAAACGGATGCGGACAACGGTCGAGGTAACGGATGGTGCGGTAGGTCGCGCCCAGCCCCCGGCTGCCGCCCATCACAAGCACACGGCGTTCGCCATCGCGCGATACACTTTTATGTCGCTCCGTGACAAATCCTGGATTGATGGGGATGCCGAGCACGTTGATGCGCTCGCGTTTCACACCCAGCCAGACCAGCCGGTCGGCGCCCGATTCATCCGCGACGACATAACGGGGCCGTTCGCCGACAACCCAGAAGCGATGCGGGACGAAATCCGTGACGACCCCCCACAGGCGTAACCGGGGACGGTGCCGGTCGGCGTAGGAGTTAAGCACAGCCAGCGGATGAGCTTGCGTGCAGACCGCCACGTCGGGTCGGAAATCGTCCATAAGCTGGAGCAGCGGCCGGCTGTTGCCGCGCTGGATCAAACGGCGGGTCTTGCGCGTGAGGTATTCGAGCAGCGGGTTGTCGTAGAGTGCGCTCCAGACATCCGGCGTGCGCCGGATGGTGACCATGTACGTTCGCTGGATCAATGCGCTCCATTTGGGATGCGTGTAGGCCAGCAAATCCACGCATAATGTTTCGATATTGGGGTTGAGCTTATGCAGCGCGGTCTCGATCGCGCGCGCGGCGGAATGGTGGCCGCTGTTCTGCACGAGATAACAAATGAGAATCTTGGGCATAGGCTGAGGTGCGTTATTGCCGATGGCCCAATACGAAATGATAATTGTCCGGGTGCGCGTGATGCCGACGGCCCGGCGCCAGCGTCGGACTTTTCCATTCCGCGGGTGGAATATGGCGGTTCATGTTGTGTATTCACGTCGGGGCAGTCGCGCTGATCCGCCGGACCCCCGCCAAATCCTCCGCCCGGTACGATGAGCGCACCAGTGGGCCTGCGGCCACGCCTTTGAAACCCATAGCCAGCGCCGCGTCGCGATAGGCGTCAAACTCCGCCGGAGTCACAAAGCGCCGCACTGGATGGTTGACGTCCGTCGGCGCCAGATATTGGCCGATTGTCAGCAAGTCGCAGCCGGCCGCGCGCAAATCGCGCATGGCCAGGCGCACCTCGTTGTCCGTCTCGCCCAGTCCGACCATCAAGCCTGACTTGACGGCCGGGCCGGGCCGATTCCCATGGGCGCTGGCTGAATAGTCGGCGGCGAAACGCAACACGGCGAGGGAACGGGTATACGAGGCTTGTGGCCGGATTACGGGCTGGAGCCGCTCCACGGTTTCCAAGTTATGGTTAAAAACGTCGGGCGCGGCCGCCAGCACGGCGACCAAAGCCGCTTCCGCGCCTTGGAAATCCGGGGTCAGCACCTCGATTGTCGCTCCGGCGCAGGTGCGGCGAATGGCGCGGATGGTTTCCGCAAACAGGGCGGCCCCGCCGTCGGGCAGGTCATCGCGTGTGACACTGGTGATGACGACGTGCCGCAAATGCAGGTCGGCGGCCGCGCGCGCGACGCGCTCCGGCTCGCCGGCATCGGGTGGGACCGGCTGCCCGTGGCTGACCGCGCAGAAGGCGCAGGCGCGGGTGCAGATGTCGCCCAGGATCATGAAGGTGGCCGTGCCGCGGTTCCAGCACTCATGCCGGTTCGGACAGCGGGCGCTGCGGCAGACGGTATGCAACCGATCCGATGCCAGCCGCGCGCCGACACGGGCGAAATGCCGGTCGGTGTGCAGGTCCATCCGGATCCATGATGGGAGACGACTCATGGCTTCAATTTAGAACAGGCCGCCATGTCGGGCAAGACGGCAGTGAAACAGAGAAATTGTTCAGTAACCGATGATCCGCGCGACCGCTGGGTTGCCGCACCATCAACCCAGATAGATATGGGAAACGAAGTCGGGCGGCCCAAATCCCCGTTCGCCTTGTCGACTGGGGCGGAAATCTCATTTGGGGCCCGCAAAACCGTCGGGTATTCTTCACAAACGGGCGCTTGAGGACGGACAAGATGGCGTGGCTCAACGGAGCACGCGTCAAACGCTGATTACGGACCACGAGCCCGCCTCCGCCTACAGCCCCTGTTTCGACCAGCGGGTGGCGGCGCGCAGGATCAGGCGGCGGTAAATGCTGATTTCGTCCTTGGTTAATTCCCGCTCGTAGGATTGCGCCAGCAGCGGTTCGGTGCGGATCTTGTCGGGCGTGAGCTCGGCAAGCTTGACGCCATGCTTGAACTTCAAGGGCTTGTCTTCGTTGCTGACCAAGCTCCAAGTGACGGGGTAGGGGCCGAGGTTGAGCCAGCCTTTGTCGAATATCTTGAGGCCGGCCACCAGTACGGTGGGATTTTTCTCGCCGCCCTCGGTGAAGGGTTCCAGCGCATATTCCACTTTCCGGCCGCCCAGTTTTTCCACGAGCATGTGGTTCTTGTCTTCCTGCAGGCGGTGCAGGTTGATCCAGTAATCCGGGCCCAAGCCCATGCCCAGGAAATAGACCCGGATCAGACCTTCCTCGGTCAGACCGGATTCCGCCGCCAGGTAGCCGGAGGGGAAGGAGACCAGCACCTCA
Organism: uncultured Verrucomicrobiota bacterium; assembly: GCA_964570325.1. GTDB lineage: Bacteria > Verrucomicrobiota > Kiritimatiellia > CAIQIC01 > CAZMXS01 > CAZMXS01. The sequence continues at coordinate 12,156 of CAZMXS010000082.1, read as the reverse complement.
GGCATTTCATCCCAATCCATGTCCTCGGTCAGCGCGCGTCCGGACTTATTGGGCATGAAGCGCGTGCGCGCGACGCGGCCGCTTTTGTGTTTGACGCGGAACAGGCTGACGCTGGGCGCGGCCGTCTTGTGGGTGACCACGCTCTGGTTGGGATAGAAGAGCACGAAACTGATTTCTTCGATCGGGTCCGGCTCAATCTCCGGTGGGCTGAGCAGGCGCGCCTTCACCTTGGCCGCCACGACCGGCACAGCCGAAGCAAACTCGGTCATCGTCATGCACATGACGGGGCTGCCGCCCGGGGTGGGCACCTGGTTGACCACCGGTTGGTTGACGGCCTGAATCACATCCAAGGTCTGGATGAATTTGCGAAAAAATTCCGGCCATTCCTTGGGTGGCAGGGCTTTTTCCAGCGCAAAGGCCTTGGTTAGTTGCCGCATCTTCTCCTCGTCGCGCCAGGTGTTTTCCCCCAGGCGGCGCAACCGAAGGATTTTGCCCTCTCGCGCCAGGGAGACAAACACATCGCCGCTCTCCGGATGCACGTAGAGACCGCCGATTTCGCCTAACTGGCCGACCCATTCGGCGACATTGTGATTGAGCGGATCTATTTCGGCGACACTCCAGGTGCCGTCCTCGCGTGAGAGGCTGGCCAGCGTCGTGCCGTCCGGCAGAACAGCCACGTGCCGCACCCCGTCAATGCGCGGCATTGTGCCCAGCTCAATCTGCCGGTCCACGTCGTACCATGACACATCGGCTGAACGGTGCTCGCCGACGACCAAGGTGCCGCCGTTGCGCGTGATCGCGACGTTGGAGAAATCGGCGAAGGGGCCATGGTCCACCAGCCACCAGTTGCCGTTGCTTTCACGCACGGCGATGCTGCCGAACACCAGCACCGCCTTGGGGTCGGCTTCGCGGGTGGTCACGAAGACCCGCCCAGTCGAGTCTACCGCGACGCTGGTAAAGCCGTAGGAGGTGTCCAGCCAGGGGGTGGGAATGGCGTGCGCGAGCTGCAGGCCGTCACGTAACGGCTCAAAACATAGCAGGCGCCCACCCTTATCCGCTTCGGCGACGAACAGGCGTCCGTCGTTGTCGAACGCCAGCCCCACGGGTTTGCGCAGAGCGGCGCGCAGCCAGAAAGCCTCGTCGCGCTGCGCGGTATAGGCCCAAGCGGGCAGGTCGCGGCTGACCGTAAATTGGTCGCTCAACACGGGTTCGAAGGTTTTCTTCCGGATCACGGAAATCCGGTTGGCGCCGCTTTCCGCGACAAACAGCAAATCGCTGCGCGGATCGGCGGCGAGGCCGGCGGGATACTTGAGCCCGGCGGCGATAACCTCGGCGGAAAGCAATTCTCCGGAAGGTTCGAGGCGTAGGCCACCCGTGTGGACGGGAGCGAGCAGGGCGCCGGCCAGCGCGGCGGCAAGCGCCAGGCGCCTATTGCACGGTGAAAGCATGTTCCTCCGGCGCGGCCGGCGCGGACGGCGGGCGGCTGAGCCGGGTCCATTCATCCGGCCGCAGCCCGCGGTAGGCGATGATCCACTGGTCGGACTGCTCGCCCGGGCCGGGCAATTCCAGTCGGTAGTGCCAGCGGCGGTCGTCGGGTGTGAACACCACCATGTAGCTCTCCGAAGGATTGCGTGGGTCAATCGCGATCGCGAAGTCCGGTGTCTGGCCCAGCCCCATGAAATGGAGCGTCGCCATCCCCAGCACAGAGACCGAAATGGCCGCGGGTTGCGGCACGACAATCGCCGTATCGCCGACCGAGTCCACCTGCCCGGCCACCGCGTCCGCCCGCTGGCCGGTGGTGTGCATCAGGCTGGTGCGCGTGAGTTTGCCCGAGCGCGTGCGGACCACAAACGCCGCCAGCGGCATGGATAGTCCCTTCTTGTTCAGGCTGATCTGGTTGGGTTCGAAGACGACGAACTGCACGCGCTCAATCGGATCCTCCTGGCGGTCGGCATCGCCGATGGGGATTGCGCGCGCGTCGGCGGCGATCAAGGGAACCCGGCGCGTGAAAGCCCGGAACGACAGGTTCGTGAAGCGCTCGCTGTTGAATGGCGCGCCGCCCAGCGCCAGCACGTCGGCCAGGTACTTGGGGCAGTGGCGCGGGATATATTGCGGGCTGTAGATGGGGTGATACGGCGCGAACTCGAGCAGGTCGGACCGTGTGTCGAAAGGTTTGCTCGGGGTAAACGCCAGCAGGCGGCCGTCATGGTCATCGGTTGCCAGCAGGCGGTTGTTGCGCGCGTCCCAGACTACGGTTTCGATGGTGCCCAAATCCCGCGCGATTACTTCGCGTTGATCGGTCGCGGGATCCAGCAGCAGGATCGTGCCATTTTCCTGGGCAATAGCCACGCTGCCATCCGGCACGGGGCAAATGCCTTCAGGTGATTTGGCGATCAACGCGCTGTTGCCCCCGATCGGTTGGCGGGTTTGCAGATCCAACCAGCCCACTTCGCCGCTGAGTTCGCATGTGTACAGAGCCTGTTTGCCGGTTTTGGAGAATGCGGCCTGCGAAAAACTGCCGAACATGCGTTGGTATGGCGCCCACCACTCCCCCTGGGCATCGCGATACACAATTGCGCCGGAGAACAGGCCCAAGGTTTCCTGTTTGCCGGCGCTTTCTGCGTTTGAACCGGCCATCAAAATCTCATCGTTTGGTCCGATGCTCAGGCCTTCCCATGCAAATCCCTGCCAGTTGCCGGGCACGGCCACCACGTCGCCGCGCACAGCGCGTCCGTTTTCATCCAATTGAAATCTGATCAGCCGCCCATCTGGTATGTCTTCGACCGCATATAAATTGCCGTTGGTCGCAAAGGCGATGCCTTCCGGACTGCGCAGCGGCTGATCCAGTTCGATTGTGCCTTTTTCATTGACGCGGTAAATTGGCGTGGCCGGCCCGACGGCTTCGTCGAAATGACCGGAACGGCCGATGGTGACGATGCGCGCCGTATCCTCCTCGGAGATGTAAATGCGGTTGTGGCGGGGATGAAGCGCAATGCCGTCGGGCGACTTCAATCCTGTGGCCAGCACCGTGACGGTGAACTTGCGTTTGATCGGCGGCGTCTTGAACACGCCGATGGCCTCATCGGAATAGGCAGACCGCCGGGTTTTTGCGGGTCCGTCATCCTTGCCAAAGCCGAGAAAAGACAAGGCCGAAGCCAGGAACGGCTTGGGTACGAGGGAAGAACTCGATGAAACCTGGATGAGCGAGAAAAAGACCAGTCCGATAAAAACAATGACAATCAGAATGCGCAGCGGCCATTTGCGGCGAAACACCCCATCCGGCTGGGATTTGAACTTTGATCCCTGGCCTGTCCGATTCATGTCGCCCGAGTCCTGTTTTGCGCGTCCATCCGCCGCACACCACAAGCGCCGGCCGGGAGCTTGTCCCTCCGTTTCTTCTCGGCGCCGGCGACCTGTCCTTCCATAAACTAAAATAGCTTATGGGAACGCTTCCGTATAGCTTGAAATGGACGTTGAACTTTGAACTTTGAACGCCAACCGGCGCATCCTACACTTAGCGCATGGATGCCAACCGGATGGATCATGAGCGCCACATGCGGCGGGCTTTGCAACAAGCGGCCCGCGCGGCGGAGGCGGGCGAAGTGCCGGTGGGGTGTGTGATTATTGGCGGTGATGGTCAGCTCCTGGGACAGGCGCACAACCAGGTTGAGACACTCAAAGATCCCACGGCACACGCGGAAATCATCGCCATTACACAGGCGGCCGCGGCCACCGGAGACTGGCGACTGGCGGAGACCGTGCTCTATGTGACCAAGGAGCCTTGCCCCATGTGTGCCGGAGCCATTGTTCTGGCCCGTGTTCCCTTGGTGGTGTGGGGCCTGACTGATCCGTTGCGGGGTGGCGCGGTCTCGGTTTTTAAGATTTTCCAACATTCCAACCTCAATCACCGCGTGGATTATCAGGCCGGGGTGCTGGAAGAGGAATGCCGCGAACAAATCCAGCGTTTTTTCAAGGAACTTCGGGCCAGTTCGCCTTGAAAATTCGGGGTCGGACGCCGGTTGCGCCCACCGGCGTGACCGGCATCAGGCCGGCGGCATAATCGTTGTCCGCGGCCCACAAAACCAACGCGGCCGGCCGATATTCGTCCAGCATGGCGGACATCTCGACGGGATCCACCCGGCCTTCGGAATCCAGGCAGGTCAACACCTCGGGCGTGAGCCGGCCCCGCAAGTCCAGGATCATCAACTGGCGGTCGAAGGCGATCCAGCCGGGAGCGTCGGTCACGACCAAACCCGGCGGGAGCGAGCCGGTTTCGAACGCTTGGGTCACCGCCTGCCGCCCGGTTGTCGCGGACGACAAGGCCCGTTGTTCCGCGCGTGCGCCGCTGATGGAATGCCAGGTTGCCATCAACAACAGCAGCGACCCCATGCCGATCCACCAGACATTGAAGCCGGTGGCGGATGGCAAGCCCTCCTTCCATTTCCGGTATGCCTGTTCGACGAAGAATGGGATGCGGAAGATGCCGAATGCTGCGGCCAGCACGAACAGCGGATTGAGGCTGGCGAAGACGAGCGTGGCAGATTCCCAGCCCAGCAGGGGTTGGGACAGGGCGTAGAACAGCGGCAGCAATACCACAATCCAGAGCAGCGCGCTTTGCGGCCGTTCATCGGTCCGCCACAAGGCCAGCGTGGCGATGAACAGGATGCCGAAAACCGCCAGTATCAGTTCCAGCCAGCCTTGCAGAAATGGCGTATTCCAAATGAAAGCGAAGGCGCGCGGAATCGCATCCAACGATAAGCCCAATGTATAACGCGCAAGTTCGGCTGGTGAGCGATCCGCCAGGCTGTCTACCACGAGTGGGGCCCCGGCCGTCTGCGGCCAAGGGACGCCCAGCAGATTGAAATTCCAGACCAATAGGGGCAGAAAACACAAGGCCAGCAGCAGCAGGCCGGCCGCGCCTCGCACCAGCAGGAATAATCCGGCCCGCTCCGCCGCTGGCCGAAACAGGTTCAACAACAGCGCATGCGCCATGAAGATCAGCCACAACCAGCCGAACTCAACGCGAATCCACATCGCCAGGCTGATCAACAGAGCGCCAAGCATGGGTAACGGGCGCCGTCGGTCGGCCATGCCCTCGATGTGCAGGTGCGTTGCCGCCAGGACCAGCATCGTGGCCAGGCTGGCGGAAGTGCCCGCCACACAGATGGCGGTCAAGGCGGGGCCCAGCGCGGCAAGCGCCGCGGTGTAGAGCATGAAGGGTGGAAAGGGAAACAAACGCCGCGCCATTTCCAGCAGCAGCAGCAGGGTCACGGCGCCGAAAACCGCGTTCAGCAGGTAAGCCGCCGTGAGCGGGTCGTGAGTGACGATCGTGACCAGCGCCAGCAATATGCGCCAGAGCGTGTCCTGCACCGCCATGGCGTCCTGGCCTGGGACAATGGCATATCTTCCGGTATCCGCAATTGCCTGTGCAATCGCCATGTCCACATAAGCCGCATCAGCGGAAAAGGCCCGCCCGCCCGCCGCACGTTTCAGCCCGCCAATTTGCAGGCACAACACGAACATGTACAGCACCTGCGGCGCCAGCCTGCTGTACATGCGTTGAAATTGCCAGCGATGCATAATTGTATCCAATAGCTATTCCAAGGGATCAGCGCTGTCCAAGGTTGCTGCCGGGATGCCGCTGACGATTGCCCATGCGCGTCTTCGTCGGGGTTAACGCCCGTCCTCGGCGCGGGGGATGATCTGCTCCGGGATCACCACCGGGAAACGCTCGCCCTGGACCCAGTATTCGCGGCCTCGGATCAGCATGCGCCGGCCCACATACTCGCTCAACTGGGAAGAATTGCCGCGCACATAGCAAATATTCTCCAAGCCGCGATTGCCCGCGCGCATCAGTCGGAACCGGCTCGGCGCGCTGGAAAAAATACCCACCAACCGCAATTCCCCCTCGCGCTGCACCATTCGGCCCTGGCCCTCGAGCGGGATCAGGTCGAGATCCGCCGGCGGAGCGAACGCTTCAGGCTTCGGCTCGGCGACGGTGACGGATGGGCGGATGGGTGGCGGCAGGGCCGCGGGTGGTGGACGCGCGGGCGCCGGCAGGGTTGTGACCGCGCCGGTTGACGATGAGTTGTTCCAGTTGGCGGGCGGGGGCGGCGGCGCGGGTTTCTCCGGCTGCAGCACCTGCACGAACTGGCGGCTGACCCAAAGCGAACACGCGCGGGGCGGGGCGATTTTGATCCACTCGCCGAACTCACCGCGGGTCTCGACGGTGTCCCCGCGAGCCAGCGTACCGACCGCACTGTAATTGATGCCCGGCCCGCCGCGTACAAAGACCTTGTTGCCCGTGATCGCGGAGTCTTTGACAAAATCCCGATGCACCCACAAGTCCACGCCGGCCGGAGGCATAATCTCCACCCAGTCGTCGCGAATGGACTTGGCGGACAGGACATCTCCATCCAGCGCCTGGCCGACCACTTCACATTCGAGCGAAGCCTTGGCGCGCAGATTGATTTTCTCACCCGTGACCTTGACCCGCATATCGGACTGCCCATGCGCGATGGTCACGGCAACAAGTCCGCCCAGCATCAGTGGCCATAAGATCCTGTTCACGTTCACATCCTCCGGAACCTTCGGCCGCGCGGTAGTGGCCGTATCACAATATTGATAAAACGCATGTTAAAAAAGAGGGCGGTTCATGGCAATCTTCATCGCGCGCACAATTTACTGTTTTCCAAAGCGTATTTTCTTATAGCATCAGCGGCAGGTCCGGGGGTTGTCGCCGCCGGCGCAGTCCCGGTCCCTCTAGTGCAATAATGAGCGAAACCGAAAACGTGCGCAGTCAATCCGGTGAATGGTCTCCGGAATTGGCGGTCTTCGCGGATAAAATTCGTCAGGTTCCCGGCGGCCCGGCGGATGGCGGATCCGGCTGGCTGGACCGGAGTTTGGAGACGCTTGCGGGTTTGCGCCCGGCGCCTGCAGGCGCTGGAGCGGCAGTAGGCGCGGGATTTGATCCCAATCTGCTTTTCCTGCTGGTTTCCGCATGGGCGCCGATTGATCCGAATGTGGCGGCCGATCTGGTGGCGGCGGCGTTGGACCGGCAGGCGACGGACGGCTTGGCGCCGGCGGCCGATGTGAACGATGCGGATGGCTTGGTGTTGTCGGCCTGGCCTTTGTTCGCGCAGTCCGCGCTGCGGACCCTGCGCGCCGGCGCCGACCGGCGGCGGATTGCCACGCTCATGCCGGCATTGCATCGCTACCTGGTGCGGACCATCGTCCACTTCGAGCCGGATGGCGATGGGTATTGCCGCTGGCATGCCGCATCCGAGGCCCTGGTGCCGGAATTATTCGACGAGCATGTGATCGGCGCGGTGGACCTGACGACGTGGATGATTTGCGAGATTGAGTCTTTCATGCGCCTGGCGGTGATCCTGGGGCATCGTGGTTTTGACCGCACCGTGCCGGATGGCGCCCTGCGGCGGATCGCCTTGAAACTGGAACAACAGCTTTGGAATCCGGCAGACCGATGTTTTTCTGATCGCTATGATACGGGAGCCTTTGTCCAGCGTGTTTCTTTGCATTCCATCATGCCATTGTGGTGGTCCCGGCTGCCGGGTGAATACGCGGCGCCGTTGCAGCAGATGCTGGGCGTGGAGGGGCCGTTCACCGTCGAAACCGGCTTCCCGGCGTGGGTCCGGTGGGCGGACGATCCGGCCGACCCGCCGGTGCGTTGCGTGCATCAGTTTGTGGTTCTGGAGTTAATGCGGCGCGGCGGCCTTTTCACGGCGGAATCCCGCTTGACGGCCCGCTTGCGTGCCGCGCTGGATGCTTGTTTCCGCGCGGAGGGTGGATTGCCGGAACGGCTGGACCGGCCGGCGGAAAATGCCGCCATCGCGCCAGCGGCGGCGGCGTTGGCGGTGCTGGTGAGCGCCGGCGAGCTGCGGGTGGAGGAGGTTGCCCAGCGGCCGCTGCCGCCCGTGGTTCGCTGGCTGGATGCGCACCGCGGCGGTGTGACCGGCGGTGTGATCGGGTTGCTGGCGTTGGTGATTCTGGGCATAACACTGGGTTATCAAAATCGCAAGATCATGCCGCCGGCATCCACGCGCGCGCTGGCCGATTTGGGATTGCAACATTATGCCAAAAGCAATTACGTGGAGGCCGTCCAGTTGTTTGAAGAGGTTTATGAGGGATCGGGTGGCTCCCAGCAGGCGGAACTGCTATTGGCCAATGCATTGCTGGCCGGCGGAAACCTGACGGAGGCCGAACAACACTATCGGCATATCGTGGAGTCCCAGCACCCGTTGCCGCAGGCCCGATTGAATCTGGCGCTTACGCTCTATCGGGCCGGCCGACTGGCCGAGGCCTCCGAATGCTATCGTGAGTTTATCAAACTGTATGCCGACCGGTATCCCCGCATGAGCGCCCGCGCTCGGGATGCGCTGCGGCTGGTGGAGGAACGGATGGAAATAAACCGGATGGCGCAGGCGGGCGCGGCGAATCGCTGAAAGGCCGGCCAGTTCCAAAGAAAGAAGGATGTCTTGTACGCCAAGGAGGTCGGGGTGAGGAACCGCCAATATTATGCCTAAAAATGCTGCTTTTATTGGCCTTTTTGCAAATTCTTACCCCGTTTTTGACCCCCAATTATCCCATTTTTATCCCAAGCATTTTCTCGCTCCGATCCGCGCTACGTCGCGCTTTTCTCCCCGTCCATTTTTGCTCAGTTATCCCAATTCGCCTCAGCCGAATTCCAGCCCCGCCGGATGCGCCGGAAAGCGGAATTTATCAAGGTAGTGCATCATCACGTCGGGGAACTTCATGCGGTCAAGTCGCATGATGAATAGTGCTTCCGGATCGCGCGGATTTCCTCCGAGCCCGATCGCAATGAAAACGGGAATCTTTTCTTTTCCCTGATAGTCGCGATATCGCTGAAGCTGTTCGTCTGTCGCCCATTCGAGTTTCCTCCCGTTTGGTCTTGAGCGAAACTTGCATTCAACTGCAAATCGATCCCCGCTTCTTTTGTTTTCGAATGTAAGGTCTGGCTTGCAGTTGGCTTCTGCCCCCCCCCATCCCTTGCAGTATTTATCTCCACGCCATTCGAGCAACTTGTATTCGTTTCGATCGAAGCGCGTGATGATGTACTCTTCGAAGGCGCGCCCTTTTTCCTCCGATGTCATCCCATTCTTCTTATTTTCCAATTGCCTTGTCGCTGTCCTCTTCCTGGCCCGCTGCTGCTGCATGATTTGGGTTAGAATGAAACCCATTCCTGCAAGCAATCCGATTGCGAATATTGCCTCTATTGGTAGGTTCATTGCGCGTGATTTCCGGGAACTTTATCAGCAGGCCTTTTTGTTGCAGCTCTTGCTCTCGTATTTCGCTCTTCCAGCAGCACGTAAAGCCGCAGAGTCCGTAATGTTTTTTTCGCCCTCATAATGGGGCATCAGCATTTGCTTGATGATTTCAGATATTGTGCTCATCTTCTTTTTTGAATACCCCCTTAGCCACTCTGCCATTTCCTTTGGAAGTGATATAGATAGCTTCTCAGATGTAACACGCCTTTTATTCACATTCTCTATCCCCCGGTAGGACAGATTACCCTTGCGTCCTTTTTCTGTCTAGGCCGTTTCGGTTTCATTCTTTTTATTCTTTTCTGGTTGCATGGAGTAGTACGCCGTAGTATTCTTACGACCATGAAAACACGCCCCCGTCACGACAAACTTTCCATTTCTTTGACTCCCGAAATGGCCGCTTGGTTGCGTCGCACAGCGTCGCGCAAGCTGAGTAATGTGTCGCAGGTCATCCGAGAACTTCTACGGCCGCAGTTTGACCAACGGCACGCCAAATGACCCGCCCGCTCCTCATCCTCGCGGCCTGGCTGGCCTTCAACATCCTGTGCGGGCTCGGACTATGAACGAACTCTTCACGCCGATCGTGCATGGGAAAACGGTTGTCGGCTATCAGCCGTCTTTGCCCCTGGCCCGCGCCGCGCGGGATGCCGCCCTGACGGCCGTCGAAACGGCCGCGCCGGACCCCTGGCGCGCCTCCGCGTTCGGCGCGGTCATTTATCTAGCCCGCACCCGCCCGGAATTCTGCACCGATGATGTCTGGGCTGTTCTGGAGCAACGCGGGATCGACGGCCCCCGCGAACCGCGCGCGCTCGGGCCAGTCATGATGCGCGCTATCAGGCTGGGCCTCATTGTCGACACCGGCCGCATGACGCCCAGCAAACGGCGTCACGCCACGAAGATCACTGTTTGGTCGGCCGCACCCCGCAAAGCAATTCCACAACCCATAAGGAGAATCCCGTGAAAGAAAGTCTGTCCGTCAGCCGCATGAGCTGCCTGCTCGATTGCCCGCGTAAACATTTCTTCCGTTATGAGGTCGGCATTGAGCCCGAACGCGATGCCGTTGCCCTGACGTTCGGCAAGGGTTGGCACGCCGCGATGGAGGCCCGCTGGCAAGGTCAGTCGTTTGACGATGCGCTCGCGGCCGGGGTCAAGACGGCCGTGGTTCTGGAAGAATTCGAGTTGGCCGTGCTGTCCGGGTTGCTCGCCGGCTACTACGCGCGATATGGCGGCGCGGAGGAAATCGTCAAGACACTGCACCCGGAAGTCGAATTCCGGATGCCGGTCGAGGAATCCCGAACGTTCGAGGCGTACGGCTTTATTGATGGGCTGGGGGTGTTGGTTGACGACCGGCTCGCGCTCATCGAACACAAGACCACCGGCAGTTCGCTTGATTCCGGGGCCGATTACTGGATGCGGCTTCGGTTCAATCAGCAGGTGCTTTCCTACGTGCTCGCGGCGCGGGCCTTGGATTGGGATGTCAGCACGATTCTTTATGACGTCGTCCGCAAGCCGATGATTAAGGTCCGACAGAATGAAACACTGCCGGACTTCGCCCGGCGGCTCACCGAGGATTGCGCGGCCCGGCCGGAGTTCTACTTTGCGCGGCGGGAGATCCCCATCCTCGAATCCGATTTGCAGGAGTTTCAGATTCAGCGGGCCGAGATCGCCCGTCTGGTTCTGGCCTTCCGGGGCGCGGCGCGCAGGGCCGCGCGCCCGGATCACGGCTGGCCGCGCCATGTCGGCTTCAACTGTGACCGGTGCGAATACGCCGGCCCCTGCCTTTCCAATATCACGATTGACCCGTCTCTGCCGCCGGCGGGCTTTCGTCCACGAAAACAGCGCGGCGTAATCGAAGGAGAATCAGCATGACGGGCAAGGCACCATTGAGAAGTCCAACACCGCCGCCGGCGCCACCGCCGCGGCCCGGTGTGCAGTTCGGAAAAGTTAAGGAGGCGGCCGGGCATCGAATCGTTCTATTCGGGCCCGGCGGAATCGGCAAGACCACGCTGGCATCCATGTTCCCGGTGACGCCGATCGCGTATGTCGACCTGGACGATTCGCTCCCGCGTCTGCGGTCGTCGCTGGGGGACCGGGTCGAGTCGTTGCGCGTCCTGCAGGTCGATACGTGGAAGGAATTTCTGGCCGCGCTGCAGGCCGACGGATGGGACGGAATCGGCGCGATCTGCATCGATTCCGGGACGAAGGCCGAGGAATTGGCGATTGCCCATACCTTGCTGACCGTCCCGCATGAGAAGGGGCATATCGTCGCGCGGCTGGAAGACTACGGCTTCGGCAAGGGCTACAGCCATGTCTTCGATACGTTCCTACCGCTGCTCGCGGCGCTGGATCGGCACGCTCGCGCCGGCCGGCACGTCATCATGGTTTGCCATGATTGCACGTCCAACGTGCCCAATCCGGCCGGCGAAGATTGGCTTCGGTACGAACCCCGGCTCCAGGGGCCGCCGTCCGGCAAGGCCTCGATCCGGCTCCGCGTCCGGGAATGGGCGGACCACGTCCTTTTCCTTGGCTACGACGTGAACGTCAAGGATGGCAAGGGGCGCGGCGCCGGGACGCGCACGCTCTACCCGCGCGAACTTCCGCACTGCATGGCGAAGTCGCGGACCATCACGGAACAAATCCCCTACGACCAAAACGGCGAAGAACTCTGGAAGGCGGTGCTTCAATGATTCAGGCAGGTACATATATGGCTCAGATCACCCAGGCGGCGGTGCAGGTCACGAAGGAGAACAAGCTCCCGATGGTGGTTATGTCGTTCCTCGTTGAGGGCGAATCCATCGTCGGGCGCTTTGTCCTTGCCCGCAAGGACAAGTCGCTCAATGAGCGGACTATCGAG
>CAZMXS010000081.1:0-20067 GCA_964570325.1 uncultured Verrucomicrobiota bacterium | reverse complement strand
ACAACCCTGGCATATTCGCGAGTATGCAGGGCTTGCGGAGGGGCAGAATCTGTTTGCCGTGGATCTGGCCCAGGTTCGCCGAGACCTGCTGGCGGTGCCCGTTGTGGCCTCGGTCGTTGTCAATCGCAAGTTGCCGGACACGCTGCAAGTACGGATCGTCGAACGGGTTCCCATTGCGCGGCTGGGGTTGACGGGGGCGGGGTACCCGCTGGCCGTGGATCGCGAGGGCTATGTGCTGGGCCCGAGTTTTCTGACGCCGAACCTGCCGACGATCACCGGGGTGCAGGACACGGGGTTGCGGCCCGGCGGTCGGGTGAGCGATGCGGCGGCGGCGGACGCGCTCAAGGCGCTGGAAATATGCGACTCGGTTCAACTTAGCCAGTTGGTGCGAATCCGCAGCATTGATGTCAGTCACCCTGATTACCTCGATGTCCGGCTGGCGCGCGGCGAGCAGGTGCTGTTGCCCCGGGTAAACCTCGACACGAAGCTGCGCTACCTGGCGGCTATTCTGCAGTCATCGGCAAGCCGCGGCATGGTGGTGGCCTCGGTGGATATGACGGTGGACCGCAATTTCCCGGTGCAGTATCAGAACTGATGAGAGCCGTCTTCCCGTGATCAAGTCGCTCATAGACCAGCCGCCGCTGGTGGCCTTGGAGATTGGCACGAGCAAGGTGCGCGCGATCGTCGGCGAACATTTGGAAGACGGCAGTTTGATGATCACCGGCCTTGGGGAATGCGCGTCGTGCGGCGTGCGCAAGGGCGAGATTATTGATTTTGGCAACGCGCAGAATTGTGTTCGGACAGCGCTTCAGGCGGCGGAAGAGAATGGCCGGGTGGATATTCGCACCGTCCTGTTGGCCCTCACCGGTGGGCATATCCGCAACCTCATCAACAGCGGCGCCGTGCCGGTCATGGACCCTGGTCATGGCATCACCGAACGCGACATGGAGCACGCCCGAGAAACTGCCCGGGCCGTCAACCTCCCCACCGAGCAGGATGTGCTACATACCATTTGTCAAAAATTCTATGTAGACGACCAGGCGGGTGTGGTGGATCCGGAAGGCATGGTCGGGGCGCAGTTGAAGGTGGATATGTTGATCCTGCACGGGTCGCGCACGCGGATGCGCAATCTGGTGAAGGCGGTCACCGACTTGAAGATTGATGTGCAGGACGCCGCTTTCAGCGGGTTCTGCGCGGCGCTGGCAGTCATTACACCCGAGGAAAAAGAGAGCGGAGTAGCCCTGATTGATCTGGGCGCCGGCACCACGGATTACGTGGTTTACGCCGGCAATGCCATCGCCTTGGCCGGGGTGCTGGCCGTCGGCGGCGATCACGTGACCAACGATATCGCGCGCGCCTTTTGCGTCCCGCTGCTGGAGGCGGAGCGCCTCAAGGAAGTTTCCGGTAGCGCCATCGCAGACCTGGCTTCGCGGACCCAGCGGATTGGCCTTGCGGCGGATACGGGACAACCGGAGCGGACGTTTCGGGTTGCCGACCTTAATACCGTGATCCAGTTGCGCATGGAGGAAACTTTCAACCTGCTCAAGCGGATGTTGGATGAACACGATCTGCGCCATGCGCTGGGTGGCGGGATCGTGCTGACCGGTGGCGGCGCGCACATGCGCAACATTGAGCGCCTGGCCGAGCGCGTATTCGGGTTGCCCTGCCGCATTGGCCGGCCGCGCAACGTCACGGGCCTGGCGGTGGTGACCGAGGGGCCTGAATACGCGACGACCGTTGGGGCGATCCGCTACGGAATCAAGGCCGGGCGGCAGGAGAAAACATCTGCTTGGAAGACGTTGCTGGGATATTTGCTGCCGCGGAGGGACGCGTGAACGCGCCGGCTGACCCATTGGCTGCTCCGGGCCGAACGCCGCTTTCCCGCTGTGTGGTTATTGGGGTGGGCGGAGGCGGATGCAATGCCTTGGCGCGGATGAGCGCGGGTTGGGCGGATGGTCCCGAACTGGTGGCCATTAATACGGATGCCCAGGCGTTGGCCGCGTGCCCAGTGTCCCGGAAAGTGGAGATCGGCCGAAACGTCACGCAAGGCTTCGGCGCCGGCGGGGATTTGGCGCTGGGCAAATTAGCCGCCGAGGACTCGGCCGACAAGTTGCGCAACCTTTTCATTGCGCGCGATCTGGTGGTGCTCGTGGTCACGCTGGGCGGCGGCACCGGCACCGGCGCCGCACCGATCCTGGCCGGGCTCGCGCGTCAGGAAGGCGCGCTGACCATTTGCATTGCCACGCTTCCATTTGAGTATGAGGGGGAACGCCGCCGGGCGCAGGCCGATGAGGGGCTGCGCTTGCTCAAGACCGGCACCGATGCGGTGGTTTGTCTGCCCAATCAGCGCCTGTTCGAGCTGACGCCGGATCGAGCCAGTCTGGCCGGCGCGTTCGAGGCCGCCGACCGGATGCTTGGCGTGGGTGTGCGTTCGTTGTGGAAACTGCTGTTCCAGAACGGCATCATTAACTTGGATTTTGCGGATCTGCGCAATCTGGTGGAGCATGGCGGGGGGGCTTGCATCTTCGGCTATGCTGAAGCCTCCGGTTCGGATCGCGCCTCCAAGGTCGCCGCGGAATTACTCAAGAGCCCGTTGTTGGACCGTGGACAGGCGCTGGAGCGTTCGCCGGCCGTGCTGGTCAGCGTGACCGGTGGGCCGGATCTGGCCCTGCTGGATATCCAACGCATTATGAAATCCGTCAAGGCGTCGGTGCGCGCCGATGCACGGCTTGCCATGGGCGCCTTGGTGGATGAGAACTGGGTGAACCGGGTTGCGGTGACGGTTTTCGCGGCCGATGACTCGGAGACCGCGCCAACGCCGGCGCGCGCACCGGCGGCGCGCGCACGCGATACGCACGCGGGCGGGACGGATGCGGGCAAAAAGGATACCGCGGCCGGGGTTGAGGACACGCGCAAAATTCGCCGCCCGACGCGTGAAGTTCAGCCGGAACTGGTTTTTGACGGCGCGGGCGACAAGGGACGCTTCAAAGGCGTTGATCCCACCATCTATGAAGGCGAGGATCTGGACATTCCGACCTTCATCCGGCGCGGCATCAAGATAGGCATGGACTAGACGGCCGATCGTGGCTCGACATCAGGCGCTGGCGCTGCGCATAAAAAAATTGGTCTGTTTTTCTTCTCCGATCGTGCTGGCCGGGCCGTGGCCGGGGAAAACGCGCGTTTCGTCCGGCAGATCCCGCAATCGGCGCAGCGACTGTGCCAATGCCCGCGGGTCGCCCCCCGGCAGGTCCGTGCGTCCGACTGATCCGGCAAATAGTGTGTCGCCTGAAAACAGCGCGGCGGCGTCTGGGAAATAAAGGCAGACGCTGTCGGGCGAGTGGCCGGGCGTGGCCAGCACGTGAAACCGGCAGTTGCCCAGATCCAGTTCGTCGCCTTCCGCGTAGTGGAGCAGGCGCGCTGGGCGAGTGGGTGGCGGATAGAATGGGGGATACTGGTTGAGGTCGGAAAAAATCCAGCGTTCGCCCGCGGCATGCAGATAAGCTGGAACATTTGGGCCGCAGACGTCCGCCAGCCCGCCGGCATGGTCCGCATGTCCATGGGTCAGCAGGCAGGCCGCCGGCGTCAGGCGGTGCCGGCGCAGGAAATCCCGCACCTTTTCCGGCTCGGCGCCGGGATCTATAACCAGCGCCGCGTTGCCGTTGGCTGGGCGCACGATGTAACAGTTGACTTCAAAAACACCCACTGGAATGGCCGTGATTTGCATAGCGTCAACGTCGCCAAAAAAGATCGCGGCGTCAAGTCGCCGGGCGTCACGGAGCGCGGGCATCCTCCCCGTTGTAGCCATCAGCTTATCTTTTTTTCTCGCCGTTTGCCCCGAATGGCGGGTTCCAACAATCCGCGCGCAAGCCCGCAGGTAGGGTTGCAGGCTTGCATCACCGGTTCGCCCCCGCTACATTCCTTCGCATTCCTTCGAGGATGGCATGGTTTTGAAAAGAGGGGGCAACCGATGAAGAAAGTATTGATTCCGACGAAATTGGACCGCGTGGCGCGCGATCTTCTGGAAGCGCATGGCAATTACACCGTGGTGCAGGAGGAAAAAACGGAGTTGGCGACATTGGCCGCCCAGCATCCGGATGCCTACGCCATGATCGTGCGCAGTGAGAAAGTGACCGCCGAGGTGATTGACGCTCTGCCGGGTTTGAAAGTCATCGTTCGCGCCGGTTCGGGATTCAATACGATTGATGTCAAATACGCGCGCAAAAAGGGCGTGGATGTAATGACCACGCCGGGCGCCAATTCCAATGCGGTGGCGGAGGAGGTCGTGGCACTGATGCTGGCCGATGCCCGGCATCTGATTGCGGCCGATGCCTCGTGCCGCGCGGGTCAGTGGGAGAAAACCAAGTTCATGGGCCGCGAGATCAGCGGCAAGACGATCGGCATCATTGGGCTCGGTTATATCGGGCAGCTTGTGGCCAAACGGTTGTCTGGTTTCGGCATGCACATGCTGGGCTATGACCCGGTCATCTCCGCCGAAAAGGCCCAGGAGATGAACGTGGAACTGGTGGATTTGCCGGCGTTGTTTGAGCGTTCCGACTATGTCACCCTGCACATTCCCGAGAATAGCGAGACCAAAGGACTGATCAACTATGCGCTTCTATCGAAGATGAAGAAAGGGGCCACCCTGATCAACTGCGCCCGTGCGGGTGTCGTTAATGAGGACGACCTGCGCAAGGCAAAGGCCGAGAAGGAACTGCGCTTCCTGAATGACGTTTATCCGAAAGACGAGCCCGGCCCCAAGAGCGTCGCCGATATCGCCGATATCATGGTGCCGCATTTGGGTGCCAGCACGAAAGAGGCGAACGCCAATGCTGCCCGCCTGGCCGCCCAGGAGCTGATTGAATACGACGACAAAGGGGTCACCAGCTACGTCGTCAACCGTGACATTCCGGCTGGGTTGGACGAGGCTTATTGCAATCTGGCCTACACGCTGGCGCGGCTCTGCCGGCATGCCGTCGGGCGCGACACCAAGCTCAAACTCATCGAGACCAGTTTCTACGGGTCGCTCAAGCCGTTCGCCAACTGGCTGCTCGCGCCGGTGGTCGCCGCCATCAGCGACGACTTCGATCGTTCCATGGACTACAAGGCGGCGCGGGCCTTTCTGAAGGATATGGGGATTGACTACAACGACCGCGCGACCGATGAGCGCAAAGGTTTCGAGAGTTCGATCACCGTGGACCTGACCGGCAGCGTGGATGCCGACAACCTGCGCCGCGCGAGCATCCGCGGCACGGTCGCCGAAGGCAACCTGATGATCTCGCGCATCAATGATTTCGAGAAGCTCTACTTTGAGCCCACCGGCCATACGGTCATCTTCACATTTGACGATCGCCCCGGGGTGTTGGGCTTGATCGCCGGCGCGCTGGCCAAGGCCGGGATCAATATTGATGACGTGCGCAACCCGCACGATTCAAAAGGGAGCCAATCCCTGGCCATTCTGAAGGTTAACAAGGTGGTGCCGGACGAGGTGGTGCGGTCTGTGGCCAAGGAAATTGGCGCCCACATCGCATTCTACGCGGGCTTGTGAGTCATCGGCCGGCGGGTCGGTTTTCCTGACCCGCGTTGGTCGTCGATCGCAGATGGAAGTGCTCCGTAGCTCTTCCGCATGATGAGGCGACGTTGCTTGGGCTGGCGCCGGGCGATTCTGAATTTGCCGTGTCACGACCACTCCGGCAGTTTTGCTGCCGCTTGCTTTTGATCCGTCGCAACGGTAATATAGCCTTAAGTTTAGCCAGACAATAGGAGGGTTATCAATGAGCAATAGGACGATCGCATTGGTGCTGGCGGGTGTCGTGGCGGGTGGGATGGCTTCCGGTAATGCATGGGCGCTGTGGGGCAAACAGACGACCAAGGCGGAAAGCGCAAATGCCCAGATGAACCTGCCGGAGTACAAGGGTTTGAAGCACGCCATTGGTTGCAAGGACTTTGAGAATCAGGCCGGCTGGAGCGGGCAATGGGATTTGGGACACAATCTTTCCGTTATGCTCGAATCAGCGCTCTTTGACACCGGCCGCTTCGTGATTGTCGAGCGGGAGAAATTGACGGATGTCATTGCCGAGCAGGACCTGGCGGCCAGCGGTCGTACGGCGGCGGCGGCCAAGGTGGCGCAGACTGGGAAAATTCGTCCGGCCAAGTATATCGCATCCGGTGCAGTGACCACGGTGGATGAAAAACAATCCGGTGGTGGCGGCGGCATTTCCTACGCGGGGTTCCGCATTGGCGGCGGGAAGTCCGAGGCCCAGATCAACCTGATCGTCAAGCTGATTGACACGACGACGGGCGAGATTGTGGCCAAGGAAAGCATTGTCGGCAAGGCCGGCAATACGGCGTTGAATGTCGGCATGACCAAGTGGGGCGTGGATACGGATCTCGGCGGCTTTGCCAAGACCCCCATTGGGCAGGCCGCGCAGGATTGCATCAATCAGGCGGCCAAGTTCATCGCGCAGAAGATGGAGTCCTTCCCGTTCGAGGGCAGCGTGATCAAGGTCACCGACAGCGGCCAGGTGATCATCAACCGCGGTTCCGAGTTCGGCATGGAGGTGGGCCAGGAACTCGTGATGGCGACGCAGGGCGAGCAACTGCTCGATCCGGATACCGGCGCCGTGTTGGGCGAGGAGGAAGGCAGCAAGATCGGCAAGATCAAGGTCAGTAAAGTGGCCGAGAAGATCTCGTACGCGGATATTCTGGATGGCGAGAAGAATCCGGCGCCCGGCACCGTCGTGCGACCGGAATAGCGGCTCCTTCACACGGGCAAGACGCCCGCGCTCCCAAGCAGATACCCCGGAGCGCGGGCGTCCTGCACGAGCCAACCCGCGACTCGTTCCCCATTCACAGCACGGCTCTATTCCACCGGCGCTTCGATCGGAATGACTTCATCCGGGGCCGCGTCAGTTTCGTTTTCCGGAAGCGGTTCGGCAAAAGGCGAAGGGGGAGGCAGGGCTTCGTCGTCCATCTCGGTTTTATTCGGTTGTTCAAGCGTGTCGCGTTTTTCCTTGCGTTGCTTGAGTTTCTCCGCCTCCCGCCGCAGCGGGGCAAGATCCACGCCGTTGGCGATTAGTTTCTGACCCAGTTTTTCGTTGGTCGGGTCGAGAATAAACGCGCGTTTCCATCGTAGAATGGCGGTCGGGGTGTCGCCGAGTTTCTGCAACACATCGCCCAGGTGCTCGACGATGGTGGCGTCATCAGGAAGGATTTCCAGCGCGCGATTGATTTCGGCCAGCGCCTCGCGATAACGGCCCTGCATGTAGTAGATCCAGCCGAGGGTGTCAATAAACGCAGCGCTTTGAGGATCAATTTTCAGCGCCTTTTGCACATAGTCGAATGCTTGTTCGAGCTTGATATTTTTTTCAGCCCAGGTGTAGGCGAGATAATTATAGGCCTCGGCGTTCTCGGGATCCATTTCGATGCTTTTCAGAAACAAGCGCTCAGCCTGTTCGTAGCGGCCGGCCCGCTCGCAAGCGGCGGCGTACCAGAAATAGAAGAAATCGTCGCGCAGCGCCTGTTTGTCCGGGTTGTCGGCGATCAGCTGTTCCGCTTTTTCGAAGGCGGCCACGGCTTTGGGGAAATCCTTGAAATAGCTGTAAAGCGTGCCGAGATGAATCTGGATTTCCGGCATGTCCGGCTGGGCGCGGGCAATGGCCTCCAGGATGCGCAGCGCCATGCGTTGATCCGGGTCGCCGGCCTGCCGCAGCGTATATTGCAGGTAGGCGTCCAGGAACAGCGGATTGATCTCGATTGCCTTCGCCAGCAAAGCGGCGGCATCATCGGGTTGTCCGGACTTCTGCCGCGCGACGGCATAGTTGAAATAGAAATTGGGGGTGATCGTGATGTTCGCGTTGGTTTCCAGCACCCGGTACGCGCGGGCGAAGTGGTCCGCCGCCGCCGGATATTGCCGCCGGGCGAGGTATATATAGGCCAGCATTTCGAGCAGCCGCGGATCATCCGGCATTTTTTTCAGGCCCTGTTCCAGCGCCGCGACGGCCTCGTCCGGGTCGCGGTCCAGTTTGAGAAGCGCTATTTTCAGATAGGGCGCGGGATTGCGGTTGTCTGCGCTCGCCGCGAACTCGAAATTGAGGATGGCTTGGTTCGTTTGCCCCATATCTTCATATAATTCGCCCAGGTAATAAAACACGCGGGGATTGCCCGGATCCCGGCGCGCCACCTGTTCCAACACCCGCACCGCTTTTTCGCGGTCGCCCACCGCGATGAAGCTGAGCGCCAGCTTCTGTTTGATCTGCAGATTGTCGGGATGCTGTTTTTCGATCTGCTCGAAACAGGCGACGGCCTTCTCGATCTGCTGGTCGAGAATATACATGTCGCCCAGTTGATAAAGGATCGCGACGTCCCGGGGGGCGGACTGCAGGATCTGCTCCAGCGTCTTGATCGCGGCCTGACGCGCCCGCGCTTCTTTTTCCCGGGCGCCGCCGCTGATGGCGGCGCGGACGTGAAGCGCGGCCAGGGCGCGCAGAATGTCATTGGAGTTGGCGGTTTGAGACAGGCCGCGCTCCAATATCTGCACGGCTTTTTCTGTTTCATTGCGGCCGGCGTAGATGGCGGCCAGCTCAATGTAGCCGGCGGGTTCCGCCGGGGCATGCTGCACGAGCCGCTCATAGACGCGTTCCGTCTGCTCGGGCTGGTTCGTGGCACGGTACAGCAGGGCGAGCCAAAGCAGGCCTTTGCGCGACTGCGGACGGCGTGCCACAAAACGTTCCATCACCGCGACAGCCTCGGCGCCGCGTTTCTGCTGCAGCAGGCCCATCGCCAGGCGCAGATGGAGTTCCTCGTTCTCGGGATCGAGCGCGACCGCCCGTTGGTAGTTGGTCAGCGCGGCGCCGTATTCGTCGTGATACTCATAAATCAAGCCCTGGCTGAAATAAGCCAAAGCTTCGGCAAAAGCTGCCGATTCGCGCGGGAGCGACAGCCGGGCGGGGATGTCTTCCGTCGCGTCCCCAGCGGGGGACGGCGGGGTGCGGCATCCCGCGAGAATGCCCGCGGCCGCTGCCAGGACAAGCCGAAGCCAACACTGCCAACGCCGCATGAAAACACCTCGCGGGAACCGGATGGCGGGCTGAAACGGATCAGCCCTTCTTGTGGCGATTCGCGCGCAGGCGCTTACGCCGCTTGTGATTGGCCATCTTCTTGCGTCTTTTTTTCTTTACCGAGCCCATTTCTGCTCCTCTGGGTTGCGCGCCGGCTGCCAGGCCGTCACGGCACCACTTTGTTCAAAGCGATCTCGATGATACCTTCCGCCCCCGCCTTTTTCAACTGCGGCAAAATCTCGCGCACCACTGATTCATCCACGACCGACTCGACCGAGTACCAGCCTTTTGAACTGAGGCCGTTGATCGTGGGCGCATGCAGAGCGGGCAGGATTTTGATCACCGCTTTCAAATTAGGGCGACTGACGTTGAGCTTGAGCAGCACCTTGGTTTCCGCCAACAGGGCGCCGCGCAGCAGCAGGGCGATCTGTTCGATTTTCTGGCGTTTCCATTTGTTTTTCCAGGCGCCACGGTTGGCGATGAAACGGGTGGTGGATTCCATGACCGTCTCGACAATGCGCAGGTTGTTGGCCCGCAGTGAAGAGCCGGTTTCCGTGATCTCGACGATGGCGTCAACTAATTCGGGAGCCTTGACTTCCGTGGCTCCCCAGGAAAACTCCACCTCGGCGGCGACGCCATGCCGGGCGAGAAACTGGCGCGTGATTCCGACTGCCTCGGTGGCGATACGTTTGCCCGCCAGATCCTTGACGCTCTGGATATTGGAGTCGTTCGGCACCGCCAGGACCCAACGCACTGGCCGCAAGCCCTGCTTCGCGTAAACTAGGTTGGCAACTTCGATGACGTCGGATTGGTTTTCCACAATCCAATCATAGCCGGTCAGACCGGCGTCGAGCATGCCATGTTCCACGTAGCGGCTGATTTCCTGCGCGCGGATAAGGCGGGCCTCGATTTCCGGGTCGTCCACCCGTGGCACATAGGAGCGGCTCCCCACCGTGATATTGAAACCGGCTTTTTTCAACATCGCGAAAGTGGTTTCCTGCAAGCTGCCTTTCGGCAATCCGAGTACAATATGGCTCATAATGCCTCCGACCTGAACCCCATTAAAAAACACATCTTACTAAACCAGGCCCATTTCGTCCAGCATTCCCGATTGACAGGCGCACGGGAAGCGCTTACTGTGACGCGGTCTTTGGGTGGGGGATTAGCTCAGTTGGGAGAGCGCCTGAATGGCATTCAGGAGGTCGGGAGTTCAAATCTCCTATCCTCCACCACCTAAAAAAAGCCAGTCAATCCGCCCGTTATATATTCCACGCCCCAGATTCAGAATGTGCTCTGCCTATCGTACAAAGTGGGCGCAACCTGCGCTTGAAAACCTGTGGCATATCACCAAGCGTTTTGTTACGGTCTATTCCGGTTGAAACGCGAGGCCTTGCGCGTTCGCAAGGCGCTGCGGGTGATCGGGTGCGAGCGCAGGCCGTACGACCGCCGAACGGGATTCAAACGGGCATGCGTGCGGGTTCTTCGTCGGCGGTAAACTTTTTTGGCCGGGCCCATAGCTCAGTTGGTCAGAGCAGGGGACTCATAATCCTCTGGTCGCAGGTTCGAGTCCTGCTGGGCCCACATCCTGCCGCAAAGGGACGGACAGCGGTTTTCGGCGCGCGGGATGGCCGGCTTGGGCATTTATGTTTGAACGGGGGCGGCAGGCCAACGACATGGACGGTCAGCTTGCGGGTGCCTGCGGGTCAAGGGGTTTATCCCGGCACACGGCATTACCAGGTTGAGCCATGGAGCAGGGCAAGCGCCGGCCGGCGGCCGGGGCGGAAAGGGAAGCATGAGTTGTTTGGCATCCGGATTTCGCGAGGTGGATCAAGTGACCGATCTGCGCAAGTACACCACTTGCCTGCAGATCATCAATGCGCTGCCGTTTACCCAAACCTACAAACAGAAAAGCTATGATCGGCTCAACCTGCAGGCCGACTCGGCCGTGCTCGATGTGGGGTGCGGCTTGGGCGCGGAAGCCATTGCGATCGCCGGGCGGCTCGGACCCAAAGGGCGGGTGGTGGGGTTGGATGTCAGCGCAACGTTGATCGAGGCCGCCCGCCAGGCCGTGCCCGCCAACCCGAAAATCGAGTTCGTTGTCGGTGACGCCCATCGCCTGTCGTTCCCGGATGCGACCTTTGACGCCTGCCGTGTGGACCGCGCGCTGCAGCACATGCGCGCCCCCCTTATGGTGCTCCAGGAGATGACCCGCGTTCTCAAGCCGGGCGGGATGCTGCTGGCTTATGATAACGACTGGGACACCTTCATTGTGGATGCGGCTGATGCCATGTTGACGCGGCGGATTCTGGATGTTTGGACCAACTCTTTCGCGCATGGGCGCGTCGGTCGCCAACTCTATGCCCACTTTCGCGCGTGTGGCTTCAGCCGCATCGCGGTCAGCCCCGAAACGCTGACGGTTGGCGATCTGGAGGCGGCTGACCGGGTCTATGACCTGCGCGAAACACTGCACAAAGCCGTGGTCGCCGGAGCGGTTTCCGACGCGGAAGCCCGCGCTTGGTTGGCCGATCTTACGGAACGGCAGAAAAAAGGGCTGTTCTTCTGCTCTTCAACGGCGTTCATGGTCTGGGGCTCAAAACCCGCTATGGTATCGGGCTAGTGGCCGGTGAGCAGCAGGAGCTTCACTCGAAGACGATATCGTCCAGATAAAATGTGACCGGTTTATCCTGCCCTTCGACCAGCCAGACGAAGCCGGTGATCACCCGGGAAAGATTCTCGTTTTTCAAAGAAAGCGTGTAGCGTTTCCACCAAGGATGCAGCGTTATCTTGCCGGTGGTGACGCGCACGGTATCGGTGTAAAGCGCCCGTTCCGGCTGTTCCACCCCCACCTTAAACTCGACTTCCTCGCCGCCGTTTTCGCCGCGCGCCCAGAAACTCAACTGCTTCGCGCCGCGCAGGTCATACCCGCCCGGGAGGTCGCCCCAGTTGTTGTCGGGATTCAGCCAGGCGACCCCCGCCCATTCGACCGTATCCTTGTAGCTGGCCCGGATGCACGTTCGGCCGCTGTGCGGCCGATTGGTGCTGGCCTCCTCCATCTCGATAGCCTCCTGGTTGCCCATCCACCCGGTGGATGAATATGGGCATTCGCCGACATCGCCCTCCGCATATAGTGTGAACGGCAAGATCATTCGGGTGGCCATCGCGGGCGGTGGATTGGTGTCTATGGGCGGTGCGGCGGTGACCGACGCGGGTGGGGCGTGCACGGCGCCGTTGCTGGAAGGCGGCGGAATGCCGTTGGCGGCGGGCCGCGGCGCGGTCGCGACGGACTTGGCGTTATTATTCTGCGCCGTGGACGCGGCACTGGCGCCGACCAGTTGTTGCAGCTTGGATTTGACGATGACCAGCTCCTGCTCGATGTGCTGCATTTGCCGCAACAGCAACTCCAGTTCGGCGTTCCGATGGGCGCTGGCGGGGGGCTCGGGCGCGGCCGCGGCCAGACCGGTCAGCCACGGCAGCGTCAGGATCACCGCCAGCCGAAGCGGGCTATGAACATTGGCGCGCATGCTGCGCTGCAATATAGAGGACCGGTTGGGAATCGTTAAGCGGAATCGCGCATTATTTTGGCCGGCGTTGATAATTCGACGTTACGCACGTATATTAGTAAGCCGGAGATAAGCAATGATTGCTGCCGCCGATCGAAAGTTGTCCGCGGGAAGCGTGGATTTTATTGATGACGCGCGCCTGGAGCGGCTGGTGCATGACACGCCCGGCGACCCCGTGCGTGTGCGTGAGGTGATCGCCAAGAGCCTGGAGAAGGAGCCGTTGGCACCGGCCGAGACCGCGGTTTTGCTGGCGGCCGACGAGCCGGAACTGGTGGAAGAGATATTCGCCGCGGCTCGTCGTCTCAAGCGTGATGTTTACGGCAACCGGATCGTGCTCTTTGCCCCGCTTTACATCGGCAATTTCTGCGTCAATGCCTGTGCGTACTGCGCGTTCCAGCGGGGGAATGCGGCCGTCGTGCGCCGCACGCTCCAGCCGGAGGAAATCGGCGCGCAGGTGGCGGCGCTGGAGGAGCGCGGCCACAAACGGCTGATCCTGGTTTTCGGCGAGCATCCTGACTATGACGCGGAGTTCATCGCTGACACGGTGCGGCTGGTTTACGGGGTGAAAAAGGGGCCGGGCGAAATCCGTCGCGTCAACATCAACGCCGCGCCGCTCGATGAGGAAGGCTACCGAGTGGTCAAGGCTGCCGGCATTGGCACTTACCAGATTTTCCAGGAGACCTATCATCACGCGACTTATCGGCGGATGCACCCGCCGGACACGCTCAAGGGCGATTACCTGTGGCGGCTCGATGGGTTGAGTCGCGCGTTTGAGGCGGGTTGCGACGACATGGGCATCGGCGCGCTATTTGGACTCTATGACTGGCGCTTTGAGGTGTTGGGCCTGGTGTCCCATGCTCAACACTTGCAGGCGCGTTATGGCGTGGGGCCGCACACGATCAGTTTTCCCCGGATTCAGCCGGCCCAAGGGGTCGCGCTGGACCAGCGTTGGCGTGTTTCCGATTTCGATTTCAAGCGGCTGGTCGCCATTTTGCGCCTGTCGGTGCCCTACACCGGCATGATTTTGACGGCGCGGGAGGGGCCGGTGCTGCGGCGCGAGATTATGGCCTTTGGCGTGTCGCAGATTGACGCCGGCAGCCGGATCGAAATTGGCGGCTATGCCGAGGCCGGCGACGCGCAGACGCAGTACCTTGAGCGCGAGCAATTCGCGCTCGGTGATCTGCGCCCGCTGGACACGGTGATGCGCGAGTTGATTGAAGACGGCTATGTTCCCAGCTTTTGCACCTCCTGCTACCGCGTCGGCCGAACGGGCGAGCACTTCATGGAGTTCGCCATACCCGGCTTTATCCAGCAATTTTGCACGCCCAATGCTTTGCTGACGCTAACGGAATACCTGGTGGACTACGCCTCGCCCGCGACGCGCGCAGCCGGCGAAAAGCTGGTGCGGACGGAGCTGGAGCGAATGCCGGAGAGCGCAATCAAGCGGCAACTGCGGGAGCGGTTGGAGCAGGTTCGCGCCACCACCCGCCGGGACGTGTATTTCTGAGCCGTGCAAACGCGCCGCGAAACCGACTGGCTGGGCGAGGCTGAACTACCGGCCGGGACGCTGTATGGAATCCATACGTACCGCGCGCTCCGCAATTTCGCGCTGGCCGGCCGCCCCGTTAATCCAGCGCTCATCCATGCGTACGGCGCCGTAAAGCTCGCCTGCGCCGAAACCAATCACGAGCTGGGCTGCTGGGATGAAACGGTGTACGCCGCGATTACCGCCGCCTGTCGGGAGATGCTGGCCGGCCGGCTCGATTCGCACGTGAAAGTGGATGCGTTGCAGGGCGGCGCGGGCACATCCACCAACATGAACGTCAATGAGGTGCTGGCCAACCGCGCCTTGCAACTGCTTGGCCGCGCGCCCGGCGACTATGCGGTTATCCATCCGATTGAGGATCTTAATCGGCATCAATCAACCAACGACACCTATCCGACGGCTCTGCGGGTCGCCGCGATCGGTCTCCTGCGCGGCCTCGAACCGGCCCTGGTCCGGCTGATCGAAGCCTGCCAGCGCCAGGAAAAAGCGCTGGAGCGGATCGTGAAGGTTGGCCGCACCGAGACCCAGGACGCGGTCCTGACCACGCTCGGCCGCACCATGGCCGCCTTTGCCGAGGCGTTCGCGCGCGACCGCTGGCGTGTCTACAAGTGCGAGGAGCGCTTGCGCGTGGTGAACCTTGGCGGCACGGCGATTGGGACCGGCTTGACCGCACCGCGACCCTATATTTTCCGCGTGACGGAGCGGTTGGCGGCGATCACCGGCATCGGCCTTGCGCGCGCTGAAAACCTGATCGAAGCCACCCAGAACGCCGATGCGCTGGTCGAAGTCAGCGGCATTCTTAAGACGCTGGCGGCGAACCTGGTGAAAGTATGCGGCGACCTGCGCTTCATGGCGTCCGGGCCCGATGCCGGGATTGGCGAATTGCACCTGGCTCCGCGCCAGGCGGGTTCCTCCCTCATGCCCGGCAAGGTGAACCCGGTGATCCCCGAGGCCGTCACGCAGGCGGCGCTGGCGGTGATGGCCAATGATCTGGCCGTGACCCAGGCCGGCGCGGCCGGGCACCTGGAGCTCAATCCCTTTCTGCCGCTGGTCGCCGATGCGCTGTTGGGCAGTCTAGACCTGCTGACCCGTTCGGTTGCGCTGCTGGCGGAGTGTGTGGATGAACTGCGCGCGGACGCGGAAGCCTGCCGCCGGCATGTTGAAAATTCAACCGCGATCGTCACGGCGCTGGCGGCGGCCCTTGGCTACCAGCAGGCCGAAGCGCTCGCTCGGGAGGCGCGCGAAAGTGGGCGAACCATTCGCGCCCTCGTGCGCGAGCACGGCCTCATGTCCGACGCGGAGTTCGAACGCCTGACCTCCGCCGAATCCGTGCTGCGGTTGGGCGGGGCGCCGGGAGGCGGCGCATGAATACGGCGCCCCGCGGAGTGCGGCTGCATATCGGCATCTTCGGTCGGCGCAATGTCGGCAAGTCGTCCTTCCTCAACGCCCTGACCCGCCAGCAGGTTTCGATTGTTTCCGCGGCCGCCGGCACTACGACCGACCCGGTTGAGAAGCCTATGGAATTGCTGCCGGTTGGGCCGGTGCTGTTTATTGACACAGCCGGGATAGATGATTGCGGCGCATTGGGCGCGTTGCGGGTGCAGAAAACGCGCCAGGTATTCGAGCGAACAGACGTCGCGGTGATCGTCGCTGAGGCGGGATCGTGGGGAACGTTCGAGGCCGATCTGTTGACCGAGTTCCGGCGGCTCAAAACGCCCGTGGCCGTCGTATTCAACAAGGCCGACCTGGCGGCGGCGCCTGCCGCCGTGACGGCGGAATTGCAAGCGGCGGGTGTGCCGTGGCTGGAGACAGTCGCCAGCGAAGGCCGCGGAGTGCAGGCGTTCCGGGAGCGGTTGGTGGAACTCCTGCCGGAGGACTGGCTGGCGGCGATGCCGGTGGCGGGCGATCTGGTGCCGCCGGGCGAGCTGGCCGTGCTGGTCGTGCCGATTGACATGGAGGCGCCCAAGGGACGCCTGATCCTGCCGCAGGTTCAGACCATCCGCGATTTGCTGGACCATGATGCCTATTGCCTGGTTGTCAAGGAGCGCGAATTACGCGCGGCGCTGGCGCGGCTGAACCGGCCGCCGGCGCTGGTCGTGACGGATTCACAGGCGTTTCTGAAGGTGGCCGCCGATACTCCGCCCGACGTGCCGCTGACTTCGTTTTCGATCCTGTTCGCGCGCTTGAAGGGCGATCTGAACAGCCTGGTCGAGGGCGCCTTGGCGATCGAACAATTGCAGGCCGGCGATCGGGTGTTGGTGGCCGAGGCGTGCGCGCATCATCCAATCGGCGACGATATCGGGCGGGTAAAAATTCCGCGTTGGCTCACGCAATATGTCGGCGCCAACTTGGAATTCACGCACGTGCAGGGGCGGGATTTCCCG
The DNA here is from genome assembly GCA_964570325.1 of uncultured Verrucomicrobiota bacterium. Classification (GTDB taxonomy): domain Bacteria; phylum Verrucomicrobiota; class Kiritimatiellia; order CAIQIC01; family CAZMXS01; genus CAZMXS01. Next base: position 3,521 of record CAZMXS010000081.1, on the reverse strand, counting down.
GAGGACTTGAGCCCCTTCAAACTGGTGGTGCACTGCGGCGCATGCACCTTCAATCGGAAACAGCTATTGAACCGCATCCTCCAGTGCCGTCAGGCCGGCGTGCCGATCACCAATTACGGCGTGGCGATCGCGTATTCGCTGGGCATTTTTGAACGCGCCCTCCGGCCGTTTCCCGCCGCCCTGGAAATCGCGCGCGGCAAGCGCTTGGCGGGGCGCCGGTCCGATTCAGCGACTTGAACCGTGTGCCGGGCCGCCCTCCGTCGCGGCCGGCGTTCATTCTCCAGGCGGCCGCCGCGCGGTCCATCGGTAAGGAATATACCGCCACGTTATGTTGGTCCCTTGGAGCGTGACCAAACCGAATCCTTCCGGGGTGCCATACCACGGGCCGCGCCACCACTGGCCGCAGACCGCGCCGCCGCTGATGAAGGTGATGCCGCGCCAGCGGATAAATTCCTCGGCATGTGTGTGGCCCTGCAAGACCAGCCGCAGGTTGTGTCCCGCGAAGAGGTCCAACACTTCCAAGTTATTAGTCACCACGCGATCCGCGCGCGCCGCGCTCAGCGCGCCCTGCGTGGCCTGGTAGAAAACCGTCAGCAGCGGGATGTGCGTGACCAATACCAGCGGTGTTTCCGCTGGAAGCCGGGCCAGTTCGCCGCGTATCCATTCCATTTGCGCGCCATCAATCCCGCCATGATAAACCAGCTTGTCGTCCGCCGGCTGGATGGAATCCAGGAAGAAGAACACCCAGTCATTGGTGGCCAGCATCCGATAACTGGACGCCAGGCCGAATCGCTCCATGAACTCGCGGCGCGGATCGGCGGCCGGTGGTGTGCCATCCCGCGGGCGCAGGGCGATCAGGTCATGATTTCCAATCGTTGGAAAAACCGGGGCGACGATCCGCTCATGCAAGGATTCCAAATAGCTTCGCCAGCGATCCGCGACCTGCGGCGCGGCGCTGATGAATCCGTCGGTGATCAAGTCGCCGCCGGCAATCGCCAGGTCGGGTTGTTCGCGATTGATGGCATCCGCCGTCTGTTCCACCGCTTGCGGCGTTTCCCATTCCGTCCGGGTATGCACATCGGTGAAAAAGGCCACGCGTAACGGCCGCGGCGCGGGTGGCGCGCGGCAGGCAGTCGTCGCGGCCAGGAGCGCGGCTGTCAATAGGAGCAGGATTGCACGAGTCATCCTCCGAAACTATAGCTGGGTGGGTCCAGGGAACGAAGAATTGAATTTGAGCGGTCGTTCGACACAGGAAAACGGATGCCGATCGGGAACCGCTCCCTCGGCTGTTTAAGTCTTTCGATGGAGCCGCTTTTCAGATGTATTTCATCGCGGAGTGCAGCCGAATTATCCATCCGGCAGCAAATGGCAGACCCGGGCGTGGCGCGTGGCCCGACGTTCCACCAACAGCACGGCCAGGAACAGCAGGGCCAGGCTGCCATGTAGTTCGAAGGCGTTGATGCGTGTGATGAGATGCGCGCTCACGGGGCTGGTGTAGAGCGCGTTGGTATCCGCGTGCCGCCGGATAAAATCCGCTTCGGCGGGGCGGATGCGACAGCCCGCTTGGGCGAGCGTGTTGGAAAAGTATTTTTCCAAAATCTGGTTCTCACGAAAGGCGACGGTTCCGTTGTCGCGGAGCACCGCCGGGTTGGTCAGGCTCTGGCGCACAAAGCTGCCGTAATGCTCGCGGCGGAACAGGTGGACGCGCAACTCGTGGACAAAAGGATCGCGCGCGGAAGGATAGTCGCGAAGGAAATCCGGGTAGCGCGCATGGCTGCGGTAGGCGGCAATAATCGGCGCGGCGTCTGCGGCGCGCGCCGTATCCATCGCGCGGAGCTGTTCGAGCGTGAAACGGGAATAGAACACCCCGATCTCTGGATCCACATGGCGGTGACCGAACTCGGTCATCACGCTTTCCCGGTTGTAGAATCCGCCCAGGCCGGGAATCCGCATGGCGATCCGGTTCGCGCGCGCCGGTGTATTGAGGGCGCACAGGAACAGCAGGGCCAGGAGCGCCAGCGTCTGCCGGCAGGTGATGACCACCGAACTGGGGCGGATGGGTCTTCGGATCAATAGCGGGCGAATGCCGGCGGCGATCGCGGTTAAGGCCAAGGCTACGCCCAGCACATTCATCCGAATGTCGCGGTATTCAAAGATGCGTCGCGGGGTCAGCCACTGGATAATTTCGTCACCCGTGCCGATAAGCGCGCCCGCCACCAGCGCCGCAAGATAAATGAGCGGGTCGCGGATGCGGTGCGTAAGCGCGCGGTAGAGCAACACCCCCAAGATGCCGTATTCGAGATAATGCAGCGCTTCCTCGGGCGCCAAGGCCTTGAGGCGCGCCACGCCGACGAACACGCCGCCGATGACCGCCAACACCAGCGCCCGCTGCCACCGGCCGGCCCGCGGCTGCCGGATCACAAAGAGAATGGCGGTCCCGGCGCCGAGAATGGCGGCGAGCGCGGTAATGGTAATGAATTGGTCGCGCCCCCAATGCGTGGCGAAGAATTTCGTGATCGCGCGGGCGAACGGGATGGTGGACCAGATAACCAGTGTCCAGAGCCCGGCGTAAAGCCAGGATCCCAATTCACTTTCGCGAGGCGGCGCATTGAACATGCCCCCATTTGTACACGGACGGAGCGTTGGGGACAATGCCGGGCGCTTTACGAGCGGATCATGGTCAGCAACATCTTGAAGCGCCGCGCGGCGCGGAGCGAATGGGGCACATGGGCCGGCATAATCACGAGCTGGCCCGCGCCGGCTGCGATCTCCTGGCCGCCGATGGTCAGCACCGCTTCGCCGTCCAGGATTTGCACAATTGCGTCATAGGGGGCCGTGTGTTCGCTCAAGCCCTGGCCGGCATCGAAGGCGAACAGGGTCAGCGTCCCGGCTTTTTTATCCATCAGTGTTTTGCTGACGACCGCGCCGGCCGCATACTGCACCCCGGGTTCCAGGCTGATGGCCTGCGCTTTAAGATTATCACTCATCGGATGTCTCCATTGATGCCGACCGTTATTTCCTCCATGACCAAGTCGTTGCGTCCGCTGAGGGCAACGGCTTCGCACACGATCGCGGTGAGGCCGCCGCAGCAGGGAACTTCCATCCGGACGGCCGTGACCTTCGGGATGCTCGGATCGGCGAGGATTGCGCCCAGTTTTTTGGCATAGCCCTCGGTCCGGTCCAGCTTGGGACAGCCGACCACCACGGCGCGTCCGCGGATGAACCGCCGGTGAATATCCGCCGAGGCGACCGGCGCACAGGTGCTCAGCACCGCCAGTTCGCGGCCCCGGAAGAACGGTGCGCCCGGTTGGACGAGGTGCAACTGCACCGGCCACTGCGTCAGTTCCGAAGGAACGACCTGGTCCGGGTTATGGGTGGTCGCGCCGGCAAGCGACGCCCGGCCGGCTTCGACAAAACGCATGGCCATGCCGGGACAACCCGGTGGATGCGGGTCCGGTCCGGCGGCCGGAATGGTGGTGTGGTCATATCCGGCGGCCGGCCGCCGGCGGACCGCCGCCGGC
>CAZMXS010000080.1:13745-20640 GCA_964570325.1 uncultured Verrucomicrobiota bacterium | reverse complement strand
GGGTGCGGGCGCCGCGCCGCATTTTATTTTTTAAGTCGTGCTTCATTGCGGCCTATCCTTAATGCAACTTGCGTGCCAACTTTTTGAAAATCGTTTTTCCCAATAAATCGCGGGTTTTCCCGATCACCGGACCGGCTTCCGCGCGACTTTTTTTCGCCCCACCGCGACATTTTGTCCGGGTTGGCCGGCCGCTATAGCTCCTTTGCGGCGTCCGGAGGTGATCCGGCCGCCGGGATTCTTCGGGCTTCCCCATTTTCGCGCAAATCGGCATGATTGTTGCTTAACGGAACATGATTATGGGTATCGCGGACAAAGCTCTTGGATTGCGCAACTGGCGGCTCAAACGGGCGGGTCTAGTTTTGCGTCCTCCGTACCCGTTTTTCATCCTTCATCCTTCACCCTTCACCATGCCGCGTTCAAAATGATTCGTCGTTTTCAACCTTCGCTGGTCGTGATCACTTGCGCGTTGCTGCTGCTGATCGCGCTATTGGCCGGCGGCAGCCTATGGGCGGCGCACCTGCTCAATCGCCAGGCGGCGCACGCGGTGGCGATGCAAGCAATGATCGAGCGCGGCAAGCAGATCGCCTCCCACCTGGCCGACCAGCCGGCCGTCCGGGTGGCCGGTGACGACCGCGGTGAATGGACCCAGTTTTCCCGGCTGGTCCAGGGACTGCAGGTCACGGAACATGGCCTGCAGTATGTGACGGTAGTGAAAAACGGCGTCACCGTCTTCCGCGAACAGCCGCAGGATCCCACCGGCCGGTTGAGCGCGGTCACCACTCCGACGGCCTCCACCGGTCGGACGGCCACCGTGCAGTTAAGCCGGCGCCTGGTCCGCGTCGGCGACCGGCTGCTGCCCGTCGTCACGTTCGGCATGCAGGTGCACGGCATTGACGGGCAGCCGCGCGCGGTTGAGGTGGGGCTAAGCAACGACGCGGTGGCCCGCGAAGAAAAATCGGCGGCCGACGCGATCCGCGGTATGCTCCATGTCGCGCTCGCCACGATTTTCGTCGCCTTCGGCGTCTGCAGCCTGCTGGTGGCGGGATTGCTCTTTCGCGAGCGCTCGCGCGAGCAGCTCCGCCGTGCGGAAGAGCACCTCGCCTTTTCCGGCGTGATCGCCAATGGCATCGTCCACGATTTCCGCAACCCGATGTCCGCGGTGCGCCTTGACGCGCAGATGCTCGCGCGCGCGGCCGCCCGCCATGGCGCGGCCGACCCCGCGCGTCTGCAGGAACTGGCCGGCCGCATCTGCAAAACGCTGGACCGCATGGACAAAGTCTTCCAGGAGTTCCTCTATCTGTCCAAGCCGTCCGCGGAAACGCGGGAGCGCATCGCCCTCGGCCCCTGCGTGCGCGAGTGCGTCGAGATGCTCGCGCCGCGCTTTGAACAGGCGGGCGTTCGGGCCGAAATCGAACCCGCGGATTGCGCGCTGGCGATAGACGGCTATCCCTCGGCTTTCCGGCGCGCGCTGATCAACATCCTGACCAACGCCGAGCAGTTCTCGAAGGCCGGACAGGCGGTCATCATCCGGCTGACCGCCGCCGGAGACCGGGCCCGAATTGACGTGCTCGACAACGGGCCCGGCGTCGCGAAGGCCGCGCGCCGCAAGATCTTTTCGATGTTTTACTCAACGCGGCCGGGTGGAACGGGCCTGGGGCTTTTCCTCGCGCGCACGGCCGTCGAGCGCTGCGGCGGGACGATCGAAATTCTCGACCGTCCGGAGGGCGGCGCCTGTTTTCGCATCACCATGCCGCTGGCCAGCCCGGCGCCGGAAAACGACGAAGCCGCGGCGCGCGCGGCGGGGGCGGAGCAGGCGGACAAAGACGAAGCGGCGCCGCCGATTATGAACACCGATCCGAAAGAGACCCGCACATGAGCAAACCCCGCATCCTGATTATTGAAGACGACCCCGACGGGCGGCGCTCCGTCGAGGAAGCCATCGAGGATCTCGGCTTTGAAGCCCACGCCGTTGGCGGCGGCGAGGCCGGCGTCAAAGCCTTCGCGGAACAGGCTTTTGACGTCGTGTTATCCGACCTGGTCCTGCCGGACATTGACGGCATCGAAGTGCTGCGCCGCATCCGCCGGCTGGACGAGGGCGCGCCGGTGCTGATTATGACCGCCTACGGGTCCGTGCCGTCGAGCGTCGCGGCGTTGAAAGCCGGGGCGTACGACTACATCACCAAGCCGCTGGACCTGGACGACATCCAGTCGAAAATCACGCGCGCCGCGGAGGCGCGCAATCTCCGCCGCGAGGTCGCCCAGTTGCACGCCTCCCTGCGCAGCCGCTATTCCGCCCGCCAGATGGTGGCTGAATCGCCGCGCATGCGCGAGGTCATCCGGCAGATCGAGTCGCTGGCCGACACCAACGCCACGGTGCTGGTGCAGGGGGAAAGCGGCACGGGCAAGGAGCTGGTCGCCCGCGCCCTGCATGCGGATGGCAAGCGCGCGGCGGGGCCGTTTGTCGCCGTCAACTGCGGCGCCTTCGCGGAGACCCTGCTGGAATCCGAGCTGTTCGGCCACGAAAAGGGCGCCTTTACCGGCGCGGTCCAGCAACACAAGGGCGCCTTTGAGCGGGCGGACGGCGGCACGCTGTTCCTCGACGAAATCGGCGACGCCCCGCGGCCGGTGCAGGTCAAGCTGCTGCGCGTGCTGGAGGACCGCGTCCTGCGTCGCGTCGGCGGCCAGGAGTCGTTCAAAGTGGATGTGCGCCTGATTTCCGCCACCAACCGGGACTTGGAGGCGATGATCAGCGATGGTGATTTTCGGGAGGACCTGTTGTACCGGCTGAAAGTGGTCACGATAAAGATTCCGCCGCTGCGGGAGCGACGCGAGGACATTCGGCCGCTCGCGGATCGCTTCATCGCCGCCGCCTGCGAGGAACACGGCCGCTACATCGCGCGCGTGGAACCGGATTATTACGCCCGCCTGGAGGCGTTCGACTGGCCGGGCAATATCCGGCAATTGAAAAACATCGTCGAATCCTCGGTCATCATGGCCACCGAGCCCGTACTCACGGCCGACCATGTCCGCTTGGAACAGCCCCATAACGCGCCGGACGGGTTCATCGTGCCGGAGGGCAAGTCCTTCGCCGAACTGGAAAAGGAAATTCTCGCGCAATTGCTCAGCCGCTATGAGGGCAACCGGACGCTCACCGCCGACAAACTCGGCCTTTCGCGCCGGACTATCCAGCGCAAGATCAAGGAACACAACCTGCCGTATTAGCGGGCCGGCTTTGCGCTTTATTTCGCGGCGCGGATCATGCTATGGATAAAGCAGCAGTCAATCAGGAGGCATCCCGATGTCCACCTATCTGAAATGCCCCATACCCATCCTGCTGGCCGTGCTGACGGGAATGGCGCTCAGCGCCTGCCAGGAGGCGGGCTATGGCCTGAAGGCCGGTTACCAGCGCAAGATGGTCCTGCATTCCGGGTATGGGTTTGACGATATTTTTTACGCAACCGAGAAGGCGCTCAAGGAAGTGGGCGTCGTAACGCGCGTGGACCGCGGGGCCGGGGTGATCGAGGGCGAACTGCCGCCCTACCGGGTCAAGGCCATCATCGAACGCCAATCACCCTGGGAAAAACTCGAGGCCTTCGAGAACGAATACGGCGCCTGGCAGCGCGACGAAACCAAGGAGGAATGGTTCATCTCCATTGACGGCAACCTGTACTATCGCGTCGGCGCGACCGACCTGCAGGACGCCCTGCGCAAGTGGAGCCGCGCCATCAGCAAGCGCATCCCCGCCAAGTGAACCGGCGCATGGCCGCACCCGCCAGGGTGAGCGACTGATCGGCGCCGCTCACCACCAGTGCTCGGCCTGGACGCCAAAGGTCAGGCCGTCGTTCTTGTCACGGAAAGCCTGGCCGCCCAGAGAGGGCATACCCTTGAAGTCGTCGCCCCAGTTGGCATAGGTGGCGAAGAGCCGAAACTCGGGCCGGCTGAAGAAGTCCCGGTCAGGCGTGAGTCGCAACGCGACAGTACCTTTGAACAGATAGTCGCTCCAATCGTCCGCCTCGCTCTCGGTCCAGTCAATTCCCGGCTCGATTTCGACGCCGAAATGCTGGGTGAAGTGATAGACCGGCCGCAATCCGAAGCTGGCCCACTGCGTGCGCGGCTGGTCGCTGCCATCGTTGGCGTACTGGTAAAGCGCGACAATCTCGGTGCTGAACGAATCCGTGACTTGGTGGTCATACATTTCCGTGGCGCGGAAAATCCAGCCCCGCTTGTTGTCACTGGTCGGCGGCAGGTTCGCGCCGGCGGCAAGCGAGCTGTTGCAGCCATAGCCATACTGCAAGGCAAACTGGTTCGCGGCCTTGTCGGTTTTCGCGTTGTGCATGACGCCGCAATCCACACCACCCTGCGACGGATAGTCCACTTCATCGGTCGTCAGCCGATTGGTCGCGGTGCCGCCCGGCATGTAGCCGCCGTTGACCCAAACCGACAGCTTGCCACCGGGCGCTTTCAGGTCGGAGAGAATCAGGCTGAGGTTGTTTTTCGCCAGCAGGCCGTTGTCGGTGTAATAGGTGAAGGAAGACTCGTCACTGCTGGTCCAGAAGCTGGACGCGCTCTTGGAGAATCCAATATAAGCCAGCGCCAACTTGCCCCACCCGAGGTTGACGTTTTCAAATCCGCCGCCGTACCCGCTGAGGTCGTACCACCAAAAGTCGTTGATGTTGAGCTGCGGCAGGCGATAGAAGCGCTGGCCGGCCCACACCTTCGTGTCCGGGTTGGCGCTCCAGAAATTATCCATGCCGGCATACATTTCACGCAGCACCACCTTGTTATCCTCATCCCAGCTCTCGGTATTCCACGCTTTGTAGGACAGCCGAATCTGGGACATAATATTGGCGCCGTTTGGATTGGGATTCCAATTCTTCTGCAGCGCCGTGGTTTCGATGTAGGTTTCCGCCTCATTCCCCAGGCGGTACTTGGCCGACGCGCCCGGCGCCTGGAACGCCTCCTGCTGGCCGCCGGCGCTGTTAATGCCATAGCCCGAACGGAAGTAGCCATGCCATTCAAAGCCCTTGGCCAGGTAATCAAACAGCTTGCCCGGCACCGTGCTGAGATCATGGCGCATGTCGGCCGGCAGCGTCTCGCGATACGCATCCAGAGCGGTCATGTCCGGGTAGGTGTGGTATTGCCCCTTTTGTTTGGCCGTGGTCACCCGATCCAATACCCTGGCGGTCTCCTTTTCCACCGCATCGCCCGATTGCGCTGCATCCGTAGCGTTGCTCTCCAGGGCGGCAATCCGCGCTTCAAGCGCCGCGATGGCTTTGGCGTGTTCTTCCTTCATCGCGATGAGCTCCTCGCGCAAGGCCGCCGCCTGATCACGCGCGGATTGCGCCACGGCAGGAACCACCCCCAGCGCCATCCACACCGGCAACAAAAAAAGCCCGCGAAACCGGGCTTTGCGAATGAATTGCTGAAACAGCGAAGCGGATAGATGCGGCCATCTTGACGCAAGCATGTTGCCTCCTTTATCCCCACGGGAATGTGATCGCCCAATGCTAAAAGCATGGACTGAGATCATATGGGATGTCAAGGGAAACCGCAGCGCACACGACTCCGACCAACTCGTCCCCGCGCGAGGAATCAGGTCAGTTGTTCTTACCCGACTCCCCATCATGGATCAATCACCGCTCCGCCCGGCCCCGCAAGATAAACGCGGTTGGTGATGATCAGGCTGCCGTTGTTGGTGTAAGTGCCGGGTTGGAGATAGAGATAGCTCCCGGAAGGCACGCCCTGCAGCGCACGCTTGATCGTCCGGTAGGGGCTGCTGCCCCGGCCGTCGCCTTCGACCGCCTTGCTGGAATCCACCCAGATCATCAGTGCCGTGATATTGGGTTCGTTAACCACCTCCGGCTGGTCGCCCGGACACCGCGAGGGATCCATGAAAGTCAGCGGCGCCACCGCCCGGAGTTGCTCCCGGTATTCGTCGGCCGTGATGCAGCGCGCAATCCGGATCGGGTAATGCCGGTTGAAGCTGTCGCCCAGCAGCTTGCGCGCGCGCAGGCCCGCCAGCACCTCGGCCCAGTCGTCGTAATCCTCGACCGTATTCCGGGCGTCCGTCGAACCGCACCAGTTGCCTCGCTGCCAACTGATACTCTGCGCGACCGTGCCCGGATCTTCCACCCCGTTGCAGTTCCAGTCCACGCGGTGGATTCCGGCGCCCCGGCTTTCCGAAAGCGCATTCTCGTTCAAATCCGGCAACCGGTCGTTGGAATAATCCAGGTTCTTGAAGAGATTCCCGGCGTTGATGATGCCGAAACAGGTCATCTGCTGTTTCACACCGCGCAACTGGTAGCAATAGCTCATAATGCTGGCAAAGTTCGGCTTGCGCTTGCCCACCGTGCCTTCGCTCTGGGATCCGGCATGCGTCAGACCCAGGTTGTGACCGAACTCGTGCGCGAAGGTCGAAGCCCGGTCCCACGGCGTGCCAATGCCGGCGGTGAATGAGCCCAGGGACACGACCAAGTCATCACCGTTGATCTCGGCAATTCCCGAACTGCCCGTGCCATCCCCGGCATCGTAGTCGTGCGCGAAGATGCAATAGTGCCAGGTGGGATGGTCGCAATAGGTGTCCTTCAGCCGTTTGAAGCTGGTCGCGCAATCGCAAGTGAAGAAATCTTCCGTCGCCGGATTATTGCACTTCAAAATCGGAACCTCATTGATCGGGTCGTCTATCACCACGTTGAGCGTGATGCCGTGGCAGGCAAACATCTGAATGACGGCATTGATCTCGGCCGCCTGCGGTCGGTGGCTGTGCGCGTTGTTGGTCATGTAATCGATTTCGACGTTTAGCGTCTGGGCGCGCGCCGGCAGGCCCGCGCCTAGGGCGGCCGCGCTAACGGCCGCCAACCACAGCGCCCGGCCCCAACCCGATCGCTCATTGGCC
>CAZMXS010000080.1:0-13735 GCA_964570325.1 uncultured Verrucomicrobiota bacterium | reverse complement strand
ATCGTAATTCATCCGACCTAACTTTTTCCCTTGCGGCTCACGGCCAGGCGATTTGAACCCGATAGGTCTTCATCCGACTGGTCGCATTGGTGTCCGTCACGGTCCGCCGGCTTCCGGCGTCATTGGTGGCCCCGCCCGGAACCACAGCATACACCCGCCAGTTGGTGGCCGCCTGCACACTGTAGGCGCGGCTGGTCCACCGCGGGCTGAAGATCAGGTTCAGCCAGTTCCGCTTCTCCGGCACCCACTCCAAGGACATCGCGAACAGGGAGGCGGCATTGGTCGGACTGGTGCCCGCCACGTATTCGAAGGCGTTGTCCTGCCGGTCGCCATCAGGGTCCGCATCCGGCTTGGCCACGGGATTGTTTTCGCCGAAATAGCCCACCTGCCAGGCGTCATTCAGACCGTCCACGGCATAGACGCCATAATCGTCGTTGTTCGTATTGATCACCAGCAGACCCAGCGTGTCGGCAACCGCTTGGTATTCGCCGCGCACCACCGCCTGGGTATCCTGGTACACGATCATGGCGCGCGCCAAGCCGGCGGTTACGGAACTGATCGGGCCGCTCACCACGATCCACCGCGTCCAGGCCGGCGCCAGCCCCAGCCAGGTGCCGTCGTCAAGCGTCAACGTGGCGGCCATTTGCAGGGTCGCGTTCTCGTTCACGTTCGTGGCGGGGGCCGTGACATCCAGCGCGCGCGCCTCATAGAGCTGGCCGGGATACCCATGCCGGACCGCGCGCGCTGGCGCGCTGGTGGCGCTGCCGCCGATGCTGCCTGCGCTGGCCAACAAGCTATAGCAAGCGCTACCGGCCGGCTGCCCCCCCGCCGCGACCGTGTCTGCCGGAATGGTATAGCTGGCGCTGGCCCGCGCGCCGGCGGTCGCGGCGCACGGGAGCCCCAACAAGCCAGCCGCCAGACCGATCCACGCATAGGGTTTCATCGTTTGTCGCCCCGGTTGGCTATTGCAGATTGACCAACACCAGGATCAAGCCTTGCCCGCTTTCCAACCCGGTCATGGCCTTGCCGATCACCGCGCCCGGGCGGCGTTCCGGGTCTGCGGCTTTCATGCCGTAGCCGAGCCGATCCGAGGTGGTGATCAGGTCGCCCGGCTGGATGGCTCCTCGATCGGCGTCCACCAGGCAGTAGACGCGACCCGAAAGAGCGACTGGATGCGTGCCGTTAGCCAGCGACCCGCCCTGCCCCATCAGCATGCCCGGCTTGACCCCGCCGGCACCGCTGATGACCCCCGCGACCGTCGGATCGTATGCGCGCGCGCTGATCATCAGCCCGCCGGGACGGTCCGGGTCTATGCAAACCATCATTCCGGGTTCCGGCAGGCCCGCCGGCGACCAGACATTGAACTGCTCCGAGAGGTCGCTGCCGCCGGTAATCTCCAGCACAGGTGTCGTAATGCGGCCGTCGCCGCTGCCGTCATTGGACTTGAGTTCTATCTGCGCGGTGCCATTGCTGCTGTAAACCGCGATGTACCCGCCGCCACCGACGCCGGTCTCGCCGTCAATCTGCACCGTGCGGGTGCCGTTAGTGCGGTACAATTCGATCTGACCGCCGACGTCGGTTGCCTCGTTGGCCAGGATTTCCACCATTCGCTCGCCCTTCCGGGAGTAAAGCGTGAACGTGGCCCCATTGCCATAGGTGCCATTCTCCGCGTCAATTTGCACCGCCGCGCGGCCATTGGTCCGGAACAATGACAAGTCCCCGCCCTGGGTGGCCGTCTCCTGGGCCGCCAGCACGACCAGTTGCGTCCCGCTGGGGGCGCGCATGATAAACGATCCGGATGCCCCCGTCTGGTCGGCATCCAGCGCGATGGTGTTGTTGCCGCTGCTATTGTACAACGCCAGGTAACCACCGCGCGTGCCCGAATCGCCGTCAATCTCCACCGTGCGGGTGCCATTCGTGCGGTACATCAGAATTTGTCCGCCGTAGCCGGCGCTTTCGGTTCCTTGCAGGTAAATCGTCGGGCTGGCATTGCTGGCATAAATCGTCAGCTCGCCGCCGGCGTACGTTCCATCACCATCCAATTGAATTGTCCGTTTCGCGCCGCGGTTGCCGACTTCAATAAATCCACCCGCCGTGCCGGATTCACCGTCAATCTGGACGGTCTGCCAGCCGTTGGTCCGATACAATCCAATCTCGCCGGCCGCGCCGGGGTCTTCGGAAGCGACCATCCGGATCGTGGACTGGCCGCGTTCCGTGTAAAGATAGACCCGTGCGCCAGAGTTCGCGCCCTCGCCCTCGATACCAACCGTGCGCGTGTTGGCGGCGTTATGCACGGCGATATAGCCGCCGTGAAAAGACGCGTAGTCAGCGTCCAATTCCACCCGAGTGGCGCTGTTCGTGCCGGAAAGCAGGATCTGACCCGCCTCGCCCGCGCCCTCGGAAGCGATAATCTCCACGGTGGGGGCGCCCCTGCCGGTGTAGAGCCAAAGCCCGCCACCGCGGTCGCCGGCCGTGTCGTCGCCGTCCAGTAAGACCGTTCGCGTGACGCCATTGGTCTGCCACATCTCCAGCATGGGGCCATAGCCGACCGACGACTGGGCCCGCAAGGCTAACGTCGCCAAGCCGCCCATGGTGCGCAATGAAAGATAACCGGCGGAACTGGTGTCATCGCTGTCGAGGTAAGCGGTCAGCAGATTGTCCCGGTTATACAACGACAGGTAGCCGCCGGTATTACCGCCGTTGAGCACCGCCCGCGCGTTGCCGTTGGTGTCATACAAGTTCAAGATCCCGCCGGCGGCGGCGTTGGCGGAAAGATTCGCCGCCACCTGGTTGCCGGCGGCAGAGTTGTACAACTGGAGCCGGCCATAGCTGGGCCCATTAAGCAGCGCGTTGGTCAAGCCGTCGGCGCCAATGACCGCAACCGCACTGTAGCCGCCGTCCAACGTGACTCCCGGCGTGCCTGCCGCCGTGCGGTATAATTCCAATTTGCCGTCGGCCGTCGCCGAGCCCAGCGCAATGTGGTCGGCTAGTTGCGTCGAACCGACGGCGTTGCTGGCAATCTTCGCGGCGGTCACGGCCAGGTCGGCAAGCGCCCGGCTGGCGACCGCGCCTTCCGCCAGCTTGTTGGAGCTGATGACGCCGTCCTCCACATTGGCGCCCATCATCGCGTAGCCGACCGCTGCCAGGCGCTGGTCGGGTTGCAGACGCTGTGAACCGCTCACGCCGTCGTTGAACCAGATGCGCAGCCGCACATCGGCATTGGTGAAGATTCGCGACTGGATCGCCGTCATGTTCAGCAATGACGTGTCGCCCAGGAGAACCGCGTACAGTCCGTTGGAGACGGCCAGCGCCACGGCGGCAGTTGGTTCCGCCCCACCGGCGCCGGTGCCGTCGTTGCTCCAGAAACTGACGGTCGCGTTGCTGTTCACCAGCGCGAACTTGAACTGGCCGGTCCCGTTAAAATTCGAGCTGCCGACAACCATCCGTCCCTGATAGCTGAGCAGTTGCGGGACTTGCGCGGCGGCGAGCCATGGAAACAACAGGCCGGATAAAGCCAAACCACCCAAGCGGAACCCCTTCATTGGCACCTCCAGAATAGCCACACCGGCAATATCATACCCACAAAACCCGGCGGCGTACAGGGAGTAATATGGAGAACCCACCCCCCAAACCGGGCGCACGACACATCCACTTGGAACATGCATGGGTGCATGTGCCTTCCGCATGGGATTCCACCAGCCTGAAATTCCTTCAAAAACCCGCTTATTGACTCGCTCGCGTGAGAAGCTTTATTCATAATTTGTGGGTTAGCCCCCCGGGGGGTGCGTATGATCTGGTTCAACCGGTTTGGAAGTTTCGTCCTCATTTCAGCCCTTCTTTCCACTTGGGCCGCCGCCCAGACAACGCGTTACGTCTGGACCAACAGCCCGATGCCAGGCGAGCCGTATGCCACATGGGACAGCGCCGCGCACGAAATCCAGACGGCGCTGACGGTTGCGCAGCCGGGCGACGACGTGTGCGTGACCGACGGTGTATACACGGTTACTTCACAAATCAACGTAACCAACAGCGTCCGGATTCGCAGCGTCAACGGACCGGAGATGACGACCGTCGCGGGCGGGTACCCGGCCGTAAGCAATCGGTGTTTCTATCTCAGCGCGGCCGGCGCGGAGCTGTCGGGCTTTACCATCACAAAAGGCTATCGGGGTTATCAGCCAACCGGTGGATATCCCGGGGGTTACGGAGGGGCGGTGTTGGTCATGACCAATGGCACGGTCAGCAACTGCGTGTTCAGCGCCAACTACTCTTATTACCGCGGCGGAGGCGCGGCCCTGTATCGCGGAGGGATAATCGTGGACTGCCGGTTTGACGGCAACAGTTGCGGCAACGGCGGCGGCGGTCTCTATATTGAAAGCAACGGAATCGCGCGCCGCTGCACGTTCCTTAACAACGAACACGCGGGAAGCGGCAATGGCGGCGGCGGCGCCTGGATCAACTTCGGCGGAAAATTGTACGATAGCCGGGCCTGGAACAACCGGAGCACCAACTCCAGCAGCGGCGGCGGCATCTGGATCAACAATGGCTCCCTGGGCGAGCGGTGCCTGGCCTACAGCAATCGAGCTTACCATGGCGGCGGCATGTCGGTTGCCAACGGCTCGGATCTGCGATCCTGTCTGATATACCAGAACTCGGCTGTCGCGGGCCGCGGCGGACTGTATGCGCATCTGTCGCGCGTGGATGGATGCACGGTCGCCGGCAACGCCGGCGGTTATGGCGGGGGCATCTACGCCGTCTGGAGCAATGACGCCAAGAATACGATCTGTTTCGATAACGCCTCCGCCGATGGCGCCGATTGGCTTGACGACGGCACAGTCACCTACTCCCACCTGCGCACTTCCCCCGCGCTCTTCGCTCCGGGCTGCACGGCGGCAGACCCGCAATTCCGCGATGCAGCCAGCGGCGACTACCGCCTGTCGCCGGGGTCGCCGCTGGTGAACGCGGGAACCAATCAGGCGTGGATGGATGCCGCCACCGACCTGGACGGCCATGCGCGCATCCTGGAGAGCGTCGTGGATTTCGGCGCCCATGAACTGGACCGGTTCGCCGGTCCGTTGATCTGCAGCGTCGCGCTGGCGCCGGCCTCCGGGTTCGCGCCGCTGCCGGTTGTGCTGACCGGCCGGGTGGCCGGCTCCAACCAAACGGCGCTGGTCTATGCGTGGGATTTCGAGAACGACGGCTCGAACGACGTCAGCGGAACCGGCGCGGCCGTGGTCACCAATACGTACACGCTGCTGGGCTATCACTCGCCGCGGCTGGTGGTGTCGAACGCCGCCGGGGAGACGGCGGCCTGTATCAAGACCAATGGGGTCAAAGTGGGCCCGCCCGTCATCCATGCCGCAACGAACGGCGCGAGCGTCTTCCCGTACGCCTCATGGGCGGAGGCGGCAACCAATCTGGCGGATGCGATCGAGGCGGGCGTGGATGGTTCGCTGGTGCTGGTCTCCAATGGCGCATACCGGCTGGGCGCCGGACTGACGGTCCCGTACGCCATGACCATCCGGAGCTTGAATGGTCGGGGAACCGTGCTGGTGGACGGCAATAATCAGCACTGCGGCTTCCAGCTTCTGTCGGCCGGCGCTCAACTCGACGGGCTGGTGGTGGTCAACGGCCGCGCCATCGAAGGCGCGGGTATCCACGCGCTGGGCGGGGTCATCTCCAACTGCGCGGTATACGCCTGCCGAGCCTCGAATTGCGCCGCCGGCGTCTATCTCAACGGCGGCCTGCTGACCGACAGCGACATCAGCAGCAATGAGATCCGCTCGACGAGCGGCCACGATCTGTGGGGCGCCGGCGTGTGCGCCGTCAATGGCGCGTTGGTCCGCCGCTGTCGAATCGCGACCAACACGTTGTGCGCCGAAGCGGACGGCAGTGTCTATGGGGCCGGCCTGTACCTGGACGGCGCCATCGTGGAGCAAAGCGCGATCCGCGGAAATGCGGGATACGCCGCATCGGATTACGCCTTTGGCGGCGGCCTCTACGGGTTCAACGGAGGCCGGATTGTCTCGTCGGTTGTGGAAACGAACTTCATGGACGCTTCCTACTCGGGCGCGTCCGGCGGCGGCATTTGCGCCTACGATTGCCTCGTCACCGACACCGTGATCGCGGCAAACAACCTCACCGCCGGCTACTCCGGCGACGGGTATGGCGGCGGTATGATGGCGGAGGATTCCGAAATTGTCGGCTGCACGCTTTACTCGAATTATTTGTATGCCTCCCGCTACAGCGGATATGGCGGCGGCGGCTATCTATCGCGGAGCCGCATGCGGGACAGCCGCATTGTGGGCAATGAAGCGGCCACAAAGGAGAACCATATCTATGGCGGCGGGGTCTGTCTGGCCGGCGGGAGCATGCTTGCCCGATGCGAGGTGGACGGTAATACCGCGGTGCCGCCCAACAGCTACGCCGCCTACGGCATCGGCGTCTGCGCTGGAAATTCCACGGTAACCGCCTGCCGGGTCACGGGCAACAAAGATATCTCGGACTACGGGAGCAGCGCCGGCGGGGGGATTTTGGGGTACGGCGCGTCCGCCATTCAAAGCTGCCTGCTCGCCGGCAATTTCGCCGTAAACGGCGGCGGCTTGAGCCTGCAGGCGGCGGCCACGGAGGCGGCCAACTGCACCATCGTGAGCAATCTGGCATACTATGGCGGCGGCCTGCATGGCGCGGCCGGCGTCCTGCTCAACAGCCTCGTGTTCGACAACCAGTCACTCGAGGCCCATCCCAATCATGACATCACGTCCGCCAGCGTTCTGTACTCCAGCACCACTCCGCTCCTGCCCGGCGCGGGCAACCGCGACACCCGTCCGCAATTCGTCAATGCGGCCGCCGGCGATTACGCGCTCCTGCCCGGCTCGCCGGGGGTGGACGACGGGTTCAACAAGGACTGGATGACCAACGCCACGGACCTTGTCGGCCACGCCCGCCTGATCGGCGGCACAGTGGATCGCGGCGCCTACGAGCTGGATCCGGCGAGCGGCGCGCTGGCGTGCAATCCGGTAGCGGGCCCGGCGGAGGGCTTCTATCCGCTCCAAGTCGTGTTTACCGCGGCCGTGTCCGGCGCAAATACAACCGGCCTGTACTATCAGTGGGACTTTAACCACGACGGCTCGATTGACCTGGAAGGTTACGGGCTGGCCGTCGTAACGAACCTGTTCGCGGGGTACGGGGGCTATGATGTGTGGCTGGCGGTGAGCAATGCCGCCGGCGCGGCCGCCCGCCTGCAATCCGGTTGTGTGCGGGTCGGTCCCGAAATCGCTTACGTGGCCACCAACGGAACGCATATTTTCCCTTACACCAACTGGGTCACGGCGGCCACCAATCCGCACGCGGCGCTGGCGGCGGCCGTCGCCGGCACGCGCATCGGGGTCGGGATGGGAACCCATCGCCTATCCCAGGAGTTGTACCTGGACCGGCCCGTGATTTGGGAAGGCCAGGCCGCGGTCACCAACGTGATCCTGCACGGCGGGAATGCGGTCCGTTGTTTCTACCTCTGCCATCCCGATGCGCAGGTGCGCGCCTTGACGATCAGCGGCGGCCGCGCCGACTACGGCGGGGGAGTCTATTACGAACGTTATGGCCTCGTCTCCAACTGCGTGGTGGCGGGAAACGTATCCGACAATGAGGGAGGCGGGCTGTATTTTGACGGCGGGGGCGAGGCGGGCGGCTGCGAGCTCCGGAACAACGCGACGCGATCCGCCGAGAACTGGGGCGGCGGCGCGTACCTGTATGGAGGGGTGCTCGCGCGTTGCCGCATTCATAGCCATACGAACGGCGGCGTCCGCATCAACGGCGCCGGACTGGTGGAGGCCTGCCAGATCTATTCCAACCGGGCCAGTTCGGGCGGCGGCATCCGGGCATTAGGCGGGACGGTGCGCAACTGCCTGATCATCCGCAACCAGGCCACATCACAGGGCGGCGGCGCGTATCTGGTCTCCGGCGCGACCACCTTGGAGAGTTCAACGATCTGCGCCAACTCCGCGGGGACATCCGGCGGCGGCCTGGCGCATATCTCGGGCGCCAGCCTCGTGCGCAACAGCATCGTCCGCTTCAACTCCGCGCCCACCTCGCCGGATTATCTCGCCGGGAACTACGAGCACACCTGCGCCGCGCCCCTGCCCGCCGGACCGGGCAATACCGATCGCGATCCGGAGTTCGCCGATGCCACCGGCGATGACTACCGGCTCCTGCCCGGCTCGCCTTGCTTCGACACCGGCACCAATCGGACCTGGATGACCAACGCCACCGACCTGGCCGGGGCGCCGCGCATCATCAACTCGATCACCGACATGGGCGCGTACGAACTGGTCTTCGGGACATTGCAGTGCAATCCGTCGGGCGACCCGCTCATCGGGCTCCAACCGTTGAGCGTCACATTCACCGGATATGTCGTGGGCACGAACACCGGTGGAATATATTATTGGTGGGACTTCAACGGCGACGGCGCATGGGACCGGCAGGGTTACGGCTTGGGCGTGGTCACCCAAACTTATCCGGCCGCCGGGCGCTACACGATTACGTTGGCCGTCAGCAATGCCGCCGGCGAAGTCAGCCAGCGGACCCGCGCCAACCTCATCACCGCCGCGCCCCGATTCGCCTACGTCGCGCCCGGCGGCGCGCACCAGTATCCGTACACAAACTGGATGATCGCCGCCACCGACGCGGTCGCCGCCGTCGCCGCCGCGTGGCATGGCTCGCAAGTGCTCGTCACCGACGGCGTGTACGCCATTCGTTCGCCGATCGAGCTCGCGGTCGGCGCGGTCCTGCGCTCGGTCAACGGGCCCACGTCAACCGTGCTGGATGGAGTGAACGCCGTCCGCTGCCTGACGCTGAACCACCCGCAGGCCGCAGCCAGCGGCCTTACCCTGAACCGCGGCCGCGCCTACCAGGGCGGTGGCGCGTATTTCTACAGCGGCATGCTGTCCAATTGTATTATTTCCGCCTGCTACGCGACCAACCGCGGCGGCGGAATCTACCTGGGCCCGACCGGCATCGTGACTCACTGTGTGCTGATTTGCAATACCGGTCAACAGGGCGGCGGCGTGTACATGGTCGGCGGCACCGTGTCCAACTGCGTGATCCGGGACAACCGCGGCACGGTCTATGGCGGCGGCGTGGACCTCAGCGGCGGCTGGCTCGAGAACTGCCTGATCGTGAACAACACCGCCGCGCAGAATGCCGGCGGGGTCTGCGGAACCGGATCAGGCGGCGGCGCGCGCAATTGCACCATCACCGGCAACCGCGCGGGCGGGTCTTACTGGGGCGGCGGCTTCTACGCCTTCGCGGGAAAGACCTTTATCAACACGATTCTCTACGGCAACTACAGCAGCTCGACCTATTCCAACTACTCCGGCGGAACTTATCAATACTCCTGCGTCGCGCCTTTGCCGGCCGGCACGGGCAATATCGCGAACGATCCGCTATTCGCCGATCCGGCAAGTTACGATTTCCGCCTGCCCACGAACTCGCCGTGCGTGGACACGGGCTCGCCCACGAACCTGCCGGCCCGCGACATCGCGGGCATTCCGCGCCCGCTGGACGGCAACCATGACGGCATCGCCCGCTGCGACATGGGCGTCTACGAGCTGCTGCATCCGGAGGCGGATTCCGACGCGGACTGGCTGCGCGACACGAATGAGCTCGCCTTGGGCACGGACCCGACCCGCGCCGACACGGACGCGGACCGGCAGGGGGACGGCGCGGAGATTCGCGCGGGCACGGATCCGCTCGACGACCAATCTTTCCTGGGCCTCATGAACACCCGGCGCCAGGATGCGGGATTCATCGTCAATTGGCAAAGCGTGAACGGCAAATCCTACACGCTCGCGCGCTCCACGAATCTGCCGCAACACATCTGGATGCCGATCGCGACGAATATCGCCGGTATGGCGCCGATGAACACCGTGACGGACCAGACGGCAACCGGTCGGGGTCCATGGAACTATCGAATTGAATTGGAGTAGCTTCGGCGGCGGCAACGGATGAACAGGATATCCGATCGGCAATCGCTGAAAGCCAATCGCGAGCTCATCCAGCGGAAAGCGCAGCGAACGGTAATAAAGCCGGGACGGTTCGCGACGACCGCGCGCGAGAACGGGTTGACTTTACCCTCGCCCGCCAGCATGGCCAGAGGCAGGATCCGCAACCGGTCCAGATAGCGGATCGTCTGGGAATCAGAAGACAACGCGGAGGCATAAAGCGAGCGGCCCCCATCATGCGACCAATCAGCGGATCGCGGCTCAGGGCGCCGCCAGGCTGGCGGTCGCCGCCGCGACGAATTCCTCGATCTGTTGCGGCGTATGAGCCGTCGAAAGAAACGCCGTCTCAAATTGCGCCGGCGGCAGGTAAATGCTCCGCTCCAGCATGGCGTGAAAAAAAGCGGCAAAGGCGGCGGTGTCGCAGGCTCTGGCATCGGCCATATTGCGTACGGGTCCGCGCCGGAAAAACAGGGTGAACAAGCTGCCGATACGCGCGACTTCCACCGCCGCATCCCGCTGGGCAATCGCCGCACGCAAGCCCTCCTCCAAACAGCGACCCAACCGCTCGAGTTCCGGATACGGATTGTCGCGCCGCAGAATTTCCAGGGTCGCCCGCCCGGCCGCCACCGCCACCGGATTGCCGGAAAGCGTGCCCGCCTGGTAAACACGCCCGGTCGGCGCAAGGGCGTCCATCACCGCCGCCCGCCCCCCTACGGCCCCGATGGGGAGCCCGCCACCCATGATCTTGCCCAAGGTCGTGAGATCCGGCCGGACCCCGCACAGTTCGCCATAGGTCGTCGGTCCAAGCCGAAACCCCGTGATCACCTCGTCAAAAATGAGCACTGCCCCGCAGCGGTCCGCCGCCGCGCGCAACCCGGCCAGGAACCCGGGCGCCGGCGGCACCAGCCCCATATTGCCGGCGATCGGCTCGACAATCAGGCCGGCTAGTTCAGCGCCGTATGTCGCCACCACGGCGCGCACGGCATTCAAGTCGTTGTAGGGCACGACGAAGACGTCCTCTGCCACGCTGGGTGGCACGCCGGCCGAGGAGCTGATCCCACCGGTCAGCAACCCGCTGCCCGCCGCCACGAGCATGGCGTCGGTATGCCCGTGGTAGCAACCGTCGAACTTCAGCAGGCGCCGCCGACCCGTTACGCCCCGGGCCAACCGCAGCGCCGTCATCACCGCTTCGGTCCCGGAGCTGACCAGTCGCACTTTTTCGATGGACGGGACCAGCGCGCAGATCAATTCCGCAAACTCCACCTCGGCCCGGGTATGCAGGCCGAAGGTCAATCCGTCGGCGGCGGCCGCGCCGACCGCGGCTACCACCTCCGGATGCGCATGGCCGAGGATCAGCGGCCCCCAGGAACCGCAGTAGTCGGTCAGTTCCACCCCGTCCGCGGTTCGGATGCGGCTACCGCGGCCGGACGCCGCCAGCACCGGGGTTCCGCCAACCGCACGGAAAGATCGCACCGGGCTGTTCACCCCGCCGGGGATGACGCGGTCGCCGCGCGCAAACCACGCGGCGGAAACCGGACGCCGCGACGCATCAAACGGATCCATTCCGACGGACGTCATAGCGCCGCCCCGCGGCTCTCCGGCGGAAACACTTCCGCATATCGGTTGGCCCAGTAACTGATGATGATATCCGCGCCCGCCCGCCGGATCGCGCAAAGCGCCTCGCGCGCCATCGCCGGCAGTTCCCCCCAACCGCGGTCCGCGGCGGCGATCAGCATGGCGTACTCGCCGCTGACGTTATAGGCCGCCAGCGGCAGCTCGGTGGTCGCGCGCAGCCGGCTCAAGAGATCGAGATAGAAGAGCGCCGGTTTGACCATCAGCATATCCGCGCCCTCCGCTTCGTCCAACCGGGACTCACGTAAAGCCAGCCGCGGATTGAGATAGGAGGCTTGATAACCGCGCCGGTCGCCCGACTGCGGCGCGGACCGTTCCGCTTCGCGAAATGGCCCGTAAAGCGCCGACGCGAACTTGGTTGAGTAGCTCAGGATCGCCGTCGGCGCGGCGCCGGCCGCGTCGAGGGCCGCGCGAATGGCTCGCACCTGGCCGTCCATCATGGCGCTTGGCGCGACGATATCCGCGCCCGCGGCGGCGTGCGCGACCGCCGCGCGGGACAGGCCGGCCAGCGCCGCATCGTTGTCCACCGTTCCATCGTCCGCCAGCGGGCCGCAATGTCCGTGCGCTGTGTAGGCGCAAAGGCATACATCCGTCGCCACGACCAACTCCGGAAAATGCGCTTTGAGTTCGGTCACCGCCCGCGGCACGGCGCCAGCCGGATTCCACGCTTCCGATCCTTCGGCATCCTTGGCCGCGTCCTCCACCAACCCGAATAGCAGGACGCTGCCGACACCCTGCCGCCACACCGGCTCCACCGCCGCGCACAACCGGTCCACGCTCAATCGGCGCTGCCCCGGCAGGGCATCAATCGGCTCACAGACGCCGTTCCCCGGCGCAATAAAAACCGGCCACATGAAACAGGCGGGCGCCGGCATCGGCTCATCCAGCAACCGGCGCATACCGGCCGTCGCCCGCAACCGCCGTAACCGTACCTGGGGATAGCCGCTCATTATTCAAACTCCTTGGTCACAAAATGCCGCGCCAGGCTGGCCATGGCGCCCGCGACAGTCGCCGGCCGCCCCAGTACATCCACCTTGATCCCGGCGCATTCCAGCGCGCGGGCCGTAGGCTCGCCGATGGCCAGCACCACCGCGCCCCGCAATGACTCCGCGAATCCCTGCGCCAAAAAACACTCCACCGCAGAGGCGCTCGCAAAAAACACCGCTGCGCATTCCGGGCACCGATCATAGCTCACCGGCTGGTTGTCATACAGCACGCAATCGGTCACCTCGGCGCCGATTTCCCGCAGCGCCTTGGTCAACTCCGAGTCGGCCTTGTCGGATCGCAAGCGCAGCACGCGCTGGCCCTGTTGGATGACCCCGCCCATGGCCGCGCGCAATCCTGCGCCGCCGAAATCGGACTCCGGCGCCAAGTCAGGGATCAAGCGCGCCAACCGCAACACACCGGCTGTTCCCGGTCCGCAAACCATCAGCCGCGGTATTTGGCGCAGATCCCCGCCGGCGGCTTCCATCCCCTGCAGGAAACAACGCGCGGCTGAAGGTGAAGTCAAGACCACCCAGTCAAAACGGTTCACACCGCGCAGGACTTCCACCGCCGCGGGCCGCGGGATCAGGCGCAGCAGCGGCATGCGCACCGGCACTCCGCCGGCGTCGGCCACCGCCAGGGCGGCGCGGTCGAGCAGTTCGGCGCTACAGGTCAGCAGCACGCGCGCGCCGCGCAAAGCGCCGGCCGGCCGGGGCCGGCCGGGGCGGCAGATTTCACCCACAATCAACAACCCAGCCGCCTCCGCCGGGATATCCGCCACCGCCGCGGCCAGCCCGCCCAATGTCGTGCGAATCACGCGCTCCGCCGCGCCGCCGGCATCCAGCACCACAGCCGCCGGCGTTTCCGGCGGCTGGCCCTCCGCCTGGAGCCCGGCCGCCACCGGCGCGGCCCGGCGGACGGCCATGAAAAAGACAATCGGCAGCGCCGCGCGCGCGGCGGCGGCGCGCGGCGGCGCGGCCCCGCCGGCCCCGCGCGGCGGCAACGCGCAAACCCCGAGCGCGACGCCGCGCCGCGTGAGCCCCAGCCCCCCACCCGACCTCGTTCGCGCGGGGCGCCTGGCCCAGCCCCATCCAACGGGCCAGGCGTCTCCCCACCGCCACATA
>CAZMXS010000079.1:0-20701 GCA_964570325.1 uncultured Verrucomicrobiota bacterium | reverse complement strand
GCTTTGCGCTGGCTGGACGCCGCCCTAGCCGACAACAATCTTGAGGACGAATTCAAGGCCGCCGTACTGGAGTCCTTCCACAAGAACCCTCTACGCTTCTTCGAAAAGTACATCATGCCGCTGCTACCGCGCGACGCGCGGATCACGCTCGACAGCGGGGGAGTCGTCCAATGGCAATCGCTCTTGCATATTGTCCCCATCGAGGACAGGCAGAAATCCATAACGCCCGAGAATACCAATTCCGCGCCGTCTGCTGCGGACGCCGTTTCGGAAAAACTCTCTGCGCCGCCGGGGAACTCCTTGACTGCGGCGCCATCGAGCCCGGCGACTACGGCTGGATCGCACCCACCTACTTCATCGCCGACCGTGGCGTCGAAGCCCTGCAAAGCATCGCCGGCGGCTTCGTCACCGTCAGCGGACGAAATCCCGTCACCGCCACCTTCGAAGGACTGAACGGCGCGGCGCGGATTCTGTTCCTGAGCGCCGACAATCCCGATTCGATCCTGGGCCTGGGCTTCAAGGGCATCGTCGTGGACGAGGCCGCGCGGATTGAAGCGCGGACGTGGCAGCAGATCGTGCGCCCGACGATCGCCCAGACGCACGGCTGGGCGTTGCTGATCACGACGCCGCTGGGCCGGAATTGGTTTTTCGATTTGCACACGCGCGGCCGGGATGAAGCGGAGAAGCAGTACAAGAGCTTCACGTTCCCGAGTACGGCCAATCCCTTCTTTCCCGAGGCGGAACTTGAGGAAGCCCGCCGTACGACGCCGGAGGACATTTTCCGGCAGGAATACCTGGCGGAGTTCTTGGAGGATTCGGCCGGCGTGTTCCATCGGATTGAGGATTGCCTGCTGGACGTCGTGACGCGAAGCGGCCCGGTGGTAGTGGGCGTGGACGTCGCGAAGCATACCGATTTTACGGTGTGCATCGCCATGGATCGCGTGACGGGGCACTGCTTTGATATGGACCGGTTTAATCACCTGGACTGGCCGATCCAGAAGGAGCGGATACTGAACTTCGCGCGGAAGCATCAAGGCCGCGTCATTCTGGACGCGACCGGGGCAGGGGACCCGATCTTTGACGACCTGCGGCGGGCGTATCCGAACATCGAGCCGTTCAAATTCACGGGGCCGAGCAAAACGGAACTGATTCAAAGGCTGATCGTCGCCGTGGAGCAGAGGCAGGTGGGCTGGCCTGGGACGTGGAACGTGCTGACCGATGAGATGAAGCGGTACGAATATGCGATTGCCGCAAATGGTGGGCTGTCCTACAATGCACCATCGGGATTTCATGATGATTGCGTCATTGCCCTGGCACTGGCCAATCGATTAAGGAGCGCGGCGCCGCCAGGCGCCATGCGGGTGCTCCCCTGCGCGGGATCCCGCGAGTTACGCTTGCGCCCGACAAGCGGCCGTATGCTTGCGGGCGGCGGAAGCCTGCGCGGATAATTCCCTGTTTGATTCTATTCCGGCGTCCAGTGGGGAAACTCTGCTTTCCATCTGGCCTCTTGTGCGGCCTTCTCTTTTTGCTTCAAAGCTTCCTTGGCCTCGCGCGCCTTCGTACGTGACTCGTATTCGCGCGCTTCGGCAAGCGCTTGCTTATGGTACGCGATAGCCGCGAAGCACACAGCAAGACACGCAGTCACAATAGCTGCGGCAATGATCCAACGTCGTAGGGTTTCCATGTGCCCATTCATACTCATTCACCGCCACGACAACAAGCACAACACCACCAGCTCGACGGCACCGCCCATCGTGTGTTGATTTTCCTTCTCGCCAAGCCATAGGCTTGCTCGACAGCGGGAAGGAACGCGCGCGTGAAGCACAGAACGAATTGGCGGGATTACTATAATCCGATCCGGGGCCTGACCATGTCCCGGCTGATGGGCATGGAAGCCGACGCCGACCGCGGCCAATTCGCCGACCTGCAATGGTTCTTTATGCACATGGAACGGGCGGACGTCACGATTGCCGCCGCCATGGCCCGGCGGCTGGCCTTCATTGACTCTCTCGACTGGGAAATCCGGGTTGCCGAGAACGCCGATCCATACCTGGGCGGGGAACAGGCCGACTTGCTCCGGTACGCATACGACCGCATTTCCAATTTCAAGCAGGCCAGCTATTTTCTGGCGAGCGCCCTTTTCCGGGGCTTCGCCCACGTCCAAAAAATCAGGGCCGGATACGGAACACTGGTTTCCAAGCTCGACCCGGTTGAGCAATGGTACTGGGTGCGCAACGAGCGCGGCGACTGGCGGCTGAACCCGGAAACCAAGCAGAACGAGCCGAAAGGCGAAGTGGTGGATCCGCGCGAGTTCTGCGTCATGGAAGCCCCGGCCCTGCATCGCGGGATCGACCGGCACTTTTTCAGCAAACAGCTCGCAATGGCCGACTGGGACGCGGCGCTGGATGCCAGCGCCAATCAGTCGATTTTCTTTGTCGGCCCGCCGGGCACCACGCCGGAAAAGGAAGCCGAATACCTTGCGATGGCCGAACAACTCGCCAGCAATCGGCGCGGGTATCTGCCGCCGGGCGCCGACGTCAAAACCATCGACCTGGCCCAGCGCTCGCGCGTGCCGTACCAGGAGCGCATTGACTACTGCGACCGGCAGATCGTGCTGGCCGCGACCGGCGGCCTGTTGACGATGCTGACCGAGAGCGGTAGCGGCACGCTGGCCGGCGGGGCGCACTCGGAGGGCTTGTTGGAACTGGCCAAGAGCGACGCGGCCAAGCTCTCGGAGGTTTACCAGCGGGATCTGGACGCCGAATGGCTCGATACCTTTTTCCCACACCATCCGCACGCGGCGTATTTCGCGTTCAACATCCCGCAACAGGAGAACGTGCCGCAGTTGCTAGAGAACGTCGCGAACCTGAATTGGGCTGGATACCGCGTCGACAAAGCCCTGCTGGAAGAAAAGACCGGCCTGAAACTGATCGACGCCGTACCGCCAGGAGCATGACCATGATTCTGTGTAACCGCACCGCCATTGAACGCGCCATGCTGAACGCTGGCCCCGGTGGCCCCATGGATGATGAACAGCGCAAAGCCATGTTTGCCAGGATGGGCCACGGCGGCGGCGGGACCGCCACGAAGCCGGCGGCGACAACGCCGCGCGCGACAACGGGCGGTGGTTCAACCGGCGGTGTAGGCGCCGGGCCGGGTGGTGACTTCGTGACCTCCGATCCGCGCATTGCGGCGATGCTGTACCCGCCGCCGGCGGTCGCCGCCGGACAATCTGCAGTCTGGGACACTACTTCACAGGACTGGATAATTGTCGATACGCCGACCGGCGGGCCGGCAGGCGGCGCCGTTGCTACCCGATCCGCGACAATGCCGACCATCACCAAAGACGGCGCGTATTTTGTCGGAGGCAAGGAAGTTACCAAGTCGGTTTATGACGCCGAACTGGCGAAGCGTAAGTCAACCGGCTTTGCGGCCCCGAAGCCGGGCCAGCCGGGAGAGTACGGCACGACCGGTGCCAGTCAGGGCAACAAACCTGTTTTGACCGAACAGGGCGGGCGCTATTACATCGATGGGCAGGAAGTTGCGAAAGTCACATGGGATAAAGCGCGTTCCAACGCGGCGGCCTCTGGCGATGCCGGAATGTTTCGCAAGATCGTTTCTGGCCAATCCATTCCGACCGGCCCAATGCTGGGCGGGCAAGACGGCCGCGGCATTGAAGCCGATCCGCGAGGGACGGCGCCGGCCAGCGGCACGCAACACGCCGGCGGGACCGCTGGCTTCGACGAGAAGACCGGCCAATACATCGATCCGCAGACCGGCAAACTCTTGCCGAAAGGCGTAAAGCCAACGGACAGCCAACGCAAGTTTACGGCCGTCACCGACGCCCAGGGTAACGTTACCATCCCCGGCACGGATATTGTCATTCCGCCGGCCGTGGTCAAATCCATGGCCGAAAAAGGAATCTCCCTGCAGCCGCCAACCAAAACCGCAGCCACCACGACCACGCAAAAGGCTACGGATTTAAGCAAAGGCCGCAGCGCCGCGCCAGTGGCGGCCCGGCCGGCGCAGCCTTCGACAAACTCGAAATGGGACGGCGCCCTGCAGAAGTGGATTGTTGAATCCTCCGGCAAGAAAGGCGCCGACATGGTCTGGAATGCGGACAAACAGAAGTGGACCCCGCAGTCCAAAGCCATCACCAAGAAGCAGCGCACGGCCGCCAGCAAAAGCAAGCCCTTGAAGGTGGGCAGCCCGGAGTGGGCCGCCAGCGTGCGCTCCGGGAGCCTTTAATGAACACCATGCTGCTGACCAACAGCTTTCAGTTGCCACCGGACGACTGGTATCAGATCGCGCCGAAGGGCGAATTCCCGCACAACCCCACGGGGCTTGTACAGGTCATTGACGCGCCGAGCATCGAGGCGATTGTCAGCCGGTTCAACGCCGAGGCCAGTCAGCCGAACTTTCCCGGCATCCTGATCGACTTCGATCATTTCAGCCTAGACCACGACAAGCCGAGCGAGGCCGCCGGCTGGATTGTCGCGCTCGAACCGCGCCCGGATGGACTTTGGGCGAAAATCCGCTGGAGTGATACGGGCCAGCAGGCCGTAACCGGCGGCCGGTATCGCTTCATTTCCCCGGTGTTCCGCCAGGATGAATGCACGGTGATGGAAAATCAGCGCGTCCGGCCGATGCACCTGGTCAACGCGGCCGTGACAAACGACCCGAATATTTCAGGCATGGTCCCGCTGTCGAATCGTGACGCCCCGCCCGTGGCGTCGCCACCTCCAGCCGCAGTGCATTCTCCCACCGCGCCAACCCCGAGGCGGGATCTTGCCCCTTTTCTGATGCTCATTCGCGGCGCCATGCAGCCGCATTGCTCGCCGCGCCGGATACTGGCCAATGCATCGCGAATCCTCGACGATGATCAGCGCAAGGCCATGTTCGCGCGGTTGAGCGGCGGGCATTGGGGCGGTGGGGGTGGCGGGACCAGCCACAGCACCTCGAACCTGAAAACGCCGCGCACCAGCCCGATTTCAGCGGATGGCCGCACCT
Organism: uncultured Verrucomicrobiota bacterium; assembly: GCA_964570325.1. Taxonomy (GTDB): domain Bacteria; phylum Verrucomicrobiota; class Kiritimatiellia; order CAIQIC01; family CAZMXS01; genus CAZMXS01. The sequence goes on along the minus strand of CAZMXS010000079.1, from coordinate 15,691 downwards.
ACACGCCGACCCGCGACTACGCCGCGCGCATTTCCGACCTGGAGGCCGAACGCGACCGGATTGCGACGCGCGAGCCAACGCCGCCGGAACTCACGTCCTACAAGCTCACGGACACGCGCAAGCTGGAATCTGACTTGTTCAAGGAGGGCGTGCCCTTCGCGCAGATTCACAAGCAGGTGGCCGCCGCCGAGGCGGAAAACAAGCGGGTTCGGGGCGAACTGTCCAAGATGAAGAAGATCATCCGGGCCAAGCACAAGGACCCGGCGAAGCGCAAAGCCTATCTGCAGATCGAACTCGATAAAGCCGAGGCGCGCAACCAGAAGAATCTTGAGCGGTACGACAAAGAGCGGCGCGAGTGGGAGGATACGGCGGCCGAGCTCGACGGCAAGATTGCCGCCGAGAAAATCGGCCAGCGCGAGGACATCGCCGCCGCCAAACAGGCCGCCGCGAATGCCGAGGCCCGCGCGCGTACCTTGGAGGAACGCAAAGCCGCGCGCGAACTCGCGGCTTCCGTTGCAGCTGAACAGCGCAAGGTTGAGAAAGCCGAACGTGACCGCGCCCGCGCCGAAGCCCAGGCGGCCAAGGACGCGGACCCGGTTTTGCAGTACAAGCGCCGGATTGCAAAGAATTCGCTGTATTGGAAGGCCATCCGAAACAACGATCTTGGCAACGCGCAATCCATGCGTCCGGATGCCGATGTTGAAGCGGACGCAAAGCGTCTGTCCGAAGGCAACCCGGACAAGAATCTTGCGCGACTGAAGCACACGGACCCAACCAAGAGCGGCCTCTGGCATGGCCCCGCAAGAGCATGACGCCGTTCTTCATACGGAATCGCCCAGGGCCGCCACGCGGCCCCATGGACGACGAACAACGCAAGGCGATGTTCGCCCGGATGCATGGCGGGGGTGGGGGTGGTCGTTCATCCGGTGCCCGCTACTCATCCGATTCCGGGGCCGTGCTGCGGGAGCCGAATCTTTCCGATAAAATCCGGCGCGTGGTTGATGCGGTGAGCCGCATTGGCGATGTCGGCGTCAGCGAATCCGATCCGGCATGGAAGCGGGGGCTGGGACTGGCGGCGGCGCTGGCCTTGCCGTTGCCCGGCGGAAAGGTGCGCGCGGCGAACGTCGCCAAGCGCATTTTCACGGCCAAGCCGATTCGCGATCTACTGGTTTCCGCCGTGGCCGGCTTCACGGCCGACAAGTTGAACGATTACCGCACGGCCAACCCGGACATGCCGTACAAGAGCGACCGCAACCTGGCCCTTGCCGCCGGCACCGCTGAGTCAATCGCCGCCATCTATGGCTTGAAGTCGGCCAAGGGCATTGTGGGGAAGGGATTGGCCAAACTCACAAAGGCCATCCCGCTGTTGGAGAAGGCCGCCAGTGCCTTGAAGGTGGGCGTTGTTTTCCCGATCGACAATGCCCTGAAATCACTGGCCGCCAAGACGCCGGGCTTCATCAAGACGCCGCTTTCGCTGTTGAAGCGGGCGTATGATGCCGTCGTCGACTGGACCGGGACGGAGATCCCGGCCATCGGTGACGCACTGAAGAACCCCAAGAGCATCAAGGCCCTGGCCAAGGCAGTCGGCCTTGTCGGCGCGGCGACCGGCCTGGAAACCTATCGGCGCGGGAAGATTGACGATGCCGCGGCCGACATGAAAAAGGCGTTCGAGGAAGGGCGCGCCTGGGAGTTACCGGGCGATAAGAATTTCCTCGATTCGACCGGCGCGCAAATCGGATTCAGCGTCCTTTCATCGCTGGGCAATCCGGTTGAGAAAACCATCAGTGATTTTGTCAGTGGAAAGTATTCCAAGAATGTCGCCGACGAAGCCCGGTACATGGTGGAGCAGGACAAAATCAACGAGATGGAGAAGCAGGGACGCTTGCGCCCGGATGAAGCATCCAAGATGCGCAAGGACCTAGCCGCGAAGTCCAAGCCCTTGAACATGGCCGGGCCGGTGCCGCGCGTATTCACGCCGGCGGCGGGGAATGCCGTGAAATGGATTGTCGGGGACGCGATCAAAGACGCGAAAACGCCGAGTGTTTATCGCACCGTGAAGCCGTCCGACGAACGCGACGGCGATACTGTTTCGACAACCGCCGGAACCAGCATCCGGTTCAAGGGCATTGACGCGACCGAGATTGCCCATGCGGCCAAGATGGGCAGCACGGATGAGCCGTACGGACGCGAAGGCGCCGAGCGTATGAAAGAGCTTGTGCCGGACGGCTCCACGATCCGCCTGCGATCCGATCCGAACAATCCCACGGACACCAAGGATAAATACGGCCGCGAAATCGGCTACGTCGAACGCCTGCGCGGGCCGCAGATCATCGGCAAGGCGATTGCGACCGTGCCGGGGTTGCGCGACGTATGGCCCGCCGAGGACGTTCAGCAGACCATGATCGAGGAAGGGCTGGCCCGTGCGGCTTATGAAAATCTGGACCCGGTTCAGCACAGCCGCGCGATGGATTATCACGCGGCCCAGGCGGACGCGATCCGGGCCGGGGTAAAGTTGGCCGGCCCCGAGGGTGAGAAGTTGCGGACGCAACCGGACCAGCGGACCGGCCAGAAGAAATCATGGTGGCTGCCCAAAGATGCCGTCACTAATCCCGACGGCACCGTGACGCTGTCGGCCGAGCGCCCGAATCTGCCCGTTTGGGCCGGCGCGGGCCTGATGTACACCGGGCAAAGCGGCGTGCCCGGTAAACTCGGGACGCTGGGCAAGGCGATCATGACGTCTTGGAATGCTGGCTTGGCCGGGTGGGGCACCGCCGTGAGTCGCCAAGCCGGGCCGAAGAATACCGGCCGCGAGTATCGCGTGCCGGCCGCTTTCGCCGAGGACAAGAAACGGAAGCAGTGGCAGGCGGAACTGCCGTATTGGAAACCCTAACCGGGTGTGTGTTGACTTCACTTCCCGCTCGACGTAGAAAAAAGACTAATAGCTGAATGGGGGCGACGGCGCGGAGTAATTACCCGCGACGCACTCCAGAGAAGGACGGCGACTTGGCAGCCAAGACAAGTCTCCGTCCTTTTTTTTCGCCCCGGTTTTTCAAAAAAGGAAACGAACATGGCCGACAATCCGAATCCCGCGCCGGAAACCCCGGACCCCGCCACGGTCGAAACCGACATCGCCAAGATCAAGTCGATGCTGAACCTGCCCGAAACCGCCACCGACGTTGAACTCATCGCCGCCCTGGTTCAATTGGTGGCCGGCCTGCAGGCGAAGTATGACGCCTTGCTGGGCGATGCCGTCCAACTGGAGGACAAGCTTGCCAACCGCGATGTCGAGGATTTCGCCGACGTCATCACGAACGACACACGGGAGTTCTGGAAGAACCAGTTCTTGCAGAACCGCGACCAGACCACGGCCGTCTTGATTGAGATGCGCGGCCGGACGCCCGCCGATCCGCCGCCCCCGGCGCCCGCGCTGGCTCCGAGCCAGCCGTTGAAGAATCGGCTCGTCGCCCTGGTCAAGCCGGTGACGGCGCTGGCCGAGGAACCCGCCCAGGCGGAGAAGTCGCTGGCGGTGAAGATCCGCAACCGCGCTCAGCACATCGCGACGACCGAGAAAATCCCTTTCCGCACGGCCTTCAGCCGCGCCGAAAAAGAAATCCTCGAACCCAAGTAAAGGACATAGCCCATGAGTGATTACGCTTCCCAAAGCAATACGCAGGCCGGGGACCTTGTTTTCCCGAGCGCGGCCGACCTTTCCGCCAAGGAGGGGTATCTGGCCAAGGTCGTCAACACGTCCGGCGTCGCCCAGGCCAATCTGCCTTCGGCGGACACCGACAACCCGTTTTTCCTGATCCTCGATGGCGGCGACGCTAGCGGGGACAACGTCACGCTGCGGCCGTTGGCCGCCTGCGGGCGTACGATCCGCGCGGTGCTTTCCGGCACCTGCAGCCCAGGCGACCGGATTGTCGCGGAAGCCGTCGCCACGGCCGCCGGCAAGGTGCGGACCTGCCCGTCGGGCGCCGCCACTTACAAGATGGTCGGCATCGCGTTGGAGGCCGGTGTTGCCGGTCAACTCATCCACATCGCGCCCTGCAACGTCGGCAACCTCGTTGTGACGTAAACCCGAAAGGAACCAGACTCGATGAAGAACATCCTTTTGATCACGCTGGCCGTTATCGGCCTGGCCGTCGCGGCAGTCGCCGCCGAACCATTTCGCTGGGTTTTTCTGAACCAAGGCGAGACGGAAACGTTCGATTCGCATAGCAAGCCGATCACCGTCCGCTCTATCAAGGCTTTCTATGGTTCAGCCGCCACCAGCAAGGTCACAATCGTCAAGGTTCATGGTTTAGTAACCAATGACGCTTTTGCCACCATCACGCTAGCAAGCGCCAGTGGCGACCAGACCAACATGACTACATATCTCTTCCCCGGCGACCAATTGTCGCCAGTTTGGCTTGGCGGCGCAACGCAAGCCATTTTCGAGATAGAAGGAACCACCCCCTAACCCATCATAAAGGAACGCCAACATGAGCCGCCTTTCTTCAATTAGTTCCACTCCGACCCTCAAAGAGTACGCGCAGGGCGCGGCGCAAAACGCCATTATGCCCGTCGCGGACTTCATCGCGCCGACCGTGCCGGTCGCGACCAGCATCGGCCGCTATAAGAAGTACACCGAGAAGAACCGTTTCCGCATTCCAAACACGCTGCGCGCCCTGGGCGGGCGGGCCACGGAATTGCGGTTCGATGCGACCGATGAAACCTACAACTGCGAGCCGCACGCGCTCGACTTCCCGGTCGACAACCTGGAGCAGTTGGAAAGCGAAGGCCTCGAAAACCTGTTGAAAGAAGGCGCGGATGCCTGCGCCGAAGTCGGCGCACTCAGCCATGAGAAAGGCGTCATTGACGCCGCGCTGACCGCCGTGGGCGTCGGGACCAACAAGGTATGGAATGACGCGGCCGATCCGGTGTCGGACATCGACGCCGCCATTCTGTCCGTCATCAAGACCTGCGGGTACGGCTCCCTGATGGGCGTCGGAATCCTGTTCGGCGCGACGGCCTTCACGGTCTTCAAGAATCAGGCCAAGGTTCGCGGCCGTTTCATCATCGGCAACGGCGGCAAGGCGGGCGTCGGGCTCGCGGTGCCGACCGAGCAGAGCGCCGGCCAGCTTTTCGTCGGGACCCCCGAGGTCCGCACGTCGTACATGGTGTACGACACTACGGCTGAGGGCATCACGAAGTCGCTGAGCTTCATCCTGGACAACTCGATCCTGGTATTCGCCCGCAAGGCGAATCCGAGCCGCCGGGATCCGTCCTTCATGAAGACGTTCCGGCTCATGGACAAGTTCATGGTGCCTGGCTCGTACATGCGCGACGACGGCCGCGTCGAAGTGGCGAAGTTCGATTGGAGCGAGGACATCGCCGTCACGAATGCCGCCGCCGCCCTGCGCCTGAACATCAGCGCGACGTAATCTGTTGGTTTGATCCGAAGGCCGGCGGGCGATCCTCGCCGGCCTTTTTTAAGAGGCTGTCCGGTGAACTGGCTTGCGCTCACAACGACCAAGGTGCTGGCCGACCTGCCCACGGACTTGACGCCGGTCTATAACGACTGGCTGACCGCCAATCCCGGCAAGGCCGGGCGATTGGCCGAGATCGTCTCGGAGACTGTTGCGGAGTTCCGCGACGCCATGGCGACGAATCCGGCAAACATCCTCGATGCGGACACGACGAAACTCCCCGAGTCCTGTATCCGCAGCGCGGAGAATTTCATCATCTACACGCTCATGATGGAGATGGGCGTCGATTTATCAACCGAAGCCCATCAATCCATGACCCGCGCGGAAATGTTCCTGCGCATGATTTCCTACAAGCATTTCAACGTCACGGCCGATGACGCCGATGTCGCGGTCCAGCCGTCGCCCGCTTACGGCAAGATCCCCGATCCTACATATGAAAGGGCACTGCCATGAACCGTCGCTGTCTCCTGTTTGGTGCGAATGTTGTCGCCGCCATGTTCTTCTTCCTCGTTTTCGCCGCTTCCTGTTCGGGCGGCTGGATCAAGTCTTCGTCCGGGCCGATCTATTCTCTTACCGAGGTTGACCCTGTTTTTACCGATTGGAAAAACAGCAACACTATCGAATTACTCAATATCAGATACGATCCAACAAACGCCATGCTTCGGGCAAATTCAACCGTTATGTCTGCCGATGATGACGGCGAGATAATGCAGAAATCACTAACCCTTTACGATTATCTGTACCATAAAAGCTCTACCGTATGGGGCGCTATTGGATATGCCGTCCCATCGGTCAACATCAGCAACAAATCGCTTTATTCGCACAATGCCACACCAGCCCCTTTCCCAGTTTACTGGGGTGAAAAACAAACAATCCATTGGGCATCTTCGAAAGATGGTTCCGGTTACGATCATTCTGTTTGGATTCAAGGCCAATACGTTGACCTTGAAGCTACCAATGGAACGCGCTTTTGGGGAGCCAATGGCCTTTCTGGATTTGACCAGTATTCCCGCCCGTTTTTCTCCGCACTACCCAGTTGCTTGAGCGTCGGAACCAATAACGGGACACACCCGATTTCTTGGAACGGAATTACAAAAACAAACTGGGCCGATATTTTCCGCGGCTTAACTACCAACGTCCCAGTTGGCTCGTTTACGTTTTATTTCGGCGCTGGCCTTTTGACGAACATCACCACCCCCTGAGGCGCACATGAAATCTCTGATCATCCTGGGCGTATGGCTGCTGGCCGGCATGGCGCGGGCCGCTGATTGGGCCGATACACTGTCGTTCTCCAATGCCCCCGTCGTTGTCTCGAATTCCCAGGTGAATAGCTCCTGGGCGCCAATAGCCGCCCTGGTTCGCTTTGAAGGCGCCACCTGCCCAACGACCACTATCACCAGACTTTCCGGCGGCCTGCACTTCACGCTGCGCACCCGCGTGGATACCAACATCACGGACTTGATTTGGATACCCGAAACGGCCTTCCCTTTTGCGGCAGGGGACGCCATCCATTTCGACTTTGGCCAGGCCGCAACCGGATCGATCCAACTCATTAAGCGGGGCGAATAATGAAGCGCATTTTCGCCATTGCAGCTGCGGCGATTCTGACCACCGTTGGAACATGGGCTGGGGATATTCTGGACGGAAGCCCGAATTATGAAGGCGACATCGTTGACGGGACGCCGACCGTTGACGCCTTGGCCGCAGAGGTCGCGGCGTCGGCGGGCATGGATCCGGTCGCGGCGAGTAACGCCTTCCTGTCCGTGGGGGCGCGTAATGTTCTTTCCCCCGGGTCATCCACCACAAACACCGGCGCCATTATAATTTCAGCCGCAAGCAACCCGGTCAATGGAACCAATCAGAACCTTGAAGGCACGATCAGGATTGGAAGCACCGCCGGCAACCCCAAATTCAATCAAGGCGGCATCTATATCGGAAACGACATCGTTGACATTGCCAGCAACGTCACCAGCACCGCAGAATCAATTGCCATTGGTCACAGGATCAAAACAGGAACGTATCCCGCATGGTCGTATGAAAACATCAGCATTGGGAACAACTTGGTCAACCCCGGCCATGCGATCATGCTTGCCCCGCTCGGGACCGGCCCTTTCGTGGGGTACGGTACGTTTATTTCGTCCGCCGGATTCGCTTCCGCCCTTGGCTCGCCAAACATCGCCATTCTGGAGAGTGGCGGGATTTCACTTGGTTGCGCCGGCACCTACAACACGGCGCTTGGTTTCAGCGCAAACATCAATGCCGGTGATTACAATTTCTGGCATAGCTGGGCTTATTCGCCGCTTTTCGGCACCGCCAATATTGGAATCGGATATCCGAACTTGGGCAATCCATCGCATGGAAATATCGGAATCGGAAATCAGGCCGGGACAGGTCCGGGTGTTGGCTTTGCCAACGCAATGGGCTGGTATGCCATGGTCCATGTGACCAACGGGGTTGCAGTTGGAACCCGCGCCACGGTCACGGCCGGTGCCAGCAATTCAGTGGCCTTGGGCCCCGACATAACCAATTCAACGCCGGATAGTACGGCGCTCAAAGGCAACACTTGGATTTTCGAGAACGGGGCCGTTATCAGCAATGACGGCGTGAACCTTTTTTTCCGCAACCTGACCGGTGGCGTATGGCGTACCGGCCTTTAAGGAGATCCCGATGAAAAGATGGATTGCTCTACTGATCATGCTGGCTGGCGCGGCCCAGGCGGTGGTCTATCCCATTCCGGCGACGGTCCTGACCGTTACTCAGGCGGTAACGGTTGTGGGTGTCGATATCCCAAGTTTTGATTCCATGCCGCAGAAGCAGCGGGCCGATGGTTCGTTCAACTGGATGCTGCTGCAGCCGGTCCGCTATATCACGGCCAACCCCTCCGACATGGTCCAGTTGGGCACGAACGGCGTGCTGTATGTCGTCGCCCGCAAAGCCGCGCTGGTGAACGCCGGTTCAGTCGAAGGCGTCGTTTGGACGAACGCCAGCGGCGATAGCATGATGCGCTGTGTCGAGCGGGCGCTGGTTGTCAAATGCGTGGACCGCTTTCTGGCCGGCGCGGCGCTTACCAACTGGGTCAATGGGGTCCTGCAGGAGTTGCGGAAATAGAACCATGAGCGACTACGTCACCGAAGATGTTTTTGAGGCTGTCACCGGCCAGATCATGGAAAAGCTCGATTCCATCGAGAAGCGCCTTTTCCGCGACAACGGCACGCTCTCGATCCAGACCCGGATCGATCGGCATGAGCAGGTCATCCGGGTATTGCTGTGGGCCGTGTCCATTGTCGGCGGCGGCCTTTTGCTCTCCGCGCTTTCGTTGGCGGGAACCATGGTGCGTCACGTAATTGGAGGATAATCATGAAGCAGTACATTGCGGCAATTCTGTGCGCGGTGGCCCTGTGCGGTTGCGGTACGACCAAGCCCCTCGACATGAACCAGGTGGCGAACAAGTACTACGCCCAGGAGCGGGCCATCAAATCGCTGGAAATGACGAACGTCAGCGAATTCCGGGTCACCGGCACGAACATGAACATCACGATCGCTAACGAGCTGCAGCCGCTTTCGATTATGCCGCGCGACCCGAGCGTCGCCTCCGAGCTGATCCAGACGGCCGGGCGGACGATTGTTGCGGGCGTGGGCATTGTCACGGCCGGGCAGGTCATGAACAAGTTGGCCGAGCGGCCGACGACGGTTCAGCCGACCGTTGTCCGGCCGGAGGTCGTGCGGGTAAATGGAACCGGTGAATGATTGCCCTCTACAAAGGCCAGAGCTGGATCTCGCGCCTTATCCAATGGCGGACATGGAGCGATTACAGTCACGCCGCCTGGGTGTGTGACGACGGCTCGGTCATTGAGGCATGGGTTGACGGCTTCATGTCCGGGAGCGTTCGGCGTGTCGAAAATCCCTGGGCGCGACACACGCCGGGAACCGACGTAGAGTTTTACGATGTCGCCTTGACGCCTGAGCAGCATTGGGCGGCCCAGGAATTCCTCATGCGGCAGGTGGGGAAGCCCTATGACTTCCGCGGCATCTGGGGCTTCATGACCCGCAAGCCCGAGCAGGAGCAGGGGGCCTGGTTCTGTTCCGAGCTGGTTTTCACGGCGCTCCAGGCGGCGGGTGTCCCGCTACTGGCGCGGATTGAGGCCTTCAAGGTGTCGCCCGGGCTTTTGGCCCTTTCGCCGCTCCTGCGCCCGGCCCCCAACCCGTATGTCCACAACGCCATTGCCGTGGTCGCCGGCGGGGCTATCGCGTGAGCCTGGCGTAGTGTTTGAGGGGCGGGCTGGTCAATTGCGGGCGGTGGTGTTTCCTGCCGATCATTGATGCGGCCGGCATTCAGGCGCTCGGCCGCGCGGCTTCGAATTGAGCCTGGCTCAGGGCCGCCTTCATCGTTTCCGCCCCGATATGCGTGTAGCGGGCCGTCATGGCCGCCGTGGTGTGGCCAACCATTGCCTGAATGATCGCCGCGGGCGCGCCCGCTTCCGCCAGCCGGGAAATGAACGTGTGCCGCAGGTAGTGGAAGGAAATCGTCATGCCGGCCCGCTTGATCCGGCCGTCGATCGAGCGCACGACATTCGCCGGCCGATGCAGATACCGCGACAGAAGGCCGGGCAGCACCGGTCCGGATCCGGGCGGGCCCAGGGCTTCGGCCAGGACGGGGTGCAATGGCAGGCGGCAGCTGGCGCCGGTCTTGTGTGCGCGAAAGCTGATCCAGTTGTCACGGATGCAGTCCCAAGTCAGGCGGACGCAATCCCCGAGCCGGGCCCCGGTATAAAGGCCAATGAGCACCAGCAAACGCAACTCGCCGGTTAAAATGCTCAGGAGCTGTGTCACTTCGTTCGGTTCCAGCGCGCGCCGGACAAAGCGGGGCGGCCCTTTGGGCTTCAGCCCAATGAAGGGCGACGCGACGCCGGCCAGCCGGTACATGCGGTTGCACATCCGACAGTATTCGCGCAGCGTCTTGGGTGCCCGGCGCCCGCGCGAGGTCAGAAACTCTGCGGCTTCAGCCGTCCCGGCCGCTGCCGGCGTTTTGTCTCGTTCCGCCAGCCAGCTTTCCCAGGCTGCCCATCGCTGCCCTTCACGATGATTCTGCAGCGGGCTGGCGTTGGGCGATGGAATGAACCGTACCACGGCGGTCGTCCGCGCCTGTTGCTGCGCCAATACCTTCAGGACTTTGAAGGTCAGCGTCACAGAATAGTACTTGCGCTCTTCCATCCAGCGGATGCGTAGGTGCTGCCCGCGACGCTCTATGGTTGCGCGATTCATTATCCCAAGCGCCCGGCTTCCGGACGCGCGAAATGGCCCGTCGTTATTGGGGTTTCCAGCATCGATTATCCCATAATTATCCCAAGAATGCCGTTTTTTGGGGTTTTGGGACATTGAGGGGCCTGCCTGGGCGTTTGAAATCCTTCGATTTCGCAAAGAAAGAAGGATGTCTTGTACGCCAAGGAGGTCGGGGTGAGGAACCCCATGGGTAAACGTACAATCCATCCTTCTATTCAAACATACTTCGACATGACCGGATTGCAAATGTTCACCGTGTTTTTTTCATTCTCGGCGCGGCTCCGGATCCGTTGACGCTAAACCGCGATTTCGGTAGTGTTTGCGCGTTTCGGCGACCATTTCAAACGTGGAGCAGGATATAACATGCGAAAAAAAATGTGTTTGTGGCTGGTGATTTTCGGGCTGGCGGCGGCGGTGACGGGATGTTTCCGGCAGGTTGTCCGCACGATCACGATCGAGGTGCCGCAGCTCAAATCGGCGGATTGCGCCAAGCGTATCCAGGACGCCTTGGGCCGCGTCGAGGGGGTGCAATCCGCGACGGCGGATATACCCAAGCGGCAGTTGGTGGTTACCTATGACAGTGAAAAGGTGGCGATCAAGAACATTGAAGCAGTAGTGGCTGGCGCCGGGTTTGACGCCAACAGCACCCCCGCCAAGTCCGAAGCCCGTGCAACCTTGCCGGCGGAGTGCCGATGATTCCTCGAATCCGGATTCAGGCGGTCGCGGGTCCGGTCGCCGCCGTCAAAGCGGACGCCTGGGCTTTCTTTCTCTTTGAAGATGCGCCAGGCGGTTTCGATTCCGCCAGCCCGCTCGGCCGGCGGCTTGCGCGCATGATTACGCATTGGCGCGCCCAGGCGGGATTTGTCGGGCGCGCTTGCGAAACCAGCAGCTTTCCGAGTTGGGAGTCGCTGCCGGCGGCTTCCGTGATCCTGGTGGGTTTGGGCAAAAAGAAAGACTTTCATCCGGGTTTATTGGAACGTGCCGCCGCGGCGGCCACGCGCGTCGCGCGCCGGCGTCAAGCCCGCAGCCTGGTGTGCGCGGCGCGGCCATACGGTGAACTGGCCTTGCCCGAATGTCTGCGGCTTTTGGTGCGCGGCGTGTATTATGGCGCCTATCATTTCAATTCGTTTCGTTCCGCCCGGGCGAGTGAGGATCGCGGCGCCGCCGTGCTGGAAGTGTCAATCGCGGACTGCGGCCCGAATGCGCGCGGGGCAACGGCCGCGGTGCGGGCCGCGATGCTGGAAGGGGAGACTTTGGCCGAAGTCCGTGACCTGGCCAATCTGCCCGGGAATGAGGCGACTCCGGAGAAGATCGCCGCCGCCACGCGCGCGCTGGCGCGTCGGTGGGGCTTGCATTGCCGCGTGCTCGACCGGCGCGAATTGGAGCGTCAAGGCTGCCGGGCGCTGCTGGCGGTAGGGCGCGGGAGCGAGCACGAGCCCTGCGTCATTGAACTGCGGCACCATGGCGCGCGCCGCGGCGCCGCGCCGATCGCGATCATCGGCAAAACCATTACATTTGATGCGGGCGGCATCTGTCTGAAGCCGGCCAAGGGCATGGAATGGATGCGCTATGACAAATCCGGCGGCATGGCGATTATCGCGGCCATGGGTATGGTGGCGCGGCTGAAGATCCCGCGCAATGTGGTTGGCCTGCTGGCCGTCGCGGAAAATATGCCGGACGGCCGGGCGACGCGGCCGGGCGACATTGTGCGGGCCCGCAGCGGCCGAACCATTGAGATTATCAACACGGACGCCGAGGGCCGCCTGATTCTGGCGGACGCGCTGTCGCTGGCCGGCGAGTTCAAGCCGCAGGCGATCGTTGATCTGGCGACTTTGACCGGTGCTGTGGTGGTCGCGCTAGGCCATGAGGTGTCCGGTATTCTGGGCAATGATTCGGCCTTGGTCGAACGTTTGATCGCCGCCGGCCAGACGTGTGGCGACCGGCTCTGGCCCCTGCCGCTTTGGCCGGACTATGACGATGAACTGAAAAGCCATTTTGCCGATTTGCGCAACGTCGGCGGCGGGGACGCGGGCACGATTCTGGGCGCAACATTCCTCAAGCATTTTGTGCCGAAGGGCGTGCCATGGGCGCATATTGATATTGCCGGCACCGCCTACCAGGAAAAGGATCGCCCATATGGAGAACAAGGCGTCACGTTGGCGGGCGCCAAACTCTTGCTGGAATGGATCAGAGGGACCACATGATGAGCGTAATTACCAGTATTGATCTTCCGGGAATCAACAAGTTCAAGAGCGGCAAGGTGCGCGAAGTGTTTGATTTGGGCGATTCCTTGCTGCTGGTCGCCACCGACCGCATTTCCGCCTTTGACTGCATCCTGCCGACCGGTATTCCGGACAAAGGCGCCGTGTTGAACCAATTATCGGCTTGGTGGTTTGCCCAGACGCAAACGATTGTGCCCAACCATATGATTGCCGCGCGGGTCGCCGATTATCCCGCGTTGCTTAAGCCCTATGCCGGCGCATTACAGGGCCGGTCCATGTGGGTTAAAAAAGCCGAGGCTTTGCCCGTGGAATGCGTGGTGCGCGGTTACCTGATCGGTTCCGGCTGGAAGGAATATCAGCGGGATGGCGCCGTGAGCGGGATCAAGCTGCGGCCGGGTTATCGGATGGCCGACAAACTCGACACGCCGATTTTTACGCCGGCCCGCAAGGCGGCGACCGGGCATGATGAAAACATCAGCTACGCGCAGATGGAAGAAATAATCGGCGCGGATTTGGCGCGCCAGGCGCGCGCCGCCAGCCTGGCGATTTACCAATTTGCCGCCGACTATGCCGCCGGCCGCGGCATTATAATTGCCGACACCAAGTTTGAATTTGGTTTGGTGGACGGCCGACTGACCTTGATTGATGAGGCGTTGACTCCGGATAGTTCGCGGTTCTGGCCCGCCGCCGAATACCGGCCGGGCATTTCGCCGCCCTCCTTCGACAAGCAGTTTGTGCGCGATTATCTGGAAACGCTGACCTGGGATAAGACGCCGCCCGCGCCGCCGCTGCCGGACGAGGTGGTGGCCAAGACGCGCGCCAAGTATCGCGAGGCGTATCGCCTGTTGACCGGCGGGGAGTTGGGGTAAGGGAGCGTTGAGCGTGGTCTGTAAGAAATGCAGGCGCTGATTGACAAGTTTTTGGATTATATCTCGCTCGAGCGAGGGTTGAGCGAAAACACCCGCCTGGCTTATGCGGCGGACCTCGCGGACTTCAATACGTTCCTGAAACGTCGGTCGGTTGCCTCGGCTAACGAGATCACTCGCCAGCATATCATGGCTTATTTGCTGGAAGGCCGCGACCGCGGCCTGGGCACGTCCACGATTTCGCGGCACCTCGTTTCGATCAAGGTGCTGTTCCGTTTTCTCCAACAGGAAGGTTTGTTGAGCGCAAATGTGACGGAGGCGATGGATTCGCCAAAGTTATGGAGAATCCTGCCGTCCGTACTCTCCACCCGCGAAGTCGGTTTGTTGCTTTCCGCGCCGGATGAGAAGCAGGCGTCAGGGCTGCGGGACAAGGCTTTGCTGGAGTTGTTTTACGCCACCGGACTGCGGGTTTCCGAAATGGCGGCGTTGACGTTGGATGACCTGCACTTTGATTCCGGCTATTTGCGTTGTTTTGGCAAGGGACGCAAAGAGCGGATTGTCCCGATCGGAACGCAGGCCGCGGAATGGGTGCGACGTTATCTGGCGGAACAGCGGCCTGCCTTGCTCAAGCAGAAAACCAGCCGAGCGGTCTTCCTGACCCGCCGCGGCACGGCGTTCAGCCGCAAAGGGATCTGGAAAATGATCCGCCAGTATACTAAAAAGGCGGGCATTATGAAGAAAGTCACTCCGCACACGCTCCGGCATTCCTTCGCCAGCCATTTGCTGTCGAATGGCGCGCCGCTGCGGGTAATCCAGGAAATGCTGGGCCACGCCGACATCGCCACGACCCAGATTTACACGCATGTGGACGCATCCCGGTTGAAGGGTGTCCACGAACAATTTCACCCGCGCGCATGATCCGCCGACCCTACCGCGCCCTCGAAAAAGCGCTGGGCTACAAGTTCCGGCGCCAGCATCGGTTGGAGCTGGCGCTGACTCACCCCTCGTTCCGCTTTGAGACGCTCGGAGTGGAATCGGACAACCAGCGGCTGGAATTTCTGGGTGACGCTGCGCTAGGCCTGGTCTCCGCCGCCTATCTTTTCGAGCATTATCCGGAGTTTCAGGAGGGGCAGTTAACCCAGGTGCGCAGTCATCTCACCAATACCCGGACGCTGGCGCGGATCGCCGCCGCGATTCTGTTGGGCAATTATCTTAAATTGGGGCGCGGCGAACAGTTGTCCGGCGGGCAGCATCGTTCCTCGACTTTGAGCGATGCGCTGGAGGCCATTATCGGCGCCGCTTATATTGACGGCGGCTTGCGCGCGGTGGAAAAAATCTTCGGGAAACTGTTTGAGGCGGAAATCCAGCCTGGCCTGATTGAGGAGTGGACCGACAATCCCAAGGGCGCGCTGCAGGAACTTTGCCAGCGCGAGTGGCATACCAGTCCGCGCTACCGGACGATTCGGGAAGAGGGGCCGGCGCATTCACGCACATTCACCGTCGAGGTGTCAGTCAATGGCACGGTTCACGGCACGGGCGAGGGCGCCAACAAGCGCGAGGCGGAAACCGTTGCCGCCCGCGCGGCGTTGCGACAGTTGAAGGATAAACCTGAAGGCTGAAACCCGAGGCCGGCGATCGGAGACCTGAAACCCGAGACTGTCTTTTCAGTGTTCATCTGTCATCGTTGTCTGCCGTATCCCTCGCGGCTGGCCTGTTCCAGCTTCTCGCGTTCCGCGCGCGTCAGGCTGCCCAGGCCCTGGCGCGAGATTTTGTCCAGGATCGCGTCAATCTCCGCCTCGGAAAAAGTGGGCAGGGGCTGGGCGGGTTGGAGAATGGTCAGGCGCGGCCGGCCGCG
>CAZMXS010000078.1:0-20772 GCA_964570325.1 uncultured Verrucomicrobiota bacterium | reverse complement strand
CGCCGGGGGGGGGTGCGTCCCGCAGGTGCCCGTTGGCCGGCGGGGGGGGCGCGCCCGCCGGGGCGCGCCGACCGGGTACTTGCGCGCCGACCGCCAACCCGACGGCACGCGGACCTTCAAGCTGATCGCGGCGGAACCGCTGGAAACCAGCTATGGCGAGGATCTGTACCGGAAGGTGTTTGCCGGAGACAAAGGAGCATCAATATGACACCCACCGCCCCACCCGCGCCCGGCGGCATCATCGTTACCATCCCTGGGATTGGAACCCTGACCATTCGGCAGGTCATTCTGGACTTTACCGGAACCCTGGCCCAGGACGGCCGGCTGCTGCCCGGCGTGGCGCCGCGGCTGCGGCGTCTGGCGCGGCGCGCGCGTGTGACCGTGCTGACGGCGGACACTTGCGGCACGGCCCGGCAGGCGTTGGCCCGCCTGCCGGTTACGCTGCGGCGGGTGGCCACCGGATCGGACAAGGCGCGGTATGCCGCCCGCCAGCGGGGCAAGCTGGCGGCCATCGGCAACGGCCGCAATGACCTGGCCGTGTTCCGCCAGGCCGACCTGCGAATTGCCGTTATCGGCCCCGAAGGCTGCGCCGGGTCGCTATTAAAAAACGCGGATGTTGTATGCGGCAATGTACGCGACGCGTTGGACCAGTTGCTTATCCCTTTGCGCATCAAAGCGACGCTGCGCCGCTAACGGCGCGGCATTGGATCAACTTAGGCACCCGGCTGGCCGCGCGCCCATAACGCGGGGCGCCCATCCCACCCCACGTCCAATGCCACGGCCTTTCGGGTCACCACTGAAACTCGTCTGGCTGACCCGGTTCGGGGCAACTGGCCCCACACTTCGACATAGCCGGATTTGAATCGAGCGGAACGCAGCAAAGCGGCCGGACGCCATGCGGCAATGCGGCAGCCGACCAAAGAAACAACTTGATTCCGGGCTCAGGAAGGTTATATTTATATTTGTCTATTGGGGATGGAGTCCCCCGTGAATTGTCCTGAATGGGACTGATGACTCCTGCCGCCGACGGTGGCGCAGGAGGGGGGGATTTGGATTACACCTCGCCAGCCGGCGAGGTTTTTTTATTTGCTGGCAAAGTTCACGCTGGAGAAGAAAAACATGGAAGCGCTTTATATACATGCGGCAATCTGGCTGTTCCTGGCCGTCCTGGCAGCCGTCCTGGCAACCCAGTTGAAGATATCCATCGCGCTGATGGAGATTTGCGTTGGCGTGGTCGCCGCAGCGGTGGCGACACACTTCTGGGGTACAAACGCCCTGCGAAACAACGAAGAATGGTTGAAGTTCCTGGCTTCGTCCGGCTCCGTGTTGCTGACGTTTCTAGCGGGCGCAGAGCTGGAGCCGGAGGTGATGAAGACGAAGCTGAAAGAGGTGTCGGTGATCGGCCTGGTCGGGTTCCTGGCGCCCTTTCTCGGCTGCGCGGCAGTGGCGCACTACATCCTGGGCTGGGACCCGCGCGCGAGCTGGCTGGCAGGCATCGCCCTGTCCACCACCTCGATGGCCGTCGTCTATGCCGTAATGCTGGAAACGGGATTCAATCAGACCGATTTCGGCAAGGGCATCCTCGGGGCGTGTTTCATCAACGACCTCGGCACGGTCATCGCACTGGGTTTGCTGTTCGCCCCGTTCACATACAAGACCGCTGTCTTCGTGGTCGGCAGTCTCGCGGTGTTTTTCCTGCTGCCGTTTGCCACCACCTGGCTGACCCAGCGCTATGCGTACCGGACCGCGGCAATCCGCACCAAATGGATCGTATTTGTCCTGTTCGCCCTGGGCGCGCTGGCCCTGTGGTCGGGCAGCGAAGCCGTGCTGCCCGCGTACATTGCCGGCATGGTGCTGGCCGAGTTCACGGCCGAGGACCGGCATTTCATGCGGCGCCTGCGCACGTTGACGGTGGGTTTTCTGACGCCGTTCTACTTTCTGCGCGCCGGTTCGCTCGTGGCGATGCCTGCCCTCGCGGCGGCGCCGCTGGTTTTTCTGGGCCTGCTCGCGGGCAAGGTGGCGTCCAAGATCTTTGGTCTCTACCCCTTCATCGCGATGTTCCGCCGCGAGCGGAATGAGCGTTGGTACTACACGCTGCTCATGTCCACTGGACTGACCTTCGGGACCATCTCGGCCCTCTACGGGTACACCCATAAAATCATTACCCAGGCGCAATACTCTTTCCTCGTGGCGGCCGTGATCGCCAGCGCGGTGGTCCCAACGCTGATCGCCAACATGGTGTTCATGCCGAAACATCTGCTGCCGGCGGCCGAGCCGGCCACGCAAGTTCACCCGCCGAAGGAGGAAGAGGATGTGAGCGAGGAGTAACCGCATGAACATAAAACCAAGCGATCCCACGCGGCCGGATGAGTTGCGCCGGCTGATCACGGCCGCCGACCAGCGGCTGACGGACGAAGGCGCCGGGCTCGCCGTTCACGCCAAACGGTTGCGCGAGTTGGAGTCGCGGTTGCGCGAGGGCCGTTTTCACCTGGCCATCCTGGGCCAGTTCAAACGCGGCAAAAGTTCCTTCATCAACGCCCTGCTCGGCGAACCCCTTTTGCCGACCGCGATCGTGCCGCTGACCGCCCTGCCGACATTCGTGCGCGCCGGCGCGGCGCGCGAAGCGGCGGTCCATTTCGAACATCAGCGTCCCGCGGAAACGCGTCGGGCGGAAGCCGCGCAGGAGATCGCCGAGTTCATTGGCCGCTACGTTGCCGAACCCTCCAATCCCCGCAACCGCGAAGGCGTTGCGCGGGTCGAAGTGCGCCATCCCGCCCCGCTCCTGATGAACGGGGTCGTGCTGATTGACACCCCGGGGGTGGGCTCCACTTTTCGGCACAACACGGAAGCCACGTTGAACTTTCTGCCCCAATGCGACGCGGCCCTGTTCATCGTGTCCGCTGACCCGCCGATCACCGAGGTGGAACTGGCCTTCCTGAAAGAAGTGAAAAACAAAGTCCAGCGCATTGTCTTCGTGCTGAACAAGGCCGATTTGTTGAGTGATGACGAGCAGCGTATCGCGTTGGATTTTCTGCGCCGAACCATTGCCGAATCGGCCGGCGTGGATGCCGCGGCGCCGGTGTTCCCCGTATCGTCGCGACGGGCGTTGGAGGCGCGCGCCGGGGACAACTCCGAACTCTGGCGGCGCAGCGGCATGGCCGACGTGGAGCAACATTTGCTGGCTTTCCTGGCCAACGAAAAAACTGCCGCGCTCAGCCTGGCCATCGCGCGCAAGGCGGCGGCGGTATTGGGGGATGCGGGCTTGGAAGCGCGACTCACCGTCCAGTCATTGGAAATGCCGCTGGCGGACCTGGAAAACCGGCTGGCACGCTTCAACGACAAGATTGCCGAGGCGGAACAACAGCGGATCACCGCGGGCGATCTGCTGGCGGGCGGCCGGAACCGGATGGTCAATGTGCTGGAGGAACAGGCGGAAGCGCTCCGCAAAAAGTACCGCAAGACTCTCCGCGAGACCGCGCAACAGGCGTTGGCATCGGCGGCCAATCCCAACGAGGAAACCGCGCGGAACGCGCTCGCGGAAGTCATCCCGACCTTCTTTGAACGGGAACTGGGCGCCATGTCCCGGTCGTTTAATCAAAGAGTGGCCGACGCGCTCAAACCGCATGAAAAACGGGCGGCCGAAATCATTGATGAAGTGCGGCGGTATGCCGCGCAACTGTTTGAGATTCCATACCGGCCGCCGGAAAGCGAGTCCGCTTATGTCACGGTCAGCGAACCCTATTGGGTGACCCATAAATGGAGCTCTTCGCTCACCCCCATCCCCGAAGGTTTCTTTGACCGGCTGTTGCCCGCGCCCTGGCGCCGCCAACGCATGCGCAAGCGCCTCGAGGCGCAGATCGAGGATCTGGTGGTCAGCAATGTGGAAAATTTACGCTGGTCCACGCTGCAGAACCTGGACACCAGTTTCCGGCGGTTCGCCTCGGACCTGGACGAACGGCTGCGGCTGACCGCGGAAGCGACGCGGGGCGCCATCCGGGCCGCCATGGAAAAACGGCGGACTCATGCGGAGTCCATTGCCGGGGAGATTGGCCGGCTGCGCGCGCTGGTGGACGAACTGGACCAGCTCGGCGGCGCGCTCGCGGCCTTTGGCGCCGGGGAAAAACCGGAACCAGCGGGGCCCACGCCCAAGCCTGGCGGCGCGGCAGCCGGTCATGGAAGTTGAGCCGGCGCCCGGCGGGGGAAACCCGTTTGCCATCCCACCGCTGGGCGGTTTCCCGCCATGCGTCACATAAGCTTGGCGCCCGCTAATTTTTCCCATTTTGCGGGGATTGACATTCATGGGCAACTTGCGTAGTTTTCCACGCCTTGTCGTTGAAAACGGCGGGGGGCCGGTCTGTTCCGGCTGAATCGAGGATACCATGGAAGCTTATGCAGTGATCGAAACGGGCGGCAAGCAATACCGCGTCCAGAAGGGCGACACGCTCGATGTCGAATTGTTGGGCGCCGAGGCCGGCGCCAAGATTGATATAACGCGCGTGTTGGCCATCTCGGACGGCGCGGAACTCAAAGTCGGCGCGCCGGAAGTGGCGGGTGCCGCGGTTACGCTCGAGGTGATTGCCAACATCCGCGGCAAGAAGGTAGTCGCCTTCAAGAAGAAACGGCGCAAGGGCTATCATAAAAAAATCGGCCACCGCCAGGAACTGACCCGGGTTAAGGTGGCGGATCTGAAATCGTAATCAGCAGCAAGCGAGGGACGTGTCATGGCACATAAAAAAGGCGGCGGCAGCAGCAGGAACGGGCGCGACAGCCAGGGCCAGCGCCGCGGCGTCAAGGCCTATGGCGGCGAAACGGTGACCGCCGGCAGCATTATCATCCGGCAAGTCGGCACCAAGTTCGTGTGCGGCCAAAACGTGAAGATGGGCAAGGATTGCACAATTTTCGCCGTGCGCGACGGCGTGGTCCATTTCGACAAGGATGGGCGGCGCGTTAACGTGCGCGAACCGGCGGCCGCGACCGCGTAAGGCGGCCGGTCAAATTGTTCGGGCAGGGCGAGCCGGGCGGCTCGCCCTTGCTGTTTGGGGCGCCATGAAAGCCGTCACGTTCATAGACGAAGCCACCGTAAAGCTCGCCGCCGGAGACGGCGGCAACGGCTGTCGCTCGTTCCGCCGCGAGAAGTTCGTTCCCTACGGCGGCCCTGACGGCGGCGACGGCGGCGATGGCGGCAGCGTGTATCTGCAGGCCAGCAAGGACACCAGTTCGCTTCTGCCGCTGTTCTATCAGCCGCACCAGCGCGCCGGTCACGGCGAGCACGGGCGCGGCAAGCAGCAGGCGGGCAAAAACGGCGCGGATCTGTATGTCAAGGTGCCATGCGGCACGGAAGTCCGGACCACCGCCGGGGATTGGGTCGGGGAAGTGGTCAACGACGGCGATGTATTATGTGTTGCGCGCGGCGGCAAAGGCGGGTTGGGCAATATGCACTTTGCCACCCCCTCGCACCAGGCGCCGACCGAGACCACACCCGGCGCGCCGGGCGAAGTCCGGGAACTCAAGCTGGAGATGAAGACGGTAGCCGAGATCGGCCTGGTCGGATACCCGAACGCCGGCAAGTCCAGCCTGCTCACCGCCATCAGCCCGGCCCATCCTAAAATCGCGCCCTACCCCTTCACCACGCTGCATCCGGTTATCGGCACCATTGTCTACGCCGAGGACCACCGAACCCTGCGCATGGCCGACATCCCCGGCCTGATTGACGGCGCGCATGCGGGCGTCGGGCTGGGACACGCTTTTCTCCGACACATCGAGCGCACGCGCTTCCTGGTTTACGTGATTGATATGTCCGGCATCGAGGGTCGCGATCCGGCCGATGATTTCGAGAATCTCAAGCAGGAACTGCGGCTGCACAGCCCGGACCTGGTCGAGCGGCCTTACCTCGTCGCCGCCAACAAGATGGACCTCCCGGAAGCTGCCGAACACCTGCCGCAATTCTGCGCGCGCACCGGCGAGCAACCACTGCCCATCTCCGCCATGCGCGGCGACGGCATAGCGGAGTTGAAGCGCATCCTGCGCCAGAAGCTGCTTGATTGCACCGAGTAGCCTCCCCATCGGGCGCGAACTGCTTGCCCGCTTACCCCACCACGGCGCTTCCTTATTGATCACTTCATGCCGAGACACCCGGCTGCATTAAGCCGCTTCCGCGCTCCCCGCGCAGCCAAACTCATTAGCCTTCGCATCGAACACAGCCAGGCCGCGATCCACAATCCGCGCATTTCCGGCTCAACATTTCATCCGCGCCGGTGTCTAATATCTGAATTGGATATCAACGGAGGATGCCATGAATATGTTGCGCGCCACCCTAAATCCGCTGCTGGCCATGCTCATCTGCTTCCTTATCGCTCCCGATATCCGCGCGGCGGAACGCGGCGCGGTCGTCGGCAGCCAATCCCTGGGGCAATACACACCAGAAGCCTTGATGACCGCGGTGGATGAAGCCATCGCCACCGGCCATGCATCGGCCAAGCTGAATGGGGCGGCGAACGCCGCCCCGGGTGTCGTAACCAACCTGGATGAAGCCGAATACTCCGGTTGGCTCGATAAAGTCTGGGAATGGATCAAGCGGATCTTTCGCGCGTATTGGCTCTATGACATTCGATTTGTCGTCCTGAATTACCCGACCGTCACGGCCGGCGGCGAGACGATCAATTGCTCGGGGCTGGCCATCATCCCCGTCACAACCAACAGCTCAACCCGGCTGCCGCTGCTCTCCTTCCAGCACCCGACGCAGGTTTTGCGCAAGAACTCGCCCTCCATCTGCCAGTTGCTCGACCCGCAACTGTCCGTTCCGATCGCCGCGCTGATCGCCGCCTCCGGCTACATCGTCACCCTGCCGGATTATCCGGGGATGGGGGTCAACTCCAACGTCCACCCTTACTGCCACCACTCGCTGGCCTATTCCTGTGTGGATATGGTCCGCGCAACGCGCAACTACCTCCACACCATCGGCAACCACAGTTGGGACGGGCGCCTCTTCCTGATGGGCTACTCCGAGGGTGGCTACGCGACGCTGGCAACGGCAAAGGAACTCCAACTCCACCATGCTTCGGAGTTTACGGTTTCCGCCGTCGCCCCACTTGACGGCCCGCATTCGCTTTCCGACACCATGAAAACCGTCATGTTGACCGCCGGAACCGAATACGACTCGCCATATTTCCTGCCTTACGTGGTGGATGGTTATGATTCCGTCTATGCCGCCACCATCTCCGACCTTTCTTGGAGCAATGCCATCATTCCCTCCACGCCAAGCCGTCCCGATTTTTCCGTCGCCCTGCGCCAGGTAACCGAATCCGGCACCAATTCGGGCAGCGAGATTGACGCGCTGATCCGAAGTGTGCCCGGGTATGCCGGCCCGCGCAGCATTCTCACCGCGTCGTTCATGGCGGGGCTCTCCAACGCCGCCAGCCCAATCGCGGTCACGCTTGCCTCCAACAACAGTTACGCCGCGTGGACCCCGGCAATGCCAATCCGCCTGATGCACAATCGCGAGGACGATCTCGTCCCCTTCGGCAACTCGACCAACGCCTATCGCGCCTTCGCGGCGGCCGCCAGCCACACCGTCGCGCTGGACGCGTTCTGCAATCTTGATTATCCGCTGATCTACCTGTTGATCCAGGAAATGGGCAGTGTCCACGCCGCCACCGCGCCGTTCGCCTACCTGCGGGGTTACCAGTGGCTTGATTCGCTGGCCTACACGAACCGACTGTCCGTTCCGCCGCCCATGGATGACGCCGATGGGGACCACATCGCCGACCTGGCCGTCTATTGGCCGGCCGGCGGCCTGTGGTTCGTCTGGCAAAGCGCTCTGGCGGCGGCGGACACCGCGCAATGGGGCTGGCCGGAAGCCGTGCCGGTGATGGCCGATTACAGCGGCGACGGCCGCCAGGAACTCGCGGCCTTTTGGCCGGCCGCCGGCTATTGGTTTATCCGCGGCAGCGACCAGGTTTCGGTGCGTCACGAAAAATGGGGCTGGTCGGCCGGCGATATCCCGGTGCCGGGCGATTATGACGGCGACCGGCGGGCGGACCTGGCGGTCTATACGCCCGCAAGCGGCTTGTGGCACATCCGGCCGAGCGCGGCCGATCACACCCGCATCTACCAGTGGGGCTGGCCGGAAACCATCCCGGTGCCGGGCGACTACGATGGCGACGGCCGCCAGGATCCGGCGGTTTACTGGCCGAAATGGGGCATGTGGTACATCCTGCAAAGCGCAAGCGGCGCGCGCCGGGACGCGCAGTGGGGTTGGGCGGACGCCCTCCCCGTGCCCGCCGATTACGATGGAGATCGGCAAACCGACCTGGCGGTCTACTGGCCGGAAGCCGGGCGCTGGCATATTCTCCGTAGCTCCGACGGCCAGACACAGACCATCCAGTGGGGCATGCCGGACACCATACCCGCGCCAGCCGATTACGACGGCGATGGCCGCGCGGACCTGGCGGTCTATCAGGCGGCAACGGGCAGATGGTATATTCTGACCGGCAATTTCCAAACTCCGGCGGTGTATCAATGGGGCTGGAATGAGACCCGGCCAATCAACCGCCAGGCCTGGATCAACCGGCAGTGGTTCCCGACCCCGTAGCACGCGGCGCCCGTCGCGAGCCGTCGTCCCAAGTTCTTGACAGGCCGGGCCGAATGCGCCACTCTGCCGCGCAATCGGCGGCTAGTCGGCCGGGCTGGCGCCGGCGCCGGACGGTGTGCGTCCGCGCGTGATTTCGCAGGGCAGGCACACAACCAATACAGGAGGGTCGGGAGATCGCATGAAATCACTACTCATCGCAATGGCAATCGGGCTGGGTTTGACAGGCTTCGCGGCGCAAGCAGAGGAAGCGGCGCCCATCAAGATCGGAGCCATCTTCAGCGTCACCGGGCCGGCGGCCAACCTGGGCGGCCCCGAGGAAAAGACCGCCCGCATGCTGGTTGAACAACTGAACGCGGCCGGCGGCATCAACGGCCACCCCATCGAATTGATCGTCAAGGACAGCGGCGGCAGCCCCGAGAAGGCCGTCTCGTTTGCCAAGCAACTGATCGAGGAGGAAGACGTCCTCGCCATCATCGGGCCCTCGACCAGCGGCGAAACGCTTCAGATCAAGCCGATCTGCGAGGCCGAGGAAATGATTCTGATCTCCTGCGCCGCGGCGGAAACGATCGTCAAGCCCGTCGCCCGCTTTGTGTTCAAGACGCCGCAGACGGATAGTCAGGCAGCGACACTGATCTTCAAAACCATGAAGGATCTGGGCATCTCCAAGATCGGCGTCCTCAGCGACAACACGGGCTTCGGCAAGGCCGGCAAGGAACAGCTTGAGAAAATGGCCCCCCAGGAGGGGATCGAAATCCTGGCCAGCGAAACCTATGACAAGGACGCCACCGACCTCACGGCCATCCTGACCAAGGTCAAAGCGGCAAATGTCCAGGCGGTGGTCAACTGGTCGGTTGTGCCCGCGCAATCCATCGTTGCCAAAAACATGCGACAGATGGAATTCAACGTCCCGTTGTTCCAAAGCCACGGATTTGGCAATTTGAAATATGTCGCCGCCGCGGGCCAGGCCGCCGAGGGCATCATCTTTCCGGGCGGCGGGCTGCTGGTGGCGGACGTCCTGCCGGCCGAACACGTGCAAAAGCAGGTTCTCGAAAAGTACAAAAAAGACTATGAAAGCCGCTACCAGGAGGACGTCAGCACCTTCGGCGGTTACGCCTACGACGCAATCTTGATCCTCAAGGCCGCCATCGAGCAAGCGGGCAGCACCGACCGCGCCAAGGTCCGCGATGCTATCGAGCAAATGAAGGGTTTTGTCGGCACCGCCGGCGTGTTCAACTTCTCGCCGGAGGATCATTGCGGCCTGGGCCTCGACGCGTTTGAGATTCTTACGGTCAAGGATGGCCGGTTCGCCTTATACCAGAAGCCGTAGCCCCGGTATCGGACGCATATCGTTGTCGGAGTTTCTCCAGTACGCCTTCTCGGGGATCACGGTTGGCAGCATTTATGCCATTGTGGCCGTCGGCTTCAGCCTGATCTATAACACCACCGGCATCATTAACTTCGCCCAGGGCGAGTTCGTCATGCTCGGCGGCATGATCGCGGTCTCGCTGGCGCCGCACGTCCCGCTGCCGGTCGCCGTGCTCAGCGCGGTCGTCCTAACCGCCGCGCTTGGCGGGCTGCTGGAATTGCTCTTCTTCCGCCCGCTGCGCGCCCATTCGCTATTGCACATGATCGTCATCACGATCGGCCTTTCGATCGTGATCCAGGAGGCCGCGTTGCACATCTGGGATGAAAAGGTTCGCGCCCTGCCCTATTTCACAGGTAGCGAGGTTTCCTCGGTGCGCATCCTCGGCGCGGCCCTTTCGCCGCAGGTGTTCTGGGTGCTGGGCACGACGGCGCTGGCGGTCCTGGCCCTGCAGGGATTCCTGCGCTGCACGCTAACCGGCAAGGCCATGCGCGCCTGCTCCTCGAATCCCACGGCGGCCCTGCTTGCCGGCATCAACACCGCCAATATGCGTATGTTGACCTTTGTCCTCAGCGCGGGGCTGGGCGCGCTGGCCGGCTGCGTGATCTCGCCCATTGCCATGACGCAGTACGATATGGGCACCGGCCTGGCCATCAAGGGCTTCGCGGCCGCCATCCTCGGCGGGCTCGGCCACCCCATGGGCGCGGTGATCGGCGGACTCATCGTCGGCCTCACCGAGGCGTTCAGCGTCAGCGTCCTGCCGGCCGCTTATCAGGACGTCACCGCCTTCGTGATCCTGCTGGCGACGCTATTCATCCGACCGCACGGCCTGTTCGGTTCGCGGGCGGCGGACCGGGCGCGGGAGGGCAGCGCGTGAAGTGGACCCACATCCTGCCCGTCCTGCTGCTGGCCGCCGCGCTGGCCGGCATTCAGCAGCTCGCCACCGCCTGCCGCGCAGAGTATTACCTGACCCAGTTGATCATGGCGGCTTATTACTCGATCGTCGTCATGGGCTTGTGCCTGGTCATGGGCTACACCGGCCAGATTTCCCTCGGCCACGCCGCGTTCTTCGCGCTCGGCGGCTACACCTCGGCCGTCCTGACGACGCACCCGTTGCCCACCGGCGGCGGCGCGGTCACCTGGCTGCTGCGCCTCCACCTGGCGGCGGCACGGCCGGATTTGTATGGCTCGACAATTGTCACTTTCACGCCCTGGGCCGCTTTCGCCGCCGCCATGCTCATCGCCCTGCTGGCGTCCGCGCTCATCGGCTACCCGGCCCTGCGGCTCAAGGGGCACTACCTGGCCATGGCCACGCTCGGCTTCGGCTTGATCGTGTATCGCATCGTGGTCGGCACGGAGATTACCGGCGCAGCCGACGGCATCCATGGCGTCCCACCCTGGGATTGGGTTGGCGGGCTGCGCATCTGCGGCGAAAAAGCGCAACGGGTTGCAAACTATTACACCGCTTGGGGCATCACCCTGGGCATCCTGCTGCTGCTGCTCAATCTGATCCACTCCCGCATCGGCCGGGCGCTGCGGGCAATCCACGATGGCGAGGCCGCGGCCAATGCCATGGGCATCAATACGGCAGCCTTCAAATTTCGCGTCTTTGTGCTCAGCGCCTTGCTCGCCGCGGGGGCCGGATGCCTGCTAACACACTATAACGGCGGCATTGGGCCGTCGGAGGCCGGCGCGCTGAAGTCCGTTCGCTATGTCGCGCTGGTTGCCGCCGGCGGCATGGGCAATCTCTGGGGCGTCCTGCTCGTCAGCGCCACGCTGACGTTTCTTTCGCTACGCGACTGCTTCGGCAGCTATGACCACGCGGTCTTTGGGATCATCCTGGTCGTAATCATCTCGCTTGCGCCCGAGGGGCCCCTCAAGCCGCTCGGAAACTGGCTGCGCCGGCTGATCGCCCGCGTCCGCGGCAGGGAGGTCGCGCATGGCGTTGCTTGAGGTCAGCGGGCTGCGCCATTGCTTTGGCGGGCTGGTCGCACTCGACCGCGTATCTTTCCGGACGCCGGCAGGCAGCATTCAAGCGGTCATTGGCCCCAATGGAGCAGGCAAAAGCACGCTATTCAACCTGATTTCCGGCGTCTTCCGCCCCACGGCCGGCCGCATTGTCTTCGACGGCGCGCCCATCACCGGGCTGCCGCCCTACCAGATTGCGCGCCGCGGAATCTCGCGGACATTCCAGAGCCCGAGTCTGTTCCTGCGCATGAGCGTGCTGGAGAATGTCATGATCGGCCGGCACAGCCGGTCCCGCGGCGGGTTTATGGCCTGCGCCCTGCGCCTGCCGCCGCAGCGGCGCGCGGAACGTGCGATCGCGGAAAGCGCGCGCGCGCAGTTGCAGCGCGTGGGGCTGGCGGATCAGGCCAATCGGCCGGTCGGAGCGCTTTCGTTTGGCCAACGCCGGATGGTGGAACTGGCCCGGGCGCTGGCGACCGAACCGCGGTTATTACTGCTCGACGAGCCGGCCAGCGGGCTGAACATGCGCGAGACCGAGGAGTTGGCCGCTCTGATCGAGCGCATCCGCGACGATGGCGTCACCGTGCTGTTGGTCGAACACGACATGTCGTTGGTGATGGACATCGCTCAGCAGATTCTGGTCCTGCATTTCGGCACGCCAATCGCCGAGGGACCGCCGGCCGTGGTACGCAACCATCCGGATGTGATCCGCGTCTATTTGGGAGGAGGAGTGGAGCGTGCTCCAGATAACGAACCTGCGCTGCGGATATGGTAGCCTGGAAGTGGTAAAGGGCGTCAGCCTGCACGTCGCCGCCGGCGAGATCGTAAGCCTGATCGGGGCCAACGGCGCCGGCAAGACCTCGCTGCTGATGGCCATCGTCGGCCTGTTGCCGCCGTGGAGCGGCGCGGTGCGCATTGGCGGACGACCAACCACCGGCCAGGCGCCGTGGCGCTGCATCTCGAGCGCAACCGTGCTCGTGCCGGAGGGCCGCCAACTCTTCGGCGACATGACCGTTCGCGAGAATCTGGTGATCGGCGGCTACCACAATCCGGACCGCGCACTCGTCCTGGGCGAGGTCTTCGAGCGCTTTCCCCGCCTGCGCGAGCGCGCCGGCCAGCTCGCCGGCACGCTCTCCGGCGGCGAGCAGCAGATGCTTGCCATCGGCCGCGCCCTGATGGCCCGTCCCCGCCTGCTCCTGCTCGACGAACCCTCGATGGGCCTCGCGCCGCTCATGGTGGCCGAGCTGTTCAAGGCCATCGGCGAACTCAAGGACCAGGGCGTCACCGTCTTCCTCGTCGAGCAGAACGCCGTGGCGGCGCTCGATATCGCCGACCGGGCCTATGTGCTGGAAACCGGCGAAATCATCCTCGAAGGCGAAGCGGCGGACCTGCGGCGCAACGCCGAAGTCAAGCGCGCCTATCTCGGCAAGGGATACAAGGAGGTCTGGGAATGAAGCTGTTGGACCCGAAATACGAAGCCATGTCGGCCGAGGCGCTGGCCCAGTTCCAGTTGGAACGGCTGCAGGCGCTGCTGGCGCGCCTGCGGCGCAACGTCCGCCGTTACCGCGAATCGCTCGGGGATCTCCGCGTCGAGTCGCTCGCCGACCTCGCCCGCCTGCCGATAACCACACCGGAGGATCTGGTCGCGGCGTTCCCCTACGGCCTCTTCGCGCTGCCGCTGCGCGAGGTGGTGCGCCTGCACTCGACGGTCGGCCCGGCGGGCCGCCAGTTGCTGATCGGCCACACCCGGGGCGACTTGCGGCAGTGGGGCCGGCTGATTGCGCGGCAGTTGACCGCCGCCGGCGTGACCGCGCATGATGTGCTGCAAATCTGCTTCCAGACCGGCATCTCGGGCAAAGCGCTCGGCTACCTGCTGGGCGCAGAGATGCTGGAGGCCTCGGTTATCTCCGAAGACCATTTCCACATTGATTACCAGTTGGCCATGCTCCAAAACTGCCATGCCACGGTCCTGGTAATGACCCCCGACAATGCGCGCGAGCTGCTGGAACTGCTCGCCCGGCGGCGTATTGATCCACAATCGCTCAACTTGCGCGCGGTCCTGCTCTCGCGGCCGGTGCCGCCAGCCGAGCGCGACGAAATCCGCACCGGGCTCTTTGCGCCCGTCTGGACCAGCTTCGGCGTGGATGAGATTCTGGATCCCGGCCTCTGCGTCGAATGCCCGGAAGGGCGTTTCCACGTCAATGAGGACCAGTTCCTGGTCGAAACGCTGGACGGCGAACTGCTGGTGACCACGCTATGCCGGGAAGCCATGCCGCTGCTGCGTTACCGCACCCGCATCGCAGGCGCCATCCGCCGCGAGAAATGCGCCTGCGGCCGAACTGGCGCCGTGCTGCAACCCGGCGCGCGGCTCGACGGCCGGTTCCGCGTCAGCGAACGCCCCCTCTATGAAGCCCAGATGGCCGACGTCCTGGCGCAGACCCGCGCCGCGGGCTATCCTTTCCATCTGGAGATTTCCGAGCGTCGCGTGGATGTGGCCATCGAGATCCGCTCAGACGTGTTCGTGGATGCCATGCGCGACCTGGCCGACATGCGCTATGAAATTCAAGCGGAGTTCCTCGCGCGGCTCGGCATCGCCGCCCGCGTACGCTACATCGAGGGTCGCGCCGACGCCATCCCGCCACCGTGACGCCGCGTTGGCGCCGCACGCAACGGTTGCGTCCGGAGGGCCGGCCTTTCAAATCCGTTCCAGCGTCTCCGCGATCATTCCCTTGATCTTGTCCAGCGGGTTGCTCTTGAGGATGTAGTTGATGGCGCCCAGCTTGATGCAGTCGCGGACGATGTTCATCTCGGATACCGAGGTCATCACAACAACCTTGGCGGCGGGGAACTCGCGGATGATTACAGCCAAGGCTTCATTGCCGTTCATTTCGGGCATGTTGATATCCATCAGCAGCAGGTCGGGCTTTTCCTTTCGGTACACCTCAATGGCCTGCCGGCCGTTCTCCGCCTCGCCGACGCAATCGCAGCCCAACGCGCGCACCACGTTGCGCAGGGCCATGCGAATGGTCCGCTCGTCATCCGCGATCACCACCCGCCGTCGCGCGGGCGCAGGCGGAACCGTGGCGGAACCGGAAGAAACTTTATTCGCGCTCATGCAATTCAGTATAGACAATCACCGCCGCTTGCGCCATCCAGCTATTTCTTTGCCGGACCGGTCGAATCGCGAACCACCAACGAAATCGGCAGAAACTCCCGACAGGAGGTGATTTCTTTGCGAAACAGCCCAAGAATGCGGTCGCAGGCCATTTCACCCAGTTGAAACAGGTTATGCCGGATGGTCGTCAGGCTGGGGGTCGTGAAACTGGCCTGCGGTATGTCGTCCACGCCCATCACGGAAATATCCTCCGGGATGCGCAGCTTGCGCTTGTGCAGATAATGCAGTGCGCCGATCGCAAGCCGGTCGTTGGCGGCCATAATCGCGGTCAGGCGCGGGTTGCGGGTGTAGAGTTTCTGCGCCGCCTCAAAACCGCCTTCCTGGCTCCATGCCTTGCCGCCGTCCGCCCAGACCACGTCCTTGTCCGCCAGCCCGCGGCTCAAGCAGCGCTTGATGAAGGCCTTGCGGAATTCCAAGCCGGTGTAAGTGTTGGTGCCGGCGATCACGCCGATGCTCCGGTGGCCGAGGTCCAGCAGATGATCAGCCGCCTGCCGGGCAGAATCACTGTAATCAATCGAGATGTAATTCAACGGCTCTTCTGGAAAGTAGTGATTGATCAGCAGGAATGGGTACGGCTGGCTGACAAACTCGCGCGGCCATTTGTCGGCGATGGAGGAGCCAATGAACATCATGCCGTCGGCCCGCCGGGAGCGCAGCAGATTAAGGTACTCGCCGCTGCGGACGAATTGCTCGTTGGCGATGTCGAGCAGCACCTTGTAGCCCTTGGCAGAGGCGCGCTCGTAGATGCCGGATACGATCTCGCCGAAATAAACATCGGCAAAGACATGGTTGATGTGCGGCACAACAATGCTGAGCGTCCGGCTGGTCTGCGAGGCCAGGCCGCGAGCATGGCTGTTGGGCTCGTAGCCGTATTTCTTGACTGCCGCGAGAACCTTGTTGCGCGTCTTCTCGCTGATCCGCGGGTTGTGGTTGAGCACCAGCGATACCGTACTCAACGAAACGCCGCATTCCGACGCGATATCCTTGATGGTCTTACGTTCCATAGGGTCTTGACTGGGATTCTGACCAATCGCCGCCAATTTGCAATCAGAAAGGAAAAACGTTTGACTGCGCAAGCGCACCCGCTTATGCGGACAAGCAAACCGGGCATTTTTGCTCGACTCCGGCCTTCGCCTGAACCGGCCAGGCATAACCGGCTACCGGACTCCATTGAGCCCCCCATTTGTGGATTGATTCCAGACCGACTCGGCGATGCGCCTGCCCGCCTACGGCAGGAATAATTCGCCGGGCCGCCCGCGTTTGCCGGCGCGCCTTTCCCTTTTTCCGCCCGCGCGGCGCGCTCGGCGCCCCCCCGCTCTAGGCGAGCGGAATGATTCCGTTAATCGAGACTTGTCATCCTGGGGCGGAATCACTAATGTCGCGCCTGCATTTTCCCGGAAGGTCGGGGCCAAACATGGAAAGTTGTTGGTGTGAAATGAAGAAAGATATTCATCCGAAATATGGCGAAGCCACGATCACCTGCGCTTGCGGCAATGTGATCCACACGCGCTCCACGGTAAAGGAGATGCACGTGAACAGTTGCTCGCGCTGCCATCCGTTCTTCACCGGCTCAACCAAGCTGCTGGACACGGAAGGCCGCGTGGATCGCTTCAACAAGCGGTATGGCCGCGCCGCCAAGGCCAAGTAGCGCTTTATCCGGGGCCGGCAGGATGCATCTTCCCGCCGGCCCCTTTTCTTTTCCCCCGCCGGGGTCCGCCCCATGCTGGTTGACAAGTCATACCTCGACAAGCTGGCCGCGCGCGTCGCCGAACTGGAATCCCAGCTCGCGGACCCGGCCACCGCCGCCAACCAGAAGAAGTTCAAGGCCCTGATCTCCGAGCATGCCAATCTGAAGGCCGTCATCGGCAAGGCCGATGCCTACTTCAAGCTGCTGCGAACGCGTGACGACAGCCGCGCGTTGCTCCAAGCGGCGGATACCGATCCGGAGCTGCGCGAAATGGCGCAAGCGGAAATTGACGCGATGGAAAAGGAATTGCCGGCCGCCGAAAAGGAACTGCTGATTGCGCTGATTCCGCCGGATCCGGCCGACAGCCGCAGCACCATCATGGAAATTCGCGCCGGCACGGGCGGCGAGGAGGCCGCTTTGTTCGCCGGCGACCTGTACCGGATGTACAGCCGCTACGCCGACCGCCGCGGCTGGAAGGTGGAGATCATTGACGCCAGCCCGTCCAATATCGGCGGCTACAAGGAAATCATCTTCGCGGTCGAGGGACCGAACGTTTACCGCACGCTGCGCTACGAAAGCGGCGGACACCGCGTCCAGCGCATCCCCATCACCGAGGCCTCCGGCCGCATCCATACCTCGGCCGCGACGGTTGCCGTCCTGCCGGAGGCGGACGAGATTGATGCAATCGAAATCAAGCCGGAGGAGCTGCGGATTGACCTGTACCGCGCCTCGGGGCCGGGAGGCCAGAAGGTCAACAAAACCGAGTCGGCCGTGCGCATCACCCATCTGCCGACGGGGATCGTCGTCCAAAGCCAGGACGAGCGCTCCCAGCAGCGCAACCGCGAACGGGCGATGAAGGTTTTAAGCGCGCGCCTGCTGGATCGAATCCGAACGCAGGAACAGCAGAAGCTGGCAGACGAACGCCGCTCCCAGATCGGGTCCGGCGATCGCAGCGAGCGTATCCGGACCTATAATTTCCCGCAGAATCGCGTCACCGACCACCGAATCGAACTGACCCTTTACCGGCTCGACGCCATCATGGAAGGCGACCTCGACCCCTTGCTCGGCCCGCTTCACGATCAGGACGTGGAACTGCGCCTGAAACGGCAGATGGCGCAGTAACCGCATGCATTTTCCATTTGCCTTTTCCGCGCCCGCCTTGCATCATCGCCCCGTTTCCCTTGGCCCCCATCGTCTAGAGGCCTAGGACGCCAGGTTCTCATCCTGGTAACACCGGTTCGAATCCGGTTGGGGGTGCCAAACCGCAAGAATATCCAATAAAATCCGAGTGCGCCGGCTCGTCTTAAGTTTTCCATTTAGTTGACCATTCATTAGGGTCCACCGTTTCACGATTCCCGTTGGGCCTTCACCCGGCGGCCGGACGCCATGCTTAAATCCGGCGCGACGATGAGCCACTCGCCGGGCCGCAGGCCATCCACGATTTGCGCCTGTTCATCGTTGATCAAACCCAATTGCACGTTGACCAGTTCCGCCCGTCTGCCGCGCACCGCGAACACGGACCACTGGCCGTCATTGGCGCGAAACAGCGCCGTGACCGGCACCATCACCGCATCCGGGGCGGCCGCCGTGTAAATGCGCACGCGAACCCGGAAATCAACGCCCAGCTCGCGTCCACCGGCGCGCAGGCGGGCCAGTTCCCCGGCCTTGATCGCCACCGTCACATTCACGCGTTGCTCCTCGA
Organism: uncultured Verrucomicrobiota bacterium; assembly: GCA_964570325.1. Classification (GTDB taxonomy): domain Bacteria; phylum Verrucomicrobiota; class Kiritimatiellia; order CAIQIC01; family CAZMXS01; genus CAZMXS01. The sequence continues at coordinate 2,290 of CAZMXS010000078.1, read as the reverse complement.
CCCCGAGCGAAGAAACCTTCATGAAGGCGCGGGGATCAACCCGCTTAACCCTGCCTTGCAGCGTGTTCGTGCCGAGCGCCGTTCCGAAAATATCCACTTCAGCGCCCGGTTTGATCGCCGTGGCGTCCTCGGACAGGATGCCGGCCGTGACCTCCAGTTCGTCCGGATTGCCGATATCCAGCAACGGCGCCCCGGCCATCAGCGTCGCGGCATTTTCGTGGTAACGATTGAGCACGATGCCGTCAATCGGGCTGGTCATGACGGCCCATTTCAGGCGGCGCTCGAAATAGATCGGGGACAAGCGGCTGAGCGCCCAGAGGGCCCCCATCGCATTCCACGTGAAACGGGCCTGCTCGGTATCCACCTGCGCCGCGACATAATCGCGTTCGTTTTCTTTGAGGGTCTCCGCGCTGATGCCGCTGTTGGCATAGATCTTGGATTGGGCGTCCCAAATCCACTTGGACAGGGACTCCTGCGCCTCGGCGGCGCGAATCCGGGCCGCCGCCGCGCTGACCGTGTTGCTCATCGCCGTTACGAGCGCCAGGGCCTCCCGGGCGGCGTCCTGTAAATCAGCCAAATCCATGCGCGCCACGACATCGCCCTTGCGAACCGCCGCGCCGGGTTCGAGCGTTACGGCATCCACGCGACCATCCACGGGCAGCGTAATCGCATAGATATGCGGCAAGGCCGTGCGCCCATCTTCCTCCACATATGAGCGAATCAATCCCTGCTGCGCGCGCGCGACCCGCACCGGAACGGCCTGAGTCAACTCGTAGCCCAGCCCGATCACCACCGCCGCCAGGATCGCCGCGCCCCACAGCCAGTTCTTCCGCGACTTGTTGGGTAGTTCCGCCATGACCGCTCCTCCCGCCGCAATCGCGGCGCTGTTTCATTCCTTCATGCTCAAGGCCTCGCTCCAGTTGAGCTTCAGAATCTGCCGCCGAATAACCCACTGGGACGCCAGGATGAACAAAAGGGCCAGCGCGAGGGTGTAGGCGTAGGACGCGCCGCCAATGACCGTCGGCATGCAATAAACGTCGTTGGAATACTGCGTCGTCATGCCGGCCAGCAGGAACCAGCCGAGGGGCAGGCCCAGTCCGGCCCCGCTCATATTGACGATCAGGTTCTCGCGCAGAAACATGGCGCCGATCTCCGCGGGCTGATAGCCCAACACGCGGAATGTGGCGATCTCGCGGCGGCGTTCCTCGAGCGCGATCAGCGAAGAGTTTAGGATCGAGCCGAAGAAAATCACGGCCGCGAAAATGATCATGGCCACCGCAAAGCCCTTCATGGAATCGTCAAACTGCGCGGTAATGCGCCGGCGCTGTGCGCGATTGTCATCCGCGGACTGCAACGCGGGCAGGGTCTTCAGCGCGTGCAGGAACGAGCGTCGCTGGGCGGGCGATTGCTGCGTCTTGACCAACAACGAATTGGCGGCCGGCTCCATCCCCAGCAGGCGGCACAGGTACCCGATTTCGGCATAAACGCTGAGCCCGAGCGTGCTGTCCACAAGCTTGACCACCGGCAGCCGCAACGTGCGCCGCAGCCCTTTGACCGGGGTGAACTCTACGCAATCGCCCGGCCGCAAACCCAACTCCAGCGCCAGCCGGCGCGTCATCAACAGCCCGCGCGCGGGCAATGGCACAGCTTGTCCGTTAATTTCGCTGGGCACGGTCAGCCGGCTTCCTTCGGTCAATCCGGTGATGGCGCCTTTCTTGCTGCGCCACCCATTGGCAAATGTTCCCGAGATATCGAGCACGGGCTCAACGCGCGCGGAACCAGCCAGATGACGGAGAGTGCGCACAGCATCCAAACCGACTTCGTTTTTAAGCGCGATGCGGTAGTCGGCTCGCGTAACGCGATCGAACTGGAAGGCAATCATGGACGACATGGAATTAACAAACCCGAACGCCATGCAAACCGTCGCGGCGCCGAAGGTCGCGGCCACGATGCCGATGGCGGTGCGCGCCGGGTTGCGGAACACGGAGCGCAGCACAATCTGCCAGCGGAAATCAAGCCCGCGCCAGAACGCGGTCCAGCGCTCAATCAGGATCTTCCCCCCCGCCGGCGGCGCGGGTTCGCGCATGGCTTCGGCCGGTTCCAGCCGGGTAATTCGGCGCACGCCGCGCAGCGTGCCAAGGACCGCGCAGGCCAGCGCGATCAGCATGGCCGCGCCCATATAGCCCAAACGGATCCCGTTACGCAGCCGCGGGAAATCGAAAACCGGCCGGTACATCCCGTTCATGGCGCCGGCAATCCAATACCCCAGCCCGCAACCCACCACCGCGCC
>CAZMXS010000077.1:0-23292 GCA_964570325.1 uncultured Verrucomicrobiota bacterium | reverse complement strand
CGGCGGGAGCGCTGGACGAGCGGGACGTCTGGGCGGGGTCGGGGGGGCTGGCGCTGTTCGGCTTAATCGAGATGGATGTCTTTTTCTGGATTTTTGGGGCGGAGCGCGCATGGCGGGAGATTCACATCGGCGCCGAGTTCCTCCTGCCGCGCTTCTTCCGGGTGGTGTTTCAATATATTACACCGGTGTTCCTGCTGGTGGTGTTCATTGCCTGGGCCTGGCAGAGCGGCGGGGATGTGCTGACGATGAAAGGGGGCAAGCCTGAGCATGTTCCCTGGCGCTGGGCGGCGCGCGGCCTGATTGTGGCCGCGTTGTTGGCGGTCTGCGGGCTGATCCGCTATCGCTGGGTTAACCGTGGGGAGGAGGCCGCATGAAACCGGAAGGCTGGCTGTTGCTGATTGCGAGTTGGGGTGTGGTGTCGCTCTGGGCGGGCTGGTGTATCTACCGGGTCTTGAGTTCGCGCAAACATTGGACGCGCCCGCAGGAAGAGATCGAAAAATTGCATCATGGCGAGTTTCGGGAAGGCTGAGCGGCCGGATCCAAACGCGCCCGCGCCGCCGCGGCGTTAGATTCGAGCCGGCTTTCTGATCCTGCTTTTCACCATTTCTGCCAGGACGTCTCTACAGTTTCGCGGCGCCGGGGTAAGTTATATGGCGTAAATGGCAATGGCGCCCCGCTTGGGCGGGACCAGACCCGGTTGACAGATTATGAGTGAACAGTCTTCGGCGGCAAATGGCACGATCACGATTGCGATTGTGGATGACCATCGTCTGGTGCGGCAATGTTTGTCCGACCTGTTGAAACGGGAGCCGGATTTGCGGGTGGTCGGAGAAGCGGCGAACGGTCGTGAGGCGGTGGACCTGGCGCGGCGGCTCAAGCCCAGCGTGATGCTGATGGACATCGGTATGCCGGTCATGGACGGGATCGAGGCAACCCGCCGCATCACGGCCGAACAGCCCGGCATCCGGATTCTCGGCCTGTCGGTGCGCGACGAGAAGCATTACATCGCCAACATCCTGCGCGCCGGGGCTTCCGGCTTCGTGCTCAAGGATAGTCTGTATACGGAACTGGTGCCGGCCATCCGGGATGTCGCCCGCGACAGCCTCTTCATCAGCCAGCGCGTGATGGAATCCAAAAACGATTTTTTCTTTATGACGTGCTGAACGGCGGGTTGTTGTCGTTATCCGCTTGCTCTTGAATCTTCCTCTTGCTCGCTTGCTCTGTTCTGTACGGAAAGAGTAAGCGAACAGAGCAAGCGTCACCGCGTGGCCAAGGCCGCGACACTCACACCAAACACGGCGGCCAGCGCCATCAGGATGATTACGCTGAAGATGAAATGCAGCAGGGCGACGCCGATGCCCCGCATATAACTCACATTCAGGATCGCGGCGAAGCCCAGCGCGGCAAGAAAGAATGCGACGAGCGTGCCGGCCACCGGCAACATCAGGCCGAGGCTGTGCAGGATGGAGGCGCCGAGCAGCGCCAGCAGGCAGCGGCCGAAACCGGTCCGACGCGCGCCCATCGCCCGCGCCGCCCACTGGACGGGCAGGACCATGACAATTAGCGAGATGACGATGATCAGTATGGTGGCAACGATGGTTGGCATGATTGCTCTCTGAAAATGGCCGCTTCCTTTTAGCCGGGCAGTATAGCACTTCCGATGGCTGTCGCAAAACAATGCAGTGGGCTTGCCTTGCCCGTTCTGAAGTGTGTCTTGAACCTTGATTCTTGCGCGCGAGTTGGTTCAAAATGCGCGAGTTTTTTTAGTTAATACACAGGCAGGAGCTAGGGTGTCATGAATGAGGCGTCATCAACTTCGCGCGGGAATCGTTTGTTGTCGTCGTTTTTGATTGCGTTGGGGTTTGCCAGCCTGGCGGCCTTTGGAATCCGGACGATTGCACATGGCGGGTTCTGGGGGCATCTCGCGGCCGGCCGCTGGATCATTCATAACGGGATCATGCGGGAGGAAGTCTTCTCCTTCACCCGCCTGGGCGCCCGGGTGGTGGACGCGCCCTGGCTATATGACGTGCTGCTATTTGGGATGTTCAAGGTCGGCGGCCCGGTTCTGGTTATCATGACTCATGTGTTGGCGGTTGTGGCCGGCTTTCTGTTCCTGTTGCCCGTGGCCCGGCGGTATGCCGGCCCGGTCAGCCTGGGGGCGGGCGTGTTGCTTGGGGCCTGGGTGCTGGCGCCGTTGTTCACGGTCAACCCGGCGATTTTATGCCTGCCGTTCCCGGCGTTGTTCATCTGGCTGCTGACGCGCGAAACGAAACCGGGCTGGCTGTGGGGGCTGTTGCTGCCCGCGCAGGTATTCTGGACTAATCTGCATGTCTCATTTTTCCTTGGCCCGTTGATCGCGGCGCTTTTCGCGATCGAGCGCGCCTATGCGGCGGCGAGCAACCCGACGACGCGTGCGCGCGCCGCGCAAGGCCTGGTGTTGACGCTCGCATTAGCGGCGGTGACCTTGGTCAATCCTTACGGTCTGGCGTTGCACCAGCTCGCGCTGAGCAGCCTGCTGGATCCGTCGCTGCTGGTGGCGCAGGAGTATGTTTCCCCGCTGATCGGCCAGTTCGGGCGTTCGCTGGCGCGGCATGCGCTGACTTTGGCCTTTTTCGTTGGCGCGGCGGGATTGATCACCGAGCGGCAGCGCCTGCCGCTGGCCTTGACGACGCTGGCGGTGGTCGCGGCGTTTCTGACGGTGCGTTCGCTGATTTTCAGCGACTATTTCGCGTTGCTCGCTTTCCCGTTCATCTGCCTGAGCCTGCGCGCGACCGCGGCTTATGTCCTGGAATCGTTGGAATTCCTCAAGGCGCATACGGCGGCCTGCCGCGCCGGCGTCCAGGCGCTATTGCTGGTGTTCAACCTGGCCACGCTGGCCGTGGTGGTGGGAAACCGGTATTTCGTTTCGGTCGGCAGTCTTTCCGGCTTCGGGATGGGCATTGCGGAGGACGTGTTCCCTGCGGCTGCGGCGCGCGTGTTGGCGCCGGCTTATTTCCCTGATCGCGCAATCAATCTGGCGATGGACGGCGGATTTCTGGCCTGGGAGTATCCCTGGCGGCCGATCTGCGTGGACGAACGGGGAGGGGTGTATGGCCGCGAATTATATGATGATTTGACCCGCTATCTGCTGAACGACGCCAAGGCGGCGGAGCGGATTGAGGGGCAATGGGCGCCGGGCGCGGTGGTGCTCAATTGCGTCTGGCCGGGCGCGGGCTCGGCGGTGCGGGCGCTGGTTGCGGGCGGGCGCTGGCGCATGGAGTATTTTGACGGCACGACGGCGGTGCTGCTGCCGGCGGACAAACCCCATCCGCGGTTGAGCGGCAACGCGGCGCTGCGGGATGCGGGGCTGCGCGAGATTGAAGCGGAGCGCCGGCGTTACAGCGCGGCGCTGGGTCAGTTGAGCGCGCCACCCACACCGGCGCGGTTGGTGGGGGCGGGAAACATTTATATGGCCATGAACCGCTACCCGGAGGCGCGGGCCGTTTATGAGTTGCTGGTGCGGGGCGTGCCCGGTATGGGATCCGCCTGGCTGAACCTGGGTATTTGCCTTTATCAGATGAACGAAGTCGAACCCGCCATCGGCTGCCTGCAAAACGCGACGCGGTTGTTGCCGCAGAATGCGATGGCCTGGCTTTGGCTGGGCGAAGCTCTGCAGAAAGCGGGCAATTCCCGAGCCGCGGAATCCGCATTTGCCCGCGGTCGTGAATTGAATCCCTCGCAGGCCGCCACTTTCCTGAACAAGGGCGTCGTCCCGCCGCCGACGGTGGAGGTGCAGTAACCTTCCCTCTCTGGCTCGGGGTGTTTGCTCTTCCTCCGGGTCGAGATCGGTTCTTCGATCATAATGAACTGAGCCAGCGGAAAAGGATCAGCGCTTCCCGTACTGGATCGTGCCCGTGAAGACCCGCACGGCCGGGCCGAGCAGGGTGACCTGGCTGGCGGCATCCTCGTCCAGTACATAGTTCACTTCCAGCACGTCGCCACTGGCGCAGGTGATCCGGACTGGTGGGCGAACCTTGCCGAGGCGGCCGGCAATGAGCCCGCTGGCAACCATTCCGGTGCCGCAGGCCAGGGTCTCGCCCTCCACGCCGCGCTCGTAGGTCCGGATCTGCAGCGCGTCGGGGCCGGTCACGCGGATGAAGTTCACATTGGTGCCCGCCGGCGCGAAACTGGCGTGGTGGCGGATGGCTGCGCCGAGTCGTGGCACATCCACGGCGGCTAAGTTCTCCGTCTCGATGACGACATGCGGCACTCCGCTGTTGACGAAGTGATAGTGGATGGTCTCGTCGCCGACTTTCAGACTGTGGGCCATGCGCCAATCTTTTGGTTCCGTCATATGCAGGAGCACCTGGGTTCCGCAAATCTCCGCGCGGAGCAGTCCCGCGCCGGTTTCAATGGTCATCTCCTTGCGCGCGACATTGAGATCGAAGGCCAGGCGCGCAGCGCACCGGGCGCCGTTGCCGCACATGTCGGCTTCGCCGCCGTCCGGGTTGAAAAAGCGCATCCGGAAATCGCCGGCGCCCTGCGGCGGCTGGATCAGCAGGATTCCGTCGGACCCGATGCCGGTGCGGCGGTTGGCAATCGCGGCCAGCCAGGCGCGGTCATGCGCGGGAAAGGCCAGTGCCCGGTCATCCACGAGGATGAAATCATTGGCGGCGCCATGCATTTTGAAAAAAGCGATGTTCATCTTGGAGCTCTCCTGAAAGCGCTGTAAGATAATCCGACTGGGACAGGATGCAACCGCAAATCAGTTCAAGCGCGACTAAGGCAAGCGACGCTTATCGTCGAGAAGATGTTACTATTCAGTGGGTTGCGATAATTATGGGCCAGTAATCCGGGCTTAGCCGCTGTTTTTGATGGCAAAAAGCAAAGCGTAAGCGTTAGGGGTGTATGATCCGCGCAGGTCACCGGGGAAGGGTTGATCCACTTGAGGATAAACAGGTCGAAATGGCAGGGTGACGCATCCGTGCGGAGTCGCGGGGTGGATGGCATCCGGAGTGCACGGTCGATCTGCTGCGCGGACGGGAATGGCACTCTGGGGTTGCGGCGCGACGGGCGGGCAGGCTAATCTTCGCGTGTGGCCAAGACCGCAGACCATGACCGGCAGCCGCAACCTGCCGCTGATATGCCGTCCGACGCTTCGCCGGCCTCCGGCCCGACGCGAGTGGTGGATACTCTTGCCGATGCCAGTCTGAACGACATCTTCGCCCAAGCCGATTGGGGCCGGTTGGCCGTGGCGGCAGAGGCGACGCCCGATTTGTCGGAAGGAGAAACGGTGGTCGTTGGCAGCACCCGCCTGTACAAGATCGGCAAAGCGGTTGGCCAGGGCGGGATGGGAATGATTTTCGTCGCCGCGGACGATGCCTGCCAGCGGGAAGTGGCCATGAAGGTGCTGCGCCGAGAAGAAATCGCGGTCCCCGGCGGCTGCGAGCGCTTTCTGAAGGAGGCGCGGATCACCGCGCGGTTGGAGCATCCCAATATCGTTCCGGTCCACGAGGTTGGCGTCACCGATCGCCGCCGCGTGTTCTACACCATGAAATATGTCCGGGGCATCACATTGACGGATGTCCTCATGGGGTTGCGGCGCGCGAACCCGACAATGATTGAGCAGTATCCTCTGAGCCGGCTCCTGAACATTTTTCAGAAGATTTGTGATGCCGTGGCCTTCGCGCATTCGCGCGGGGTGATCCACCGGGATCTCAAGCCGGAAAACATTATGTTGGGGGACTTCGGCGAGGTGCTGGTCCTGGATTGGGGGTTGGCCGAGGCGTTGGACGAGACCGCGCCGGCGACGCGGGCGCCCGCGCCGCCGCCTGACTTGCGGCCCGTGGGCGCCTGGGGCGATCCGGCCGGCGCGACGACTCGCGTTTCGACCACCTCAGTGCAGGGGACGCCCGGATTCATCGCGCCGGAGCGACTGGGCGCCGATGGTTTTGCCGGGGATGCCCGTTCGGACATCTATTCGCTGGGCGCGCTGCTGTACAGTCTCCTGACCTTGCAAGCGCCGCTCAGCGGCCGGAACATGAAGGAACTTGTGGCGCGGATCGTGGCCGGCGAAATCCGTTCGCCGCTGGCTTGGAATGAGCCGGGGCCCGATGGTCAGCGCCCGTTGTTGCCGCATTGCCCCGGCGGTGTGGTGCCCGCCCCGCTGGCGGAGATCGCGATGAAAGCCCTGGCGACCCAGCCGACTGACCGATACGCCACGGTGCGAGCGATGCAGCAGGAAATCGAGAATTTCCAAGTGGGCCGAATTTGGCATCTAGTGGTTGATGAGGATTTCACCGGGCCGGACGTGACCGCGCGTTGGGAAATCTGCGGCGGCCAGCACGAAATACGGCCGGGCGACCTGTGCATCTATGAGGGCGAGCCGCAGGTCGTGATGTTCAAGGGGTCGCTGCCGGGGGACTCGCGGTTGGAGTGCGAGTGCCACCAGGATGCCGCCACGCCGGCCACGCGCGGCGGCTTCATCAGCGCGATCCCGGCTCCCATCCGGACCGACACGCCGTCGAGCGGTTACAAGTTTGAGTTTGGCGCGTTCGACAATACGGTCCATGTGCTCAACCGGGTTGAACGGCAACTGGCGCGGCAGCGAGCCGCGCGGCCGCTCGTCCGCGGTCTCACTTACCGCGTTGCCATTGAGCGGGTGGGCGCGCGTCTGCGCGCGACAGTCAACGATGAGGAGATCTTCAACCTGCTCGACCCGGAACCCCTCTCGGGGGCCGACCGCACGGCGGTCGGAATAGTCGGCTGGCGCAGTCGGACACATATTGCGCGCGTTCGCATCCATCGGCTGGGCGCGCCGCGTCTGGCGGACCTGCTGGAGATCGCCGAGCGGCAGTACCAGAAGGGCCGGTATCCCGTGGCCGCCGCGCTTTACGAGGAGGTGCTGGAATCATTCCCGGACCCGGAGCATCGGGAGCGCGCGCGCGCGGGCTTGGCGCGGACGGAGCGCCAGGCCGAATTGGCGCGCAACCTGGCGGCTTGGCGGCAACGGCTGGAGCGGGCCTGGCCGGGCGTGCCCTTCCAACTCCGTCTGGGCAACGACGGGCCGGTGCTGGAAATTCCGGCCGGTTCGATTGACAGCTTGGAGCCGGTCGCGGGCATCCCGCTGACCTCGATTTCGTTCCAGAACAACTCCGTCGCGGATCTCGCGCCACTGCGGGAGATGCCGCTGGTGGTTTTCAATTGCACCGGCAACCGGGTGGCGGACCTGGCGCCCCTGGCGGCGGCGCCACTGGAAAGCGTGATGTGCGACGGCTGCCGGATCGAATCCTTGGAGCCGCTGCGGGGCAAGAAGCTGACGATGCTCAACTGCGCGGACAACCGGATCGAATCGCTGGAGCCGCTGCGGGGCATGCCGCTGACCTTCCTCTGCTGCTGGGGCAACCGCATCGCCAATCTCGATCCCCTGCGCGGGATGAAGTTGACGACGTTGATTTGCAGCGCCAACCGGATCGAGTCCCTGGATCCGCTGCGGGGCATGCCGATCACCACCCTGATCTGCAACGGCAATCGGATTACGTCGTTGGAGCCGCTGCGGGGCATGCCGTTGAAGGAACTGCATTGCGGCGACAACGCGATTGAGAGTCTCGAACCCCTGCGCGGCGCGGAGTTGACGGTGCTGGGCTGCCATGCGAATCGGATTTCCACGCTGGAACCGCTGCGCGGATTATCATTGAGTGTGCTGATGTGCGGGGCGAACCGGTTGACCGGAATCGGGTTTTTCGCCGGGCAGCCGCCGGGCCAGTTTGATTTTTCGTGCGAAACCATCCCCATTCAGGAATACGAGTTCCTGCGTGACAAATGGGCGGCTGATTTCCGCTATGCCCAGCATGCCGGCAAGCTCGAGGTGCTGATCGCCCTGCGCCGCCGCGATACCCAGCGCCTGCGCGAACTGGCCGCCGAATGGCGCGGCCGGCGTTACCTTTACGTCCCGTTATATAAAACCTGGGAGGAGGCGCGCGCCTTTTGTGAGGAATTGGGCGGGCACCTGCTCAGCATTACCAGTCAGGAGGAAAATGAGTTCGTGGCCGGCCTGTTTCCATCCGGCTGCTGGTTCTGGCTGGGGTTACGGACGACGCCGCAAGGCCAGGAGTGGGCGAGCGGTGAGCCGTTCGCTTATTCCAACTTTGTGGATGTGACGCAGGCCCAGCGGCTCGGCCCGAAGATTTTCATTGGCAAGTGGTCGCGGGACGGTGTGCCGGACGCGCATAACTGCTTTATGATCGAATGGGCGCAATGAAAGGCGATCGCCAGGGGCCAATCGCCGATTTGAAGAAAGGCTTTGGATGATGAAAACAGTTCGACATGGCGTGGCGCGCACGATTCAGCCGGCATTTGGCAATTGGCCTTTGCCCCTGTCCCGCTTGGCATCTCTCTTACTGCTGTTGGCCGGTTTGTCCGCTTGCGTCGCCCCGCCGCCGGGGCCGACGGCCCGACCGCTTTCCTTTCTCCAAACCCGGGGGATGGACATTGTTGACGATCATGGCGCCGTGGTGCGACTGCGCGGCGTGAATCTTGGCGGCTGGTTGTTGATCGAGCCGTGGATCCTGGGTTTGGATGAAAATGTGGTGGGGTCCGAGAAGGAGCTGTGGGATTTGCTGGCCCAGCGTTTCGGCTCCGCGGCGATGCGCGATCTGATGCGGACTTTCCGCGACCATTTCATCACCGAGGCCGATATTCGGCGCATCGCGGAACTGGGATTCAACTGCGTGCGTTTGCCCGTGTGGTGGCGGGCGACCGATGACCCCGGCTATGACGGTGGCCTGGCCTATCTGGACCGGTGTGTGGAGTGGTGCGCGCAATACGGCGTGTACGTGATCATTGATTTGCACGGCGCGCCGGGGACCCAGGCGAATAAGGCCGTGATCGCGGGAGAGCCGGCGGATGCCGGTTTGTGGAAAAAGCAGTTATTCAAACAAAAGGCCGTTGCTTGGTGGCGGATGATCGCCGAACGCTATCGCGATCAGCCGGCAGTCGCGGGCTACGATCTGCTGAATGAGGCTTTTTCCGCGCCGTTCGACGACATGGTGGCGCTCTATGCTGAAATGTACCGGGCCATTCGTGCCGTGGACCCGCGGCATATCATCATCATGGAAGATGGCTTGATCGGGTATCACCGTTTGCCGATTCCGGCCGATCGGGGTTGGAGCAACGTGGTGTACAGTTTCCACTATTATCCGCAGGACGCCGCGGAGGCTTTTCGGGCCCCGGGCCGGATCATGCCGCAATTCAACCGGGCCGGATTGTCCTATGGCGTGCCCAGCTACGTCGGCGAGTTCAACACGATCCTGCACGAGCGCGGCGGCGCGGAGACTTTTCGGCGCCTGGTGGAGGTGTTTGACTACTATGGCTGGCCCTGGACGTTCTGGACCTGGAAGAAGATTGACACGAGCTGGGACAACATCTGGGGCATCCCCGGCTACTACACCACCGCGCCCGCCTTCGACCCGCGCGCGGACTCGCTTGACGCGATCCAGCAGGCCTTCAGAAACATGGCGTCCGACCGCTCGCGGGAGAACACGCTGCTGCGGGCGGCGGCGACCACGCCGGTGCGGTGGGTGGCGGAGGAAAGCGAGCCCGTGCCCGGGTCGGGTGGTATCCTGCTGACTTTGCGCACGGCCGTGCTGGCGCCCGGCGCGAGCGGAGACCTGCGCATGGAGTGGGCGGCCGACCGCCCCAACGCGGGCTACTGGATGGCCGGCGACCGGATCGCCTGGACGTTCGACGTCCCGCGCGCGGGGCTCCATGAGATCGGCCTTCGCATGGCCAACATCCTGCCCGGCAACCGGGTCGGCGTCTGGGTGGACGGCGTGCGCGTCGCTGCGGCGGCGGTGACGAACACGGGCGGTTGGTCGCGGTACGCGGACTGCCGGGTGGCGCGAATCCGGCTGGGCGCCGGGCGGCATGTAATCGAGCTCGACGAGGCGGACCAGGAGAAGTCTTTCATCAACCTGCGGTGCGCGTGGTTGCGGCCCGTGGCGGAGGGTGCGGCGGCGGCCCTGGAGGACCGGATGAGCTTCACGGCGCTCAATATGCGACTGCGCCGCGACAGTCCGGTGCGGGTCGAGTGGGTGAACCACCCGCCGAACATCGGGTTCTGGGCGCCCGGCGAGACGATTACGTGGCCGGTGGCGCTGGAGCATGGGGGAACATATACCGCGTCCATCGCCTACGCCACGCCGGATGCCGACACAACGATGCAGTTGTGGGTGGACGGGCGGGTGATTCATGAGCAGGCGCTGGCGGCGACCGGCGGGTGGCAGGATTACCGGACGCTCGAACTGGGCGCCGTGCAGTTGGCGCCGGGCCGGCGCGAAGTGGCGCTGGTCTGGACGGCGCGGCACGCGGGCAGCACAGGCAATTTCCGTGAGCTGGCCCTGGAGCGCCAGGCGGATTGAGCGGGCGCCGCCGTCCGGTGGGATGGCCAACGGCTGCCGTTTGCTAATGCGCGGCCGGCCCATCAAAGTGGAAGCGCGTCCGCAGCCGGATATCGCGGGAGGAACTGCCAACCAGGAGTTCGAACTCGCCCGGTTCGGCGACCCAGCGCCGGGCCGCATCGTCATAGAACGCAAGGTCGCGCTCGTTTAACTGGAACGTGATCATCCGGGTTTCGCCGGGCGCCAATTCCACTTTTTCAAAACCCTTGAGTTCCTTGGTGGGGCGGGGCAGGCGGGATTCGACATCGTGGATGTAGAGTTGGACGACTTCCTGGCCTTTGCGCCGGCCGGTGTTCGCGATCTCCACATGCGCCGACAGGTTCGTGGGGTCCACGCGCAGATTGCGGTAGGTGAACTCCGTGTAGGAGAGCCCGTGGCCGAAGGGGAAGAGGGGCGCGACATTCCGCGTGTCGTAATAACGGTAGCCCACCAGCAGTCCTTCGCGATACTCGCAGTCTTGGTCGGTGTATTGCCCGATGCGGTGCGCGGGTGAATCTTCCAGCCGCCGGGGGAACGTGATCGGCAATTTGCCGGAGGGATTGACATCGCCGAACACGATGTCGGCGAATGCCGCCCCGCCTTCCATGCCGGCGTACCAGGCCTGAAGCACGCACGGCACCCGGTCAATCCAGGGCATTTCGACGGCGCTGCCGCCGGTCAGGAACACGGCGGTGCGCGGGTTGGCCGCCGCGACCGCGGCGATCAATTCGTTTTGCCGGCCGGGCAGGCGCAGATCGCGCCGGTCCACGCCTTCCTGGTCATACCGGTGACTCAGGCCGCCAAACACGAGCACGGCGTCCGCCGCGCGCGCGGCTTGGAGTGCCTCGGCGAATTCCGTTTCAGGGTCCGCCGCGCGCGCGTCCGGCCGGATCCAGCCGAGCCGGATCATCGCGCCGCCGATGGCATCGTAGTATTCCACTTCGAAACGATAGGTGCGGCCCGCCTCCAGTTCGACCCGGGTCTCCTTTTGCTCCTCGCCATGATCGCCCCAATGGTCGAGCACGACGCGGCCGTCAATTTTCAGCCGCGAACCATCGTCGCTCAAGAGCGCCAGGCGATATGTCCCGGCGGCGGTCGGCCGGACATCAGCCGTCCAGCGCGCGGAGAAACCTTCCACCGGCAGACCGGGGGCCGGCGCGCCGTCGCGCCAGTTGAAATCCAGCGTCTTCTCCGCGCGCATGGCGGTCGGCGGGCCCTCGAGGCGGGGATTGTTAAAGTATTCCGCCTGCCAGCAACGGATACCGGACTGGGGGTCGAACGTCTGGAGCCAAGCCTCGCCAATCGGCTCAAAGTCCGCGTGGCCATCGTCGTTTTCCCGGTAGCCCGGCACATAGGTGATCGCGACCATTCGGCCGCCCTTGCGGCGCAGGCCTTCCAGCGGCGTGATTTCGTAGAGCGCTTTGACTTCGGAACTGCCGCCGCCCTCCGCATGCTGGCTTACCGCGTTCGCGCCGATCACCGCGAGCTTGAGCGTCCGGTTGATATCCAGCGGCAGGACCCCGTCGTTCTTGAGCAGGACAACGGCTTCGGCGGCGATGTCGCGAGCGGTCTGTTGGTGTGCGGCGGTGTTGCGCGCGCCGGGCCGGCGGTGTTCCGGGTCCAACAGGCCGATACGGGCCATGAGGCGCAGAATGCGCCGCACCTTGTCATCCACGACACTTTCCGGGATTTCGCCGCGTTCGACCGCCGCCCGCAGCGGGTCGGCAAGGAAGAAGGCCGCATAGTTGTCGGACGTGCCCATTTCCAGGTCCAGGCCGTTGAGCGCGGCATCGCGTGTGCCGTGGACCGCGCCCCAATCCGACAGGTACACGCCGTCGAATCCCCACTCGCCCTTGAGTATATCGTTGACAAGATACTGATTCTCGCAGCACCACTGGCCGCGGAATCGGTTGTATGCGCCCATCAGCGTCCAGGCGCCGGCGCGCACGGTCGCCTCGAACGCAGGCAGGTAGATTTCGCGCAGCGTGCGCTCATCCACCCGCACGTTGACGCCGCCGCGATTCCACTCCTGGTTGTTGAGCGCGAAATGCTTCACGCAGGCCGCGACGTCGTTTTGTTGAATCCCCCGCACCACTTCCGCCGCCATCCGGCCGACGTGATACGGATCCTCGCCGAAGTATTCGAAATTGCGGCCGCAGACCGGGGTGCGGACGATGTTGATGCCCGGCCCCAGGATGACGTCTTTGCCCCGGTGCCGCGCCTCCGCCCCCAGCGTTTCGCCGAACCGGCGCGCGAGCGCCGGGTTCCAGGTGGCGGCCAGCGCGGAACCGGGCGGCAGGTAGGTCACGTAGTCGTCCCGCCAGCCCGCCGGCGCCCAGGAATCCGGCGCGTTTTCGCGCCGCACGCCGTGCGGGCCGTCGGACAGCGCCAGCGCGGGGATGCCCAGCCGCGGGATGCCGGCGACGTTGAACTTGGAATTCGCGTGACAGAGCGCGATCTTTTCGGCCAGCGTCATCTGCTGCAGCAGTCCGGCAATGCGGTTTTCCAGATCGAGTGGATTCATGGTTTCCTCCGCGAAGCAGCCGATGACAACGGCCAGCGCGCACGCGGCGCTGATGGACCACCATAACAGTTTCAAACGCAGCCTCCTTCCTGATCCTTCCCGTGAGCCGGCGTCTGCCGGTTCAGCCCGTTGAGCGCGCGCCGTCCGCCTTCGATCCGAACTCAACGCATGTGCGGCGCGAGCAGCCACAGCGCGGCGGTCGCAATAGCGCAGGCCACAACGGCCGACAGCAGGCCGATCTTGAGCCAATCCATGAATCGCACGTGCTCGGTGGAATGTTTCTCCAGCATGCCGAGGGCGACGATATTGGCCGTGCTGCCGACGAGGGTGATGTTGCCCCCAAAGCAGGCGCCAAACAGTAAGGCCCACCACAGCGGCTCGGCCGGCATGGTCTTGCCGATCTCCTGGATTACCGGCGAGGCAGCCGCGACGAAGATCACGTTGTCCACGAACGCGGAACCGACCGCCGAGAGAGCCATGATGGCCGGTAGGAGCACGGCGAGATTGTGCCCGAAGCGCCGCGCGAGCGCATGCGCGACGCGCGCGGTGACGCCCGTGTACTCCAGGGTCCCGGCGATCGCGAAAAGCAGCATGAAGAACAGCAGGGTCCACCAGTCCACCTCGTGCTCCACGTAGTAGCGCGCGCGGCTGCGGCGCACGATCATGATCACGCCCGCGCAGAAGAGCGGCGCGATCAGCAGAATGCTGTTGCGCTCGAGCCCGAGCGCCGTTTCGAGCGCGTGGTGCGAGGCGATCGCCGCCATGGTCAGGCCGAGGACGACGAGCCCCCGCTGATAGGGGATTTCCATCTTGGGCGCCAGGCTCAACTGGCGCTCCAGCCGGTCCTGCAGCGCCGCGTCAAATGTCCGCAACTCGCGCCGATACCACCACATCGTGACCGCGACGGTGGCCGCCAGCGCCACCAGCATTACTGGAAACGCCCAGATGATGAAGTCCTGGAAGGTCAGGCCGGCCTGGGTGCCGATATAGATGCCCACCGGATTGCCCATCATGGTGCCGGCGCTGCCGATGTTGGTGCAGAGCACGCAGATGATCAGGTAGGGAGTCGGGTTGAGTTTCAGGCGGCCGCAGACCTGGAAGATCAGCGCGGAGATGAAGATGATCGAAGTTACCTCGTCCACCATGCACGCCAGCAGCGCCGAGGCCACGGCGGCCGCGGCGACGAATTTATGAGCCGTGATGTTACGGATCGAGAGCAGCTTCTGAACGACCCAGGTGAAGAACCCAAGATCGCGCAGCGCGCCGACGACGATCATCATGCCGGCGAGAAACAGGATGACGGGCAGGGCCGCCGCTTCGACGAAATGGGGGATGCTCAGCGTGCGGGTGACAATCAGCACGGCGAGCCCGACGAAGGCGATGGCCAGGCGAAACTCCCAGAAGAACAGCGTGCCGAGCAGAATGGCAAGAAAGACCGTCACCGCCATGGTCTGCATCAGTTCCAGACCGGCGAGCCGGCCCGCCAGGCCGGCGGCGAAACTCACGCCCAAGAGCGCGGCCCAGCGCTGCCAGACCGGAGCGCGGGCGGGTGGCGGTGGCGGGGTGGCGGGAGTTTCGCTCATGGCGCGTTCATGCCCAGAAGAGTTGCGTGACGAAATGATCCATATCAATCACGCCCAGGAAGCGGCGGCCTTCCACTACCAGGATTTGCCGGACCTTGTGGATTAGAAAGAGGCGGGCCACCTGGATGGCCGGGAGGCTGGGCGCGACCGCGATGTATTCTTCGCGGAGAAAATCCGCGACGCGCGTTTCCCGGTCCTTGCGCAGGACATCGGCGAACGGCTGGAAATGCAAAATGGGCGAAAGATCCTCCATCCAGAGCAGATGCTCCGGCAGGCTCAAGCGCAGAAAATCCTCGATCGCGACCACGCCGCAGACGTCGCCGACGGCATCCACTACCGGAATGTCCCGGACGTCGTGAGTGCAGAAGGCGTGCAGCGCGTCGGCGAGCGTGTCGCCCTCGGTCAAGATCGTCGGCTTGCGGTGCATGACGTGGGCGGCGGAGAGGTAGGGCGGCAAGGGGGCGCCGCCTTCAGTGAACAAAGCATGGATCGTCGCGGGGGATTCGCAAGCGGCGACACAGCGGGCGACCTCGACGGCTTGCATGCGCTGCATCAGCGCGGCCACGATGCGCAGGTAGAGACCGGGGTCCGCAAGCGGAGTCAATACCAACACGATCACATGAACGGGCGGGTGATCGGAACCGCAGGGGATGCCGCCGCGGGAAACGCCGATTGCCAGCCGGGGGCGATCCAGTGTGGCAAGGCGCGCGTGGGGCAGCGCCAATCCGGGGGCCACCAAGGTCCCGCCGGCGTGTTCGCGCTGGAGGATCGCCTGTTGAACGGCCGCCAGGTCGAAGCCGTCGTCCGCGCGATGGAGCCGCTGCAGCAGGGCGGCAATGGCCTCCTCACAATCGTGGGCGTCCAAGGGGCTGAGGATATGGTTCGGCGGCAGTAACTGCTCCAAACTTATTGTCTCGTCAGAACCTGACATGGCGGCGAGCATAGCCGGGCGGCCGCCGGCCTGCCAAGGCGGAATGCGTAACAATCTTTGAGCCTCTTTGCCTAACTTTCGGCGTATGTGAATTTTTCCTTTATCCTCGCGGCTTGCAGCCTTAAACTGACGATGGCCGGAGGGTTGCATGACCGACCGGTTGTATTCGGTATGGCCAGCATGGCATTTGGGGGGAGGGGCAAAATGAAAAAGTTCGGGCCGCGCGCGGGGACGCTTTCCCTCGTTTTATCCTGGTTGGGCCTGCTGCTGTTCAGGGTCGGCCCCGGCTGGGCCGGCGATTGGGGGACATGCCTGGACCCCACCGGTTTTGTCTCGCTGGGCACATTTAACCCGTCTGCCACGGTTGTCGTCAACTTGTCCAACGGCGTGATGGGTGGCGGCGCGACGTTCGCCGGCGTCTTGCACACCAACCGCCTCGGGACCAACTGGGTCTTCGCGTTTGACACGTTCAAGTTGAATGCGGGGATTACCATCTCGCTGGTCCAGGATGGAGTGCCGAGTAACGCGACCTACGGGGTCGTGTTCCTGGCGCGCAATGACATGACCATCCTGGGTGGAATTCATGCCCCCGGCGGCAACGGCGGCAATGGAACCATTGGCCCGCCCGGCTCAACGACCAATGGCGGCTTCGCGGGCATTGGCGGCGTCGGGCCGGGTGGTGACGGAGGACGCGGCACTCCCACGATTGATCCGACCGATGGCAAAGGGCCGGGGCGCGGCCTGGGCGCAACGGCCAATCAAAAATACGGCGGCGGCGGCGGCGGGTTCGGCGGCGCGGGTGGCGCCGGCGGCCAGTATCCTGGATCCGGTGGGACGGCGTACGGCGCGCTGACTAACCGGCTGCAGGCCGGCAGCGGTGGCGGAGGTGGTGGCGGGACCAATTATGTCACGCATACCCGTGGCGGCGGCGGCGGTGGCGGCGGTGGCGGGATGCTTGAATTGGGCGCCGGCGGCCGGTTGATTATCGGCGGCGCGGTCAACATTTCGGGCGGGCTTGGCGGGACCGGTGCGGTGTACTCGAGCTATGCGGCCGCCGGTGGCGGTGGCGGCAGCGGCGGCGCGTTGTTAATGCATGCGGCCGTCCTGGTCATATCCAATGGAGCGGTTATCGCGGCGGGTGGTGGCAACGGCGGCGCCGGTCACAACGGCGGCGGCGGCGGTGGCGGGGGCCGGGTGCTGGGCGCTTACAACCTCGCGAGTACGTCCAGCGGCGATATCCAGATTTACGGCGGCACGGGCGGAGGGCTTCTGGTGGGTGGCGTGGCCGTCGGCAGCAATGGCGCGCCCGGCGAGGTTGTGTTCATTCAAAACGATGCCGTGCCGACCGCGCCGGGGCAGCTGCGGATTCTGGGCGTGCATGGAGGTTATATTTTCAACGGCGACATGCCCGGACTGGGGCGGGGTACCGATTATTCGCACCGACCGGTCGGCAGCTCGACGACCCATGTTTTTACAGTGACCAACGTGGGTTTCGCCACGTTGTCGTTCACCGCCTGGACCACGAACGGCGCGCAGGCCGCCGATTTTACGATCCTGCAGGCGCCGACCAGTCTGGCGCCGGGCGCGCGCGCTGATTTGGCGGTAGCGTTTGCGCCATCGGCCGTGGGGATTCGTTCCGGCACCGTTTGCATCGCCAACAGTTCCACCGACACGCCGTATCTAGTGTGTCTGCGCGGCTTGGGATATGTCATCAGCACCAACCGCGGGCCGCGGGTCGGAGGCAACAGCGTCGTGCTTTCCAACGGGGTGCTGGGCAGCGCCGGTGATATTACTAATGTGCTGGTAGGCGGTGCGGCGGCCGTCATCCAGGCCCAGGGCGACAACTGGGTGCGATTCGAGTTGGGCCCCGGCCGGTCCAACGGCTGGTGCGATGTGGTTATCCATTCCGCCAGCCAGGGCGCGACCCGCTTTGAAACGCTGTATGAGTACCTGCCGCCTGGCCAGATTGGCGGTTGGCGGGTGACCAATCGGTGGGACGAGGCCGCGCCGTTGCCGGCGCCGCGCGGGCGGATCGGCTGTTCCATCTGGCGCGACGGTCTCTGCGTGGCGGGCGGGTTCAACAATGTTATGCGGACAAATGTATATCTTTTCGACGGCTATACCTGGACGGAGGTCGGCGGGCTGCCGACGCCGCTCGCCTGGCCGGGGGTCGCGGCGCTGGGTAATGAGCTGTACTCCGCGGGCGGCGACACGGGTACGGCCCGGACCAATGCCTTTTGCTTCGATGGAACCAACTGGGTGGCGATCAATGGTCTGCCCGAAGCTCGTACCCGCCATGGCCTGGCGAGCGTCAACGGCTCCATCTACGCGGTGGGCGGGCTTGATGCCATGGGTCTGTCCTGCAGCAACGTGTACCGATTTGACGGAACCAACTGGCAGGAAACGACCGGCCTGCCGGCCTTGCGCTCCGGCTTGCGGGCAGTCGCGCACAGCAACCGGCTGCTTGCCATCGGCGGTTATTACGGCGGGTATCGGACCAACGTATATGCGCTGGATGGCGGCGGCTGGGTGGAAACCGCGGGCCTGCCCGAGGGGCTGGAACGCTTCGGGGCCGCGGTGTTGCCGGACGGCGTATATGTGTTGGGCGGGTTGAAGAGCGGCGGGTTGCCCAGCACCAATGTGTACCGTTTTGACGGGGAACAGTGGACGGAACTGCCGGGCCTGCCGCAGGCGCGCAGCCGGTCGGGGGGCGGCGCATTGAACGGATTTGTCTATGCGGTGGGGGGCAACCTGAGTGACGCGGCCGAAACCAACACGGTGTTTCGCTATCCGGCCGTCCTGGAGGATTGGGGCGTCGGACTGGAGCCTGCGTGGGGCTCCACCTACGGCGAAACCCTGGTCGCGATTGTCGGCGCCAACCTGGGCGAGGGCGATGTGACCAACGTAACGTTCGGCGGTGGCGCCGCCGAGATTCTGGCGGACCAGTCGCCGACCCAGGTGCTGGTCCGCACCGGGCCGGGCGCGGCCGGTCCGGTGGATGTGCGGGTTTGTTCTGTGGCCTATGGCGCGACCATCCGCTCCAACGCCTACACCTACCGCAAGACCGCCGGCACCCTCCGCATCTTTTCGGATTACGGCGCGACTCTGCCGCCGCCCGGCGTCTACACCAATCCGCTCGCCGTCTGCCTGACTAATTCCGTGGCAAGTCCGGACACCCGCTGGCCGACGCAGTTTGTATGCGGCGGATACAGCGCTACCGGCATCCTGCCGCTGGCCGCAACCGCCACCAGCGTGGTCTTCATCCTGACCAACGATGCCGCGATCCACTGGCGCTGGACCACCAATTTCTGGCTGGAGATTGGGAGCGCCGCGCACGGCGGCGTGTCCACCGGCAGCGAGTGGCGGGCGCAGGGCGAATGGGTGTACCTGACCGCCGGGCCCGACCCGTATTGGCATTTCGACCGCTGGTTCATCGCGCCCGATGGCTATCAGACGCTTAATCCGCTGGCTTTCATAATGAATACGCCGAAGACGGTGACTCCGGAGTTTGCCATGAATCTGGCGGCCTGGCAGACCCCCGAATGGTGGTTGGCTGGGTTTGGTTGGACCAACGATTTCGACGCGGCGGCGGCCAACGACGCGGATGGCGACGGCGCGCCGACCTGGCAGGAGTACCGCGCGGACACGAATCCGACCAATCGGGATTCGTGCCTGCGCCTGACCTTTGTCGGCGCGGACCGCTTGATCTGGTGCGGCGGGAGCGGTGTGGTGCAATATCTGGAGTGGGCCGCCGAACCACGCTGCGCGGATTGGTCTATCCTGGCGACGAACCGGCCGCCGACCGGGATTACCAACGAATGGCCCACTTTCGAGCCGGGCGTGTACCGGATCCGCGCGGAACGTTAACGCGCGCCGCCGCCGGCGAAACTTTTTGCGTAAACGGCTGGACTAGCCCGCGCGATTCAGCTAGAAAAACGCACGCATTGCGGGTATACTGTCCCGAAATCCGTGAACAAACGGGCAAACGGGTCCCGGCGGGGGCCCGGGGAGAATCAACCATGGCCGAAGAACTGCAGCACCTGATTGACCGGATTCAGAAGGAGGCCGTTGACACGGCCGAACAGCAGGCGGCGAAGATTCTTTCGCAGGCCAAGGAGAAGGCCGCCGCGCTGGTCAAGGAATCCGAAGAACGGGCCCGCGCCAATCTGGAAAAGGCTGATCGCGACGCCAAGGCATATGACGAGCGGAGCCAGACGACACTCAAGCAGGCGGCCCGCGACCTCCTGATAACCGTCGGCCAGGGCGTGGAGAACATCCTTTCCGACATTGTCGGCGGAGCGGTGGATAAGGCCCTGCGGATCGAAGTGCTCGAACAGATGCTGGTGAAGATGACCGAGGCTTATTTCGCGCGCGGTGGAACCGAGAGCCGGATCGAGGTGCTGGTCAGCCCGCAGGACGAGGCGCAGCTTAAAAAGTTTTTTGCGGCGCAATACCACCAGAAGCTGGCCGGCGGTGTCGAGGTGCACGCCGACAACAATATCTTCAAGGGCTTCCGCGTCGGCGTCAAGGGCGGGCAAGTGTACCACGATTTTACCCGCGAAGCGATTGCCGAGGCGCTGACCAATTTCCTGCGGCAGGATCTCGCAAAGATTGTCCACGCCGCCGCGAGCGGCAATGGGCAGGATGCCAAACCGGCGGAAGGCGCGAAAAAGTAATGCACTACTACCTCGTGGCCAGCCTGCCGGCTCTGGTTTTCGGCGAGCCGCCGCCGTTTTCGGCGGCCGAGTTGCGTTCCAAGTGCGCGGGGGTGCTGCGCGATACCGAGCTGGCGGAATTGGATTTGCTGCTGGCGGGCCGGATGGACACGGGGACATCGGATTTCTGCCGCGGTTGGTATGCGCTGGACGCCCAGATGCGCAACACGATTGCGACGGTGCGGGCCGGCCGCCTGGGCGTGGACGCGCGCGGCTACTTGAAGGACCATCGCGGTTATAGCGGGGTGGTCGAAAAGGCCGTAACGGACGCGTTTGCCAAGCCCAATCCGCTGGAGCGCGAATTGACCCTGGACCGTTGCCGCTGGCAACTGGCCGATGACCTGGCCCTGCGCGCGGCGTTCGGACTTTCCGCTGTGCTGGCTTACGCCGTCAAACTCCAGATTGCCGCGCGTTGGGCGGGGCTGAAGGACGAACCGGGGCGGCAGCGGGTGGAGGAACTGGTCAGGGCGAAACCGGAAGGATGAAACCGGAGACCTGAAATTGGAGCGGGTGAATGGTGAAGCGGCAAAGGCAGAGTCTGTTATTCCGAAGGAGTCCGTCGCGGGCGGGCGACGAGGAATCTTTACCGTTTGTTCGGTGTTCAGCCCTGCCTTTCAATCGTAAATTGCAAATCAAAAATCCAGAATTGATTCGCCTGGCATAGAAAGAGAAGGCCTATGAGCACGAACGTCGGCAGAATCGTCGGGGTAAATGGCAACCTGGTGACGGTGGAGTTCGACAAGCCGGTCATCCAGAACGAAGTGGCCTATGCGCGCGTCAACGACCTGCGCCTGAAGTCTGAGGTCATTCGGATCCGCGGACGGCTGGCCGAGATGCAGGTGTTTGAAGATACTGTTGGGCTGCATGTCGGCGATGCGGTGGAGTTTTCGGGCGAGTTGCTGGCGGTCGAGTTGGGCCCCGGGCTGCTGACTCAAATCTACGATGGTTTGCAGAATCCCCTGCCCGAGCTGGCCGAGAAGTGCGGTTTCTTCCTCCAGCGCGGCACTTATCTGCAAGCGCTCGACCGGGCGAAGAAATGGGAATTTACGCCGGTCGTCAAGATGGGGCAGAAGGTCGCCGCCGGCGACACGCTGGGCACGGTGCCCGAGGGCATCTTCACCCACCGGATCATGGTGCCGTTTCGCTTCAGGGGCGTCCACACGGTCGAGGAGATCGCGCCGAAAGGGGCGTACGGAATTGACAAAGTGATTGCGGTGCTCAAGGACGAACGGGGCGATTCGCTCGAGGTGACGATGGTCCAGACCTGGCCGGTCAAACTCCCGATCAAGTGCTATGCCGAGCGCCTGCGCCCGACCGAGCCGCTGGTCACCAAGGTTCGCATCATTGACACGTTCTTCCCGGTCGCGCGCGGCGGCACCTATTGCATTCCCGGCCCGTTTGGCGCCGGCAAGACGGTGCTCCAGCAAATCACCAGTCGTTACGCCGAGGTGGATATCGTGATTGTTGCCGCCTGCGGCGAGCGCGCCGGCGAGGTGGTCGAGACTTTGCGTGAGTTTCCGCACCTGCAGGATCCGCGGACCGGCAAGAGCCTGATGGAGCGTACGCTGATCATCTGTAACACCAGCTCAATGCCCGTGGCCGCGCGCGAGGCCTCGGTCTACACGGCGGTGACGATCGCCGAATACTACCGCCAGATGGGGCTCAATGTCCTGCTGCTGGCCGATTCGACCTCCCGCTGGGCCCAGGCCCTGCGCGAAATGTCCGGCCGCCTTGAGGAGATCCCGGGCGAGGAGGCGTTCCCCGCTTACCTCGAATCGGTTATCGCCGCGTTTTATGAGCGTGGCGGCGTGATGCGCCTCAACGACGGCACGCTGGGCTCGGTGACGATCGGCGGCACGGTCAGCCCGGCCGGCGGTAATTTCGAGGAGCCCGTAACGCAAAGCACACTGAAGGTGGTCGGCGCGTTCCACGGCCTGTCGCGCGAACGTTCCGATGCGCGGCGCTACCCGGCCATCAACCCGCTCGAGAGCTGGAGCAAGTACCGGAGCGTGGTGGCCGAGGACGATGTCAGCCTGGCGCGCCGGATGCTGCGCGAGGGCAATGAGGTCAACCAGATGATGAAGGTGGTTGGCGAGGAAGGCACGTCCATTGAAGACTTCACGCTCTACCTGAAAGCCGAGTATGTGGACGCTGTTTATTTGCAGCAGGACGCCTACCACGAAATTGACGCCGCGACGCCCGCCGAGCGCCAGCAGTATGTGTTCGGCCGGATCGTGAAGATTCTCAAGACCCGGATGAAGTTCGACAGCAAGGACGCGGCGCGGAAGTTCTTCCAGGCGCTGACCCAGGTGACCAAGGACTGGAACCGGGTGGCCATGGACGCGGCCGAGTTCAAGGCGCTCGAAGCGAAGATCGAGAAGCTGTGCGCGGAGGTGACGGACTATGCATAAGGTTTACCACCAGATCGAACAGGTTGCCGGCAACGTGATCACCGTCAGCGCGGAGGGCGTGTCGTACCGCGAACTGGCGCAGGTGACGTCCGAGTTCGGCACGTCGCTGGCGCAGGTGATCCGCCTGGAGGGTCCGCGTGTATCGCTGCAGGTTTTCGCCGGCAGCCGCGGCATTTCGACCGACGCGCACGTGCGCTTCCTCGGCCACACGATGCAGGTGCCGTTTTCGGATTCCCTGCTGGGGCGCGTCTTCACCGGCAGCGCCGTCCCGCGCGACAAGGGCCCCGCGATTGCCGAGAACATGATCGCGATTGGCGGGCCGTCGGTGAACCCGGCCAAGCGCATTATCCCGCGCAAGATGGTGCGCACCGGCATCCCGATGATTGACGTGTTCAACACGCTGGTGGAATCGCAGAAGCTGCCGATCTTCTCCGTCGCCGGCGAGCCCTACAACCAACTGCTGGCGCGCATTGCCCTGCAGGCCGAGGTGGACGTGATCATCCTCGGCGGCATGGGCCTGAAGCATGACGACTATCTGTACTTCCGCGACACGCTCGAGGAGCACGGCGCGATGTCCCGCTCGGTGCTGTTCATCCACACCGCCGCCGATCCGACGGTCGAGTGCCTGCTGGTGCCGGACGTCGCGCTGGCCGTGGCCGAGCAGTTCGCGCTGCAGAACAAGCGCGTGCTGGTGCTGCTGACGGACATGACGA